>JAJFKG010000053.1 GCA_021773335.1 Gammaproteobacteria bacterium
TCAGTTTCTTGGATTCATCAATGGCATATACCATCAAGACTATGCACTGATTTACGGCCAAGCGATTAGTATGGTTGCTTGTGGACTTGTGACAACTCAAATTATTTTGTACAAGTTTAAACTCATGGGTAAAAAGACGGTGCGACATGAAGCTTAATCTACCACGTGAGACATTAGTAAAAGTTACTTTTAGATGCGATCCCCAAGACAAAAAAAGCATGAAGAATAGTGACTGTATTTATCATGTTAGTGTTGGACAAGCATATCACGAAGGTGAAAAACTTATTGCCACAATGGATTTAATCAATGAAACCTTTCGTTCTTGCACCATCATGTTGTGTGATACCTTGCAAAGACACACCTTAAGTATTAAGTATCCTAATTTGTCTGACGCTGAACTTTATGCAAAATCGCTTTCTCTCGGCGATGAATGGTTAACGCGAAACTCTGCTGCCTATCAGCATTTATCAATCGACTCCAAGATTATGCGATGGGATGAGTGGCTGTATCATCCAGACTATTCTCAGTACAGAGCTCAAATTGACGAGCTCTATCACTCAGACATCGACTACAAAAACAAAATTCATGAGACAATTTATAAATTTCTAAAAAGACATAACTTATTGGGGAGTGAAAAAGCTTTCAAACTGTGTGAAACTTATATCTTGGAAGAATGTCCAATACTAGTGCCCCTATGGGCTCAAACAGGCTGCCAATTCATTATATACCCAAGGTTTAGAACGGTAGCCATGTCTGCCACATACGAACATTTTATTGGAAACACGGGACAGGGCTTGCTAAGAGAAGTAGCTTTAAAGTTTAACAAAAGGGTTGTTCCTAAGAAACTAAGTTTTACCTATTCAGGAAAAATATCACAGCATCAAGGCATTTTATCCGAGGCATAATGGTGAAAAAACGAAGTCAAAAAGATACTCCAGACATATCATTGGAAGAAGTGATGGAACAACTACCTGGGCATATTTACTGGAAAACCAAAAATGGCATATTGCTAGGGTGCAGTAAAAAAACATGGGAGGATTTTAAATTAGCATCACTAAACGAATACATTGGGAAAACTGATTATGATCTGCTTCCGAAGGCGCAAGCCGACAAGTTAACCCAGATTGACAAAGAAGTAATAAATACTGGCAAGCCAATTGTTACAGAAGAAGAAAGTGATATATGTGATGGGACTACAGCATTATATTTGACTCACAAAGCCCCACTAAGAGCTAAAGATGGGAGCATAGTTGGTATCTCTGGTGTTTCATTAAATGTAACCAAAGCTCGACGAGAAGAGCTCCAGCGATTTCATCTACTTGAAAGCGTTATTGCCTTAACGCCTGGACATGTTTATTGGAAAGACAAAAACGGAAAATACCTTGGCTGTAATAATGAACAGGCTAAATCGCTAGGTTTAAGTTCTCGCAATGAAATAATCAATAAGGTCCCTTACGAGCGCCTCTCATCAGAAGCAGCAAGCTTACTCAAAGCTGGAGATAATGAGGTATTGCAATATGGAAGAACGATTACTTTAGAAGAATCAGGCATTAGAGAAGATGGAACTACCGGCTTTTTCCTAACAAAAAAAACTCCCTTATACGATGAATGTGGAAATGTGGACGGCTTAGTCGGCATTTCCGTCGATATTACCGATAGAAAAGCAGCCGAAGCATTAAGGGCAAAACAAGCCTTGATGGAAGCGGCAGCTCAAGTGTCTCATGATATTCGCTCACCGTTGGCAGCACTCAACACGGTGCTGCGAAATCTTCCTACAATCCCTGAAGATCAACGTATTTTGATTCGTAATGCCGTGCGTCGTATTAACGATATCGCCAATAATTTATTGGTGGACTATCGCGGCGAAACGCCAGAGCCGAAAACCAGCGATAACGATCAGCAACCCCCCGCGACACAAAAAACTGAACTATTATCCAGTCTGCTCGATACCTTATTATCCGAGAAAAAAGCGCAAATGGGTGATCGGCGTGTGGAACTAAATTTGGATATTGAGGTGGAGGCGTTTGGTCTTTTTGCCACAATTGATTCCACACAATTTAAACGCGTGATATCCAATTTGCTCAATAATGCGATTGAAGCCATTAAAGGCACCGGTGATGTCACCGTGCGTTTGGAAAAACAGGCGGATTTCGCGCGTATTCGTTTGATTGATACCGGCAAAGGCATGCCACCTGCCGTGTTAACTAAAATCAAAACCGGTGGCATAACCCACGGTAAAACAGGCGGTACCGGCATTGGCATTGCGAGCGCTATCGGCTTGGTGGAACAGGGTGGTGGGCACTTTGATATGACCTCCCAAGTAGGACAAGGTACGACGGTGATCATTGATTTGCCGACAGCACCGGCTCCCGACTGGTTTCAAGAAGCCTTAATGCTGGAGCCGGACAGCACTGTGGTTATACTGGATGATGATGAATCGATTCATGGTATTTGGACATCGCGTTGTCAGCCATTTCTTGCTGAGATCACGCTAAGACATATTCACCACAGCAAAACGTTTCGGGAATATTGTGCGGCTGCCGATTTATCACAATCGCTATTTTTAGTGGATTATGAATTATTAGGGTCTGATGAAACCGGGTTAGATTTAGTTGAAGGGTTAGCATTAAGCGATCGCGCTATCCTAGTGACTAGTCGTTACGAGGAAGCCAAGGTACGTGCACAAGCGAAAAAACTGGGCGTGAAAATCATCCCCAAAAACTTTTCACCCTATATTGCTATTCAGCTGGTCCAGACGGCGCAAGCCCAAGCTCCATCTCAAGAACAACCGCAGTTAGTGTTTATTGATGATGACAACACGCTAACCCGTGCGTGGGAGCAAGCGGCTGAATTTACAGGCGTCTGCATTAAAACCTTCAACCGAACCGCAGACTTGCGAGACGCCTTAGCGACACTGGCAAAAAGCACACCGATTTACATTGATTCTAACCTGGGAGAATCGATCAGTGGCGAACTATTTGCAAAGGAACTGTATGAACGTGGGTTCACAGAATTGTATTTGGCCAGTGGGTATCCCAAGGGATATTTTGGCGATTTGCCTTGGATTAAAGACGTTGTGGGTAAGGCGCCGCCTTTTTAGGCAAGCGGTTATACACAGGTTACAATAATAGTAATAAGGGGAGAAGGAATGCCTGATAAAGATAAAAAAGAACTCAGCGAATTAGAACGAGTGTGGTCTGTCATCGGTCACGATTTGACAACACCGTTGCTTACCATACAACTTAGTTTACAAAACTTAGATGAAAAGTTAATACCGCAGTTGCTGGCAGTGTATCAAAAGGCCAAGGATGCTGGGCTAGATATTCCCCTCATTCCACGTCATCAATTGGAAATCTACCAAACGATAATGCCAGACACAAAATCCGTCGCTGATCGGGTGCGGCAATTAGTTTCGCGCTGGAATCATAAGCTGTTACCGAGATACTGTCATCCTGCAAAACAACCCATCGATATCAAAGCGGGTATTATTGCCGCCATTGAACATTACCAAGCTGCTCACGACTTAGCGGATAAGTCCCGTATTCATGTGGATGTCGATGAAGCCACGGTGCTGGGTGACGAAAGTATCATTGAGCATATCCTTTACGAATTATTCAGCAATGCTGAGTATGCACACCGATCCAGTACTGACAAACAAGAGGGAGCGATTGTTTCTCTCTCATCAACCCTGCACGATAAGCAGTATCAACTGCATATCAAAAGCACTGGAACCCCCATCGCAGATGCCGACCTGTCGACGCTATTCGAGCCTTATTTTACAACGAAAAATTCACACCTCGGCTTAGGACTGACCTTTTGTCAATGGGCCATGCAAAACATGCAAGGAGATATTGCCTGTCATACAGAGAACGATGGAAAGACCACGCTAGTTACTTTAACGTTTTCTCGTGAGTAATTAGGCGTACACTAACCTATTCAAAAGATTTGGTCCTTCTCAATGAAGCAAATTCTTTTCCATAAACAACCGGATTAACTCAGATTGTTTATAACACTGCATCTTGCACTTGGCGACTTCCAAGTGTTTCTCTACCGTTTTCTTGCTTATCCCCAAGATACAGGCAATCTCACAAGTGGTCTTACCATGCGCTAGCCAGTACACACATTCAACGACACGCTTGCTAATATTACATTGGGTATCACCATCACAGATGTGATATTTATTGATAGGCATTGCATCATCACACACGCTATTATGCTTATGACTGCAACGTTTATGTTTATACTTGCAGCGCTTAAGGTTATCCAGGATATAACGTTCTTGGTTTATCTCTTCGATCAATGCCTGCCCCTGATCTTTGAAAAAATAAATAAAGCGCCATAGGTGGTTAAGATTATTAAAATAATAGGAGAGTAAATTGTGGTTTATATTGCCACCGAACATATAGAAGTTGATGCCTTCATTATCTTGTTCGGTAATCGTAATACCATTGCCAATATTAAATTCGCGAATGGCATATTGACACAAAAACTGCCCTGAGTTTAGGCAAGAGCAGGGCACAATGGTTTCAATTTGCTGACGCCGGCATTGTGAACGCTCTAACAATTCGGATTTATTGTAGAGCTTATTACTTAGATACGAATAACTCCAATGCTCATCACTGGAAACAAATGACACGCTACCGTCAAAGTAAAAACGTTGGTATTGGAAAAATGATATGTTATTTTTATCCAATTGACGACATAACTCACGTAGTTGATAAGTGCGCGCCATGCTGCTCGAATTTGAAAGTGCGTTCTTTTCCATTATCATCATTGCCTCAAATCACATTAATACGCTTAGATTCTTTAACATTCTTGTCTCAACATCTGTAATACTTTTGCATATAACGCTAATGCCGATGAAATATGCTCTTTTTGCTCATCACTCAGCTTGTCGAAAACTTTTGCCACTCGCTGATTGCTTTCTTGATCGGCAACGTATTTCTGCTGCTTACCTTCAGCCGTTAAATTCACGATGCGTTCACGCCGGTCATGCTCAGCTGTTTCCACTATGGCCCAACCGCGTTTTTGAAAATGTTGCACTAATCTACTTGTCGTTGATTGGCTTAAATTTAGCAAAGCCGTGAGTTGATCAACCTTCATCGCACCACGTTCTTCGAGTGCAATCAAGGCGTGACTTTGGGTCAGCGTTAACCCTGTACTCGTGTATTCACGCTTTAATACACCGAGTTCGCGAACAATAGTGCGCATTTGAGCACGAAAGTTCTTAATAGATTCACCAGAATGACTCATTGTGCTCCTCTCAGTAGATGTATGCGTATGCATGTATTATTTGGGAATTATGCGTCAGAGTAAATAGGGAAAAATACTTAGGGGTTTATATCCCGCAAATTGCTTAGCGAGCGAGTGAGCGAGAAAGAGTGTTTGTTAAAATTTAGCTAACTCGCTATAATCGCTTGAAAATTTTACAAACTTATACGGGTTCTAGGATTATGGGGTTAGCATGGCAAAAAATACATATGCGTGGGGTGTTATTGGCGCAGGCCCTGCGGGGATTGCTGCAGTGGGGTTGCTGCTTGATCACGGTGTTCGCGCCAATGATATTCTTTGGGTCGACCCCCACTTTCAGGTGGGTGATTTAGGTGGCCTATGGCATGCCGTCAGTAGTAATACCAGTGTGCAATTATTTCACGAATTTTTAAACGGTATTCAAGCGTTCGAGTATGCGTCACGCCCACAGCCTTATGACATTGATAGTTTCCCCCCAGAAAATACCTGCGACTTAAAATATATCGCCGAACCATTACAGTGGGTGACGACGACACTCAAAAATAAAGTGAAAACTGAAGTGGCAACGATTACACATTTGAGTCGTGACTTGGGACACTGGACATTAGATACGGGAGACAAAAAATCGTTTCACGCCGATAAACTGATTCTCGCTACCGGCTCAACCCCCAAGAGCTTGAACTATGCGCAATATTGCCGTCATGAAATCAGTGTGACTGAGGCAATGAACAAGAGCCGTTTAGCAAAACAAGTGAATCAAGATGATGTCGTCGCGGTGTTCGGTTCGTCACACTCTGCGATGATCATTATTCGTGATCTATTGGATTGCGGTATCAAAGCAGTTGTGAATTTTTATCAATCGCCAATCAAATTTGCGGTCAAACTGGATGATTGGATTTTATATGACAATACAGGATTGAAAGGTGAAACCGCACGCTGGGTGCGAGAAAATATCTTCCTAAAACGCCACCCCAAATTGAAACGCTTTGTCTCTAATGAAGATAATATCCAACGTGAACTGCCCTTGTGTAGTCAAGTAATCTATGCAGTTGGTTTTATGCGTCGCACACCAATTAGTACAGATATTAACCTTAACAATTACGACTTAAATACTGGCATTATTGCGCCGGGTTTATTTGGCGCGGGTATTGGTTTTCCACGCCAAGTCTTCAGCCCCATGGGGCACATTGAGATGAATGTCGGCCTATGGAAATTCATGAATGATATGCGTCTGATGATGCCTTTGTGGTTGCGGTATGGGGTTAATTAAAGCCTAGATTTTGATGGCTTATTAGTCTAAGATGGCCGTTTATTTTGGGCCAAAAAAGTGCATTATTTGACGCTACTGCTTGGCATGAGAAACCTTGAGAAACAACCGCGTATCTGGAATGAATTCATTACAATATCAAGAACATATCCTGCCTGGTGTATCACGCACCTTTGCTTTGACCATCCCTCAATTGCCCCCGCGCATTCAAGTTGTTGTTGCTAATGCTTACTTATTGTGTCGCATCGCTGACACGATTGAGGATGATGTGGACTTATCCGCTGAGCAAAAAACACATTTTCATCAACAGTTTATTGAAGTTGTCGCGGGTAAAGCGCCAGCACAAACGTTTGCGCAAAATTTGACGCCACAATTGTCCGAACAGACGATTCCCGCTGAAAAAGACTTGGTCAGCAATACTGCTTTGGTGATAGAAGTGACTCACAGCTTCAACCGCCAACAACAAGACATATTACAACGTTGTATTACGGTGATGTGTCAAGGCATGCCTCAATTTGTACGCGACGCCACCATGCGAGGCTTGGGGACTATCGAGGATTTGAATCGTTACTGTTATTACGTAGCTGGTGTGGTTGGCGAAATGTTGACCGCATTGTTTTGTGATTATTCCAGTAAAATCGCCCACAAGGGCGAAACCTTAAAGTGGTTGGCGATCTCCTTCGGTCAAGGTTTACAAATGACCAATATTCTCAAAGATGTGTGGGATGATCGCAAACGTGGTGTGTGTTGGTTACCACGCGACGCTTTCAGTAAAAATGGCGAGGCTAGCTTTAGCCATAGTGATGATATTACGCAAACTTTGAGCAACCAAGAATTCGCCGACGGTATGCGCGAATTGCTCGCTGTGGCACATGCGCATTTACGCAATGCGTTATCGTATACCTTACTGATTCCGCGAGAAGAAGTCGGCATCCGGCGCTTTTGTTTGCGAGCCTTAGGTATGGCAATTTTAACCTTGCGCAATATTAATCGAAATCTCAACTTTAGTGCGAAAGAACAAGTTAAAATTTCACGACGCACAGTGAAAGCAACCGTTTTATTCACCAATCTATTCGCTAAATGTGATCGTACGCTAATTCGTTTATTTGATATGGCAGCCAAGTCGGTTCCATTTAATTCACTACCCGTGAGTTGGGAACCAGAAACCTTAACTCAATTCGCTAATTGCCAATCTTCACAGTCCTAGGCACAAACAGCGAGGAGCCGTCAATGACTGACGATACACTAACAATGCACTCACAATTCGATGATTTGCAAACTACAGTGCTTAATCGTACAGTCCACGCATCCGATTTGGAAACCGCGATTGCAGCAGCACGTAATCAATTCTACAAACAACAAGATGCCAAAGGTTTTTGGTGTTTTGAACTTGAAGCCGATAGCACCATTCCCGCTGAATACATTTTGATGATGCACTACATGGGTGAAACTGATCCCGAGATGCAAGTCAAGCTTGCGGCTTACCTGCGCGAACAACAAGCTGAACACGATGGTTGGCCTTTGTATTACGGTGGTGAATTCGACATGAGTTGTTCGGTCAAAGCTTACTATGCCTTAAAACTTGCTGGCGATAGTCCAACACAACCACATATGCGTCGTGCCCGCGCTGCAATACTTAGCCGTGGTGGGGCGGCACGTTCCAACGTATTTACCTTAATTGCATTGGCTTTGTTCGAGCAAATTCCATGGCGTGGCGTGCCATTTATTCCAGTGGAAGTTTTGTTATTTCCGCGTTGGTTTCCCTTTCATTTGAGTAAAGTATCCTATTGGTCACGCACCGTGATGGTCCCCTTATTGATCCTGTGTAGCTTAAAGCCCAAGGCGAAAAATCCACAAGGCACTCATATTCGTGAATTGTTTACAATACCACCGGAGCAAGAACGTCACTATTTCCCGATACGTTCCAAACTCAATCGTGTCTTTATCACACTCGACAGCGTTGGGAAAACCGTTATCGAGCCACTCATTCCAAAATGGATCCGACGTAAGGCCGTTAACAAAGCCGAAGCATGGTTTACCGAGCGTTTAAATGGTGAAGATGGTTTGGGTGCGATCTTTCCGGCGATGGTCAATGCCTTCGAAGCGCTGGCTGTATTGGGATATGCCAATGATCATCCCCACATGGTGCAAGCGCGCGATGCCTTAAAACATTTGCTAACAGCGCGTGGTGAGCAACAAGCGTATTGCCAACCGTGCTTTTCACCGGTTTGGGATACTTGCTTGGGCGCACTGGCGTTGCTCGAAGAAGCGGATAATCACACCCCTCTAGCAATCACTAAGGCCCTGGATTGGCTGTGTAACGAACAATTACTTGATGCCCCCGGCGATTGGCGTGAGGCGCGTCCCAACCTCAAAGGTGGTGGCTGGGCCTTTCAGTATAAAAATGATTACTATCCTGACCTCGATGATACTGCAGCTGTGGCGTGGGCCATGCATCGTGCCAATCAACCGGAACGTTACGCTGAATCCATTACACGTGCGGCCGATTGGCTGCGTGGTATGCAAAGTAAGAATGGCGGTTTTGCCTCTTTTGAGCTTGACAATACCCAGTATTATCTTAACGAAATCCCTTTTGCCGATCATGGTGCTTTACTTGATCCACCAACAGTGGATGTCAGTGCACGTTGTGTTACTTTGTTTGCGCGTCTCAAACGTGAAGAAGATCGCACAGCATTGCGTCGTTGCATTGATTATCTCTATAGCGAACAAGAAGAAAATGGTTCGTGGTTTGGGCGTTGGGGTACCAATTATATTTATGGTACCTGGTCAGTATTAGCTGCCTTAGAACAAGCCGGCGAATCAATGACGCAACCGTGTATTCGCAAAGCGGTCACGTGGCTCAAGTGCACGCAAAATGCTGATGGTGGATGGGGCGAAGACAATGGCAGTTATTTCGAACCGGCTGTGGGACAATCTCCTCATCCCAGCACACCCTTTCAAACAGCCTGGGCATTGCTGGCTTTAATGGCTGCGGGTGAAGTCAATAGTCCTGAAGTGACACAAGGCATCAACTATTTAATTCAACAGCAAGATAGTGACGGCTTATGGAGTGGCCCTTGGTTCACTGCGCCAGGTTTCCCACGGGTGTTTTACCTTAAATATCACGGTTATTATAAATACTTTACCTTGTGGGCCTTAGCGCGTTATCGTAATCTAACGGCACAATCTAGCAGCGGAGAAGCAGTGTGACTACTAAGCTAGGCGTCATCTGTGCATTAAAGGCCGAAGCCAAAACAATCACTCGACAATCTTTACGTGGCAAACGTATGCAAGCGATAGCCGTGAAGCCGAATTTATTCTTATGCATTTCCGGCATGGCGAGCAACAATGCGCAACAAGCAGCGCAAACACTGATTGACGCAGGTGTTGATGCGCTTGTCAGTTGGGGGGTTGCTGGTGGTTTAAACCCTGCAGTAGATGTTGCAACGTTGATGTTACCCAAATGGGTACGCCATCAAAGTGGTGAGACTTATTCTTTGCACACAGCATTGCGTGAAAGTTTGTATACGCAACTAAATCAGCATGTGCATTGCAGTGAATTAGAGTTGGTACACAGTGATACGGTTGTTAGTACCCCACAAGCCAAAGCAGCATTGTTTGCAAGCACTAACGCTGGCGCAGTTGACATGGAAAGTTTTGCTATCGCACAAATAGCAAATAGGTATAAAATACCTTGTATTGCCGTGCGCAGCATTGTCGATGCTGCACAAGCGAATGTACCCAGTGCGATGAGTTCGGCCAAGTATGTGCAACATGCAACAATTGATCGTCACGCAATTAGTGCATTTTTGTGCCAGCCCCTTAATTTGTGGCATTTGTGTAAGCTGGGGCGCAATTTTAGTTTAGCGAAAAAGCCGTTGCGTGAAGCAGCGAAATATTTGAAAAAGGAGAGATAATCAATGGGTATCCCATTAATCCAACAAGTTCGCGTTGCCAAATACCTTATCGGCAAAAAAATTCGTGGTGTTAAGCGTTATCCCTTAGTGTTAATGCTCGAACCCTTATTTCAATGTAATTTGGCGTGTGCGGGTTGCGGTAAAATCGATTACCCTAAAGATATCTTGCGTCGCCGCTTGGGTGTCGAAGAAGCAGTCAAAGCAGTTGAAGAGTGTGGCGCACCGATGGTTTCTATTCCAGGTGGCGAACCCTTAATCCATAAAGAAATGCCACAAATTGTCGAAGCGCTCGTTAAACGCAAAAAATTCGTTTATCTATGTACGAATGCAATTCTGCTTGATAAGCGTATGGATGATTATACGCCGTCGCCTTATTTAACTTTTTCGGTGCATCTCGATGGTAACCGTGCACGCCATGATGAATCAGTCTGCCGTGAAGGTGTGTACGATAAAGCAGTCGATGCGATTAAAAAGGCATTAAACAAAGGCTTTAGGGTCAATATCAATTGCACACTGTTTAGCGGTGAAGCCCCCAAAGAGGTAGCCGACTTTTTTGATAGTGTGATGGAGATGGGTGTCGAAGGTATTACTCTATCACCTGGCTATAGTTACCAGCATGCACCGCGTCAAGACGTCTTTTTGGGGCGCTCACAAAGTAAAGAATTATTCCGTAGTATTTTCAATATTGGCAAAGGGCGCAAGCGCAAATGGCGAATTAGTCAATCAAGCTTATTCTTAGATTTTCTCTGTGGCAATCAAACTTATCAATGTACGCCATGGAGCAACCCAACGTATAATATCTTCGGTTGGCAAAAACCATGTTATTTGTTGGTTGATGAAGGGTACGCTAAATCATTCAAAGAAATGATGGAAACCACCGATTGGGATAAGTATGGCTCTGGCCGCAACCCAAAATGTGATAATTGTATGGCACACTGTGGTTATGAAGGCACAGCAGTGACGGATACCTTTGCGCACCCATTAAAAGCACTAAAAGTGTTTATGCGTGGCCCGAAGACAAGCGGGACAATGGCACCAGACCTGCCGATTGTTTATGACCGTGCAGCACATGAAGCTGAGGTGGCCGCACAGCAGCAAGCTGAACAGAAGAAGTGTGCAAGTGGGCAAGCCGTATAAGACATGCTTGAATGGACGCAGAGCGTCCATACGTTTAGGGTCCCACCCCTGGAGGGATGGGACCAGTATAGGTCCATCTTTAGGGTCCCACCCCTGGAGGGATGGGACCAGTATAGAGGGTCCCACCCCTGAAGGAATAGGACCAGTATAGGCCATCCTCTGCCTGCGCAGAGGACACGCTTAAAAGGAATTAAGACTATGCCAGATACTAAAACACTCTCTAATCTTATTTTCACCTACGGTGTAAATATTGCTTTTGCACTCGTTATTCTTGTTCTTGGCTGGGTCTTCGCCAAAATTCTCAAAAAAACTTGTGTTAGATTTGCGCTCAAAATCAAACTCGAGCAAACGCTAGCAGGCTTTTTTGGCAATAGTATTTATATTATCGTTGTTATCATCGCTATACTTGCCGCTCTCGGTCGTCTCGGCGTCCAAACCACGTCACTCATTGCCATTCTTGGTGCCGCTGGCTTAGCGATTGGTTTAGCATTCAAAGATTCACTCTCTAACTTTGCTGCTGGCATTATGATTATTACTTATCGCCCATTCAAGATTGGCGATTATATCGATATAGGCGGTTCTAGTGGTACTGTTGATGAATTAAATGTCTTTTTTACTACGCTAAAAACACCAGACAATCAAGTCGTTTATGTGCCTAATAATCGTTTTACCACCTCTGATTTAATCAACTACAGCGAACAACCGGTGCGTCGTATTAATTTAGTCATTGGCGTCAGTTATGGCGATGATTTACGTAAAGTGCGTGAAACTTTACTCGAGCTAGTGAAGCAGGACGAGCGCCTCTTGCCGCGTCCGGAGCCTTTAGTATTAGTGACACAACTCGCCGACAGTTCAGTCAATGTCGCCGTACGGGCCTGGGCACGCACGGAAGACTATTGGGCTGCTTATTTTGATTTGGTTGAAAATGCCAAACTGCGTTTTGATGAAGTGGGTATTTCAATTCCTTATCCGCAAACGGATGCACATATTGATTTTGCTGATAAGAGCGTACCAAACTTATTAGAAGGCAAGCAGAGTTAGGCAAATATTGACTGAATCACTGAATTTTTTCGACGTGAATGCCTAGAATAGAAGCACGCTCTAAATAGACATAATGTCCATATTGCTGTTGGGTGAAATAATCTGCGAGTGGGATCGCCAGCACTCGGTTACAAAAACTGTGTTTTACACCTTTAGCAGGTTTACGGCGCTTACATTGATAGTGCCCATGGCTGTCTTTATACCAAAAATAACCGTTAGGGTAAGCATTACTCGCATTAAGAAACATAACGCGTTGACATGTTTTATGCCGACATTGTACTGGCGTTACTTGGCAGTGCTTAACGCCCACCATCATACGACATTGGATCGCTTGATAAATCGTTTCTCCACGTTTGAAGGTTTGACGATAGGCCACACCCAAATGTGACACATTCAAACCTGAGCCTATAATCTCTTGGATATTGCGTTTACCAACCTTCCAATCTTTAACGTTACGCACGATTTCAATGACAGAGGGCGTGGGTAGATTGCGTGTTACGGTATAGTTGCCGGTATAAGCTGTTTTGCCATTACGCTTGGATTGTTTAACTAACAATGATTTGGGAATATAGTTGATACTGACCTTGTGCGACTGTAATAGCAAGTTGTGGGGCAATATCCGTTCAGGGTAAACCTGGCTTAGACGTCTTGCCATACTTGAACCATTCTGGACACTTAGCACTCGCACATTCAAAGGCAAATATTTTGGACGGGCTTGTCGTTTAAACCAAGACTGTGGATCGATAACAGCACTTGTGTTTTTGGTTTTACCTTTAAAATACCCTGTATCGGTGACATCGCGCAGATAGCCCTGTTTTTCATTGACCGGGTTGAAATCAGCACTGACAAAGTTATTGCGGTTGTAATAGTGCAACACATCTTGCTTGAGGCCAGCTGCACCATAGCCAACCTTGAGAATGTCGCGGTTAAACTCATGGATATTGTGCGCATGCAAGAGGGCAACAATAACTTCTACGAGCGTTTGACAATCAAACTGGTCAGTGCGATAGACCGGATCTTGCTGGATATGCGGGCAACCAAGCCTACCATCTAAATTACTGCACCAGCTGCCTTCGCCACGTGCGCCTATGGCATTATAAGGGCGCCCTGCAAAATAATCGCTGATGTACTTGAGCATGGTTTGTCTATCAAAGCCTCGCGTGTGTATTTCATGCATAAGCACTTCAATTTCATATTGAGACTGACTAACGATTTGCGGGTAATTATAATCTGTAATTAAGGTAAAATCGCCATGCAACTCACCGTAAACACTCTCGCGTTTAAGCGAGGGACCTTCGGTTAACAGTGTTTTAGAAAAACCGGGCACATAGATATCACCATGCAATGCTTGATAGCGATAGGCAACGACGGACAGTAGAATCAGAATTGCAATCACAAAAAGGACTAACAGGTAACGTCTACGTTTTAAATATCTTGACATGGGCTCCTCAATGACGAGATTTTACTCATCCGGATGAATTTTTTTCTTACGTCCTGACGCGTGACGCGCACGCAATTCAACGTCGATATAGCGATCAGTAATCGCACTCGAACCGTGGCCAGCATCATCGCGCACATGCTCGCGTGGGCGCGTTTTCACATCATCCGAAATCCCTGTATGACGCAACCAATGCACCGTTGCAGCCTTTAATTGTTCAGCTTCTTCATCAAAGTTATCCTGTTGCAAACGCGCAATCGCCGCATCAAAGCAATCTTGCACAATCATGCGTATACGACGGGTACTACTGATTGCTCCGCGACCTTTAGATTTCATTAAAATCGGTGTGCTTTCACCAGGGAAAGGTAATTCCGGCATGCCTAGACTCAAGCGATAACGCTTCAGTGCAAGCAACATATCATCGCTCACGGTGATGATACGTTCTTTATTACCTTTCCCTACCGTGCGAAACCACCAATGACCATCACGGTCGCGATGAAAATCGCCCATTTGCGGTTCCCAACGTTCACTCGCGGCCAGCTCGGAAATTCGCAAATACATGCCATACAAGGCATTCATAATGAATAACGTCCGCTCATGTGTCTCGGGTTCAGAGGCTGCAAGCAGGGTAGCTGTTTCTATCACATACGCCCACTGCAAATCACTCAAACGCCGGATAACTTGGCTACTTTGTTCTTTACGAATGTATTTACTCTTTTGACGTATTTGTGCGACCGGGTTATAGGCGACATAATCTTCTTGAATTAAATACGTATAAAAACTTCCCAGCACAGCAAAAATGGCTTGTAGCGCTTTTTGTGAGGGCGAGTAAGTTTTGATATGAGCTTGTTCACCTAGGCGATGTGCTGCTTTGCTCACACTGGCTACGAAGGGGCGCCAATTGGGATTGGGGACACGCTGGCCTTCTTGATTACTGAAACGCGGATAATTTTGCGTTGTAATCCATGCTGCTGGTGGTTGTTTGCAAAAATCGATAAAACTTTCAACATCAGCACGCTTAATGTCTTTGAGCGACTTTTGGATAAAGGACCAACACCAATGTAAAAAACGTTCGATTTCGCGCCGATAGGCATTGAATGTCGCTGTACTGCCGCGATAACTGTATAAAAATTCACTAGCAAGCCGATAATCTTCGGCATATTTTTGTGCGGCGACCGGCGTTTGGCCTAACGTTTCGCTCATATGCTCTAAGGTATCAAAGAGGGCGAGTGGCGCTGTTTGCTTGGTGATGGTGGTTTTTTGTGTCATTTTATGCCCTGTGGGTACGTCCGACAACGACGTATATTACCGGGCGCTCCACTGTCCGACAACTTTAATGAGTACACGCAGATCGTAACCTACTGTCTCTGCGTCAAGCCCAGATGTAGACTACTGTCTTCTAGTCAAGCTCAGATGTAGCCCGGATAAGTTGCGCAGCAACGCCATCCGGGAACAGCAATCGCAAACACCCGCCCCGGATGACGCGCGTACCGCGCTTATCCGGGCTACGGCTTACGTAGGAACAAATGCTAATGTAGCCTTGATAAGCGCATAGCGCGCATCAAGGGAATGTATTGGCAAACACCGCTCCTTGATGCGCCGCTACGCGGCTTATCAAGGCTACATCTACATCAGTGGGTACCTATCAAGGGTACACAACCGGCATTGACTCTAATATACTGCCCACCACCATACAGATACACATAAGGCCCCTATGAGCAAATATCTATTAAAAGTTGGCCAGCAAGCGGCCAAGCGTCTTGATGTCATGAACCAAGCCTTTGGCGCCCATAGTCAACATTTCTTATTGAATCTTGGTTTAAGTCGCGGCATGTCTGTCATCGAAGTAGGCTGTGGCACCGGCAATATGACAACTTGGATCGCGCAACAAGTAGGGCGCAAAGGTAAAGTTGTCGCGATTGACGCCAGCGCCGAACAAATTGCAGTGGCTGAGGAAAAGCTCGCGCAAGCTAAAATCAAAAATGTCGAGTTTATTTGTTCGCCCATAGAAGAATTAGTCTTTCCCAAACATCAGTTCGATATCGCACACTGTCGCTTTTTGCTGATGCATTTACCGCATCCGGAATATGCTTTATTTACCCTGGAACGTTTGGTGAAAATCGGTGGCATCATTTCCTGTGATGAAACCACCTCTGATGTGCCTTACAGTTATCCGCACAATCCTATCTTTGATGAGATTAATGAATTGCACTTACAATTTGGCAAACGTCGCGCCTTAGATTTTCAAGTCGGTTATCGCTTACTCAGCATAATGCAAACATTGAATGTTGATATCCTCAATCCACGCTTTGTGCAACCCATTGTCGATTTAGCCTTGGCCAAGCAGTATTACTATCTGGGTATTAATGAAAGTAAAGACACCTTGGTTGAAGAAGGTATCTTTAGTGCCGCAGAACTTGA
Organism: Gammaproteobacteria bacterium; assembly: GCA_021773335.1. Taxonomy (GTDB): domain Bacteria; phylum Pseudomonadota; class Gammaproteobacteria; order JAJFKG01; family JAJFKG01; genus JAJFKG01. The sequence goes on from JAJFKG010000053.1 coordinate 16,472, forward strand.
TGACATGCTGGCACGTATCCAAGCCATTCCCGAATCTGCAGGTGGTTATTTTGCCTTTCCCCGACAAGCACAAATCGCCTGCGTGACGCGTAAAAGGGAGACGCAATGAGTATTGAGAAGGCCACGTTTGCTGCTGGTTGTTTCTGGGGAGTTGAAGCAGCATTTAGGCAACTCGATGGGGTTGTAACAACCACCGTCGGTTATATGGGCGGCAATACCATCAATCCAACTTATGAAGACGTTTGCACAGACAAAACTGACCATGCGGAAGTGTGCCAGATCGAATACAATAATGACAAACTCAGTTACGCAGCTTTACTAAAAACATTCTGGAATTGCCACAATCCCACGACACGCAATCGTCAAGGGCTCGATATCGGTTCACGGTATCGTTCAGTCATTTTTTTTCACTCACCACAACAAAAAGCTGCCGCACGCACTGCGCTAGACAAACTCAACGCTAGCGATCAATATCCTGATCCGGTTGTGACAGAAATTGTTGCTGCTAGCGAATTTTATCGTGCCGAAGATTATCATCAACAATACTTAGAGAAACGCGGCATATTGACCTGTCGTACGCCTGATAAGAAGGAATAACAATGCCATTAAAACGTGGAATTTCTCGTGTGGGACTCATGTGTGCTGCCATCGGAGGAATTGTCGGTTCAGGCTGGTTACTCGGGCCATTGTATGCTGCTCAGTATGCCGGCCCAGCAGCGATTTTGGCGTGGGCATTCGGTGGCATCTTGATGATGTTTATCGCCTTAACCTTTGCTGAACTGGCATCCACATTTCCTGTCGCGGGTGGTATGGCGCGCTTCGCCCATTATAGTCATGGCACTATAACCAGCTTTACCTTGGCGTGGGTAGGGTGGTTAGCGTCATTAATGGTTGCCCCGATTGAGACCATGGCTGCGCTGCAATATGCGGGAAACTATATTCCTGGTATTATTATTCGCCACGCGCAGGGTGCCGATCTCACTCGGCTCGGATTGGGTGCTGCTACTGTTGTTATGCTGTTGCTGTGTTGTTTAAATTTTTATGGTGTGAAATATTTATCGAAAAGCAATATTGGGATCGTGTTGTGGAAATTAATTATCCCAGTGATTACGATTATTTATCTTGTGCATGCGCATTTTGACTGGAATAATTTTCATGGCCAAGGCGGTTTTGCACCGTATGGTTTTAAGGGTATTTTGCAAGCCTTGCCCAGCGCAGGCATCATTTTTTCTTTTATTGGCTATAGTCCAGCTATCCAGTTGGCAGGGGAGGCGGAGTCACCGCAACGCGCAATCCCATTTGCAATTTTTGGTGCTATTGGTACAGCCATTATTTTATATGTCATCATTGAGATTGCTTTTATTGGCGCATTGCCTGCAGGCAGTCTGAGTGGTGGTTGGAAGGCATTGAGTTTTCACGATAGCACTGGGCCAATTGCAGGCCTATTGGCAAGCTTGGGTGTGGTGTGGTTTTTAAAAGTCATTTACGTAGATGCAGCCGTATCACCGTTAGGCACTGCCTATATTTACACAGCGGCAACAGCGCGGATGAATGTCGCAATGGTGGCTAATGGTTATATGCCACGTTGGTTTGCCAAATTAAACCACAATGCAGTTCCCGCGCGCAGCATCTTATTGAACTTCGCTTTGGGCTTATTGTTTTTCTTACCCTTCCCAGGCTGGCAAGAAATGGTCAGCTTTTTAGTGTCGTGTTTTGTTTTAGCTTATGCCGTTGGACCAATTTCATGTATCACCTTGCGCTATATCGCGCCGGAGAGAGAGCGTAAATTTCATTTGCCGTATGCCAAGACAATTTGCTGCATTGCATTTTATATTTGCAACCTTTTAATCTTTTGGACGGGTTGGAGCGTCATTTATAAAATGTTGCTGATTGTCGCGGTGGGCTATTTTTATTTATTTATCCGTTGGGGCCTTAGCAAAAACAAAATTCAGTTACATATTAGGCAAAGTGTGTGGTTAGCGCCATATTTACTAGGCTTAGCCGTGCTTTCTTATCTTGGTACTTTTGGTAAGGGGACAGGCTATTTGCCCTTTGGCTGGGACTTTTTAGTGATTGCCTTGTTTAGTGTTATCATCTTTGTCTATGCCGTACATTTAGCAATTAAAACGCCGACAGGTACCTATAAACCAACAAAAGGTGAAAAACAATGACAAAAGAAGAAGTGTTGACCGCGAAAAATGGTCGTATTTTATTAGCGGTATTGATGTTTTTAGCGGTAATTGTGCATTGGCGCGTCATTTATTTATTCACTATGCCAGTGACACCGATTGGCTATTATTTGTTTGCCTGCTTAGCCGCAGGTGGTTTTTTTGTATTCAATATACTCGCCGGTATTGGTCTATTAAAACAAAAAAACTGGGGTTATGTGTGTGGTTATTTTGCGGTGGGGATGACAACAGCGTTTGAAAGCGTGAGTTATATGCCATTTTTAAGCGCGCTGCTTCCAATGACTGTCATCGCTCATGTGACGTTGGTTGTGAATGGCTTGTTTTTAATTGCCCTGATTCTACTGCATTTACAGCATTTAAAGGCGAAGCGTCAGGCGAGCGTTTAGAAACATCCTAAACCGACGAATCCCTACATCCAGGATTGTAGCCTTGATGATGTATTCGCAGACTGGTCCCAACTCCATGACGTCCCACCCCTGGAGGGGATGGGACGAGTCTGGCAGGTAAAAGCAGACTGGTCCCGCCCCTGTGGGGTGGGACCTTAAACTCATGGGCGCTTTAGCGCCCATTCCTTAAAGCGCTAGCAACCTCAAACCATTAAAGATAACGATCAGCGAAGTACCCATATCAGCGGCGATCGCCATCCATAAGCTGGCTAAGCCAAACGTAGCTAAGATAATAAATACGGCTTTAACACACAGCGAAAACACGATATTTTGTTTAATGATCGTCATGCAGCGTTTAGAATGCTTAATCAACCAAGGGATCTTAGACAAGTCATCGGACATTAACGCAATATCCGCGGTTTCGATGGCGACATCACTGCCCATAGCGCCCATAGCTATACCAAAGGTCGCAGTGGCCATTGCGGGCGCATCGTTAATACCATCACCGACCATGGCAATGGTTTCATAGCGTTGCGCTAATTGCGCCACATAGCGACTTTTATCATCGGGTAACAATTCGGCTTTATACTCGTCGATACCGATACTGCAGGCAATGGCTCGCGCTGTTTCTTGGTTATCACCGGTAAGCATAATCAACTTTTCAATGCCTGCATGTTTGAGTTTTGAAATGGTTGGTTGTGCAACCTCCTTAACACTATCGGCGATACCGATAAAGCCGCAAACATGGTCTTCGCGTCCAATGACCACCACGGTACGCCCAGTTTGCTCCAGTTGTTTGACTTTCTCAGATACATTTAAGGCGGTTTGACGCGACACTTTTTCCAATAATAACCGATGATTACCAAGCCAATAATCGTTGCCATCCACATTACCTTGTGCGCCTTTGCCCTTGATCGCATTAAAATCGTCTGCACGCTTGTAACCAATGCCTTCTGCATTGGCTTTAAGGCAAATGGCACGTGCGATGGGATGTTCGCTATTTGCCTCTAAAGAAGCAGCGACTTGTAATAAACGCGTCTCAGTGTGTTCATTCATGGTGTGAATGCTTTTGACTTCTGGCTTACCATAGGTGAGGGTGCCGGTTTTATCAAAGGCGATTGCCCGTAATTTCGCTGGCAATTCCAAATATACACCACCTTTGATCAAAACGCCGGCTTTAGCGGCAGCACTTAAACCTGCGACAATGCTTACGGGTGTCGATATCACTAAGGCACACGGACAAGCGATTACTAAAATCACCAAGGCTTGATAAATATATTCTAACCAGGATTGTCCAAACAATAAGGGCGGAATAACGGCAATTAACAAGGCTAAGCCCATCATCGCCGGTGTGTAATAGCGCGCAAAGGTATCCACCCATTGTTCGGTATGCGCACGATGACCTTGGGCTTCTTCAACACGCTTGATGATTTGCGCGAGCATAGAATCGTTTGACGTTTTCGTCGCCGTATATTCAAACGCACCATCGCCATTGATGGTGCCAGCAAAGATTTCATCGCCGACTTGTTTGGCTACTGGCATTGATTCACCGGTAATCGGCGCTTGATTAATGTGCGTCGCACCTTGGCTGATTTCACCATCAACGGGAATTTTTTCCCCTGGACGCACCAACACAGTCATGCCAACTTTAACACAGCAAAGCGTGCCTTCTTTGACTTTTCCACTTTTTTTATCCAGATAACGCAGCGTTTGCGGCGCCAAATCAAGCAAGGATTTAATCGCTTTGCGTGCACGCCCGATACTCCACGTTTCGAGCAATAAGGCCAAAGAAAATAAAAAGGCGACGGCCGCTGCTTCAAACCATTGCCCAATAATAATTGCGCCAATCACGGCGGTGGTCATTAGCAAATTCATATCGGGGCGCAAACGGCGTAAGGCAAATAAGGCCTTAGGGAAAACAAACCAGCCACCAGATATTACCGTCAGTCCGTAAAAGACCATAGACGTTGTGGGCATAGAAAAACTCGCTTGGCCATGACTGACTAAGGCGTGCACCCAACCATGTACTTGCGCGTGAAAGGCATAACCAATAAATAGACATACACCGCTAATGCTAGTGAGCGCTAAGTGGCTATAACGTTTCCACAGGGTATCTTCGTGGGCTTGTCTTTCGATATAGTTTTGCCAGGGTAGGGCAGTCATGCCAGTGGCAGCAATTGCTTTACTAATCACCGTCTCACTGTGATCGACAGTTTGCACGGTCAGTTTGCCATTGAGCAAATCAAAACCCAGACTTTGCTCATCATTGATATAGTCATCCAGAGCGCGCTTGATAATGGCAATTTCTTCGGCGCAATCCATGCCTTCGACTTTAAAGATGTAGGTATTCATTGATTGATTTTTCCTCATTAATTGTGCTACAATCTGCCTGATCTATTAATAGGAGTCAACCTACCCATGCGCAATTAAAGCTTTCAATTTGGTGATTTTTCAGCTGAGTCAACGGACATGTTGCTGATAAGTCAAATTATTCCCCAGATTTGTGAGTTTTAATATGCAAGCTATTTGTCCCATTTGTATTCGCCAATTGTCGTATGTAACACCAGAACATAAGACGATTTTTAATAAATTAGATATAACGTTAACTCAACAAAAAACGGCTTTGCTCGGGCGCAACGGCATCGGCAAATCGACGTTGCTGAAATTGATTGTGGGTGAGTTACAGCCAATCGCAGGGGCTATCGAGCACCACGCAACTATTGCTTATGTGCCGCAACACGTTGCCGTCAAAGAAACTCGCGATACCGTGGCTAACATGCTCGATGTCGCTGACACTTTAGCTGCATTGCAGCGCATCGAGTCTGGTAGTTACGCCGATACCGATTTCGAAACCCTCGGCGATGCCTGGGATATCCGCGCTACCATCGTCGATTCATTACAGCGTTTTGGCTTGAGTCATATCAACCTCAATACGCCGATCAATACTCTCAGCGGCGGTGAAATAACGCGTTTGTTATTATGCAAAGCCTTTATGCAACAAGCTGATTATCTGATTCTCGACGAACCCACCAACAACCTCGATATCACTGCGCGCGAGAAACTCTATCAAGCTATCAAAGAATGGCAGGGTGGGGTACTGATCGTCAGCCATGACCGCACATTGTTAAATCGCGTCGATCACACAGTGGAATTATCGAGCCTTGGTGCAACGCACTATGGCGGCAATTATGATCATTACACACAACAAAAAGCGTTGAATAGCCAAGCTGCACAAGATGAGTTACAAACACGAATTCAAGCGTTACAAAACGCTAAACAGACTATCCAAACACGCCGCGAGCGCCACCAACAAAATGTTAGCAAAGGCTTGCGTGATAAAAAAGCAGAGATCCGTGCGCGCGGCCATTACGATAAATTGACAGGCTTTAAACGCCAATCACAAAGCGATAAAACCCAGCGCCGGATTAGCATTCAAGCTAAACGTAAGCTCGAGGATATCGATAGGCAATTGGCTGAGGCAAAAGCAAAAGTTGAAATCAAACATGCGCTAGATATTGAGCTAGATAAAACTTATGTACCAAGTAGCAAGATGATTCTCGAGATTGAAAATTTAAGTTTTCGCTACCCGAATAGTTCGCGAAATATTATCAACAATCTATCGTTTTGCTTTCATGGGCCCCAACGTGTTGCTATTACTGGTACGAATGGCAGCGGTAAAAGCACCTTAATCAAGCTCATTCTAGGGCAATTAACACCAACAAGTGGGACAATAAAACTAGGCACAGAACGTATTAGTTATTTGGATCAGTGGGCAGCGAATTTAGACACACAACTAAATTTACTCGAAAACATTCAACGTGCTAATCCTGATATGGGTATTACCCATTGCTATCGCCAGTTAGCCCATTTTCTCTTTCGCAATACCGAGGCAGAAAAGTTAGTTTCACAACTCAGTGGTGGGGAAAAGTTACGCGCAGCTTTAGCCTGCGCCTTAATGTCAGCGCAGCCACCACAGTTGTTGATTTTAGATGAGCCGACCAACCATTTAGATATCGAAAGCTTGGAGACCATCGAAGCGGTATTGCGTGATTATCAGGGCGTTCTGGTGGTTGTTTCACACGATGATTATTTTTTGCAGCGCATTGATATGCAAGAAACTATCCGCCTATAATCTGGTTTATTTTGAACATTATGATGGAGTTATGCCAGCAGCCATTTTGTGAAATTTTCGGGGTATATTCCGAAAATTGCAGCTATTTTCGGAGTTAACATCTAAAGATATCAACTTTTGCTTGAAATATCACTTTTTTTGAATCATACTCCGAAAATCGCAGCTATTTTCGGAGTTTCGACATGCTTTCTCGACAATTAACATTGCCCAAAAATCGCAATTTTTTCTTATTCGGAGCCAGAAACACGGGCAAAAGCACCCTCATAGAACGGTATTTCCCTAAATCGCAGAACCTTTGGATCGACTTACTCGATCCCAGGTTAGAAGCACGCTTTACGCAAAACCCAGCAGAACTCTACGAAATTATCACCAGCCTGCCTGACGATAAAACCCATGTGATTATCGATGAAATTCAAAAAGTGCCGAAGCTATTAGACGTCGTGCATAGCTTAATGAAGGATAAAACTCGCCAGTTTGTTTTAACGGGTTCTAGCGCGAGAAAACTCAAAGCTGGCGGCGCGAACTTATTGGCAGGGAGAGCATTCGTCTATCACCTCTATCCCTTTACTCATACCGAACTTGGCGAACAATTTAATTTACAAGTTGCGTTAAATTGGGGAACCTTACCTGAAATCGCTGCCTTTGACTCAGCCTATGACCGTGTCGAGTTTCTTAATGCTTATGCGCGCACTTACCTCAAAGAAGAAATTTGGGAAGAAGGTTTTATTCGTGATTTGGCACCTTTTCGGCGCTTTTTGGAAGTTGCCGCCCAGATGAATGGTAAAATCATTAATTTTTCGAAGATTGCTCACACCACTGGCATTAATGATAAAACCGTCAAAACCTATTTCTCTATTTTAGAGGACACCTTAATTGGGTTTTACCTAGATGCGCACCATAACTCTGTGCGTAAACAAGTCAGTCAAAAACCAAAATTTTATTTTTTCGATACTGGCGTGGCTAGAGCTTTAGCCAATCAACTGGATGTACCACTCACTGCAGGGACACATGCTTATGGCAATGCGTTTGAGCACTTTATTATTACTGAGTGTCTGCGTATCGCTTCTTACCAGCGTTTAAATTATAAGTTTAGTTACATTCGTACACGTAACGACGTTGAGGTAGACCTTGTCATTGAACGCCCCAATAAAACTACGATCTATTTGGAAATTAAAAGCAGCGATGTGGTTGACAGTGGCATGTTGACAAATTTTATCAATTTAACGAAACACATTGATAATACTGAAGCAATTTGTTTGTCGAATGATCCTTTCTCGAAAAAAATTGCCCATATTACTACCATGCATTGGCGGGAAGCATTACAATACATTTTTTATTAAACGGGTATTAAGCAGGGAAGTGCTCAACAATGCTGTTCTTTTCACTCGCGGCCTTACTCTTCGGTGCCATCATGTTGATGTGGAGTGCCGATAAATTCGTCGTTTCTTCAGCGGTGATTGCTGATCATTATAAAGTGCCGGCTTTGTTAATCGGTATAGTGATCGTTGGCTTTGGCACATCAGCACCAGAGTTGATCGTATCGGCGATGGCAGCGTTGCAAAACAATTCGGCCATTGCATTGGGTAATGCCTTTGGTTCCAACATTATCAATATCGGCTTGGTACTCGGGGTGACAGCGCTTATTCGCCCCATCTCTGTGCATTCTAAGATTATCCGCAAAGAATTGCCGGTCTTGATTGTGGTCACGGCATTAGCTATCGCGTTTGTTTTGGATTATCAAATCACGCGTTTGGAAAGCGTGACACTGTTGGCTTGCTTCTTCGGTTTGCTCGGGTGGAATATTCGTCAAGGTTTCCGCTATCGTAGCGACGCTTTAATTCCACAAATATCACAAGAGTTGCGTCAGCAGCAGCTTTCACATAAGCGTGCGCTTTGGGGGCTGCTTATTGGGTTAGTATTATTGCTAGTGAGTTCACGAATCCTATTGTGGGGTGCGCTCAATATCGCACAGTACTTTGGTATGAGTGATTTAATCGTCGGCTTAACGGTGATCGCGATTGGTACTTCATTACCGGAATTGGCCGCCTCGAGTGTTGCGGCCATGCGTGGTGAATTTGATATTGCGATTGGTAATATTATCGGCGCGAATTTATTTAATACCTTATGCGTTGTCAGTATTGCCGGTTTAATTGCACCGATCAAAACCGAGCCCAGCATCCTCTATCGCGACAGTATTGTTATGAGCGGTTTAACATTGGCACTGTTTCTATTTAGTTTTGGCCTGCGTGGCCGAGGCAAGATCAACCGCCTCGAGGGCGGGATCTTGCTGTGTATTTATTTGGGCTATATGGTTTTTCTGGTCGTGTCTTCATAAAACACGCCAAATACCCAATACAGCGAAGCCCAATAAAATTAAACCACCGGCCATATTGAGATAATGCATGGTTTTAGCCGATAAGCGATGGCGGGTATGATGCAAAGTGGCATTAAGCACAATGATCCAAGATGTCGTGCCAATGATAACGCCAATAATTGCAAGATAACTTGAACCCGTCCCCGCGTGGGCAACATTCGCGATTTGCGTACTCACCGACGACCAAAACAAAATGGTATAGGGGTTGACGAGTGTCATTAACAAACCTTCGCTTACGTGTCGCCACCATGCATAGGTTGTTTGCAATGCTGTGGTATTATCTGCGCCAGTTTCAATATTGTTAACCTTGGTCTTGGTACGTAATGCCATGATCCCAAACCATGCCAATACAAACGAGCCCAAGACGGTCACAATATCGAGCACTATAGGGTGGGTGAGTATGATCAATGCCCCCATGGACAACAATACAATATAAATTAAATCAGCACTACAGGCACCCAAGCCTAGCGCTAAACCATAAGGTGTGCCAAAACGTAGGTTGCGGCGTACAATTTCGAGATTCATTGGCCCAATTGGGATTGCAGCACCCCAACCAAGTAATATACCCAAAAAAAATGTATGCATTATAAGGTCTCTAAGTTAAGCTCATATGTAGCCTTGATAAGCGCCAGCGGCGCGCATCAAGGAAATGTATTAGCAAACCTTGCTCCTTGATGCGCCCCTACGGGGCTTATCAAGGCTACGGCTACTGCGTCAAGCTCAGATGTAGCCCGGATAAGTTGCGCAGCAACGTCATCCGGGAAAAGTACGCCGAGTATACCCCAAACTCAAAACTAAGGTTATAATGCTAGCCAAATTGGCTGCCACTAAGAGAGAACCCTATGTCCCTAAAAAACCAACTTGTCCTCATTACCGGCGCCTCTAGCGGCATCGGTGCAGCCTGTGCCCAGCATTTTGCGGAGCAGGGCGCGCGTTTAATCCTCGTCGCACGTAGTCTCGATAAGCTGAATGCCATCGCCGATAAGCTCAACACCCAGCACAATACCGATTGCCACGTGCTACAACTTGATGTCAGTGATGCTGCCGCAGTTGAAGAAGCATTAACAAATTTACCTGCCGATTATCAAGCCATCGATATCTTGATTAACAATGCAGGTTTGGCACAAGGCTTGGATAAGGTCTACGAGGCCGACATCAATGATTGGGATACCATGATCGATGTCAACATCAAAGGGTTACTATACGTCACACGCATTGTCAGCGCTGGCATGATGGAACGCAACACTGGACATATTATCAATGTGGGATCGATTTCAGCGCATCAAGTGTATGCCGGAGGCGGGGTGTATTGTGCAACAAAGTTTGCGGTTAAAGCACTGACTCGCGGTATTAAAATGGATGTGCATGGCACACCAATCCGCGTTAGCCAAGTTGACCCCGGTATGGCAAATACTAACTACGCTGTGACGCGATTCAAAGGTGATCAAGAAACCGCTGACGCTATCTATGCCGGCATGACACCGTTAACTGGCGATGATGTTGCCGAAACTGTGGTGTTTTGCGCTTCACGCCCAGCGCATGTCAATATCTCGGAAATCCAAGTCTTGCCGGTCGACCAGACGGCACAGCATATGGTGCATAAGGTGTAGTGTAGAAGGCGCATCCAATATGTGTTCTTAGGCCCTAACTAGTTTAATCGACAAGCGATAGCCAAGTGCATACGCGTATTTTTTCAATGTCGCTAGTGATGGCGAGGGCTTATGGTTAGTCTCGTACAATTTCCTCTAACCGCTGCTCAATCAAAGCACGGCGTCCAGAGTGACGAATAGCATCTAGCCATGGCTTAAAGAGTTTATGGTCAAAGGCTTGAGGTATTTCTAATTCAGTGAATTTTTTGAATAAACGTGACTTTACTGGGATCAGATATAAGCAGTCAAATAAAGCTTTTTCGGGGCATGCCAATAAAATAGAATCTTTGCCATAACTATCATAGCCATTAAATAAGGCACTACTAATGTGATGAATAGACACTGGCGCTATTGGTGTATTAAACACTTTTGTTTTGCCAATAGAGACTGCATAAACAGTCGTGGGTATTTGTTCGATCACGCCATGATAATACAAGGCAGTATAAAGTGAAACGTAAGACATCATTGGATAGCTTAGTATGCTGGGTAATGTTAGTGGATCAATCTCGCGTGAATAAGCCCAGCGTCCACGCACCAAGCGTACAATTGTGTTGTGTTTTTCTAGTTGTGAGAGCAACTTGGCTGCTTGATTACTCGTGATGCTCAATAAACTTGCTGCATCTTTGCTTGAAAAGACCGGTGCTAATGGTTGCAATTCTTGGTAAGCCGTTAGCAAATTCATGACTGCTGACCATCGAGAAAAGTCATGACTTCATCGAGCATGTTCTGCCACATTTGTTCATCCTTGAAAACGACTTGCTGTTCAAGTTCGAGAAAACTCGCGACTTGTGAATGATAATCGTCAAAGCTCACGGCCAGCAAGGCGTTTTTCGCTAGCTCTATATGATCGCTATTTAGTTGCAAGTCTGGCACATTGGCAAAATGCAACAGTTGATAGATATCAAAAACATCCCTTGCTTGTGTTTCTGTACGTAATGCTAAGGCATCTACTTTTTGGATTAATGCTGCATCGTGCCCATAATGACTTAGGCGCATAGGTGATAAGCGATACTGTTGACAAACTGTTAGATTAACATTTTCAAATTGACTGTTCAGGTGTGTTTTTCGCCGGGAAAATTCAATTTTTGTGGGTAAAGGAAGAGTACTATTGTCGAGATGTAATGATACTTTCCAGCGTTGCGTCGTTTGTGTTTGCTTAGGTGTTGTAAAGGTCGTTGATGCGACACCGTAAGTCGCGAGCATACTTGCAAGAGGGCGGTCCGATAAAATTTTATTGACCTTGGCCTCGAGTGTTTCCGGGTTAATCGTTTGTATATCGATATCGAGATCTTCTGAATAACGGCAACTATTAAAAAAGAAACGCAAATTGCAGCCACCTTTTATAGCATAAAGTTGACTATCAATTTGGCGCTCAAACTGCCGCAAAAATAACAAATGAAACAGTTCGACTTTGGCTCGTATGGAAAGGTTCATCTTCTATAGTTCCAGTAACTATCTAATAATGGCACTAATTGGAATTATAGAATTGTTTGCGCTAAAATGAAAGTGCTTTATAACCTCATGATAATTTAGCAATAAACTTCGGCGTTGCGCCAAACATGGTGATTTTGAGGCTAATTGGCGTTTTCACCTGATCAAGGAGGAAAAGCGCTAATTTCATTAGGGCCACAGAATGAGGTTCATTCTGAATAGGGGTAGCGACCCCATTCGTGTCAAAATTTACGGTTCAAGCATCAAACTTTTTCTTTTAACCTAACCAGAACAACAGGATAGTTTTTTAATATCTTTACTGAAAGTCTGTGCGCATAATTTGATAGCTTCTCCCATTGTTAAATATGGGAACAACTGATTGGCAAGGTCATTAACCGTCATTCGATGACGAATAGCAAGCGTGGCTGTTTGAATAAACTCGCCACCTTCAGCCGCAAAAATTTGTGCGCCAATTAAACGCCCCGTTCCTGATTCAACAACCAATTTAACAAACCCACGCGTATCAAAATTGGCAAGTGCCCTTGGTACATTCTCTAGCGTTAGTATACGGCTATCGGTTTCAATGCCTTTAACATGGGCTTCTTGTTCAGATAACCCAACAGTGGCAATCTGTGGGTCAGTAAAAATAACACTAGGCACGATAGTAAGGTCTAACGCTTCATCTCCACCCATCATATTGATTGCAGCGCATGTGCCGGCGGCGGCCGCAACATACACTAATTGTGGCATATTACTGCAATCGCCCGCGGCATAAATATGAGGAATGTTAGTTTGCATATGCTCATTAATTTGAACAGCACCACCTTTTTCTGTCATGACACCAATACCCTCAAGATTAAGGTCTTTCGTGTTAGGGATTCGGCCTGTTGCAATGAGCAAGCGATCTGCTGTCACTGTTTCGTTATTATTGGTTTCTATTATGAACTTCTTTCTTTCAAAAGAAATAGAGTTAGCTTGTGTCTGATTTAGCACGCGTACTCCTTCCTCCTCAAAAATAGCGGTTAACGCTTCTCCTAATAGAGGGTCTTCTCTAAATAAAAGTGAACTTCTTGCTAAAATCGTTACCTCTGCGTCTAATCGACGATAAGCTTGAGCTATTTCAACCGCAACAATAGAAGAACCAATAATGGCCAAGTGTTCCGGTAAGGCTTCTGAAAAAAGTGCTTCTGTGGATGTCCAATAAGGTGTATCAGACAAACCTTCAATGGGTAGGATAGCGGGTTGCGCTCCCGTTGCAATGAGTATTTTATCGGCTGTTACTTCATGTTCGTTACCATCTCGATCCTTGACTTGTAACGTATGAGCATTAATAAACGTTGCCTGCCCCTTTACAAGGGTTAATGCGGGATTTTGCTTTAAAATGTTTTCATATTTAGCGCCTCGCAACTCTTCAACACGTTGTTGACGTTGACTTAATAGTCGTTGCCAATCAAGTACCAGGTCTTGTTTTTTGATGCCATCAAAGGGGTTATTGCACTGTTGATGAGCAAGTTGCGCGGAGCGAATAAGAATTTTTGAAGGAACACAACCTACGTTAACACAACATCCGCCAATGACATTAGCTGACTCAATGAGCGTGATTTTCCCACCCCTTTCTGCTGCGTTTATAGCACACGAAAATGCAGCAGACCCACTACCGATAATGGCTATTTTCATATCTACTTAACTCCTTTACTAACATGAGATATTTGCTTCTTGACGGTTGATGGGTATCCCGATTTTTTGGTCGCTTTGGTCAGTTCAGATACATTGGCTTGTTGAGGATTAAAGATCACCGTTGCTGTTTTTGCATCAAAGTTCACAGAGACTTGGCGCACTCCATTAACGCTTTCCAACGCTTTTTTAACCGTAATTGGGCAAACGCGACAGGTCATACCCGGCACCGATAATGTGACGGTCTTTGTCGCCACGTTTTGATGCGTTACAGATGTCACGTTATGCGGCGCTGTTTCTGCAATAGCCAGCGATGACATGCTTATCATGGCAATGGTCGTAATGAAAAAAAATAGTTTAAACATAATCATATCCTCTCGTTAGTAAAATAAAAACGCATACCAAGGGAAAGCCAATAATAACAACAATACTATCGTAACAAGCCAAAAAATAATGCGCTGAACTCTTAGCAACCTTGGCTTTGCACAAGGCTTATCAATGGCGCATCGTTTTGGCGTGATATACAACTTCCAAAATGCGATGCCTAAAAATAATAGTGTAATGAGAATAGCAATTGGCCTTAAAAATTCCAGGTGGGTTAAGGTACTTGCCCAAGCGCCGCCAATCCCTAGTGCAATAAGCACCAGCGGACCTACACAACACAGTGAGGCGACAACGGCAGCCACAATGGCGCCGATGAGTGTGTCTTTTCCCCAGTTTGTCTTTTTCATCGCGCTACTCCTTTAGGTGTTAATGAGATAAAAATCGGGCACAATTCATCGGGTCGGTGCTTTTCACAATCACGTATCAGTTTTTTTACGACCTTTTCCAACTGTTTCAATTCATCAATTTTTTGCAATTTCTGCTGCGCTCTTTGTCTGACATCACCACACGATTGTTTAGAAGTGTGATGAATGGATAATAATTCTTGAATTTCTTTGAGTGTAAACCCCATGTGTTTGGCGCGCTGAATAAAAATCAGTTGATCCACGGTATCTGAGGAATATTGGCGATAGCCATTCTTGGCGCGGGGCGGTTCTTCAATTAAACCGTATCGCTCATAAAGCCGGATTGTATCATTAGAGACGCCAGCACGTTTTGCGATTTGCCCAATAGTCCACACTGCTGTCATAGCTACTCACCTGCAAATAAGTTCATTCAGCTCAATGCCGGGTCGATGTGCTCTAATGCTTTACTGCTCATCACGGCTCTCTCCCAACTGTTGTTGATGCTTAGCTTGCCACTTCTCATAACAGGCTTGTCCACAAAAATGATGCGCATAATCCGCGCCTTCCGCTGTGATAGTAGCCGAAGGTGGAATCTCGGCACAGCATTTCTCACAAATGCATTTCTCGCAGCCTGATTTATCTTGATTCTGTTTCATGTCTAGCCTCATATTCTTGTTTCCCAATGGAGTATAAACCATGGACTATAGTCTAGGGTTAAATGAGTTTAATAATGGTTTTTTAGATAGAAATGACCAAAAAATGCCAAAATGGCTATTTAGTTTAGTATGGTATAATGAAGCTCAACTATCGTAGCGTTTCTATTTTTACAGATTTACGTCGCTGTAACCATTTTCTAAAGGCAATACCCGCCCAGATTAGCTCAACCACGCCAAATGGCCATGCGCCTTGTAAAAAACCATAAATAGAACCAAGTAAACAAGCCCCTGAAAAACTTAAGACAAACCAATGATTTTTTGCTTCCAGTCCATAAAATGTCAGCATCAATGTAACGGACAGCAGTCCAAATAAAGAGAGTGCGGTCATAAAATAATTCGCTGTCTTTTTTCTGTAACAAGCATCGTGTGTACCTATTAGTGTCTAGTTGAAGCGTAGCAATAGCTCTGCGCTTGAAGCTGTGAGTGACAAAGGTAGGAATATTCTACACTGGGCTGTTTTGCAGAATCGCAAAGATATTGTAAGTAAGATTTTAACCAGTCACGCGGTACAACCTGGTTTGTTTGAGCAAGTCGATAGTAGTGGCAATACGTCTTTGTTTATCGCCTTGCAACGAGGTCGTTTTGATATTGCAGAATTGATGTTAAATCATGAGGCATGCACTAAAAAGGCGCTGCCAGCAATTGCGAGCAAACGTACACAGCTTGTCATAAAACGCACGGCAAGCAGGGCGAACACATCGCTGCTAGCGTTGTTGCAGAAGCACGAATATACCGACCGTTCAGCAACATCAACACCTCATGCGAGGTTACATTTAGGTGCAGCCTGCAGCAGGTAATATAAACTACAGGCGCTGACAATACTTCCGATAATCTTTATTATCGGAAGTATTGGTAAGCAAACGTCGTTGTAACAAAGTTTGCATATCTCGCCTGTCATCAGTGGTTAATAAAATATAAACTTTTTTGCCAATAACAAAGTCTTCAGTCAATAGTTGCTCACGTCTGACTATCACTTTTATCGCTGGAAATTGTCAGTTTTTAGGCTAGTCTTTGTAATGTGGATTTGCTCATAAATGGTGAATAGCGCGGGGTTGTGATGACACTATATTCTATGAAAAACAAAGCGATATATGTAATCTTACTTATAGCGGGCATTTTCGCCTTCGGCCCAAGTCATGCGGCGTGTGCGATCGCTACGACTTATGGCGGCGAATGGCTCTACGAATCTGTTAAGCCTTCAGATCCTGGCGCTGCCTATCTGATTCCAAAGGATAAAAAGGATCCAGGGAGCTTCAAACTTAACGAGATTGGTGACCACCGTACTATAGTTTGCTTCGATAAAGGAAAATTAGGCAGGGATATAGACAGTGGCAAAGTGCTTCCTGGCACAGAACCCACTTATGCGCTCACCTTTTCGTACGTAGGTAACCCAGACCTAAAATGCCAATTCACAGTTACTCTTGCTCCTGGCGGTCTTGTAGATAACCTACAAATTCAAAAAATACCAGACAACAGTCAAGAGCATTTCTACTGCACAGGTTCTAAAGGTTCTTCAAAGGATGCGCACCTGCATGTCCAGTTTGGAGATAAAGAACCTTGCTGCAGAGGCATCAGGCCATTCCCCTAGCCTCAAGCCGCAAGCGATATTTATAGCGATTTTAAGAAATAGGCATAAACATAAAAACCACCATTTAGGGCCTATTAACGACTCAGCAATACGAATTAATAACAGGGCCTAATAAATATCAAATAAAAATACGGCTAAGTCAAGTAACTTAGCCGTACCTACAAATCAGATAACATGTCCCTATGTCTTGTTTAAATCAAATCCCTTAGACTAATGCTTCGATGGGATTTTCTTTTTCCATGACAAACGTGCGAATAGCTTTAGCATCGAGATCACATTTGTTTAGATCGATCATGCGGATGTTGCGATTATCATAATTATGGAAGTAATAACGTTTGTTTGTACAATCAATTGCACTAGTCCATTGCGTGTGATCCGTATATTCTTTACCATCATGTTCGGCACGAATCGAGCCGCGTGGGATATCAAAATTATTTAAGATATGAAACGCTTCTAACATCGTGTCGTGTGCATTCTTGCTGGTTAACACCGTATGTTTGAAAACCATGGCACGAATAAAGCGTGATGCAGGGGTAAAATCACCGGGCATGCCTAACAAGCCTGAGCCTTCACCGGGGTGTGGGATTTCATTACCATCAATAGTCAATGATTCGTAATTTTTGGGGCCAAGATTGACATAATTACTGCAATTAATCATATGCCATTCAAAATGTGGTGCATTGGTGATAACGCCTAACGGATTATCATACATATTCAATTCACCCTTGAGATATTCAACCACCAAGCATGCACCCGTTGGATCATTAAAAATATAATGCGTGGGACACATGATCCCCCACGGTTTAAAATTGGCATTCGAGACTTTAATTTTATGGATAGCCTCTTTAATTTCAGCAACGTTTGCACAGTTGCTAAGGATCCAAGTTCCCAAATCAACGGAAGATAAGGTTTTTTCACTAGCATCAACTTTTTGAAAATCCGCGTACCCAGCAAAATAAAATAAATTCGCGGTTAAGCCTTTTTCATTAACGCCATCAACGATAATAGGCTGCTTTTCCGCATTCGCACCCACCATGCCATATTTCGTCGTCCACTCATGCGCATTATCGCAACTGGCTTTGAGTTTGTGGTTACGCGGTACCACTAACACATCGGAATGCAAATCAATGCCAAATTCTAAAGTGCGCGCAAAGATGATGGAGTCATCTTCAGCTTTTAATTGAATACCTGTACACATAATATTCCTCTAACGGTTTATAATTTTTTAACGAGCCGGACCAGCGCGATTAACACGATCGCACCAACGACCGCAGCCGCTAATTCGATAATCAAACCACCACCAGCGATACCAAAAAGATTGAAAAGCCCACCACCTATCACAGCACCAATGACGCCGATTAGCATATTGAGCCAGAGTCCATAACCCTCACCTTGCAATAATTTACCGGCAAGCCAACCGGCGATGAGGCCTATCAATAGAAATGCGAGGAAATTCATACTCCCCTCCTTAATTAGCCGGGCTTCATTATAGTCTGATAAAAATTTTGAACAATAGTTCCAAGGCACTTATCACGGCGGAATTAGTCACTTTATCAGCCAAATTTTATTTTTTTATTTATTTTTCAGTAGGATGCAAACAAAACCTCAAGCAACGAAAAATGCAAAAATTAATATTTTCTTAAGATTTTAAGCGTAAAATATGAACATATTGAAGCAACATCGAACAAGGTACTTTTTTATGAGTTTTACGAAAAATCTACAAATTTTTCTGTTAATTATCATACCGTTAGCAACAATCGTATTTGTAGTAGGTAATTATGCTAATAACCACCGTTTTAAATCTGATGGTTCCCTGCATAATGCCACACAAAACATTTCTGCGATGAATCACTTTCAGTAATTCATCTTCAAGACTCCCCCCCCCCTAATGGTCACGGTCGATGTAATACGCCACCGGTCATCGGTTGACTCACACCCGTTGTGCCCGGAAAACTCAAGGCTAAACCGCGTTGTGAGCGTACAGCTAAATACGCAAATAATTGCGCTTCCAACATATCACTGTCATACCCGATCGCTTCAGCTTGTTGGATTTCGCCTTGTGCAAGCGCTTTGAATTCGTCTAAGATAACCGGGTTACGCCAACCACCACCGGCCAATAACCATGTCCCCACTTGCGTAATACCAGCAGCTTTAACGCCGTCAACAATCGTATACGCGGTAAATGCTTCCAGCGTACGACACGCATCCGGCAATGATAAACCTTGCATATCCGGTAAATGAAAATCGCTAATATCCAGCGATTTTGGTAATGGGGCATGATAATAATTAACGCCAGCTTTACAGCAAGATGCTTCATACAATTTAGCAAACATGTCTTTGTCCACCTGCCCAGTCTTACCATAATGCCCATGCGTATCCATCGCTTCACCTGTACGCAACTGCACGAATTGATTAATCAGCGTATTACCCGGGCCTGTGTCAAAGGCCAACAAATCATTTTCCGTAGCGTGCTCATGAATAATCGTTACATTAGCAATACCACCACAATTGACAAACACAATAGGAAACGTCAAAGCCTCCGGGTTTTCGTGTATGCAACGTTGCACCAATAGATGATGATAAATAGGTGCTAAGGGTGCGCCCTGCCCGCCTTGCGCGACATCATTGCTACGAAAATCATTCACAACCTCGACGCTTAACTCACGTGCCATCAATGGGCCATCGCCCAGTTGTATGGTAATACGCTCACTCGGATTGTGATAGAGTGTTTGGCCATGGTAACCAATCACATCGATATCATTGAGTGAGTAATCAGCATTAGCAATCAAACGTTTTACTGCGGCAATATGTTTTTTGGTAGATGATCGTTCAATATCCGCTAATGACGATTCCGATGTCGCACTTTGTGCGCTGTAACTCTGTAAATAGGCTTCTGCTTTCTGCCGATTACCATAGCTTACCGTAGTCGCCAATTCAGCAATATGCAGTGTTTGACGGAAGTCATCATCATAAGGCAAATAATGGCTCGCTAAAATTTGCAGTGCTTGTTGGCCGTCAGTTTTTATCAATGCCACATCGATACCATCTTTAGACGTACCACTCATCAAGCCAATCGCAAGTTTGTTTTGTTGATTGTTATTCATCGCCTTCTCTCGCGCTGCTTACTTACTTGAAATACGCGTCGGAATACGCAAGGCACGCAACGTTTCTAAACGCAAAGCTTTTTGAATACTCGCGACTAGCCATGTGCGATAATCAGCGAGTACAGGTTCTGGCACGCTATGCACGTTCGCAGACCACAATGAGTTAGGAAATTGCTTTACCGCGTCGGTTGAAATAATATCGGTGAGAAAAGCATGCGTATGTGCATCCATGATGATCATGGCGTAAGTCCAATAGCCACTGGTGCTTGTCCAGAAAAATAAGCGACGTTGCAATACACCCCAGTTATTCATGATGACATTACTGTTATCGATACGCATTGCACCTGGTGCAATGATAATAATCGTGTCGAGTTTGTATTTTTTAGTCAGTTGATCGAGTAGTTTGCGCGCTGGTGGTTGCAGCTTGCCGGCTAGCGGATATGGATAAACTTGGGTGGAACTGAATAAATTGCCTGTAGATAAAACTTGATAGTGTGAAGCATCGATGGGGATGGCTTTATAGGTGCTGCGTTGATTGATTTGTTGGGCAACGTACTTGGACAATTGATATGGGAAATTGCCCAAGTGAGGGATCATTTGTTTAGCTGTTTCATTTTCCGAGACTTTGCTCGATACCAGTTCAAATGTGGCTTGCTGCTCAATGGTTGAAATAATGCCAATACGGCTGTTAGCTGGTAGTGGTTTGTGTAGTGTCGTAGTTGCACAGGCTGTGAGTAACGTGAGAACAGCTACGCCCAGAATAGCGATCGATTTGGCTTGTTTATACACAACTTCCCCGTTTTGTTTAGTGTTTAGACAAAGCCGGGAATTATAGCGTGTTTAGGGTCGATGGAACATTACTCTGGGCCTTTTTGGTTTTGCACCGTAGAAAACCATAGGGATCCTTCACTGCGCTAGGATGACAATTGTTCTGTTAAACTTCACTCTCGGCTGAGCCACTTTCCGCTTGCCAAACCATGAATTTTTCTTGAAGTCCTTGCATCTTTTCTTCGCAACTCGCTAACTTGACCTGCTGCTGTACCAACAAATCACACAGCTCCGCATGCTCCGCACCTTTCCCATCGAGTTGTGCTTGTAAACGTTTTACTTGTTGTTCTTTTTCATCCAAGAGGCTTTGTAGGCGTTGGTTTTCACTTTCCAAACTAAACTTAGCTTCTTTCAACTGGCTGTTTTCGTCGACCATGACTTGTTTCTCACCTGCTAATTGTTGTTTATCATTCACTGCTTCCATGAGGTGTTTCTCGTTGGCGATACGCGCATGCCGCAATTCATCAAGTAAATTATTGGTGCGCGCAATTTCAGTTTTATGTGCTTTGTTTTGAGTCTCGTAATTTGCATTGGCTTCGGCTAAACGTTGTGAATACTGTTCACTTTGTGTCTTCATACGATCATGCAAACTATCCACTGTCTGTTGATGCGCAAATAGTAATTCTTGAATGTGTAACTCATTATCTTTACGGTACGCATGCGCATAGGATTCTAATTTTTCCAATTTACTCACTGCACTCGCCCGCTCTTCGCGTTCAGTTTGTAATTGCTCAAGAAAACGCTCATTGCTAACACTTAATTGACGGTTTTGTTCTTGCAAATCATTCAACAAAGCCTGGTTGGCTTCTAATCCTTGGGTCGCGCGTTGCGCTAATTGTTGGTAGTGTTCAATTTGTTCTTGCGCATTTTGTTCAATTTGTGTTTGTTTTTCTTTTAGTTGCTTAGAAAGCTCCGTTTCAACTTTTGCGACCGCAATCGCAATAGGACTAGATAATTGATTAGCGGTTTTGATCGGCTCTTCGGGTAATTGCCCAACTTGCTTAGCAACCACCCAAGTTTTCTTGAAACGGTGAATATCAGTATTACTACCACGACGATAGCCCAGTTGTTGCAAACGGTCGGCAATCACCAAGCCAGTCATTTGTTCAATAGTAACTCCTTCTTCCCAGAGTGTTTGGCACGCATTCCAAACTTCTGTTTCTTTGCGTGTTTGCGGTTGAGTTTGTACTTGGGGCTCATTTGATCCATGCATAAGCTCGCTCTCCTTAATCTTGACTGCCCAGTTAAAAATCAGGATTGTATAACGTTGTAAAACAACGTACAACTAAAATAGTTCGATAAGATCCTATTTTTCTGAAAATTTTCTTATCTATTCTCTGCGACATCCCTTTTACTGATATGCGCCAGAGTTTCACGTAATTCCTGCAAATTTACTGATTTTCGATACAGATAGGGGATATGGAAATATGTGTTTTTTGCTACTGCACAAAAAGGGGGGAGCTGTGCGAAAGTGGTGAGCTAACATGTTGTCTTATTCTTGTTGTAGGTTGTCTGTTTACGGTAGTGTTTTATTTTGCCTGACTTACGAAAATAGAGACCTTATATTTGTTATTTTCTGGACCGCTATTTTCGCAAGCTCGGCAAAGCCCAATACATGTGACTTGTTTCAATTTCTTTGTGATTAAGAAATCATCCTCATATCCTCAGTTTCCCAACGATCGGAAACCTCATTCAACCATTTCCAACTACCAATAAAACGTTGCGCAAAATGAACGCATGGCAGCAAAACTTGGTGCTGATGTTGGTCACAATGCCAAATCGTAGAACAATTTAGTAACTCATTGTTCAAACGAGCCACCTCGAGACGTAAACGCCCCATTCTGATCCACTGTTGCTGAGCACTGATGCCAAGCGCCTTAGCTAAAACCGCCATATGTGTCTCAGCCGTACTCAAAAGTTGGTGACGCAAGTCAATCGCAGAAGACATCATAAAATATTGTGCTGGAATTTCCGGCACTACATATACTAAGTGTACTTTTTTATTTGTATTCGCTAACGCGTTTTTCAAAGCTGGTAATTGTGAGACGCTAATGTTATTCGCAACTACCAGTAAATTTGTTCTATCGTCCATGACAGATACCTCTTTACTATTGGTTAAGTCTCCGGTATGCGGCGCATACCCAAAGGAGATGGCTATTCTAACGATATGCAAATTAGAATTCAATATATTTTTTAAAATTATTTAATGACGCTTTTGGCAAATCACAAATAAATTTTGACACTTCTAGATGCCTCTATTTCTATAAGTTCTAGAACTGGCGTATCGCTACGAATTATTTTTTTCGAATTCATTTAAAATCAACGCGTTTTGTAGACTTGATAAACCACATAGTGACGCATCAAGGTTACAAAACTGATCCCGCCCTGACGCTAAAACCTGGTCCCACCCTATGGGGTGGGATCAGCTCAGGTTCACAGGGGTGGAAGGAGTTCAGGCCCACAGGGAGATACGCCAGCTTTAGAGCCCAGGGAATTGCGGAATCAGCTATACAACGGCCAAACCATTAGAAGCATTGGCAAACCAACCGCTATCACAATGATTTCGATAGGCACGCCCAGACGTAAATAATCTTGAAATTGATACCCCCCTGGCCCCATGACTAAGGTATTGTTTTGATGACCGATCGGGGTCAAGAAAGAACATGATGCCCCTACCGCGACCGCCATCAAAAAAGTATCGGTATTGACACCCAGGGTTTGCGCTATAGTCACCGCAATTGGTGCCATCACTACCGCGGTCGCGGCATTATTCATGACATCTGATAAAGTCATGGTTAGCACCAAAATCAAGCCCACAATCGCATATGGCGGCCAATGTCCTGCTAAATTGACAATATAGTGGGCAATCAAGGTGCTTCCCCCCGTCGTTTGCAAGGCTTGCCCGACAGGAATTAAGCAACCCAATAACACGATCACCGGCCACTCAATAGCTTCGTAGATCGCACGCACCGGAATTAAATTAAATAACACCATTGCCAAAACCGCGAGCATAAACGCCACTTGCACTGGCATCAGGCGTGCCACAACCAGAGAAATCGCAACCGCAAAAATCATGATGGGGTACCACGCCCTACCCTTAATGCCGACTTGCAAACCGCGCTCAGCCAAAGGCAAAAAACCCAAATTAACGATCGTTTCTTGCAAAGTGTCGGCATTCCCCTGCAATAAAGCGACATCACCCGCGCGCAAGCTAACGTGGTGTAAGCGCTGTCTAAAGGAACGCCCATTACGTGATAATGCTAATAGATTGACTTGATAGCGACTACGTAAGCGTATGGATTGTGAGCTACGGCTTTCAATGCGCGCGCCCGGGGCAACGACCGCCTCAGCCAGGCGGGTATCGTCAGAGCGCAAAGTGTCTGTTTTAAATTCACCACCGGCCAATTCTAATTTACCGACTTGCAGCAATTTTTGTAAATCTTGGTGCGAAGCTTCAACGATAATAATATCGCCAGCATGAATACGCTCATCGGAACGCATGACTAAGCGTTTATTTTTGCCACGAATCAAACCAACTAAAAGAAAGTCTCCTTCAGTCAATCCTTCTAACTCGCGCGTCGTCATATTCACAACAACAGAATCTTCGGGGATCTTGATCTCAGCAATATAATCTTGGATTTGAAACAAATCCTCTTGCTTACCTCCCTTGACGCGCTCTGGCAAAAAACGCCAGCCCAAAAAAGCGACATAAAGAATACCCAACAAGGCTAGACACACGCCCACCGGTGCAAAAGCAAACATAGCATAGGGTTGTCCTGTGGTTTGCTCACGAAAACTAGAAATCAAAATATTCGGCGGTGTACCTATCACCGTTGTCAAACCACCAAGGATGGAAGCAAACGCAAGCGGCATCAGCACCTTCGACGGCGACAACTTACTATCCTGTGCCATTTTCAAAGCGACAGGCATCATCAAAGCCAAGGCGCCTACATTGTTCATAAAGGCCGAAAGTACACCTGCCAGTAATGCCAACGTAAGGATATGTAAATTGGTGTTGCCTGTTACTGGCATCATTATGCGGATAATATAATCAAGCACACCCGAGGCACGGATCGCCTGCGATAAAACCATCACACACGCAACAGTCACGACAGCAGGATTAGCAAAGCCACTAAACGCGTGTGTAAATGGCACAACGCCAAACAACAAAGCCAATGCTAACGTGATCATTGCCACAATATCATAGCGCCATGGCCCTTTAATAAAGAGCACCATGGCAATACCTAAAATACCGAGAATGAGATAGAGTGGGTGTATGAAACTATCCATGTAAGTTTTATATTCCTATCTTCGCCTTAAACCTAGTACAAACTTGTAGTCTTGATAAGCGCGACGAGCGCGCATCCAAGTTCCCACTATAAAGTCAATTTTTTAAGCCCGTGATGCACACGCAAGCGTACTTATCAAGGCTACATCCGTGTGCGTTGCAAGTAGTTAATGATAAAAGGTGGCAAAGCCAAGAGCAAGAAACCCATCACCAAGAAACCTTCATAAAACCACAAGCTACCGGTGTGCAATTGCTCAGGTGGCACAAAACCCAAAGCAAAGGCTGACACGCACACCAGTATTCCCACGCCTGAAACTAACCATACCCCAATTTTGCCACCCGGGATCCGGTAGGCACGTGTTTTGTCCGGTTGGGTGTAGCGCAAACGAATCACAGCGGCAAATAATAATACAAACATCGCCATCGTCAATTGTGCAGTTAAGGCGGACAAAATCCAGTAAGAACTATTCACCGTAGGCATGAATAAAAAGACACTTGTCAATAATGTCACAATAATCCCTTGCAAAAATAATATGGCCACTGGCACATCGTGCTTATTGCAATATAGCAACGGCTTGGGCAAATGCTCCGCTTGTGCAGAAACCAGTAAACCTTTGCTGGGACCAATGATCCACGTATTTAACATGGCTGCCGCACCAAACACGGTCAACAATGCCAAAATTGGCAGCAACCAACTGAGATGCCAGGCTTGCAAAAAAATGGCAAACGCTTGCATCAAACCAGCCACCAAACTAATTTGTTTCGTCGGTACCACAATAGCGATCGCCAATGAACCCAAGATGGCAGTCACTAAGATCACAATAGTCGCTAAAAATATTGCACGTGGAAAATCACGTTGCGGATGTTGTGTTTCGCGCGCATGAAAACCAACTACTTGCATCCCAGCGAAACTTAAGACAAAACCAACAAAAAATACCATGCCACTAAGATGTAAATGTGGGAGCATCGCCGACCAAGTGAAGCTGATTTGTGCAGGCTTACCTGTCAGTAACCAACCAATTCCCAAGCCAATAATCAATAAACCCGGCAACAAAGTGCCAAAAATAATCCCTAAACTACTGAGCCAGCTTGACATGCGCATGCCGAAGAAATTCACAATGGTCGCCAGCCAATAAATACTTAGAATCACGGTTAAGATAAAGAAACGATTGTTTGCCAAATGCGGATTGATAACAAACGCTAACGTAGCGCTGATAAAGGACAATAACATGGGAAACCAAACAACCGTATTGGTCCATTCAAACCATATCGCCAAAAACCCAACAGCAGGCCCAAACGCTTCACGCACCCAAGTATATAAACCACCACGTTCGGGCCAAGCTGTCGCTAACTCAGCACATACTAGTGCTGTCGGAATGAAGAAAATAACGGCAGCTAGCAGATACAAAACAATCGCAGATAAGCCATACTCTGCCATTAATGGCATATTACGCAAACTGAAGATACCAGAGATAGCAATCATAGCTAGGGCAAAAACCCCTAGCACGCGCAAACTACTTTGTTGCTGCTGTTTCTTTATCACTCGGACTAGATTCCTGATTCGTGTAATTGCTGTATTGTCTTTGTAATTAGCGTATGTAAATGCTTAGAATGGTTCTGCATCGCATGCATAATATCCTCACGCTTGATCGCAATGTTTTCACGTCGCCCAGCCGCTCGGCAGACGACTAAAGCCACAATCGCATATTGTATACCTAACTCACGTGCTAATGCTGCTTCTGGCATACTCGATACGCCAACCAAATGACAACCATCACGTTCTGCACGATTCACTTCAGCAATAGTCTGCCAACGCGGACCAGACATCACACCTAACGTGGCTTCATCGTTAATATTGAGATTCATGCCACTAGCAACTTTCAACAAGGCTTTGCGTATCGGTTGACTATAAGGGTAACTGAAATCCACTAGATCAAAATTCGCCTGCGCCTCTTGTAAATAAGTTACGCCTTGCTTATTGGTATAATCAATCAATTGATCGGGCACTGCGAATTGTCCGACCGTTAAATCTGGCCGGATCCCACCGCTTGCAACGACGGAAATAATCCTTTCGACACCGGCTTCTTTCAAGGCCCAAATATTAGCGCGGTCATTCACTAAATGAATTGGCACATTGTGTTCATCACCATCACGCGCCAAAAAAGTAACTTCACTATCAGCAAGGCACCCGGAGACTAAAGAGGCCGAAGTTTCTCCGTAAGGTGTTGCTACCCGATTACGATGAGTCACTTCAAAGTCACTAAATTCACATAAGGCACTTAAGCCGATTAATGCTATTTTACTCATTTTAATTTACTCATGCTGACTCATGTTCTGCTGCTACTGCATATATACCCGGCGCATTACGCAAATATTCTTTATAATCCATGCCATAACCAAATACATAGCGATCTTCGACCGTGAGACCGGTGAAATCAGCTCTAGGGATACCACCCTCAAGCCTGACATCTTCTTTTTCGACTAATACTGCACTATAAATCTCTTTGGCTCCTTCGTCTTTACAGTATTTTAAAATTGCTGCCAAGGTTAAACCACCATCGAGAATATCATCGACGACAACCACGGTACGATCTTTAAAAACTGCCTCGGGTGTTACTTTCCAATGCAAGTCACGCCCACGTGTGTCACCACGATAGCGCGTGGCATGCACATAGTGCATTTCTAATGGAAAGTCTAAACGCGTAATTAAATTACCCATCGGGATCAAACCACCAATCATCACACAGATAAAGATAGGATTCTTGTCTGCTAATTCATTGTGAATTTCATCTGCCATCCTATCAAGCGCTGCTTCTACTTGTTCGCGATTATATAAACAAGTTGCCTTGCTATACACATCATTAATATGCTTTGGAATACTCATTGTATTTTCCTCTCTTCATCCTGAAATAATTGTGATTCTACGCTTGATTGATAACATCAAACATTACTGGGCGCCTCATGCGGCACGCGGGCTTGAATTTGTGCAGACGATGTCAGTGCCATTTCATGCATATCCAAACCATTAGGTATATGCAGCGTTTGCGTGGGGAAGGCGCATTCAGCACCATGGTTTTGAATAATTTCTATGGTTTTTAAAAACACATCTTGTTGAATGGCTTGAAAACGCACCCAATCTGTCGTCTTAGTGAATGTATAAATGAAAAAATCTAACGATGAAGGCCCAAAGTTGACTAAGTTGACCATCAAAGTCTGACGTGTATCGATTTCGGGATGCTCATGTAACATTTTTTTAACATCTTCTAACAAGGGTGCAATCTTGTTAGCATCATCGTAACGTAAACCAATCGTGGTATTAATACGACGATTACTCATACGTGAAGGATTTTCGATGGCAATCGTTGCAAAGATTGAATTTGGCACATACAGTGGGCGCTTGTCAAAGGTGCGAATACGTGTGGTGCGCCAACCGATATATTCAACTGTGCCTTCTAATTCGCGGTCAGGCGAGCGCACCCAATCACCGATTGAAAATGGTCGGTCGAGATAAATCATCAAACCACCAAAGAAATTCGCCAACAAATCCTTTGCGGCAAAACCGATAGCAATACCGCCGACACCACCAAAAGCGACCAAACCTGAGATGCTAAAACCGAGTGTTTGCATAATCACCAATGCACCCGTGATCACCACCGTGATACGTAATAGCTTACCCACTGCGCGCACTAAGGTCACATCAAGGGGCTCTTTGCCTGCAGGACGGTGCATGATCAAATTGGTTTCACAGCGGCTAATAAACCGTAAAGCAGCCCACACAACAATGGCGATGATCGCAGTACTGCGTAACGGTGGCACCGCTTTAAAGATAACCGCGCCGGGTTCTTTGAGACGAATAATTTCCATCGCAAAGGCTAAACCTACCACCAAAATAAGTGCATATAAGGGCTTATAGACAGACCACAATATGGTGTGATCCCAAACGGTGCGAGTTTTCTTTAAGCGCTCGATAATACGCGCGCACACGCGCTTAGCAACAGTTGCTGCTATCAGGGTGATAAACACGACAATAAAAACTTGAAACACCCAGTTATCGGTGAAAAAAGCTTTCGTAAACCAACTTAATATATTTGTAATAATACTCATTCTTAAAACCTATGTAATTACATCGTTAACTAACTTATGCGTCGCCAGTAATGCCGTGGCTGTTTGCCATGCATCGCTCGTGTGTAACGCTGTTAATCCATCCACATGTGCCCGACTCAACTGTATCAAGCGTTCCTGACTAGACACATTGTGATATTGATTTAAGCCTGCAAGCACATCGTGTACGGCCTGCGATTCATTGCATAATAGCAACATATCGCAGCCGGCTTGCAAAGCATGTTGTGCCCGAGCCACATGATCACCAACCACATGGGCGGCTTGCATGCCTAAATCATCACTAAAAATAACACCGTTAAAACCTAACTTTTGCCGCAAAATTGTTTGCAGCCAATACGTAGAAAAACCCGCTGGCTTATCATCAACGGCTGCATAAATCACATGCGCTGGCATGATACCATCTAATTGCCCCGCCGCCATGAGTTGCGTAAAAGGCTGTAAATCCTGCGCGGCAATCTCAGCATAATCACGTTCATCGACCGGCATCGCAACATGTGAATCAGCTGCTACCGAGCCATGACCCGGGAAATGCTTAGCTATCGCTGGCATACCTGCCGTGTGCAAACCCTGGATATAGGCTTGTGCCAAGTTAACGACAGCCTCAGGGGCAGCATGAAAACTGCGATTACCGATCACTTCGCTAATCCCCAAATCCAAGTCCAAAACAGGCGCAAAACTAATATCGATGCCTAAGGCCAACATTTCACTCGCCATCAACCACCCCGCGGCCTGAGCAAGTTCGCACGCCAACTCCGGCTGTTGTGCATAGTATTGGCCTATCTTACCTAAAGCAGGTAGTTGGGTAAGCCCCGCACGAAAACGTTGTACGCGTCCACCTTCTTGATCCACTGCAATTAATAACGGTTGCGTGCGCACGGCATGGATTTCTTGCGTCAATGCGCTCACTTGTTCAGGCGCGGCATAATTACGCGTAAATAAAATGACACCACCGATCAATGGATGACTCAACAACTCACGCTCTTCTAGCGTGAGGCTCAAGCCATTCACGCCGACCATTAATGGCCCTAAAGAAAGGCTGCTGGACTTAGCAAGGCTCATGTGGTTATTTACCCTAAATTCACTGAAAAATGGCTACACATTATACACTTTTTGCTCATCTAGTGCTATGATATTTTAACCTAGAATCGGCAGTTGGATGCGAGTTAAGAGGGTAATGGATTGATTCAGATAGCGTATTAAAAATTTTCGTGGTCACCTCCCTGGTGATGAGATAAATTTTTAATACACTCGATGAATTAAGGCATTCCGCTCTTAAGCGTGAGCAACTGCTGATCCTAGGTTAGAGATTTTATTCTAAGGCACTGCGCCCAAAACAAGGATTGTAGAATGAGTAAAAAATTGAGCTATCAGAGAGGGCTAGGTAATTATTTGACCACAGAGGCCCGCCCCGGCAGCCTACCTGCAACACAAAATTCTCCACAAAAACCCCCAAGTGGGCTCTATGCCGAGCAAATTAGCGGTAGTGCGTTCACGACGCCGCGCGTCAATAACCTCCGTACTTGGCTATATCGCATGCGGCCTTCGGTGATGCATGGCCCTTTTCAAGTCATCGGAGGGCACCGGGTTTGTGGTAATCCCATTAAAAACCAGACGCTCAATCCCAATCAACTGCGCTGGGGAACCCCTGCGATTCCCACGCAAGCAGCGGATTTTATTACTGGGCTTACAACATTCGCGAGCCATGGCAGCATTGAGCAACAAAGGGGTGCTGCAATCCACCTCTATAATATGAATGACTCCATGCACAAGCGCTATTTTAGCAGCGCCGATGGCGAATGCTTATTCGTGCCTCAGCAAGGCGAGTTACGCTTTAAAACCGAAATGGGTGTGCTGGATGTTGCACCCGGTGAAATTCTCGTAATACCACGTGGCGTAAAATTTCAAATCGAGCTACTTGATGCGTCAGCGCAAGGTTATATTTGTGAAAATTACGCCGCACCTTTTCGGCTACCCGAACTCGGCCCTATCGGCGCCAATGGTCTAGCAAATCCACGCCATTTTCTCAGTCCCGTTGCAGCATATGAAGATCAAGAAGGCAAACACGAATGGATACATAAATTTCATGGCCAATTGTGGTCAGCACCCCTAAGTCACAGTCCGCTCGATGTGGTCGCTTGGCACGGTAATTATGCACCATACAAGTATGATCTAAGTTTGTTCAATGTCATTAACAGTGTCAGTTTTGATCACCCCGATCCCTCTATCTTTACCGTATTAACCTCGCAATCAGATACTGCTGGTGTCGCCAATGTCGATTTTGTAATTTTCCCACCGCGTTGGGCTGTGGCCGAACATACTTTCCGCCCGCCCTATTTTCATCGCAATATCATGAGTGAATTTATGGGGTTGATCCATGGCGTGTACGATGCCAAAACACCCGCTGAAACGCCGACCAGCAAAAACGCTGGTTTTGTCCCTGGCGGCGCGAGCCTACATAATTGCATGACACCGCATGGGCCTGATACAAGCAGTTATCAAAAAGCCGTTGATGCTAAACTCAAACCTGAATATATGGCAAATACCCTTGCCTTTATGTTTGAAAGCCGCTTTGCTTGGGTACCGACCGAATATGCCTTGCAAAGTGAATATTTGCAGAATGATTACCAAGCGATTTGGCAAGGGTTCGAGAAACAGTTTAAGTGAGATTTGTCTTCCTCAGCCCGTGTATCTCCACAAATTATTTAGTTAAAACCAGCAACTTGTGTAGCTTACTGTCTCTGCGTCAAGCCCAAATGTAGCCTACTGTCTTTGCGTCAAGCTCATATGTAGCCTTGATAAGCGCATTGCGCGCATCAAGGGAATGTATTAGCAAACACCGCCCCTTGATGCGCACCTACGGTGCTTATCAAGGCTACTGCGTCAAGCACAGTAGAGCCGTAGCCCGGATAAGCGCGGCACGCGCGTCATCCGGGGCGGGTGTTTGCGATTGCGGTTCCCGGATGACGTTGCTGCGCAACTTATCCGGGCTACATCTGAACTTGACTAGAAGACAGTAGTCCACACATGAATCAAGGCTACTTTAGGGCTTAAAGAAGCTTTGCTACGCTTTGATACCGAAGACTTCCTTAAGATAGGCAAGGTATGACAAATCACGACACATGGTTTTATTCGGTGTGTCACTGACTTTTGCCACGGGTTGGCCGTTACACTCAATCATTTTAATCACGATTTGAATCGGATCAAAGCCAACATCATTTGTTAAGTTAGTACCAATACCAAAAGCAGGATTGGCGCGGTTATGAAAATGATCAAACAATTGCAGAGCTAAGGGAAAAGTTAAGCTATCGCTAAACACCATGATCTTAGCCTTAGCATCGACGCGCAATTTAGCATAATGTTCAAGTAACTTTTCACCCCATTCGAATGGATCACCAGAATCATGACGCGCACCATCAAATAATTTACAGAAATACAAATCAAAATCACGCAAAAATGCATCCATGCCGCACACATCCGATAAGGCAATACCTAGTTCACCACGATATTCTTGTGCCCAACGCTCAAAAGCAAAACGTTGACTGTAAATCAAGCGTGGCCCCAAGGCTTGGCACGCTTGTAAGTATTCATGCGCCATAGTACCGATCGCTCTGACACCAAGCTGTTTAGCGAACAACACATTACTCGTGCCTTTAAAATTATTGGGTAATTCTGTCGATAATGTTTTTACAACTTCTTGCTGCCAGCTGCTTGAAAAGCGTCGGCGTGTACCATAATCCGAAAACTTGAACTTATCGCCTGCTGGGTGTGATTTAACTAAAGCAATTTTTTCGCGTAGGCGTTGGCGACCAATAGAAAAATCCGCAGCTTTATGTTCATTGCGCATATACACTTCGCTAACGATCGCCAACACAGGCACTTCAAACATAATCGTATGCAACCATGGCCCTTTAATACTGATGTCGAAACCATTGTCAGTCGTAATATCAATGAAGGCATAATTCAGGCGGAAAATGCGTAAAAATTCGATATAATCACTTTTGAAAAAACTAAAGGAACGCAGATAAGCCAACTCTTCTTCATTGAACTTTAAACTGCAGAGATGTTTAACTTCTTCGCGTATTTCATCGACGTAAGGACTAATATCAACCCCAGGGGTGCGGCATTTAAAGCCATATTCGACGAGCGCGCCAGGAAATTGATGCAGTGTCGCTTGCATCATGGTGAATTTATATAAATCGCTATCGAGTAAAGAATTAATAATCACAGCCAAGCCTTACATCGTTGCTGCCAATTGCGCAGCGTTTTCAATCACTGTCACGCCAGCACCTGTCATTTCAGCAAGCGCTGCTTGCGTGGCAGCGGGAGCAACTCCACGGCACGCCGCCTGATTGACTATCACCGCAAACTGTGCGCAGCGTAATTGTAACACGGTACTTTTGACACAATAATCTGTTGCCAAACCACCGACGATGACTAATTTGACTTGATTTTCATGTAAAAATTCAATTGCGCCGGTACTCATTTTTTCTGCCAAATCATGATAGCAAGCACCATACGGGTGCATGTCTAACTCTATCCCCTTCCACACAAAAAAGTCATAGTCAGTAACCGGCGGCAAGCCATCTAATAACTCAAACCCAGCAGAACCAATCATGGCATGTGCGGGCCAATACACATCAGCATTCCTGCGATTGAGTGAGCTCAATGGCGGATGTTTAGCATCGGCCAGCCACACCGCAGCAGGACTATGAGCATCTTTAGAAGCCAAACGATAAGCCGCAAATTGCGCCTGTGCATTGAGTTCAGCAACGATTTCACTGCCGCCGTCAACCGGCAATTCATCGGGGCACAGCGGCGTAAAAGTCTTTTGCGCGTCGACATCGAAGCTCGCGATGTGCTGCTTTGCGGGTAGTTTAATGGTCAGACTAGATTCCATTATCTTCATTCCTGTGCCACACCATGCATCAGACAGGACAAATATGGCACAAATTTATACGTGTGCACGCATAGTAACATGCCGGTAACTTATAGTACCATAGTCGGCTTTAACTAACTTAGGGTCTATCCATTGTCCAACTCAGCGCAAGCCCCCATCAGCTACAGTAACGCGAGCAAGCAACTCATTCGTTTAACGATGCCGATCGCAGGTTCACGCTTGGTAGCCATGTTAACCAACATCATCGCAACATTGATGTTGGCACGTCTCGGACATACCGTCTTAGCGGCCACGGCCTTAGCAACATCAACCTTGACCTTATTTGTTGTTGTGCCTTGGGCCGTATTATTTTCCGTCGGCATTATTGTTGGACGTGCGGTTGGCGCAAAAAAATATAAGCATGTAGGCGCAATCTATCGGCAGGGTTTATTATTGGGCACGTTTATTTCGGTTCCGCTTGCAATCATTGGCTACAATGTTGGGCCAATTTTGCTTTTCTTTAAGCAAGATCCACAATTGGTTGCGCTGACGATCCCTTTTATGCACATTGTTGCCTTTTCGATTACCCCTAGTATGTGGTACATTTGTGCCACGCAAACCGTGGTCGGCGTCGGCAAAGCGCGCCTACCTTTGTATTGGTCTGGCATCAATTTAAGCCTAAATACTTCGCTTTATTACATCTTTATCTTAGGCCACTTTGGCGCACCACGTTTGGGCCTCACGGGCATGGCTATAAGCATGACTATCACTTATTGGACGATAGGTTTGGGCAGCATGCTGTATTTTGCTAAGCATCGTGACTTGCAAATTTACGCCTTTTTTAAACCATTAGCCGATAAAAGCGTTAATCATCTTAAAACCTTATTCAGTATCGGCTGGCCTATCTGCGTTCAATTTGGTGCTGAATTAATTGCCTTTACCGTGACAACGATCTTTATGGGTTGGTTAGGCGCCACTGCCCTTGCTGCACAACAAATCGTACAACAATACTATCTACTGTCATTGATGTTCGCATTCAGTTTGGC
This sequence comes from Gammaproteobacteria bacterium, assembly GCA_021773335.1. Classification (GTDB taxonomy): domain Bacteria; phylum Pseudomonadota; class Gammaproteobacteria; order JAJFKG01; family JAJFKG01; genus JAJFKG01. The sequence goes on from JAJFKG010000053.1 coordinate 51,603, forward strand.
GCAAGCTTGTGGAGTCTTGATTGGACAGGCACTCGGTGGGCGCGAATACCAAAACGTAATACGTTTTGGTTATGCCAGTCTTTTGATTTCTATTCTTTTCACTGTCTTTGTCGCCGTACTATTCTTAGCGGCACCGAAATTATTATTGAGTTTATTCATAAATGTTCACGCTGCGAGTAATCAAGCCGTCATCAAGATTGCCATTAGCCTTTTCATCGTCACCGCCTTTTCACAAATCTTTGATGCTTTGCGCAACGTTGCAACTGGTTGTTTGCGGGGATTCCAAGATACACGCACCCCGATGTGGGTAGGTGTTATTGTGGTCTGGTTAATCGCCTTGCCACTGAATTATTTAGGTGCATTTACTCTAGGGCTAGGCGCAATTGGCTTACGCCTAGGTTTCTTAGTGGCATTTATTGTAGGGGCGTATCTGTTAATTAGACGCTTTCAGCAAAGAGCTAGTTCTTGCTATAGTTAGAAAAAATGTAACTACTCACCAGAAATTACAGTTACCCCAGAATCCTTCCAAAGATAAAGTTCTTCCTTATGCAATGGGGGATTCTCAAGGGGGAGAATGCAATTCTCCCCCTTGAGCGCCGTTGTGCTGGCTTGGCCGGCGCAGGCGTATTTCTAGGGGTAACTATTCAGCAATTTTGCTTAATTCAAAATATTAAAAAGCAACTGATCTTTTTTAATTGGCAACAACCCTGGCCTTTTATTACTAAATTGACTATAATCTGCGTATGAAAAAAACGTCATTAGTAAACACAAACCCCTACCTTAGAAGCCAAGATCGGGAGTCGTTGGCGGCTCGATCTACGATTACGTCATGTGGTGTTGAAGGTATAAAAACAGATTTAAGCATGGATTTTGACATCGTTATTCCTCGGCGCCATAAACGCATCTACGATGATATTAAGAAATAGAATCAGTCAATAATTTATAAAAAAGTTCCTGAATTGGCTGAACATCCCCAGAAAATGCCGCGTGTATGGCTTTAATATAGGTCTCAAATCCATCTGGATGCGTTGTCTGATCAATACGTTGATAATTAATTTGTGGCAAATCTGCTTGCATTGCCATTAAATTCGCTAACAGACGACTCAGCCTGCCGTTGCCCTCTCTGAACAGATGAATGATTATCAACTCTGCATGAGTAACACCTAAGGTAGCTGCCAAACGCTGCAAATTAGTCTCATAACATGGCGTATTTTTCTTTAAAAAATTATCCTCAAAATCATCCATTAATTTAGGAATATGGGCTGGAGCAGCAAATAGAAAGCCAGCTTTAGACATATTGACTGTTCGATATTTACCTGCGAATGGATAGACGTCCCCAAGCCAAAGTTCGTGAAAATTACAGATATCTACAGCAGTGAAAATTCGGTTTCGCTCGATTAGCTCTTCTAACTCAAGCTCCGCGCGCTGAAGCTCAAGCGCTTCAAGCTGTTCCATTTTTTCCTTTGATGTGATGTGTAAATAGTTGCTTAGCACTTCATTGTTAGAGCCTGGCTCGTGATCTTCGTCTGCTGTAACAGCATAGCGGTCATCATTATTCAAGTTGTCAGTCCTTTGCTACATCCTCACGCGTAAGCGTGAGGATGTGTGTACCAAGCGCTGTTTTTTTTGCACTAGATGCCAACACCTAAACGCTTCGCAATAATCTCATAGCTTTCGACCACATCACCCATGTCTTTGCGGAAGCGATCCTTGTCGAGGATTTCGCGGGTCTCAGCATCCCATACCCGACAACCATCTGGCGTAAATTCATCGCCTAATAAAATTTCACCGCCGAAACGACCAAACTCGAGTTTGTAATCAACTAACAACATACCTGCTTCAAGAAATAACGGCTTTAGCACATTATTAACTGCAATACTTTGTTGTTGCATAACCACTAACTCTTCATCACTCGCCCAGTCAAAGGCACGCGCATGGCACTCATTGATGAAAGGATCGTGTAGTTCATCACTTTTATAACACAACTCATACAATGGTGGATTCAATTCCAAACCTTCTTTAATACCATAACGGCGGCATAAACTACCCGCAGCGATATTACGCACGATGCATTCCAGTGGCAGCATATCTAAGTGTTTCACTAATGAATCGTTATCATTTAAGACTTTTTCAAAGTGATTGCCTACACCCGCAGCCGCGAGTTTTTCCATGATAAAAGCATTAAAGTGGTTATTAACCATACCTTTACGCTGCAACTTTTCATGTTTAACGCCGTCAAAGGCTGTTGCATCATCGCGAAAATGCATGATGACTTTTTTCTTATCATCTGTTGCATAAATTGTTTTGACTTTGCCGCTGTATAACTCGTTACGTTTTTCCATAATTTCACTCACTCTTTGTTAATTTAGGGACTCTTTTAAGATTCACCAAAGCTTGATGCGCTGCTATGCAGCTTATCAAGGCTACATTATTATTTACTTATCAACCACCGCCACTAGGCGCTCAAACATCGGTTTGGATTTCTTCGCATCCAACAACTTACCATCTGGGCCAAGGATATAAAACAGCGTATACAAACCTTTATCACGCACATAAGCTGTATATAAAGGCATATTCGATTTAAGCTTGCCACCCGTCTCAGCTGGATCAACAAAGAAAACATTAAAGGATTTATCATTCGCTTTAACCACTTGCAAACCTGCTTGTGGCATAGCTGCCGTCAAGACACGATAACTTACACTATAATTGCGATTAATCACTGCATCTAAATTCTTATAGACATCGTGGTTAATAATCGCCACGATCCTGCCACGCTGCTTATTCAGCAAATTAATTTGCTGTGCAATACTATTTAAAATGGGCCCAGCAATACCCGTAGCTGCCACTTGCTGTTTGGCATTAATTAAAGATGCCCGCGTTGATTTAGCATCACCTTGTAAGACGACACGGTACATTGCAGGCTTACCATCAGCACCCTTTTCATTACGGTTAGCAAAGTAATACACGCCTTTATTACGGTCTTGTTTGACTAAGATTAAACGTGGATTGGACTTAATCGCCAGCCCTAAGACATCCCACGATAAATTAAAATTGGTATTAATATTCAGCTGCAGACTATCATACATATGTACTGAGGCATGCACTGATTTCAACTTTTCGCTCGACAATGTATTAGCATAGGTTTTATCAATATAGGAACGCGCAAGCAAACTACCCGGCGGCAACATAGAATCAGATTGTGGCGTCGAATGATCTTGTACTTTGGGCACTTGATAATATTGCTGCATTTGTGTGGGCGATAAATTTTTGGGAATAACCAACGCTGGCACACTGTCGCTATCTTTGTATTCACCCGTCCGATTACGGATCCCCGTTTCACGACTGAAGGTATTCGCAGTATCCGTACCGACTTGCTTAGCTGCATCCCATATGGTGTTGTTAGGGTTGAATGCATTACAGGCCGACAGGCTCAGAGTAATGAAAATTAATGTGGGGATATAAAGCAAATTACGCATAGGTCTTATCGTTATCTCTACTTATTGAGGAATACCAGCATTACGCATCACACTGCGCACACTATCACGATGTTGTTCCGCCAAAATTGTCATAGGCAAGCGCATCGTTTGTTGGCACAAGCCTAACTCAGCAACCGCCCACTTCACGGGAATGGGATTAGTTTCAACGAATAACGTTTCATGCAAATTTTGTAAACTCGCATTACAAGCTTTCGCCTTTTCGACATCCCCGCTGATTGCGGCCTGACACATCTCATGCATCAATTTTGGTGCCACATTGGCAGTGACCGAAATCGTACCTTTCGCACCGTGTAACATCAAATCTAAGGCCGTATTATCTTCACCGCTGTATACATCCAACGTGCCATCACACAATTGCATGATTTCTCGCGCACGTTCCACGGAGCCAGTGGCCTCTTTGATACCAACGATATTCGGGGATTTAGCCAAGCGTGCAACCGTTTGCGGCAAAATATCACAAGCCGTACGACTCGGCACGTTATAAATGATTTGTGGAATAGCAACTTGCTCGGCAGTCGCTTTGTAATGTTGAAAAAGCCCTTCTTGTGTCGGTTTAATGTAGGCGGGCGTCATTAATAGACATGCATCTACACCCAGTTCCATCGCTGCACGCGTGCGTTCAATAGCAGCTTGCGTTGAATTTGCTGCCGTGCCAGCAATCACCGGGATGCGCCCACGGACGTGTTTGATGGTATGGCGAATCAACGTTGTTTTTTCTGCACTCGTCAATGTCGCGGCTTCGCCGGTAGTACCTGCGACAACAATCGCATCAGTTCCTTGCTCAATATGAAACTCGATCAGTTTAGTCATGCTATCTAAATCGAGCTCAGTCGCAAGACCACTGCCGCGCATGGGGGTCACGATTGCAACGATGCTGCCATGAAACATTCTATTAACTCCTGGGGTTTTCTATTGTTCTCGTCATCCTGAGCGTAGCGAAGGGTGACAAAAGGCCTGTAGACTACTGTCTTTGTGTCAAGCCCAGATGTAGCCTTGATAAGCGCCACCGGCGCGCATCAAGGGAATGTATTAGCAAACACCCTCCCCGGATGACGCGCGTCCCGCGCTACGGCTTACTTATGAACAAAATGCTAAACGTCCCCACCCAGAGGGTGGGGACGAGAATAGGCCAAAAGGCCTGTAGCCTTGATAAGCACGCTTGCGTACACATCAAGAGCTCTATTTTTGTCACAACAAACCTGGACGCGCACTAGGCGCTTATCAAGGCTACTAACTTTTTTCTTCCCTTGGCGCTACAATTCGCCAGTATTCCCGCAAAATTTGCTAGGATTAAGGAAGCGGGGATTTTACAAGAATAAAAAGCGTTAAGCCAGCGCTGAGTTTTCCCGCAGAGAGCCACCAAATGTAACGCAACCTGATGTTTTTAAGGGGTTTCATGAAAAACAACTATCTAGCGCTTAGTGCGCTAAGCAGCAACAAAGCCGCCATCATTACCGACTTAGCCAACCTCGCGCAAAAATCTGGTTGTAGTGTCGCCAATAGTCACATCAATCAAATGGGCAATGAATACGCAATCATGATGTTAATCGGTGGCAATTGGAGCACTATTGCAAAATTTGAAGCCGGTTTAGTCAAATTAGAAAAAAAATATGCTATCAAATTTGCCAGCAAACGCACCGAAACACCCAAGGAAAAAGAAGACACGCTACCCTATAGTGTGCAAGTTATCGCCAAAGATGCGCAAGGTATTGTTTATGAAGTCTGCAAATTTTTCACCGATCAACAGATCACCATTGTCGATATGTACTGTAATACCTATCCAGCCAGTCGTGGTGACTGCGAAATGTTCAGCATCAATCTCGCCCTCAATGTCCCAGCCGATATGCAAATTTCTGAATTAAGAGAACAATTCATCGTGTTTTGTGATGAGCTGAACTGGGATGCGATTTTGGAGCCTGAGCGAAATTAAGTCCTTCTAATAAATTCACCTGTATCTTTAACTCTAGTCGAAAATAATCGCTTGTATTTTTGACTGAAGGTGAAAAATACAGCATATTTAACACTGTGTTTTTAGCATATGAAGACAGCTACTGTGAAACTAAAAAAGCGATATCTGTACGATCAAATAGAGTCTGATCTGGCAAAAAAAATGGTCTTTGTTGGTGGCCCCAGGCAAGTAGGGAAAACCACAATGACAAAACAATTTTTAGAGCCTAAAGGCAGGGGATTAGAACTACGTTATTTTCGGGATGTTGATGGACGAGAGGTTGATTTTATTATCACAGAAAACGGTGCACCTATTCAAGCAATTGAGTGCAAATGGAATGACGGTGATATCAGTAAAAGCTTAAACTATTTTAAGACAAAATTCGCAGATTGTGATGCCTGGCAACTATCAGCCATTGGCAAAAAAGATTATATCTCAAAGGGCAACATTAGAGCTTGTCCCGCTGTTAATTTTTTAAAAGAACTCGTGTAAGCTAATTCTAGTTCTTGGCTTTTCAGCTGGATGAAAGGTTTCACGATTCAGATGTTATCTTAGAGCCCAATCGTCACTTAAGGTTACACAACATTTAGTTACTTTACACTGGCTAAAAACTACGGCTGCACCCTGCACCAATATCTCCAGCCTCTGAGACGTACTCCAAACCCTGATTTTTAGCATAGCCAGCCTCAATATCTAGCTTTCTGGCCAGAACTATTTGCCCTAATTCCCTAGCCAACGCAGCCGGCGTGTGACCCTGACTATCGACTTGAGCCAACAACAAAGATGGCTTATAAGAAGGTTGCCGAATAATAGCATTAACGATGTTTCGAGACGCTGTTAAGATGGCAAGGTGCAGCAAGTTTTGTTGCTGGGCATTAGTAGCTGATAGTATCTCTGCTGATGTTGAGACACAACCACTCTTCAAGATAGCGAGCGCAGTGTCGACATACCCTTCATTTACGGCTTGCATGAGTAAGGTATTGCCATCCGCATCCCGTTTGGCCAAAACAGCTTCATAAGACATCTCACTGACAAATTTATTAAAAAATTCAGGTCTAGCCGCATCAAAACGAATATCTCTTTGCCCAAATTCTTTCAATTTACTTAATACATCGACGATAAAACTGGGGTGACTCAAACCAGCTTGCAACACCGTTTCACCTTGTTGATTCTTTGCTTGTAAGTACTTAAGCGATCTGAAATCACCACCATGCAATTTGTCCAAAATAGCAAAGTCCCCACGCTTAGCCGCCCAATGGAATGCCGTATTACCTTCGCTATCCGATGCCAACAGTTGGCTTTTATCAAATCCAGGAACTTGCATAATCGCTTCTACCGCTTCCAGGTCTGCATAGCGTGCTGCAAATAACAAGGCACTTTCGCCAGCATCATTGGCTTGCTCGACTAAGCGCGTTGCTACGGGTGTTTGTAGCAGGCGTTTGGCAAATGCTGTATTGCTTTGGCGCAAAGCGTGTAATAAGGCGTTATTGCCATGCATATCGCGCTGTAACAACATCGCCTGCGCATCAAACAGGCTGCTGTCCAGCCATTGTTCTAAGGCATTTTCATCATTACTATCGATCGCTAGCATGATCAAATTCGCCCCAGCAGCAGTGATGAGTAACTCTTGCGGACAATCAAATGGTGGAATAAGTAAATCGTAATGGTTGCTCTCTTTGCCAGATGGGCTAGCAGGGCAAAACAAGACATCAACCACCGAGTCAGCTTTAATTGGTAAATAACTGCGTGCTAGTTTGACACTTTCACCCTCTTTTTCCCAAACCCGCAAGCCTTTACCCTGGAGATAAGCTAGGGCTGCTAAAGAACCACTGGCTACATCACCTATATCATTAGCAAATTCTAAAAATACGCCTGCATTTCGGAGCACTGTCTCGACATAATGGCAAAATACAGCTTGATTTGCACAAACCTGATCCAAATTTGCCAATGCTTGTTGGGTCTGTTCTTGCATTCGAGTTAGCCGTAGCTTATCTTCGTCACTCACGTCTTCATGTGCTAATAATTCATCGATGGAAAGACCGCTTGTATCAATTGATTGATTCACCTGGCTTTCTAAGGGGGCACTTTCTGCTTGGCTATGCCTAAAGGCAGCGCAAGCAACCGCTACATCGGGATGCTCATATTCACCAGCTAAGCTATTGCCCTTAATCTCATTGCTTAAGATGCGACGCAATTCAGGATCATCTGCGTAATGTAATAAGGCATTGACGTAGTTTTGCCGGGTAACGCCGCCCATGGTATGCAAGGCACAATCACCATCAGGTTCAATAGGCACGCGGTAAAATTTGTACGTTAATGGCCCGTCATCATCAGAAGCGACAGTAGCTGTCAACATATCTCCTAACTCATCTCTAGCAAACCAACTCTGCACTACCTTAAATAACCAGCCTGAATTAAACATTGCTTTGATTTCAGTCAACTCACCATCAATATAGAAAAAAGGTAAGCTGCTCTCTAATTCCTCTAAGGCTTGCTGGAATTCTGCTTCACCTTGAGTATCGTGACGTAAATCAAGTAGTAATGATTCACGCATGCACAGTAATTGCAAGAAGACGATGACCTTCACTTTGGCAGAACCCCACTGTGCTTGCGCAATTTCAGCCAACAGCTCACTCAAGCGCTCCCAGTCAGTACTCGTCAAATCGACTTGTGACAACGCTAATAAGTATAATGCCTCATGTAAATGCTCTCCTTGCTCTTGAGCATACTTAGCCAGTAAGCGGTGTTCCACTTGTGAGCACCAAGCGATTGGCATTTGCAAATAAGCTCCACAAGCTTTATTGGCATTTCCCAACTCAAAGTACAAATCACCCTGCAAGCGCTGTTGTAAGGCGCGATACTCAATGCGGTTTTGATTGAGCGTGTCACAAGTCGAGCGATACACCTCCTCGACCTTAGCGTGTGCACCAGGTGTTATTTGAGCTTCTTGATTAAAATAATTAGCTTGTCTAGCCTCAGTCCATTCAGGTGAGTTGATATAAGTTTGCCACGAAAACGAGTTTTTAACTAAGCGCGCAATAAGCCGTACTTTGTCACGTACCTCAGCGTCTTGACTGGCACTCGGCCCGTGTAGGTATAATAGATATTGTAAAGGTTGCAAACCATGAATATTCTTTTTAGTCACATCAGCGCCATAATTGAGCAAAGCCATAATCAGTGGCACATCCAAATGACGGATTGCACTATGCAGTGCGTACTCAACCGTATCCGCTTGTTGACGGTTATCACTAACAAACCAACCAAGATCGGCATCCGTTGTCGTTTCAACAAAATACAGATTGGGATTATGTCCTTGCTTTAAATAATTAATCAGCTTGTTTGTATAAGGTCTTTTTTGATTAAAACTATTTTGATAGGCTTTTCTTGCCTCTTCAATATCATCAACTTTAGACAATAACACTGCACGAATTATGTTACGAACATCTTCAAGACGTGCTTCACGCAAGCCAGCAAAAAGCTGAACAATATCGAGTTGATCAAGCAATTCTAGCTCATCAAAGCCATATTGCTCCAACACTGTATAATAGGCCTGTAATAACGACAAAGAAGCCTCAGGGTTATCATCGCCCCAGTCAATCTGTATAAAACCAAATAATTTCAATGGTGGTATAACGTGGAAGCGATCAATCGCCAGGCCAAGGTAATGACTGTCCTTAAGCGAATGCGTAAGCGCTAATAAAGCGCTCGCCACACCGAGAATAAAACGTTTCAACTTAGGTAATTCATTAGCAACTCGTGCTTGCTTGTATAGCCATTCGGGCAACACTTCGGGCGTAATTTCTTCGCCAAATAGATTATTTAAAATAGTGACTATACTTTCGGGTGAAATCACTCCCGCATTAGGTCTGAGAAAAACATCAAACAACCAAGCTTCAGGTTGAGGCGTATAAGCTTGTGACGCAGGAAATTTAGCGTATAGGCATAGCAATTCAATAAAAAACCCTTGCTCATTCGGGAGCACATCCTGCACTATCGCAGTAATTAAGCTATGGAAATAAGGCACACTCACGGCATTTAGACGTATAAAAATATCAAAGCAAGCAAAAAATAAATCTTCACACAGATCGCTCTGCAAACCTGCATCTGCTTCAACGCGTTGTAAGATTGTGCGTAACAACGTATAGATTCGTGTTAAGCTCACTTGCTCCTTTTGCCTAAAATAGGCCGCCCAATTGTCCCGCAAGTCAACTAACGTATCACGAAATGTTGCTACCAAAGCGCCCAGCTCACCGCCAGGCAAGGTAAGCATGAGATAGGGTTCAAACCAGGCGTAATCGCGAGCCCGCACAATGAGTGGCCCAGCAGTAGAAGTAGCATTTTTTTGACGTGCAGTGCGACTACGCGATGCCACAGCCTCTCCCTCTAGCATCCCCTCAGGCCGAGCAAATCTCGCAAAGCTGGTACTCATATAACGTTTAATCTGCGCTTTGCGACTGTCTAAGGCCTGTCGTGGATCCCCAACTTTAATAAAGCCTCTTAATCCGGTCTCAATGACTTTTGTCACTACTAAACGCGTAACTTTAGCAAAGCCATACAACAAACCTCCTATGCCACCCACTATCGTAGGGAGCACGCCGGCACTCTTATATTCTTGCGTGCTCTTTGGGTCAACCTCCGGTGCAATAAGTTTTTTTAAGCTTCCCAAGACAGGATCATAATCAATTAACTTGAACGGATCTATCCTCTTAATCGCGCGTGGTTGTGAACGCCTTCGCCAATAATAGCCCTTGGGCCTATCGTGTTCAGAGTTATGTGGCGAAAGATAATAATTTGCTAATAAATTTGCCGCAAGCAACTGATAATGACAGGGAATATCAGCAATAATTAATAGCAAAGCAACAATGACTTTCATGCCCTCTCTGCAAGAAGTCATCGTTTCATCTTGAAGATAACCCGCCGCAATATGCCAGCGTGCCCAAGCACTGAATTCTTGTGACTCAGTGCCGAGATAGTCTATTCGTCGTTGCTGCACACGTTTTCGTTTAGCCTCGTTAACCACAAGGTCTCCCTCGTAATAACCCTCTTCACAATAACGAATAATCTTACGCAAGATTACATAGACATTTTCGTTAACGGGACTGCCTACGCTCTGCGCATCAGCAAACATTTCTCTGGCTGTATTTTGCCAACGTACAATAGGCGCCTTGACCTGTTTGCCCTTCACTCTGTTGAGGAACGCACTTGCCGCGGTATAATAACCACCTTGACTCAACAAGGCAGCATTGTCGATGATATTGGCATCTTTCGCGGCACGCCATGGGCTGACGCTTTTATCGTATTGTTGCCAAACCTCACCCGCTGTTTCTAAACTTTTCTGAGTGAGCAGCATACCGAGCTCCGCTTTGCCGTCGACACCGACTGTATAACTCCCCAGCTCTATAAGCGATTTTGCTCCCTCATATCGTTCACACATAGGCACTAATTCATTGTGTTTTAGCAATTGTTCTTCTGCCTTGCGAAAGACACGCCCGTCGATAGCTATCAAACCCAGGCTCGATAACTGTTCGAGCCGTGTTCCAGTCTCCAGCAAGCGCATGCGTTGGTGGAAGTCGCGCGCCTCACGAAGTTCGTTGAGCGCATTACGCACATGTTGTGGCACACGCGGTACAACAATAAGCTGCTCACGATACTCTTGCGGCAAAGCCTCTAATTCATGTAGCCAGACTGATGCTTGATGTAGACGATCTTGATTGACGATTTGCTCATATAGAACAGGGGCAACTATTTTTTCAAAAATTAATTGCGTCCAAGATTTTCCTGGCATAACAATATTCACTCTTTTTTCGGTATAAATAACCAAATAATGGTTTAATAACCGCCTAGCATTCTTCACTTAGCTTTAATTACTAGAAAAAATACATAGACGCGTATCTTGGTTTAACTACTTGCCACCCGGAGCCATAGTACTGCCATCAGGTGGCGTATCAATTTTAATCTCATCATGCGCTTCTAGCTCAATAACACTTTCCCAAATGATGGCATCCGAGCCGGCTTTTTTTGTAAAAACGATATGCTTAGCAGGTTTCTTGCTAGGATCAACCAAGTTTTCATGGACAAACTCAATAATGTCGTAGTTATCATAAACAGCATTGACAAAATCAGGCTGATTAGACCAATTCAAAGGCAAATTTCCATCCTTACCCATAACAATACGGGCAACTCTAAATTGACGCTCCGGATTAATTTTTCCTTCCATGCGTACTGGTGTATCATAATTGTCTTGATTCTTTCTTTGTGTATGTAACACCGTTTTTTCAACGGTATCACTACCAACAACAGATGTATAAAATCCTGGTCCTGCTGGGCCGGAGCCAATTTCTTCAATACCAGTCTTGATGCGACCTACCTGCGATTTATCTGTGCCATGACAAATGCGTAGCCCCAAAAAATGCTCGGCTTCCGTTGGCGATAAACCGATAGCCTTGTGTAAATCACTAAGCGTTGAGATACCAAACGTTCTTGCATCGTGGCGTGACGAAGCAAAAAAGCGTTGACTACTACTACTAGCAGCTGAAGAACTAGCAGCATCAGAAGCCCTAACTTTAGTCGAAGAAGACGTGCTAGTTGTAGCCGATGCTTGCGGTGATCTTATTGCATCTGTGCTAGAACTAGGTTGTGTGCCACCCAAGCGTTGTTCTCCGCCTAAGCGATCACCTAGCCTAAAGCCATCATCGGATGGCTTAGGCTTGGGGCTACTCGGTGGTACCGGAGCTTTAGGGCCACCACCATCTGGATCTGCTGATCCTAAAGTTTTAGTGCCATCCAAAATATCGCCTAGATGTAGTGGGAAAGTTTGTGGGGTTGTGCTACTGCTTGATGAACTACTACTCGGGCTTGCGCTACTTAAAGAATGACCGCTAGAACTGGGGCTTGAACCAGCGGATGTACTATCAAGCTGTTGCTGGTGTGACTCTCCTAACCTGGCAAGCTCAGCAATAGTAAACTCAGATGGTTTTCGTGCGACAGACTCAACTACTTCAGTGCCATATTCATTAAGAGCATTAAGAGTCCATGCGTTGCCTTCGGTAACAACCAGAGCAACCCGAAACCACTTTGGTAACGGCCTTTTTGGATCAAGCCCACATTCTTTGGCGTAATATTCTATAGAGTTGATTGGGCCACCAAATATATCTTGTATCGCTTCAAGTTGCTCTAGAGTAGCTGAGCGTGAGCTCTGTAGAGCAGCAGCTTGGCTTTTGGCTGCTTGCCAACTTTCGTAATAGTGTAAGATGTCTGACAATTTAGAAAAATCACCACTTTGATCAGCACTTTTATATAAACTAGCCACTCTATCAAAATTGCCGTAAGGGCTATGGTTGTGAAATTTTTCATGCAACAAGGTAGAAATAGCTTTAAGTAAAGCGTGTGGTGAAAAATCACGTTTGAGTAGAATACCTTGCATTTTTTTACCACCTTGCAGAGGTATATTGTCATAACCAACAACACCTTCCACTTCGCTATCTGACGAGGCCGGCTTCTCCAAAAAAACGAGTTTATTACCGCTATCAACTGAACTGAAATCAGCACAGACTAGTTGCATAAAAGGGTATAATTCCCGGGTTAAATCCTGTTCAAAAAAAATGCTTAATTCGCGGGCATGCGCTGCTAATCGAGCGTTCGGTGCATAGAAGCGTAAATTATTGTAGTGATAGGGGCGAACTATTTGGCCCACCAAGCCGAATCTAGGATCCGCATAACGTGGCAAAGTTAGCTGTTCTGTAGAACAGGGCTCTGTTGGAGTTGAAAAAACACGTGGTTCCAAGCGCGAAACCGACCCAGGCTCACCGGGCTTATCAATTTGAGGGTGTATTATGCTTGCTTGATCAGGCGCATCACTTATAGTACTCCTACTCGATCTTGGTGTTGGACTATCACTCCTAACGCTCGGAACTGGGTGCGTAAATAACCTTTCAAAAATCTGCGATACACGAGACTCACGAGGTACACTCGCTTTCGAGGATAACACTGGCATTAAGTGGCGGCTGCCACTGCTTGAACTATCTGCAGAAGCACCATCTGATGGAGAGCTACCTGAAGAGCCACCACCAGGAGGCCGCCTCCCTGGCCCACCACCGCGCGAACCACCACGACCATATGCATGGCGACAGAGAGCAGCGCTACCCTCAAAAGCCGCTTGACGCGCGACATTCATGCCTGCGAATAAAAAGAAGGTATCAACGAACGCATCCGGATCAGGCGCTTCACCTTGCGCACAAGCATTCGCCATAGTGAGCAACACTGCATCCATCGCAGAATAACCTAACTGGCCTAACATCGTCATTGCTGCTGGGTTATTACCCGCCAGTATATTTATGGCATTATTCGCGCTCGCACTGGTTAGATTAGGCAGCATACCTTTCGACATGAGTGAACCAGCGTATTGGCGTGCCATAAAAAATAGTGCACCGGCTGTAGCAGAACGCATGGTGCTTTCTGTGATGGCTCCACCGTAGCGCTGGGTAAAATCATTGAAGCTGCGCTCGCCTGGTAGTGTCCAAAATAAATAATCATTTAGACTTTGCAACGTACTCGAGATCCCAGTCGGCACACCAAATACCGCCGCTCCCACTACTGGGCTCGGTAAACCAGCAGTGGTACGCGCAATTGTCGCATACACTGGCAAGTCAAAAACAAGAGAAGCCGCCTGATGAGCTAAGCGTTGTCCGCGCGGTAACTCTTTATTTGCCAAACGGATTTGAATACCATCCATTACTGCCTTGAAGAACACTGGATTTTTACCGAAAGTAGTCGTAAGCAAACTCGCCACGGAACCTATTGCCGAGTGATTAGCCCCAGCCAATGCGGCTTCAAACACAGTGACATCTTGCTGTTGTTGCCAATGTCTTACCTTATAATATTCCATTGATCGCCTAGCGATAGCATTGTCTAAAGGATTGGCATACACAATTGCTGCAATCTCTTGATAATCTTGCCGCGAAATTCGTCCCTGCGTAAGCAATTCACCTGCTTCGGTCATATAGAAGGTCGTAAAATTGTTGACATTGGTTTGCCCGGCTTGGCTAATTATACTTGCCCGTTTGGCTTCTATCGCCTCTACGCTATCGGTTGCTTGTGTGGCGGTATCTGTCGTTGCGCTCGAATCCGCTCCAGCAGTAGGTACGGGCATCCCCAATAACGCACAAGACATCTGTGCCATATTGGCGCCCACGCGACTCATAAAACCAGGCTCTGTTGCAGCTTCAGAGGCACCAGAAGCTGCCATCATTGCATCAAGCGACATTGGAGCTTGCCCAGAAACAAAAATATCCGTCATGCGCCGTGCATCATCAAGATCGCTAAACTCAGTCGCTGCATGTTCGACAAATGAATACATCTCCTTGAGTAAGGGTGCAAACTTCTGTCCATTTTCGGTTGTGAGCTGTTGTTCTATATGCTTAAGCAAATCAGATTTGCTCTCTTCGAAGCCTTCAAGCACGACTGAATCAGCTGAGGTATCACCCTGTATTTCTTCAGCAGTGGGTGATGCACTTAAGCTAGCAGCACGGATAGGAGGTGTCTCACTATCACCGTCCAGTGAAGCTAAAACAATGGGAATATCTTTGCCTTGCTCGGTGTCTTGATCGGCAGCCGTGAAGCGAGGCTTTTCATCTTCTTGCATGTCTAAATCATCGATCAGGCTAGAAGGTATATCATGCCTGTCTCTCGTATCGTCCAAAGCTGCATCATCAGGCTTATCAGCTGCTTCACTCTCAGCTTTTGCTTTGCCTTCTGCTACCGCAGCGTCTAAATCTGCGGCTAATTGATCTAATTTCGTTTGTATATCCTGCATGCCTTGAGTAATCGTCGCAATATCATCGGCAAATTCATCCACCTCCCTTTTAATGCTTGCCAATTGTGCTGCTGGCATGTCAGTGCCAGTAAATTTCTTATAGGCAGCTGCGATATTAGCTAAAGACTTCTCCATTTCTTTGCCACGAATAATTGGCACATCTATTGTCACTTGGAAGTCTTGGTCTTTAAGTACAGAAACACCCTTGCCCAGCTTGGTGTTGACAAAACCATTAACACGTTCAACTTCCAAACTTGAGCCCGGCGCACCAGCTACAGTCGCGTGACGTTCAGCATGATAGTTACGCCAACCAAAAGTCACTTTCGCGGTTGGAATAGCAACACCACTGCCTTTGGTTTTCTTTTTGACTGCTTGTACTGCATCACTTGAAGATGATGTGCTTGAACTCGCCTGGACACTCGGTATCAAAATAGGTTGACTCGTACCACTAGCAGTTGATGAGGCCGGGACATCGTCCTGCTCCCTACCGTCTGAGCGGCTCTGTACTAAATCATATAGATTACACGAAACACCTAGCGTAATACCGCGTTGATATTCTTCGATAGATTCCGTTGTCAAGCTACGTGCAACAAATACATCTTTACCGTCAGTGGTGATGTGGGCGCCCTTGAGATGTACATCACCCAACGCTAAGCCCGCATAGCCTTCTTTAATATGGATACCACTTTCACTGCCTACCCGTTTAGAATTAGACCTCGAGTAAGTCGCCTTGACATCACCGCTTGTGCTCGCCGATCCCCCTGTCGTCTTACTCTTATGCCTATCTGCTAAGGATTCGATTTCTATGTCTTTAATAGAACCCGAAGTGCTTGCCCCACTGATATTAGCACCATGTAATACGGCATGGTCAACTTCAAAATGCACATTTCCACCCGCTGTCATACTGGCATTAACATGCGTCACACCATCGCTGGAGCTATGCTGAAAACCCACACCGACGTCAGGCCTACCTTCAAATCGCAAGCCCAGCATCGCGGATGTAATATTTCCTTGGTGGCGAGATTTTAAGGCCGCCGCAAACATTAAGAGCTGCGGTGCTTTGATCGTCATATCATCCTTGGCACGCACACAAAAACCATCGATGATCTCGATAGCTTCACCCGCGATAATATTGACTTTGCCTGCACTGAGATGGCCCGGCCCTAGTTTTTGGTAATCAGTTTTCTTATCAACATAATTGAAGGTGATTTCTATTTTGGGATTAAATTTCCCATCCTTGCCAAGACCATAACGCTGCATTAGCATTTGTCCAAAAGAACCATCCTTATAAGCGGCTGCAAAGGCATCGATATCATTATAGAGTTGAATACCCATGTTAGATAAATTAACTAAGGCTTCGAGTAAATTACCACTTTTAATTAAGTTATGGATCTTGCCTAATAAAGGATCTTCGGCTTTCAATGCGTCCCAAAGGTTGCCGCCCTCCGCTAGTGCTTCAATTGCTTTGGAACCTGGAAAACTAATACCAAGGTCCAAACCTTTTTTAACAACGCGATGGTTTAACACCTTACGTTTCAAGATCACTCGTCCCTTATCAGCCATCAGGGTGAATTCACCGCCACTACTTAGTAGCGCGCCGACAACGTTTAAATTACCCTCAAGGACACGGATAAAGCCACCGCCATGCTCGACAAAGACATCTGGCACGAATTGGTCGTGTCGCCCTTTTTTGGTACTTCGTAAGTATTTCTGCAAACCAACCATCTTGCCAATATCATTGATCAAGCCACCGGCAAAACCTGTCAAAATACCTGCACCGATGCGGGTCTTAGTGACATTTCTCTTCAGTGTAAAATCTAGGCCCACTACATTCGCCGTTAAAAGCGATTGTATTTTTACCGAGCCCACGGGGGCTAGATAATCAGCACCATGCGACTCAACCCCTCCCTTGGGGCAATGGATGACGATACCAATACCTGATTGAATAACAGGTTTGGTTTCATCTGCCTTTTCTTTTGTAATATGGCGTTTTTGGCCTAGGCCCTTTTGCAGTAGGCTTTTGGCATCATTAGTATAAGATGTCGTATAGATATGCACATCGGCATAGGCACTAAACGCATCGGGAGCATCGCTCAGTGGTTGAAGGCGCACAAAGCCCGGCGCTCTCACCGCTGCAGCAGGACCTAAGGCAATACGATCGCCAAGAACATCCACTTGAGGGATTGGATTGCCATCAGGATCAAGCCCAACCACCGCGCCATTTAATCCTCCCTGGATCGAGGCCCCTTGATGGTTTGCACGTATGTGACCACCGCTATCGCGATAATAGCGAGGGTTATGGTGGAGTCGCACGGCGCTTTGTGGTGCATCAATATGGACACGATTACCTGCACTAACAGTCGCGCCGTGCAAGTCAACAGAACCCGCAACGCCTTCAGGTTGCGCTAATGATACATCACCTGTCGCACCAATATGCCCACTCGGGCCAATTGGGAGATTGTCTCTGCGTAATAGGCCAAATTTCGTATCCAGGCCTGCCACCGGAATTGATTTCCAGATCTCCGATCGATCGTGTTTTTTTTCTGCCTTGCGATCAATGCCCACGTCACTGCAACTGTAATGGCGGCTGAGTTGGTCTGCAATATACTGTGGAACCAGCTTACTTTCGACTCGCTCTACTTTGACCTCGCCATCTTTCGCCTTAAAGTGAAATTCAAGATACATACCGGCCTGCTCAAATGAAAAATATCTAAGAACTTCGGGTGAACCCTGAGTAACCTGCTTATGCTGTATAGCCTCAAGAACAATGGTTCCATCATTGGGCTGATGAGAGAAAAAATCTCTTATTTCACCAGCGGCCAAGCGCGGTAGATTGTCACGCAAAAAACTTGAATTAAAATAAAAGTCGCTTATTTCTCCAGTCGCAAATAAGGTGCCACCTAGATTGAGATGTTGTTCTAATGTGCCTACGGAAAAGATATGTTGGGCCATAATGTCAGCGTTATACACAAAACTCTTGCCACCAACCGTAAAAACACCCTTAAGATAAAGCGGTGCCATCACCCTGACTTCACCATTATGACCATTTTCACCTGTTGCAATTAAGCCAAGTCCACCATGAGACTCATGGGTTCCGGTAACATCGATTCTTGGGGCATGAAAGACAACTGTTCCTGTTTGATAACTGCTGCGTCCAACCCCATCCAGCACCAACGGGTTATGATGGTCATATAGATGTAAGGTGCTGATACCATAGTTATTAGCATAACCGAATTGTTTAATATCCAAATTACCAACATCAAGATAGGCTGTCTCTGCATGACCACTCCCACGCAGTTGCCCTTGTGGTGTGACGATGGCATAACGAGAGTCTTCATAAGGCATCTGTCCAGTATCATACCACTCAAGTGCTTTGCGTTCGTCAGCAAAACACTCGGCCGTGCTCATATCCCCAAAATATGCACCTTCAGCATGGGTATAAGACTCACTTGCCTTGATAGTGACTTGCCCTAAAAATTTAAGCTGACTGGCATCATAGAATATTTCCGTATCAAATAGCACATTGGGGCCAAATTTTTCCCTGACATGCAGTGCAACCTGCTTAACATCAAATCTCATGCGCCAAGCACTGAATTCACCTTCTGCAGTAAAGACATCCCCCTGATAATAACCACTGCCTAGGTTTAAATGGCCTATATTAGGCGCAACGAAAGATTCATCAATCTTATAAGAAAAGTCACCAAAATCGAGTTCACTACCATCACCATAGACAGTACGCTCACCTTCGATACGGCCAAAACTACAACTAACTCGGGCATTTTTACCAAAGGTAATTGTTGCTTTGCTGCCTTTGGGTTTTGTCTCATCCGTAGAGTTTCCCGCATCACTCGACGGCGCAGTTTCTGTTTGTTCCTCTACTTTATCATCTTCTTCTGCCTTATCAGCCGTACCTACTCCATCACGACTATCACCAGTACTGGCAGACTCTGGCTCTGTACTTGCCGCCTGATCATCACTGCTTGGTTTAACTGGCCCATCAGCGCTCGACTTTTCTTCTCCGGTTTGTGCAACCACTTTAGGCTGTGCATCAGCACCCGCCAAGAAATAAACCACTTGGCCGCCACTGACTTCAGCGTTGATATCTATATCTTGATTACTTCTAAGTGATAATACATGCTGAGGGGTATAATCATCTTGTTTGCTTGTCGCATCGCTCGCCTCAGTTTTCGATTCAGGACTAGTATCTTCTTCACCTTCTGCTACTGGTGTCTCTGCACTTTTTGATCCTTTTGTTGTTGTTTCTGCTGATTCTTTTGCACTTTCACTATCACCGCTTGCAGCATCTTGTTTTGCGGTACTCTCAGTGCTATCAGCTTGAGCTTCTTCGCTATCTACTTCCGCTGCAGCTTCGGCCTCTTTGCCTGATTCTATCGCTGCCTTTTCACCTGCAAGTCTTCTTGCATAATTAGCGGACCGCAACTCTGCACCATCAGGACCACGTAGTCCTGCACCAGTTATTTCCAATCCATTGCGGCCATAGATATCGGTAGAACCGCTATAATCCCAACCTTCTGCGCCTGCATATAGAAAATCATCCGTATGGACGCTCGTATCGTGCGTCTTTACACCACCTTTTGCGCCAGTAATATGAAAACGCTCTTTGTATTCGAAGTGTGAACCTTCCGCCTTTAATCTACCCGTAGAATCAAAAGTTTTACCACGCGCAGTCGCATTAATTACTTCGGTTTGACCTGTATCACCATCACGCCAATGTTCAACATCTAGCTGGCTACGTGCCACCGTACTACCAACAGCAATACGGCCATCATCATCTAACTCATCGATTTTTGTCTTGGTATAACCACCTGTGATTTCAGCACCGGCACCATTGGCGACATAAGGTACGAATATCTCTAGACAACCAGGCCCGTGAATACGCCCATAATTATAGAGTTTCCAAGCGGTAACACTATTAAAGCACGCATTTGCTGAACCTGCATTATAGGCATACCAGGTATCAATTTTGCGAATGACATTAAATTGATTACCCGTATGATAAGATAGAGCGCTGGTTTCACTGGCATTGGGTAATAAGTTCAACAAGTCAACGTTAAAAGCGACCACACAGCCAGTGTGGTGCAGTGGCATTAATGGTGTTAGTGCTGTCTTACCAACCTCAATCCAATTAACTTCGCCAGCGATTTGCAGCATGCCTTGCCATGCTTGCAAAGATTGAGACTTACATGCCTCTGCATACGCATCTTTGGCTAAAGCCGTCCAACTACCTGGTAATATCCTCAAAATCTGAAAGCTAAAATCGCCCCGTAGGCAAATCTCCGATAAATCATGACGTAGCGCCTCACACAGTTGTGACGATACCATTTTAGCACCCGCATATAGTTGACTGCCGGCACTCCAACACATTTGGCCATTGATGCCATAGGCGCGAATCTGCCCAGGCATAGCACACAGTGTCGCTTTTACATTGCTAAGTGTCATACTATCGCGAGCCGCGCAGATATTTTCCCACGTCAGCGAATCCCATGTATTACTCAAACCTGTGCGCACATGACCGATACCCTTACGCTTGCTGGCTTCACCGCGCCATTGATGTTCCCCCCACACTTCTTTAACTGTCTTATAACCTCGGTAAGCCGAGCGAACTGTACTCACACCGCTCGCCAACTCATCAAATACTTCAAAGGGGCGCATATCATCGTATGCTTTTTTAGCGACCACACGGTGCTTAGAGAATTCTTCGCCTAATGTCTTCGATGCAGAGATAGGGTTTGCAACACTAACTCGCAACAAATTAAGCATTTCACCCCAGCTTGCTGCGAAGAACGCTGGGTTTTCATCATAACGTGCGCGATAACGCTCGCGATGCCTATCAAGCTTACCACCAATTTCTGCCAGTGTTTTCTCTAAGTTTGGCAATGTTTGTGTAAAGAGTGTGATTGTGCTTTTGCATTGTGGCACCACTTGTTGAGCAACAGCAGCGGCGACGTCTCTGGCATTTTCCCAGCTAAAAAACTTATTCCATTCAAAAAAGGAGCGCGGTAAGGCCACACCAGCAGCCGAAATGGGGATAATAGTCGTAATCGCACTACGACCATAGCTAACCAAACCACCATTGTAATAGAGTATGCCACTATAGGTGAATTGCTCCGGCGCATCGACATAACCAAAGGCATTAATAAATACTCCGTGGGCATCAACTCTAGGGGCAACCATGCTGCCAGTGTTAACCGTACCCAAATCCATACCGAAAAAAATCTGTTTGCCTGCCTTGATAGTGGCAGCGTTTTCACATTGAGTGCCAAGCACATAAACTTTATCGCTCACATCGATGCTAGCAGCAGTATCGAATTTCACGCTTTCAGTTTCGACATGTAATATATCGCCAGTGATCTTACTACCAGCTTCACAGCTAAACGCTTTTTTAATGCTTAATGCAGAAGGAAGCGACTGTTTTTTTGCCTTGCTTGATGTGGGAACAGCATCAGCAACTAAACGAGGCACACTCTCAACAACAGGTTCCGCACCAGCTTCGGCAGGTGCTGCGGTTCGCTCTACAGTGGCGACTCGTGTTGTGAAGGCTTGCTCGATCTCCCAGCGCTCGTTTTCGATCGACTTAACATCGAGCGCACCAGCATGCTCAAAATCACTTGCCTCTAAGCGACCATAGGTTAAAGCCAAGGTCGATCCAGCGCGTGTGCGGGTAGGACCTGCGGTGACTATGGTGGAACGATGCGCGGCTGACATCCTGCCGTATAAATCAATCTTGCCTACTCGACAGCTCGATTTATCATCGAGTGACACGCATCCTGCAGCGCGTATCTTTAATATTGTATCGCCTTCGACAACCGTTGTCTTAGCCTCTGTTTTCGGCCGCTCATCTTCGCCTGCTGCGTCTGCTTCACTTTTTTCTTCCTTGAGACTCTCGAAGCGTCCACCATGAGTCAAACGGATATCTCCACTGACTTGGACCTTATTTTTTTTGTGCGAAACTCTCGTATCCTTTGCCGGTTCATAATGTAAGAGAGTACTCGCATCTAGCGCCATGTCACCTTGTAGAGTGCCACGCTCAAACATGACTAACGAAGCTTGCTCCGCAGCCACGTGCGAACCCTTGTCAGTAAAGAGCCGACCACGCGTACTAAACTGTGTCTTACTGAGCTTGGCTCTACCTGCAATATAGCTATTCTCAGTCGCAAGTTGGGCATCATCGGTCGCACAAAAATTGATGTCATCCGCATCGGCAGCAGCGGGTAGAATAGAAAAATGCTTAATGACTTGTATCGATGGTAATGGTGGTTTTGGCTTTGCAAGTCCTGCTTTGGGACGACTTGATGAAGCACCACTCGCGCCCTCAGTCCCAGTACTTGAACCAGCACTCGACGAGCTAGATGATGCAGCTATTGGGATACTAGTAGCTTTTTTAGCAGCCCCAGTCTGTTTCCCATTTAACTTATAACGTTGTGCGACTAGGCTATCGGCATAAAGTCTATCGACGACATTGAACTGCCCACCCTTAACAGCCAAGTCATTGACTTGGATATAGGATCGATGAGAATCAACCAACGCATGGGAATAAAGGTCATTGGCAATGAGCAAACTGTTACGCAAGGTAAAACGAGAATCTGGACCTGCCTCTTGAGTGATATTGCCCGCGGTAGCAATGCGTGAGTCCTCTATACTCAACTCGCCTGTAATCACGTGGGTGAAGACAGCGTCCGTTTTTTGGATTTTTTCTCCGCCATCAACGATCACTTTTTCTAGGCTTGGTGACTCATCACGCCATTCAGTCTCTGCACATAGGTGCACCCTACCTGCTTGATGTAGGTGATCCGTACGCAAGGTACTCTGTGCGAACGTCAGCCTAGCATCAGCATGTTGTGTTGTAAGTGATAAGCGTCCGGCATGGATTTCGGCACGTAAGAAAGTACTGGTTTGTGTATTAAATTGAGCATCATGGGCGTGCACAGAGACATCTTCAGCCAGTTTAAAGGCGCCCTTTATTGCACACTCTGGCGTAATAATATTCACATGGCTCAATAGCGTTTCTGAATTACCTACCAACAACACGCGTCGGTTAGCATTTAATCTAGCGTGCTGTACTCGTAAACGGCTTGCTTGACAATCCAAATCATCACGAGCCAAGAGAGTACTTTTTTCGATAGCTGTATCACCTAGTAGCTTGATAGAATGACTTGTCAAGCTCGCCACATCAATACGCAACGCCGAGTCATGGCTGGTACTAAAACGCCGTTGTAACCTGACCCTTGTTTTAGCCAACAACTCAAGCTTGCCGCCTGTCTGAAGAAAACTACCACCAGTGATTTCTGAGCTATTATCGCGCGAACAGTTTGCTACTAAATCACCAGCCTGCATAGAATAGGTCTGGGCCGTTAATTTACTACCCTTTACAATGAAGCGAGCTTTGTGTGAAGTTTGGCTAATACTCTCTTTGCTCGTACAATGGCTATCAAGCAATTCGCAGCGTCCCTCTTGCAGTAAATGCCGAACATTTAGGCGTGCATCAGTTAAGCTCAATGCACCTTGATTTAGCAATCGATCAGCAGTCACACGCGCATAAAACACTTCCAGTTTTGCTGTTTTATCGAGATTTAATTGTCCGTCAACTTGCAATATATCACGCCGATTTTTGTCTTGATTACCTTTGACAGCTAATTTCATACAGCCAGATATACTGAGATTGTCTGCGTGCAAATGGTTATTATTGTCGTGCAATGTGGCTATCTGGCGTGATGCAGACTTGCCTTTACTATCTGAAGAAAAATTAATATCACCACAGTCGATACTACCATAGAGATCGAGGCGCCGCTTGAGCGCAAAATCAACATGCTCGCTGTAAATGTCCCCAGTGATGGCCACCTTACCAATAGCCGATAACGAAAATTTTGCATAACCGATTATCGGGCTTTCCATACGCACGGGTTTGTCGGTGAGTAATCTAACAGATAGCTCGCCGTTGCTATGGCTGATTTCAGCGATCTTTACTTCACCATCAAAGATATCACGCTTACCGACTAAGCCCAGATGACTACCGTCGAGAATATAGAGCTGTCCTTCGCTGGCAGCGATGCTTAATGCAGGTTCGGCAATGCGGACATCAGGGCTATCAACCCAGGCACCATTATGTGCGATCAATCTTGCTCTGTCTTTTACACCAATATAACGTGTTGCCTCGATCAATGGTGTTGGGGCCTGTTCAGGTGCGGCACCACTGATGGTGACAGTGACACCATCACGCAACGTGAGTACATCAGTTTGTATATTAGCGCCTGAATTAGGGTGCAATGTGCAAAAGCTACTATCTTTGCCGGCTATCACCACTTGTTTGGCTTGGATGCGTTTACGGATATCAGCCCGCAAGCCCCCAATAGTCAACTTGACCATCCTACAGTTGGTAATGTCTCGGCAAACAGATAATTCACCCTTGCTCCGCAATTCAAATTCACGTAAACCTTGCAATGGCACTTGCCAATCAATAGGATATTCAGTCAGACCAACGATCTTCAGTTTGCGTTGTCGTGGCTGATGCACCACCTTGGCGATCAGAGTATGATCATCGTAAATAAAATATGTTCCCGTACGAAAACGGTTATATTCATCGACGAGACAACTTCTGTCTAAGCAATAGTGCCCTAACTTGTCGCGCGTTAGTCTGACTTCTTGCTCGGCACTAGGCATTGATCCATCAATACCTAGGTGTGTGTGTCTGCGATATTGGCCTGCTAGCCCGTACCCATCTGAGCTTGCTCTTGCTTTGTCATGCTTGTCAGTGGATTTTCCATATCGTGGTGTCTCAAACATAATACTCTGCTATTTCCATTTTATTGATTTGCTACGATGAATAACTCAACTCTTCTTCTGAAATTGTCGATGCAGCCGTTGTGCTAGAGGCTGATGTCGTACTGGATGTACTTGTTCCTTGGCGGCGAGACCAAAAACCACCAGACGGCCTTGTTGAGCTAGAGCTGGCACTAGGGCTGGAACCGGAACTAGAGCTGGAGCTTGAACACATCGCTTGCACATCACCTAACGCCGACAGCCTAGCAACATCTAACTGTAGCTTTTCTAATTGTGTACGTAATCCATCGACGGTTGCTTCTAGTTCGACTTTCTTCGTCCTTACAGCAGTGAGTTCTGTCCTTGTGGTTCTCAATAAGGTGGTCGTATGAGTAACCGTCTGCGTATGCGTTGTCTCTGTTGCCTGCGAAGAGACAACCGTCTCTTGCAGCGCTTGCTTCTGTTTCTTTAGTGTCGCAATCTGTTTGCGCAATTTTGCCTTTTCCGCCTCAGCCCTACGTTCTGACAGCCTAGCCCCCCCTTCACTACCAACTCCAAACATTACCAAACCAGCTCCAGCAGCCAAGAGCTTTCTACTGCCGCCAGTTTTCTTGCTATCTGCTGTGATTACTTTCTCTGTGCCATCAGGAAGAATGAATTTTATTTCAGCATCAACTTTAGGAGGAGCGGCTCCGTCACTGTCTGATTTAGCTGCTGAATCACCCTGCTTTGGATCTTTCTTTGCTGGGGCTTTAGGTTGAGAAGCTTTAATCAATCCCAAACCTACAAGTGTTAGTACAACATTAGATGCGGTACGGTGTTCAGTGTAAAATTCTCCCACTGCTTGGACCCCACGCCAGAGTATATTGGGCTTCTGTTCTTCCCTACCAACATCTGCTACTGCTGCCGCGGCTGCTGGCGCAGCATCTGGTTGATCACCTGGCATAATTAAGTCTCCAATTTTTTACGCTAAATGTTTGCTACATCCTGCTTACATCAGCACATTAAATTTTTCACACTCGTCCACACACGGCTTCTCTGCGGGCAGTGCGTTAATGGGCTTATCATCCTTAATTGGCCGGCAATTTACATGGGTGATCATTTTTTAGCAATACGGTAAAAATTCCCGTATTGCCAAAAACAACTGTTATATGCGTCTATGCATTAAATAAACAATGCAGCTTGCGTTATTTTGTCCTGTAGGCTCACAATGCGCAGTCTTGTTGCTTGTGCAGCCTTGATAAGCACCAATCGTTATA
>JAJFKG010000054.1 GCA_021773335.1 Gammaproteobacteria bacterium
CCACGTGGCTTTGCCTTTGGGGCGTTGCTTTGCGGGTGGGGTGGTGTTCTTGCTCATGTCGTTTGCTCCTGTGTGTGATAACAGACAGGAGATTGACACAGTTTGGCAGGACTGGGTAGGTGGGGTTAATTACCCGCTTACGAAGCAAATGGGGCATGTGAATATGCAGGTGACGTTGAAGTGCTATACTGATTGGTTACCAGATACGATGGCTAAAGGAGGTTATCAAACGCGTCGTGATTGGGGTGCTTATTTAGGCCATCAGTCAGATGCTGTCGACATCATTGATCATGATGCTGAAAGTGAGTTGTTGGATGGCGCAACCAATATTCGATACCTAAAACGTCGTTAATGCTGTGTTTCGCGGTTGAGAGCGCAACATTCGTCAAATGGCTTATGGCTACCACAAGGACAGGGAGCTTGCCGTTTGGCTTTTTCTTGTGAGAAGAGCCTATTCACCTCGGTTTTTTGATGTTTATGGTAAGTCTTTGGCGGATTGGCTATTTCACATGATTGATCGTATAGCGTCGCTAGCAAGACGGGTAGGCTATCAATCATTTGATCGATTAGGGTTTGAATTTGCACTGGCCGTAAATTTTGATGTTCAACACCCATTATTTTAGTTGCTTGTGCTTCATTGGCGATGACTTGTAGTGTCAACACTATGTGTTGAACATCTTGCAGTGGTTGCCAGTGTTCGCGGTGTAGTGCTATGCCGGCTAAATAGCTTTGGCACCATTCTTTGAGGTGTGTGCGTTGATCCTGAAAGAGCCTATGAGCTTGCAGTGGCGGCATGGGGTGAAAATCAAAAAGTGGATTAACCACTTGATCATGGCTTAAGCTTTCGCTCAATTCGAGCTTAAGCTGCATGAGCATATCTAAGTGAAACTTCATTTCATCTTCAGGCACAATGTCGGGGAGGTTGGCTGGCAACATTGCTGGATACCATTCGGTCGGAGGTATTTCCACGGGTGTGGTTAATACAGCGCAAAGGAATCCGTGTGTGTAAAAGAGGCTTAAATTAGATTTCAAGCCACGTAGCCAGGTATCCAACAAACTTAATTCTTGTGGCGCCAATGGGGGGAGTTCTGTGGATTCATCCACGTGATCCATTGTCTTGGGTTGTCCTTGTTTGTCTGCAAAAGAGCCCTGTATGAGCACTCTAATTTGAGAAATAGAGAATTAACTTTATAAATCATAAAGTTAATTGGTGGAGGCGGCGGGAATCGAACCCGCGTCCGCGAATTCTCCGCCTTTGGATCTACATGCTTAGCCTGTCTTTAATTTAACTGCCTACTACCCGACGGGCAGGGAAAATAAACAGCGGTTCCAGTTAAGGTTTTAACACTACGACCCCAGACCAGCCATAATGCGAGCTTGTGAACTATTACCACGCTATCCAGATGCACAAGCATATCCAAATAGCATGGGCCGCCTATCGCTAGGCGATCTTGCTAAAAGCAATTACTGTTTATACAGCAACACCTTCAGCTTCAAAGGTAGTATCATTTGCAACTATCTTTAAGTGCAACATTATTTTACGAGGGAAGTTACATCCTCGGCATGCACCTCAGGTTTTGCAACCCACGTCGAAGCCAGGTCGCCCCCAAAGCTAGAATTACGTGAATGCCTAATCTCTTTGTTAAGCCTTAACGTAATTCCATTCGTAAGGTGATAGTGTCTCATCAAAGCCTTGATGTGCGCTACGCGCTTATCATGGCTACATTAGCATTTGTTCATACGTAAGCCGTAGCCTTGATAAGCACCGTAGGTGCGCATCAAGGAGCAGCGTTTGCCAATGCATTCCCTTGATGCGCGTTACACGCTTATCAAGGCTACATATGAGCTTGACGCAGAGACAGTAGTCTACATATCTCCTCAACTCTAATCGCCATTATAGCCTAATTTACCTTTTTAGGTCAATGCGAGGCCGGTGAGTCTACGCTGAAAAATGCTTTATTTCAAGTTCTTAAAGCCACGCGCTTTTTCGCGATCCCAGTCGCGATCTTTCTCGCTGGCACGTTTATCATGCTTCTTTTTACCTTTGGCTAGGGCGATCGCTAGCTTGGCACGGCCTCGGCTCCAATACAGTTTTGTTGGCACGAGTGTATAGCCGCGCCTTTCGACAGCACCGTATAGCTTATCTAGTTCGCGTTGTTTGAGTAGCAATTTGCGGGTACGAATGGGATCAGTCTCAACGTGCGTTGAGGCCGATTTTAATGGGGTAATATGCGCACCTAAGAGCCACGCTTCACCACGTCTGAGTACGACATAGCTCTCAGTCAATTGCGCGCGCCCCTCGCGCAAGCTTTTGACTTCCCAGCCTTGCAGTACCAGACCCGCCTCGAAGGTTTCTTCTAGCGTATACTCGTGCCGCGCTTTCTTATTTAAAGCGATGGTCGGGCTTGGTGCGGTTGGTTTTTTCTTTTTACCCATAGTGGGCGAGATTATGCCCTATCTGAAAACACTTGTACATATTGGTCAAATCACCGAGAATACGCGGCTAGGTAAGGCGCGGGGAGTATAAATGATACCTGAACACTTTAAGCGAATTTTTCATACCAAATTGGGCTACAGTGAGCCTTGCCAACGACAAGGTAAGTTCTAGATGGCGATAGTGAGTCGCAGTGCGATTGTCCCCTATACTTCAGCACAAATGTATCAATTAGTCGATAATATCGAGCGTTATCCTGAGTTTTTACCCTGGTGTCGCAGCAGTGAAGTCTTGCAGCGTGATGATGATGAAGTGCGTGCGACATTGGAACTTGCGCGTGGTGGTATCCAAAAATCGTTTACGACACTTAACCGCTTGCAAAAAAATAAAATGATTGAAATCCGTTTAGTCGATGGGCCATTTCGCCATTTAGAAGGTTTTTGGCGTTTTGAACCTTTGCAAGATAAAGCGTGCAAAGTGTTATTGGACATGGAATTTGAGTTCGCTAATAAACTGCTAAGTATTGCGATAGGTCCTGTCTTCCATCAAATTGCCAACAGTTTAGTAGATGCTTTTTGTGAACGTGCGCAACAAGTCTATGGGGAAGCTTAGCGTGACAACATTGCAGAGTATTAACGTTGAAGTTGCCTATGCGCGTCCTGATACTCAAGTGATTTTGCCTGTTGAACTCGCTGTAGGGGCAACGGTTGCCGAAGCGATCCAACTGAGCGGTATTTTACAACAATTCCCTGAAATTGATTTACAAGTAAATCCTGTTGGTATTTTCAGCCGTAAAGTTGTTTTGACGCAAGTATTAAAGGCGGGCGATAGGGTGGAGATTTATCGCCCTTTGCAGATTGATCCGAAAGAAGCCAGGCGTAACAGAGCGAGCAAGAATAAGACGTAGGTGGTGTTGAGCTTCTTGCTGCGCCGTGTTACGGCTTATCAAGGCCACTTTGTGGCTTTATTCGCGGGGATACATCAGCTCAGGATGACGAAACTTTATTTCGTCACTTTTCTTGGCAAGCCTCACACAAACCATAAATATTCAGGCTGTGGTCCGTCATTTGATAGCCAGCTTGTTTGGCGATCTCTAATTGACGTTCCTCGATAGTGTCATCTGAAAATTCTTCAACCCGTCCGCAGCGAATACACACGAGATGATCATGATGATCGCCTTGATCCAATTCAAAGACTGAATGTCCACCTTCGAAATTGTGGCGTTTGACTAAGCTGGCAGCTTCAAACTGGGTAAGGACACGATATACTGTTGCTAAGCCGACATCATCGCCCGCTTCGATTAAGGCTTTGAAAATATCCTCAGCACTTAAATGGCGCTCAGACGAGTTCTCTAGGATTTGCAAAATTTTGATGCGAGGGAGGGTGACCTTGAGGCCGACGCGTCGTAGTTCTTCATTGTCCAATGTACTTTTCCTCGATTTATTCAGTTAGGCTTTTGCGCCAAGACGTTGTTGTGAGATGGTTAAACTTTTAGCACTCTGGTGGTTGCAATCGAGGCCATGCTATCACACCGTTTTATTTTCATAAAGGGACGGGTGCTAAGGCTAAGCCCTGCAATGTTAAGAAATTTAAGGTATGATCAGCCGCTCGATATAACCGGATGTGAATGATTAGTGAACAACCTTGCAAAAATTACTCGATTTTTTGGTGTGGGGATCCTGTGCTTAGGCTTGTCGGCTTGTGAGTCTTTCCACTTTCCCTTCGAGCGTCAATTAGAGGTGCAACAAGGTAATGTCATCACACAGCAGATGGTTAATCAATTGCGCCCGGGTATGGCGCAAAATCAAGTAAAGTTCATTTTGGGATCACCAGTATTAGCTGACACGTTTGATAAAAATCGTTGGGATTATGTCTACACTTACCAGCTCGGCACTAACAAACGCCAGGAAAAAATGATCAGTGTGTATTTTGATAAAAATAAACACTTAACCCGCCTCACGGGGACAATGGAACCGCAAGGTGCGATTAATGCCGGTGCGCGCACGCATCGACCGGGGCAAGAGGTTGAATTGCCAGCACCGTTAGAAACTAATCTTGATAAACACGAATTGCCGTCGGTGCAACAATCACAGGCTGAAGCGGCTTCGCGAGCTGAACATGAGCAAGAAGAAGGGCAACAACCGCGTCGTGCTACGATGGAGTTGAATGCGCGAAACAGCCGGCCTGGACGTACGCCACGCAATAGGGCGTTGCCGAATCAATAGATTCAAGACAACATTTCTTTGGCATGCGCCAAGGTGTTTTTGGTGATCTTCACACCACCGAGCATGCGCGCAATTTCTTCAACGCGTTGTGCTTCATCCAACAAACGTATATCACTGTGGGTTGACGTTGCTCCAGTGTGTTTCATCACTTGGTAATGGTAATGTCCCTGTGCTGCAACTTGTGGTAAATGCGTAATACAAATGATTTGTGCACGCTCGCCCAATTGACGCAGCAAACCGCCAACCACTTCTGCAGTACCCCCGCCAATGCCAACGTCGACTTCGTCGAAAATTAATGAGGGCGTATCATCACGTTGTGCGGTGATTGCTTGGATGGCAAGGCTAATTCGTGATAATTCACCACCAGATGCCACTTTATTGAGTGGTAATAGCGGTTGCCCTGGGTTGGCAGATACGGTGAATTCAATACGTTCGTAACCATCTGCAGCTTTTTGTGATTTTTCTAACGTTGCAAACTCAATAGCGAATTTACCGCCGGTCATGCCCAGGGTTTGCATTTGTTGATTGATTGCCGTAGCAAGTTTCTTCGCGGCCTTTTTACGGCTGGCCGATAATTTGTGTGCAAGTTTGTCATACTCTGTGCTGAGTTTAGCAATGGCATCACGTAAATTTTCGATGTGCTCATCACAATTCTCGAGCTGATTCAGTTCAGCGTTGAGTCGTTGGTGCAGTTCGACTAATTGTTCAGGCTCAGCATGATGTTTGCGCGCTAGATCATGTATTAAAGACAAGCGTTGTTCGAGATGGCGCAAACGTTCAGGATCGATGTTGATGTTATCCAAGTAATGTCGCAACTCATTACTGGCTTCTTGAGTTTGTATGACGGCATTATTGAGTAATTCGTTGGTTGCCGCTAGGCGTTCATCATGGTGAGTTTGCTCAACCAACTGAGCTTGCGCCTGATATAATAATGCTAGACTATTAAGGCCTTCTTCTTCGCTGATTAAATTCAAGCTTTGTTGACATTGAGCGATGATTTGCTCGGCATTCGCAAGTTGTTTATGTTCTGCTTCGATGCTAGCTAACTCACCTTCTTGTAGTGCTAAATCGTTTAGCTCTTGAATTTGGTAACGTAATAAATCTAAACGATGCTGACGTTCTTCATTAGCTTGTTGCAACTGATTTATTTGGCTTTGCTTGTTATGCCAATTTTGATAACAAGTCCGTAATTCTTTAACGAGCTTGATATGTCCCGCATAAGTGTCGAGCAAATGGCGTTGTTTGTCGCGCTTGAGGAGTAATTGGTGTTCGTGTTGGCCATGAATGTTTATTAACAATGAACCCAGATCGCGCAATTGCGTTAGCGTACTGGCTTGGCCATTGATAAACGCACGCGAACGACCGTCGGGGTTGATCGTGCGGCGTAACAAACATTCGTTGTCCGCCTCGCTATTTAGATCATGTTCACTTAGCCAAGCTTGCGCAGCAGGTATATTCTGCAAATCAAAGCTAACGGTGATATCGCAGCGTTGTTCGTTATGGCGAAGTACACTACCATCAACGCGCTTACCTAAGACTAATTCCAATGCGTCGATCACGATTGATTTACCGGCGCCGGTTTCGCCGGTGATACATGTCATGCCTTGAAAAAAATCTAATTCTAACTCTTCGACGATAGCAAAGTTACGTATATGAATATGACTCAGCATGCTGTTTCTCTTAAGTGCGAGGCTTGCTTTCCCAATGTAATTTGGCACGCAAGGTTTCGAAATAATTATAATCGAGCGGATGTATTAAGCGTAGTTTTTTCGATTTTTGGCGAACGTGGATGCTACCACCTGAGTCAACGGCGACGCGGGCGTGGCCATCACAACTGACGGTTGGTGCTGCTTCACAACCGTCGCCAATGACGATTTTGATTTTACTATCACTGGCAACCACGATTGGGCGGCTGCTTAAAGTATGTGGAAACATGGGTACGAGTACCACTGCATCGAGTTGTGGATGCAAAATGGGCCCGCCGCCAGACAATGAATATGCCGTTGAACCCGTTGGTGTCGCGATAATTAAACCATCTGCACGGTGATTACATACCAATTCATCATCGATATAGATGGCAAATTCAATCATGTGCGCGACTTTACCCGGCAACAACACGACATCATTCAACACATCGCCACCACCAATGCACTGGTTTTCATATTCGATATGAGCGCTGAGCATGAAGCGTTGTTCTTCGACATATTGACCATCCAACACGTGACCGACTTTGGGTTCAAGTTCGAAAGGGTGGATATCAGTCAAGAACCCCAAATGTCCGCGGTTGATACCGAGTAAGGGGGTTTGTGAGTCCACAACCGCGCGCGCAGCAGTAAGCAAGCTACCATCACCACCGACAACGATCACAAGATCACTGTGTTTGCCCAACTCATCACGCTCGACGACTTTTGGCATTTTGCGATCCTGACAAGCGGCCGTATTTGCTTCGACAACAACGTCGTGTTTACGCTGTTGTAAATAGTCAATCAGTGTACTGACGGTATCGCTGGAACCGTGACAGCGCTGACGTCCGATTAAACCGATAGTTTTGAATTTTATGGTCATTTCCTACTCCGTGTTGGGAAGCGGTTATCAATATCATTATGCCACGCAAGGTACGAGAATTTCCCGCGTAAGTCCAGTCTATTGTCCAGAGTTCGCTTTATGGAAATGGAAACAGGCCTTGGGGATTTTCAGTCCCTCGTGTCTTAGTTAGCAATCTCCCTAAGAGAGTGCTAAAATTATTTCCCGAACAGTCGCGCTATTTTTGCGCACATCTAACTGACTGTTTATACATAATTTATTCATTAAATGGGTGGTTAAGTTGACCAAAGAATCAAGTGCGGTGGGTGAGCGCGCCCAACATTTGTTAAAAATTCTAATAGAACGCTATCTGCGTGAGGGTACGCCGGTAGGTTCGACGACGCTTGCTACGGACTCCGCGTTGGCCTTGAGTTCAGCCACGATCCGTAATGTATTGGCTGATCTAGAGGACAAAGGCTTATTGCGTTCACCACATACGTCGGCGGGTCGCATTCCTACGGCGCAAGGTTTGCGTATGTTTGTCGATAGCATGCTGACGGTTCAAGCGCTTGAAACGCAAGCCGTGCAAAAGGTCAAACAAAAATTAAATCCAAATAAAAGCGCGCAAGAGTTAGCGGAGTCAGCCTCGCAAGCTTTATCCAGTGTGACCAAGTTAGCCGGCGTTGTGACGTTGCCTAAGCGTGAGCAAATTTACTTACGTCAATTAGAATTTTTGCCACTGTCGGGTAACCGCGTGTTAGTTATTATCGTGATGAATGAGCGTGAAGTGCAAAATCGCATTATTTATACCGATCGCCATTATAGCGCAAGTGAATTAGAACAAGCAGGCAATTATCTTAACAGCCTCTACGCTGGCAAGGACCTTACCCAAATTCGTGAGAGTTTGCTGCAAGCCATGCAAGACGATAAACAGACGATGAATAAGCTTATGCAAGCGGCGATTGATGTGGCGAACAAAGCTTTTCATGAGAGCGAACAATCTGAAGAAGACTATATTATTGCAGGTGAAACTAATTTGCTTAATTTTGCCGATGATACTGGTGTCGAAGGCTTGCGTTCTTTATTTGAAGCATTTACCCAGAAACAATTGATCTTACATTTGCTGGATAAGTGTTTAGGTGCACAAGGGGTGCAGTTGTTCATCGGTGAAGAATCTGGTTACGATATTTTAGGTGACTGTAGCGTGATTACTGCACCATATCAGGAGAATGGACGCATCATCGGCGTGTTGGGGGTGATTGGACCAACGCGCCTTGATTACGAGCGAGTGATCCCTGCTGTTGATTTGACAGCTAAGTTACTCAGCGCGGCACTGAATGCTGCCGACGACACCGAAACAACTTGAAAAACGTAATAAAGCCCTCACATAAGGGACTTATCGAAGAACTTGGAGAAACGCATGGCTAAAGATAAAAAAAAGGTAGACGCTGATAGCGGCAAAGACAAGAGTAAGAGTGCGAGCAAAATTGCTGAAATGCTAGGCTCGAATGAGGCGACACGCCCCAGTGGTGAGTCTGCAACTAACGGGGAGCCTTCAATCTTAAGTGATGCTGAAGGTATCGATGAGGCGCATACAGAACTGACAGAACACGAACTTGACGCCAAAGAGTTACATGCAGAAGTTCAGCGCCTTAGTAAAGCCTTGCATGAATCGCAAGAACGTTTTGTACGGGCACAAGCAGAAGCAGAAAATATTCAGCGGCGCTTAGAGCGCGACATCAGTAAAGCCCATAAATTTGGGATTGAAAAATTCATTAATGAACTTTTACCCGTGATTGATAGTCTCGAACGTGGCTTAGAGATTGGTGACAGTGAGGATGTTACCCCTGATAGCGCAATCAAGAGCATGCGTGAGGGAATCGAGTTAACCCTGCAAATGTTTCACAGTGCATTGGCTAAGTTTGAAGTTAAAGCGGTTTCGCCTGAAGGCGAAATCTTCGATCCTGCCTTTCATGAAGCGATGTCTATGCAAGAACAAGGAGATGTGACACCAAACACGGTGTTGGCGGTATTGCAGAAAGGCTATACCATTCATGGACGCTTGATTCGCCCAGCGATGGTCATCGTCGCGCGGGCCGCTTCGAATCCAAAAGCTGACGAAAGCGCTTGAAATCTAATACAAACACCCCATATAGAGGGCACTGGTTAATTTTTTCAACGGATAAAAATCTAACTCGCTGAAAAATAAATGATTTTTGAATGTAACTAAAATTGGAGAATGAGAGAATGGGCAAAATTATTGGTATCGACCTTGGAACCACCAATTCCTGTGTTGCCGTCATGGAAGGGACAAAACCCCGGGTGATTGAAAATAGCGAAGGTGATCGCACCACGCCGTCGATCGTTGCTTATACCGATGACAAAGACATTTTGGTAGGACAATCGGCCAAGCGCCAAGCGGTGACTAATCCAACGAATACCTTATTCGCAATTAAGCGCTTGATCGGGCGTAAATTCACTGACGATGTTGTACAAAAAGATATCAAAATCGTGCCTTACACGATTGCTCAAGCCGAAAATGGTGATGCGTGGGTTGAAGCTAATGGTGAAAAGGTTGCGCCACCACAAGTCTCTGCCGAAGTGTTACGTAAAATGAAAAAAACGGCCGAAGATTACCTCGGTGAAACCGTTTCTGAAGCAGTTATTACCGTGCCGGCATACTTTAACGATTCACAACGTCAAGCGACTAAAGACGCGGGTAAGATTGCTGGATTGGAAGTTAAACGTATCATCAATGAGCCGACAGCTGCGGCGCTCGCTTATGGCATGGATAAAAAGCGTGGCGATTCAGTGGTTGCGGTGTATGACTTAGGGGGTGGTACCTTCGACGTGTCGATTATCGAAATTGCCGAAGTTGATGGTGAGCACCAGTTTGAAGTATTAGCAACTAACGGTGATACTTTCTTGGGTGGTGAAGATTTCGATTTGCGTTTGATTGATTATCTCGCTGAAGAATTCAAGAAAGATAATGGCGTCGATTTGCATAACGACCCATTGGCATTACAGCGTCTCAAAGAAGCAGCAGAAAAAGCTAAAATCGAATTGTCTTCTGCGCAACAAACTGATGTTAACTTGCCCTACATTACTGCCGATGCGAGTGGTCCTAAGCATCTTAACATCAAGCTCACCCGTGCCAAGTTGGAATCTTTAGTCGAAAACTTAATTCAACGTACGATTGAACCTTGTAAAGTCGCGCTTAAAGACGCAGGCCTGAAGATTAGCGATATCAAAGATATTATTCTAGTCGGTGGGCAAACACGTATGCCAAAAGTGCAAGACGCAGTAAAAGATTTCTTTAACAAAGAACCACGCCGTGATGTTAATCCTGATGAAGCCGTAGCAATTGGTGCAGCAATTCAAGCTGCAGTATTGTCTGGGGATGTCAAAGATGTCTTGTTGTTGGACGTAACGCCATTATCTCTCGGTATTGAAACCATGGGTGGCGTGATGACAAAACTCATCGACAAGAACACCACGATTCCAACCAAAGCGAGCCAAGTATTTTCAACCGCGGAGAATAACCAAACAGCAGTGACTGTGCATGTGTTACAAGGTGAGCGCGAAGTCGCGAGTGCGAATAAATCACTCGGTAAATTCGATTTAAGTGATATTCCGCCAGCACCACGTGGGACTCCACAAATCGAAGTAATCTTTGATATCGATGCCAATGGTATTATGCATGTGCATGCGAAAGACAAAGCCACCGGCAAAGAGCAATCGATTGTGATTAAAGCCTCTAGTGGTTTATCGGATGAAGAAATCGAAAAAATGGTTAAAGATGCTGAAGCCCATGCGGAAGATGACAAGAAGTTCCATGCCTTGGTTGAGGCGCGCAATAAAGCTGATGGCCTCATCCATGCGTGTGAAAAATCAATGTCTGAAGCCGGTGATGATGTCCAAGCCGATGAAAAAGCCGCGATTGAAAAAGCCATTAATGAACTCAAAGAAACCATTAAGGGTGATGATATTCAAGCCATCGAAGCTAAGACCAAAGACCTTACTGATGCATCCGGTAAAATGGCTGAACGTCTCTATGCCAAGCAACAAGCTGCAGGTGATGCTGGTGCTGCGGGCGGCCAATCTACTGGCCAAGATACAGGCCAACAAAGTGGTGATTCAGCAGCTGGCAGTGATGATGTTGTCGATGCTGAGTTTGAAGAAGTGGATGACGATAAGAAAAAATAAATCAACATAATAAATAGATGTAGCCCGGGTAAGCGCGGAACGCGCGTCACCCGGGAACCGTCTTTATCATTGCTGCTCCCGGATGACGTTGCTGCGCAACTTATCCGGGCTACGTTTTGTTGATAGATCCTATGACTCGTCCCACCCCTCCAGGGGTGGGACGCTACATTAAAAGAATGTAATAAATGCCCGACAATAAAAGAGATTATTATGATGTCCTCGGTGTATCGCGTAATGCGAGCGAAGCCGAATTAAAGAAAGCCTATCGTCGCTTGGCGATGAAGTACCACCCTGATCGTAACCCTGATGATAAAACTGCAGAAACAAGCTTCAAAGAAGCTAAAGAAGCGTATGAAGTTTTAGCAGATAGTCAAAAGCGTGCAGCCTATGATCAATTTGGCCATGCGGGCGTGAATGCAGCAGGCGGTCCCGGTGGTGCGGGTGGCGGTGCCAATTTCAGCGACATTTTTAGTGATATCTTTGGTGGTGGTGATGTCTTTAGCGATATCTTCGGTGGCATGCGCGGTGGTGGGCGTGCGCAAGCCCATCGTGGTGCCGATTTGCGTTATGACTTAGAGCTCAGTCTTGAACAAGCCGTCGGTGGTGCTAGCATTCAAGTACACGTGCCCACCTTAGTGGCGTGTGAGGATTGCGATGGCAAAGGTGCACGTAAGGGGACCTCAACGCAAACTTGTGAAGATTGCCAGGGTGCGGGTCAAGTGCATTTGCAACAAGGTTTTTTCACTGTTCAACAAACTTGTCCTACGTGTCGTGGCCGTGGGCAAGTGATTACGAATCCGTGTTTTAGTTGCCAAGGACAAGGGCGCATTAAAAAACGTAAGAAACTACAAGTTAAAATCCCGGCGGGAGTTAATACCGGTGATCGTATTCGTCTTAGTGGTGAAGGTGAAGCTGGTGCCTTTGGTGCGGGGGCAGGCGATCTTTATGTGCAGGTGCATATTAAGCCGCATGCGATTTTCCATCGTGAAGGCAATGATCTCTTGTGTGAAGTGCCGATTAGTTTTGCCAGCGCTGCACTTGGTGGAGAAATCGAAGTGCCGACTTTAGCTGGACGCGTGAAGTTAAAGATCCCTGCTGAGACGCAAACCGGCAAATTATTCCGCTTGCGTGGCCGTGGCGTCAAGCCGGTACGTGGTAGTGGTACTGGTGATTTGATCTGCCGCGTCGTGATTGAGACACCAGTGAAATTGTCGCGTAAACAAAAAGACTTGTTGCGTGATCTCGATACCGATCTTAGCAATGATGCCCACGATCATAGCCCGCGCGCCAAATCTTGGTTTATGGGCGTGAAAAAATTCTTTGAAGATATGCGGGCTTAGTGACTATTACTTCCCCGAAAAATACTTCTCGCGCCGCACTTGCTGCGGGGTAAAGCCGATTTTTTGTAGATACGCAAAGGATTCATCGATCATTTGTGGATTACCACACAGATACACCAAGTCATTATCGGATGTTAAGTCTAATTCAGGCAAGCATACTTGCACACGGCCACTGTGCGCGTAAGCTTGCAGTGTATTTGGCATTTCACGACTATAACAAGCATGAAAATGAAAGCGTTCATTCTCACTCATGAATTTTACAAAGTCATCGCCGTATAATAATTCAGAAGGGCGCTGTACGCCCAACAGTGCATGCACTTCCAGCCGATCGTCCTCCGCCAGGCGTTTACGGATTTGCGGCAACATCGCGCGATAAGGACTGACACCCGTGCCGGTGGCGATCAAAATAAAACGCTTGGGTTTATCGTCCTCACGAAATACCAGACGCCCTGCAGGGCCCATGGCATCGATCAGATCGCCTTCTTGCATGGCATCGAAATGTCGTGTCGCGATGCCGCCTTCAACCGGAGAAACGGCAATCGCAATTTCAGTAATTGCCGTATTATCGAGATCATCGCTGGGCACGGTTGCAATACTGTAGCTGCGGCGCGCTGGCTTATTATCAGTAGGGATGGTGAGATTGACGAATTGGCCTGGTGTAAAGGTTAACGTTTGACCATCATCGCGACGAAAGACATACTCAGTCACGCTGGGGGTGATTGCTTGCTTACGGGCTAGAATCAATTGCATTTTTTGCAGGGCCATGGGTACCTCAATGGATTGTTGCTGGGATCAATTTTGGCTGAGATTTTAGTATAAGCGGTTCATAATTGATATATTTTCCGTTACAATCAGCCTCTTTATTTTAGACCGAAAGGGGTCAGGCGGTGAATTTACCCTACTTGGCTTCACTATAAAATTAGGACCGAAAGGGGTAGGGTAAATTCACCGCCTGACCCCTTTCGGTTCTTTCGGTTTATATAGACAAGGATTATCCATGTTGGAAATCAACCCCTTATTGCAGCGGATTAAAGATGCCCAAGCTCGCACCGGCGAGATTCGGGGGTATCTTTGACTATGATTTTAAGCGTGAACGCCTAGAAGAAGTCAGCCGCGAGCTTGAAAATCCTGATGTCTGGAACCAACCTGAAACCGCGCAAGCCTTGGGTCGCGAACGCGCCCAACTCGAAAAAGTCGTCACTACCATCGAGCAATTACAAACGGGCTTGAGCGATGCGCAAGAGTTGCTACTCATAGCCCGCGAAGAAGATGATACTGCCACAGTTGATGAAGTCACCCAGGAGTTAACAAACCTCGAGACTGATCTTGCAGGGCTAGAATTTCAGCGCATGTTTTCCGGCGAAATGGATGCGCAAAGCGCTTTCGTTGATCTCAATTCTGGCTCGGGCGGCACCGAAGCTCAAGATTGGGCTGAAATGCTATTGCGTATGTATTTACGCTGGGGCGAACGTCATGGTTTTAAATGCGAATTGATTGAAGCGTCACAAGGCGATGTGGCTGGCATCAAGAGCGCAACCATCCACGTGCAAGGTGATTATGCTTTTGGCTGGTTGCGCACCGAGACGGGAGTGCACCGCTTAGTGCGTAAATCGCCGTTTGATTCAGGTAACCGTCGGCATACGTCATTCGCTTCAGTCTTCGTGTCACCCGAAATCGATGATGACATCGATATTGAGATTAATCCTGCGGATATACGCACCGATACCTATCGTGCCAGTGGTGCGGGTGGCCAGCATGTTAACCGAACCGATTCTGCCGTGCGCTTAACTCACATTCCAACAGGGACTGTGGTACAGTGTCAAAATGATCGCTCGCAACACAAGAATCGCGCCCAAGCGATGAAGCAATTGCGTGCAAAATTATATGAGTTGGAAATGCTCAAGCGTAATGCCGAGCAGCAAGCGTTGGAAGAAACCAAAGCGGAGATCGGTTGGGGCAGTCAGATTCGTTCGTATGTGTTAGATGCTTCGCGGATTAAAGATTTACGTACGGGTGTGGAGACAGGTAATACCCAAGCGGTATTAGATGGCGATTTGGATATGTTTATTGAAGCCAGTCTCAAGGCTGATGTGTAGTATTCTACGTCATTCCGAGTTTGGTAGAGGAAATATAAAGGATACTTCATAATGAGTTTGGTACGAAACTGTAAGTGTACGTCATTCCGCACTTGATGCGGAATCCAGAAGAATATTAATCGCCACCGACTCGCATTGTCCGGGTGATGTTCCCCGTGTCCATGTCCCGTACTGGATACGGGAAAACAAGGAATGACGTTTAGTTTTTTATTTAGTACACAGGAAGCAGCGCTTAAGGTTATAACGAGGATTCGAAAAGATGACAGAAACAACAGAGTCGGTAGAATTAGACGAAAACGAACAAATTGCGCAGCGTAAAGCGAAACTCGCTGAATTGCGCGAGCGCGGTGTCGCTTATCCCAATCATTTTAAACGCAATGAACTCGCGGCCGAACTGCATACGCATTATGATGATAAAGACAATGAAACGCTAGAAGCTAATCCGCTTCAAGTGACGGTGGCAGGGCGTATGATGATGCGTCGTCTCATGGGTAAGGCGAGTTTTACGCATATTCAAGATATGTCAGGGCAAATCCAAATTTATTTACGCAAAAATGATTTAGCTGAAGGCTTATACGATGAATTCAAAAAATGGGATTTGGGCGATATCATCGGTGTTGAAGGCCATTTATTTAAAACGAAAACCGGTGAGCTATCCGTGCGCGCAGATAACATCCATCTGCTGACCAAAGCATTACGTCCATTGCCGGATAAATACCATGGCTTAGCCGATCAAGAAACCCGTTATCGTCAACGCTATTTAGATTTGATCGTGAATGAACAATCACGTAATACCTTTAAACTGCGTTCGCAGATCGTCGCAGCGATCCGGCATTTCTTACACCAACGTGCCTATATCGAAGTTGAAACACCCATGATGCAAGTGATTCCCGGTGGTGCAACGGCACGCCCGTTTGTGACCAAGCACAATACTTTAGATATGGATTTGTTTTTGCGCGTTGCACCTGAACTTTATCTCAAGCGTTTAGTGGTGGGTGGCTTCGAAAAAGTTTTTGAAATTAATCGTAACTTTCGCAATGAAGGCATTTCAACCCAGCATAACCCCGAATTTACCATGCTAGAATTTTATCAAGCATATGCGACTTACCATGACTTGATCGACTTAACCGAAAAAATGTTGCGTACCTTAGCACAAGATGTTCTAGGTACGACAACCGTTGAATATCAAGGTCAACGCTATGACTTTGCGCAACCCTTCGCGCGCATGACGGTGAAAGACGCGATCTTACATTACAATGCGGATATTACTGAGGCCGACATTGATGACCTCGATAAAGCCAAAGCGATTGCACAACGCTTAGAAATTCCATTAAAAGACAGTTATGGTTTGGGCAAGGTGCAAATTGAAATATTTGAAAAAACCGCTGAACACCGCTTAGAACAACCAACCTTTATTACCGCCTATCCAGCCGAAGTCTCACCGTTGGCACGCCGTAACGATGAGAACCCTTTCGTTACCGATCGTTTTGAATTCTTTGTCGCCGGACGTGAAATCGCCAATGGCTTTTCGGAGTTAAATGACCCAGAAGATCAAGCCGAACGCTTTCGCGAGCAAGTACGTGATAAAGATGCCGGTGACTTGGAAGCAATGCATTATGATGCCGATTATATCGTCGCACTTGAACATGGCTTACCGCCCACCGCAGGTGAAGGTATTGGTATCGATCGCCTAGTGATGTTATTCACCGATTCACCATCAATTCGCGATGTTTTATTCTTTCCCCATATGCGTCATGCAACCGTGAATGAATAATGCTATTTATGTAGCCTTGATGAGCGTGTAGCGCGCATCAAGGATCAGCCTTTGCTAATACATTCCCTTGATGCGCGCCGGTGGCGTTTATCAAGGCTACAAAACTATCTATGCATCGGTAAGCGAATAGGGCAGCGATGCTAACTTC
Source organism: Gammaproteobacteria bacterium (assembly GCA_021773335.1). Lineage (GTDB taxonomy): Bacteria > Pseudomonadota > Gammaproteobacteria > JAJFKG01 > JAJFKG01 > JAJFKG01. Next base: position 16,747 of record JAJFKG010000054.1, read on the forward strand.
AATACAGCAGCTTCATCATCCGCAAGCTGACACAAACCATCTTGCGCATATTTATCTTGTAGTGTTACTAATAAATGGTAGTGGCCATCACAATCACTCATGCAATTAACCACAGTACCGACGGTTTGGCGTTTTGATTCATCTGCACTTGCATACACAGCACTGCCGGGCTGTGGTGCACTGCTGCTGGTGACAGTGCAATGATACATATGTTGTTTTAATTTGCCTAAGTGGTGCATGCGTGCAACCACCTCTTGCCCTACGTAGCAACCTTTTTTAAAACTAACTGCATCGAGCAATTGCAGGTTAATAGCATGCGGCGTAAACTTTTCACTGGTTGCGGCATTGATTAATGGCACGCCACACAAAATATCAAGCAACAGCCAGCCTGTGTTATCTGCTACTGTCTCATCCTCCGCTTTCTCTCCCACGTCATCCTCCGCATAGGCGGAGGATCCATCTTCGAGAAGATATACCCAGCGTGACAAAGCGCCAGAAAGTTCGATAGCATTGCTTGCGTCTTCAATAACAGCATTAATACCACCCAACAGTGAGTATTTATCACTGACGTCATTCAGTGCTACTTTAGAAAATATCGCAAACTTGCGTAATCGTTCTAGCATTACTGCCACAACGTCTTTATGCAACAACAATAAATAATCACTACCATCTTCTGCTTGCGCAACAATGTGAAAATTCGCAATCACGCGCCCTTTATTATTACAATAAGCACCAAGCGTGCCGCGCTGTGTATTCACTTCGCGCATGTCACAAGTCAATTGGCCTTGCAGAAAAGTTTGTGCATCGGGACCGCTGACTGCAAGTATGCTTAGATGATTCAAATCAGAATAATCGTGTGTTTGAAACTGTTGTGGGAGATCGGCGATTGCCAGATGTGGGGAAGATTTGCTATTGTGTTGCATGCCAAGCCCTTTTGCTGATTGATGATATAAGGTGAATCATAATGACAGAATCGAACGACCAACAACACGATTTCACTCGCACCCGCTGGGCGTGTCGGCGCGGTATGTTGGAATTGGATTTGATCCTGTTACCTTTCTTTGAAGCGCATTATCAGCAAATGCCGCCCGCACAACAAGTCTTGTTTAAGCGTTTATTAAATGAAGCTGATCCTGACTTGTATAATTGGCTGATGGGGTATGGTCAGCCTGAAGATCCTGAGTTACAAGCTATTGTCGATGTCATCCGCGCCACCAAAGCCACTACCGATTGAGTGGCAGATTCATTGTAAGCCATCTAACTGCTTGATAATACTAATGATTATTTGTCATAGTTTAGCACTTGCGGCGATCGCTATACTAGCAATTTCTTTTTGGATCAAAATGATAGGGTGGTTTTGCTTAGTCTTAGCGCTAGGCTACCATTTATGGTCTTATCTTGGTCGTTCTGGCCACGATCATTGGCGTACAGTGGCTTTCACCTCCAATGGCCAATGGCTACTTGGGCGAGCATGTGGTGATTCTGTTTTGGCGAGCCTTAACCCAAAGATGACTATCCTCGGACCAGCCATTTTTTTAAATTTTATGATTGAATCAAATGGTTATAAAGTTTCGCTGATTTTATTGCCCGACAGTGTCAATTATTCGGATTATCGGCGTTTACGGGCTTATTTGTTTTCTCAGGAACGTCAAAAAATCGACTAAAAATAAGTGAGTTTTTTCTGTCCATTTCCGAGCCAGCTGCTAGTATATAAATTAGACACATATAGGGACTGGGGACGCAGGTGAGCGATCAGGATTATGTACAACCCCAATCTCTGCGTATGAACTATGCGAGCGATTCGTATTGGTTTGTGCGGTTTTTGCGAGGACGTACATAATTCTGAGTAATTGTCTTAGCTTGGTGCTGTGGACCCGTCCATCCGGCAGGAGGGCCTTCGATGGAAGGACATCAAGTAGATCAGAAATTAATAGCAAAGGCACAACACGGCGATAAGAGCGCTTTCGATGCGCTTGTCATCAAGTATCAGTATCGTTTGAATAAATTGATCGGGCGCTATGTACGCGATACGAGTGAAGTGTGTGACGTGTCGCAAGAAGTATTTATCAAAGTGTATCGTGCGTTACCCAATTTTCGCGGCGATAGTAGTTTTTATACGTGGCTGTATCGCATTGCGATTAATACCGCGAAGAGTCATTCAATCGGGCAAATACGCCGACCACCGGATACGGATATCGATGTTGAAGAAGCCGAGTTGCAAAGTATAGGGCGCAGTCGCCTCAATGAAAATGGCACGCCAGAAAATTTATTAGTTCGTGACGAAATGGAGTCAGTGGTATTTAAGGCAGTTGAAGCATTGCCCGAAGATTTGCGTACAGCGATCATGCTGCGTGAATTGGAAGGCTTTAGTTATGAGGAAATCGCACAAGTGATGGGATGCCCGGTTGGGACAATCCGTTCACGCATCTTCCGCGCACGCGAAGCGATCGAGCAACGCGTCAAACAATGTCATTAGGCAACGTTGCCATAAACCCTAAACCCTTGATGCGCGCGCAAGCGCGCTTATCAAGGCTACATATGAGCTTGACGCAGAGACAGTAGGCTACATGGTGGCGTTGTTGGTGTTCAAAAATTTCTTCATTAATGGCTAATTACTTACATCGTGCAACTAATATTGTTGTTAATATTGCTCTCTGATTTCTTATCGGAGAGAGAATAATATGGTTCAATATCGTAGGAATTTTCAAAAAGGTGGCACATATTTTTTTACAGTAACTTTGCGCGATCGAAAGAGTGATTTTTTAATAAAATATTATGCTGAATTTTCGGCAGCTATAAAACAAGTTAAACAAAACAAACCTTTCAACGTGCTCGCTTATGTGGTTTTACCAGAGCATTGTCATTTTATTTGGCGGCTTTCAGAATCGGATAAGGATTATTCGGGCAGGTGGCGAGAGATAAAAAAAGCTTTTACAAAAAAACTTGTTGATTGTGGGGTTTGTTTGAAGAAAAACCATAACAATGAATATGCGCTATGGCAAAGACGTTTTTGGGAACATACGATTGTAGATGAAGACGGTTTTGAGAATCATGTTAACTATATTCATTACAATCCAGTTAAGCATGAGGTTGTTGGAGCTGTTAATGAATGGCCGTATTCTTCATTTCATCATTATGTGGCAAAAAGTGTGATTGCAAAAGATTGGGCAGGCTTTAAAGAGAATGAGCTCATGCGATATGGTGAGTAGGTGGTGATGGGGTAAGTGAGTCGTATCTTGACCTTGATGTAGCCTACTGTCTTTACGTCAAGCTCAGATGTAGCCTTGATAAGCCGCGTAGCGGCACATCAAGGAGCAGCGTTTGCTAGCACATTCCCTTGATGCGCGCCTTCGGCGCTTATCAAGGCTACATGAAGGCTACGGGAGGTTCATTTATTTAAGGTTGTTAATATCATGAAGCTGATACCAGTTGCCGTTCATCAGCATGCCCACTTTCTTCGCTAGAGGTATTTGCAGCTTGCCGTGTATTCTGCGATGCATTAGGTCTGGCAAGTACCTTTGGTAAGGGTTGTGTTGGTGCATCTGGAAACAGCAACAACCCCTCTGTATCTGAGCTATCCTCAAGCTTAGCATCAACATCTTCAAAATCACCAAATTCAAAATCACCCCCAATAGCTGAACCACCAGGTTTACATTCAACCTCCTCGCGACCGGGAACGAAAGCCCACATGCCATATGGATTTGGTTGGCCTGCGGGGTAAAGGCACCCCTCTGGCACAGTACTTAGACTACTTGGAGCAACGTTGGTTGTCGTTGCTGTTTGGTTGCTTTCACTGGTGGCTGCTGGGCTTTGCGGTGCAGAAGAGCGTTGTTCATTGCAAAATTCTCTTAGCACTTGAATAGGTGTATTGTCAGCATCTGAAGCGGGTGGGGTGACAGGTGTTGAATGAGCCAGTTGTGGCGGTTGTTGAGCCGCAAGCCCTGCAGAGCTTGCAACCCATTGCGGGGGATGAAGCTTTGGATAAAGTTGTTCAGTAACAGCCGCATGCGAGCTGCTAGCAGAAGGCGCTGCGATGCGCGGCATTACTTTATCCATTGCCTCACACAACGCCCTAATGTCTTCTGCTTTTTTAGGTTGCGATTTTTTTAATTGTTCTGCGTAGTTTACTAAGGCTTGTCGATGCCTTTGCTGCGCGGCATTCGCAGTATACTGCTGTTGGTAATAATCATTATTACCATTTTCATAGTACCGAGCCAAATAGTAGCATGCACTGGCCATACCCGCTTGTCCTAGCGCGATACCTTTTGCTTCTCCAAATCGCTCAGCGATATTGGATATAGGCGTACTAGTATCAGCACGTTGGGCAAAGCGTATTGATAATAAGTTAAAAATTTTAGGCGGATTATCTTGTAAAGCGATATTTGGGAATGGTTGTGGTAGTTGCGTTTTTATTTTTTCATAAATTATTTGCGCTTGTTCATCATCGACATTCAGTAGCGCAGCTAAATAGTGAGCGACGTTGTCCCATTCCTGTGTTTTTGTATGTGCGGTGATTTTGCTTGTGCAAAGTTCGACAAATTCCTGGTGTGCTTTGGCAGCTGCCTCGATAGTTGCTGCGCCAGCCTTATCGTCATGGATGACTTTATCAAGTTGTACACGTCGCTTGAATGCCGCGATGCGGACTTCAGTGGCTAATGGGCTATCAGTTTCAAGGGTTGCTGCTTCTTGATAATGGCGAATGGCTTTCTTTTCATTTTCAACAGATCTAAGGGCTAGGGCTAGTTGGAGGTGTATTTCGGTGATCCGGTAGTGGGCTCGTTGTCGTTGTTCGGCGTATTGCTCAGGTGCAGATCGCGTCAAGCGTAAAAAACGTTCATACAGGGCAATAACGCGATTATTAAATCTTGTTTTTTCAACCGCAGCAAACTGGTTTTCATTATGCTCGGGGCCTTGTTCCTCCAGCCTTTTCGCTTTTTTGAAGGTGCGCATTGCTATTCCAGCGACAAAGCCACTAGCTTTCAGTGCGCATGCTGCGGCAGTTTGTTTCAATGTTAAATATTCACTCTGCTGTTCTGCACTTATTACTGAACTAGCAGCACTTGCGGAAGATAAACTTGCTGATGTAGACGGGTCTTCTGGCGTCGCTGAGAGTAGCTTGTTGACAGCTTGCCTATTTTCATTATCTGCGGGCTTTGTCACGGCCAAGAAGCATTGTCTTGCTGCACTGAAATTGGGTTGGCCATGACAAGCAGGATGTGCGCCACGCTCATACAGTACGCCTAAGTTAAAAAGTGCACCAGCATGACCCTGTTTGGCGGCTTCAACATAGTATTTAACCGCGTTAATGTAATCAGGGTTAGGATTTTTCGCGTAAAGAAAAGCAAGTCGATAGCAGGCTTGCGCTTCTTTGTGCATAGCTGCCTTGTCGTAATATTGGCGTGCTAACCTTATATTTTTCGCTACGCCTAGGCCGTGTTCGTAGAGTTCACCGAGGCGGCTAATAGCTTGTGCTACATCTTGGGTCGCTGCTAGGCGGTAATAGACATACAATTTTTCAAAGTTAACGTTATTATTGCCGGTTTCAGTTTCAGCTGCAGATAATGCGAATAGGGCGGGCGCGTGTCCCTGTGCAGCTGCATGGTAAAGCGCTTTGCAGCCCGCTTCTATCTGATTGGCTTTTAAGAAGCGTTTTCCTTTTTGGTAGATACTATGGATGGTCTCCTGATTTTCTGTCTCTAGTTTTGTTTTAATGTGTTCTAGTTCGGTCACTGCTTGCCATTCAAGTTCGTGCGCACAAAATAAAATCGCGTTGGCAGGCTCGAAAGTGTAAAAATCAGTTAGAATTTTTCTGAACCGAATCGAGTTTTCTTTTGGGGGTGTGTTACTAGCAATTTCTGGCAGCATTTTCTTATAATATTCTCTGAGTGCATCCTGGTATAATCCAATACATGCTTCATTGGCATCTGCAAATTCTTGCCAATCAGCTTCACTGAGTTTACTAGTAAGGAGACGAGTAAACATGCTATCATTTTGTGAGGTTCTGCTGAATATCTGGTCGAATGCTTTTTGGCGCCGCTTTTTTGCGGCTTGTAATTGTGCGTGTGCTGGAAAGTGAGCCGAGCTTGAACTTGAGCTGGCAGCTGTGGAACTTGCGGCTACAAGCAGTTTTTCTACCTTATCCTTTTGTGGGGATGATGCTAGTGAAGCGCGAAGCTTTAACACACCCAATTGCATAAGATTCGTTTTATGATGGCGATTATCATAGGCTAACTTGTAATAATGATATGCTCGTTCGTGATCGACCGCACAGCCTTGTCCGTTTTCATACATTTCGTACAGTCTAAATTGCGCGTCACATTGAAAGTTCATCATATAAGGCGGTTTCTGATTTAGCTTATCAGCGGCAGCGAGAAACTTGCAGTAATACAAGTGTGCTTCTTGGAGAGCATCGTCACTTATAGAACTTACAGAAGTAATTAGTGCGGCTAAGGAATAATTTGCCATTATGTGCCCTTGTTTTGCAGCCATTTCCCAATATTGGTAAGCTCCTTTGTATGCATCAATATCGTTGACATCAGGGTTGTACCAAATTACAGCTAGTAGAGAACCAAGCTCATATTGTGCTTCTTTATGCCCTCTGTCAGCAGCATTTTTAAAATGTCTTTGCGCCTTTACCGGCGTATACCTTTCAAGTACACCTAATGCATAGTCTGCATCAAGATGTCCCAAATGAGCGGCGAGCTTATAGTATTTCTTGAGGAGCGGATAAACGGTGCGTTTCATTTGCCCCGACTTTTGTTGATGCAATGTTTTTGCGTACTTGTATAATGCTGCCGGATTGCCTGCCTTGCATTGTGCTGCCAACGTGCTATCGTCGTCGCTTTCAGCAACGGATGTATAAAACGCAGCGGGCAGGGTTAATCCTTTTTCAAGTGCTTTTTCGTGCGCCTTTTGAAAATGTGCATAATCCGATTTGCTTGGTTTCACCGAGTCTAAAATGGCGGTTAACGCCGCAGCGCGTTCTAACAATATAAGATCATTATCACTAGGTTCAAGAAACTCGCGCCCCTGCGTATCGGCGGGTGTGCTTGTTTGCATTGAAGAACTGGCAGCAGAAGAATCGACGCCGATAACACGATGCTCGGCTAATTCATGTAATGATTGACGTTTGCGCGTGCCTGTCGCTAATTCGTAATAGTATTGTGCTTTGGCTGCATCCTTGGCAATACCACCTAACCCAGCGTGATAAAAACGCCCGAGTGAAAAACACAAACGTGGATGCACAAAACCACTCTGCAAGGCCGCTTCATAACATTTGCGCGCCTTTTCATAAGCGCTGGGGTCAGCCTTAGGGGCATCAGAGTAGCTTTGCGCTTGTTGTTCATAATACATACCCAGTTCGAAATTCGCTAGTGGGTGGCCAGCTCGTGCAGCTTTTTCTAGATACTTAGCGTTATTGCGTAAGCTACCATAGCGATAGGCAGCGTAAAGGTTAGTACGCCAGGCTTCCTTGTAATAGTTAACGGCCTGTTTTAAGCGGCGCCAGGAATCCCATGCTCCTTTATAAGATTCATCCTCGTCGATTATGCCTAAACGGTATGATGCCCAGAGTGTTTCACCTTTTTCTCTGGCCTGTTCAAAGGTCTTAATAGCTCGCTCATACCATTTCCACGCCGTTTTATAATCGAATTCCCCTCCTAGTGCTCCAGCAAACAATAAGCTAAGGCGCAGAGCTGCTGATGCATGACCAGCCTGTGCCGCTGCTTGGTAATAATGGCGGGCTTTGGTATAATAGGCCGCTTCTTCATCGCTTGATTCATCTATTGGTGCAAAGCCAGCTTCGCACAGTAAACCTAAATAATAATTGACTACGGGATAATAATCTAATGTGGGGTCAAGCAAACTTTGTAAGTATTCGAATGCGCGCTGGTAATCTTTGGTTAAGGTATCAAGCACAGCCTCATCATGAAACTCAGCGAGTTGGCGTTTTACAGCCATTAAGGTTGAGGTGGGTGCGTGTGACATAGGCTCGGTATGCCAACCTTGTAATGCGAAGTAGGGCCAGTGTCTGCCAGCGCTGTCTCCCTCTAGAATACGCAAGGCAGATTGAAAGCGTGCCCAGCGATCGCCCTGTGCAGCGGCTAAACGATAATAAATTGATGCTTTTTGAAAAGCTTGAGGTTTAGTTGATTCTAGATAGAGATAGGCAAGGGAGCTCTGGGCAAGATAGAAACCGGCATCAGCTGATTGCTTATAGTGCTCTTCGACGACTGTTGCTGGCTTGTTGTTTTCTTTCGCTAAACGTCCCAAACAATAGTGTGCAACCAGTTTGTCGCGAGGATTTGTCTGTGGTTGCTGTAATAAATCTTCATGGACCTTCTGCTCTTGATCGGCAAGTTCAGCATCGAGTGGCGCTTTAAGTTGGTGTAGCACAAAGTAGGCATGACTGTACTTGCTGCGTGCCGCGACTGTTAAATAGTGAATGGCTTGCTCGCGATTGGCTTTTACGCCGATGCCGTATTCGTATTGTATAGCCAGTAAAAAGTTGGCTCGTGCTGCATCGGGGTGAGATTCAGGTGGTAAAACTACCGTTGAGATGGTGGGCTGCGGTATTATGCTTTGTAATTCTTTGCAGATAGTTGTGACCATAGCGGGGTTATGCAGCGATAATTCGAATGCGTAGTGAGCGACCTTATTCCAATCCTGCTCATAAACAAACCAGCGAATTGTGTCCATGTAAGCAAGCACAATCTCATCCACGCAGGCTTTAATTACCCCAATCTCGTCTTCTGGAGCATCGCCAAACTCGCGGTTGTTGAGTGTACCCTTGGCGTCTGCTGCCAAAATTTTCTGGTTTAACGCCGTCATCGTATCAGTAAACTTACGCTTATTACGGTGTAATATCTGTTGAATGGCGGCATGCTGAGAGATGGGTTCTTTAGGAGGTTGTGGGGTGGTGGACGCATCGTCTGTTTGTGTACTTGAAGAAGCAAAGGATTGAGCGACCTCTGCAAATTTTCCTTGCCACCAGTTGCTAGAAATAAGGGGAGTGCTCTGTGTACCAGCTAAGCGGCGGTATTCACGTGCCTTTTCAATATCTTTAGCACCACCAATACCTTCTTCAAAACATATCGCGATGGCTGTTTGGGCTTTGGCATGGCCTTGATCAGCGGCTAATTGGTAATAATGGCGAGCTTTGAGGGGATTGCGCTCATCACCAATGCCTTGTTCAAAACATCTCGCAGTATGGTATTGGCCTTTTGGATCACCTTGAGCCGCGGCTAATTGGTAGTGTATTCGTGCTGTGTTTAAATTTTGCTGGAAATATGCGTTGCCGCGTTCATAACGCTCGCCTAACATGATTAGAGCTAGTGCATGGCCTTTGCGCGCAGCTTGTTCTAACTCTTTTGGAACATCTGAAAAGCTAAACTGGTAGTCTTTTTTAATATGTTTAAATACGTCAAGCATGGCTGCGGGAGCGATGTTATATAGTTCTTCGAAGAGTTGCTTACATTCATCTAAGTTTGGTCTGCTTAGAACGATTTCACGATACAACCACACCAACTGTTGATGTGCAAAAGCAAAAGTGTGTATGGTCTCATCGCTGTTTTGCTGCCATGGCTTATTGAGGACTGAGTGTAATGCCTTAAGTCGTGCTAGAGTAAGCTTTTTAAGATCTTCTTTGTGTTTTTCGGGTATATGCGAGGCTTGCTGTATTTGCTGTAATACCTGGGGTTCTTCTTTTGATCTGGGCATAATAAATCTCGTTAGGTTGTCGTGTGTGTATTTACCTTAACCTTGGCGCGTGTCGCGAGTGCTTACCCATGCTACTTATGTGGAGATCCTTCTACGCTCAGAGTAACAATCGCCACGCACTGAAAAGCACTAACTGCTTGGCAAGAGGTAATTTTTTATTGGTTAACTGGGTAGGGGGGCAATTATACGGACAGTTCATTTTTTTTGCAAGTCATATTACGGTAGTGGGACGAGGGTGGTTGGAGCGACGGTTTAGCTGTTTATTTTATTGTTTTTATTAGTATAAATACGTTACAATCGCGTCCTTAGGTGGAATGAGGTCAGATCTTGGTGGGCCTAGTGAACCAAGAAACCTTTGATGCGCGCCATTGGCGCTCAACAGTGTCATACGTAGCCTTGATAAGCCACGCAATGGCGCACCAAGGATTAGTTAGCGAGATTTGACCCCATTCTAGCGTTTATCCATAGATTACGAATACACACATGACCGACTTAAGCCGGATACGCAACTTTTCGATTATCGCGCACATCGACCATGGTAAGTCGACGCTTGCCGATCGCTTTATTCAAGATTGTGGTGGTTTGTCTGAGCGCGAAATGAATGAGCAAGTGCTTGATTCGATGGACATAGAGCGTGAGCGCGGTATTACGATTAAAGCACAAAGCGTGACGCTCAATTACAAAGCCAAAGATGGTGTCACCTACCAACTCAATTTTATTGATACGCCTGGGCATGTGGATTTTGCCTATGAAGTGTCACGCTCATTAGCGGCGTGTGAAGGAGCGTTGTTGGTTGTTGATGCGGCGCAAGGCGTGGAAGCGCAAACGGTGGCGGTGTGTTATACCGCCATTGAGCAAGGTTTAGAGGTTGTGCCGGTCCTCAATAAAATGGATTTGCCACAAGTCGAGCCTGAGCGCGTCATGTTAGAGATCGAAGAAATCATTGGCATCGAAGCACATGATGCTATCCACGTCAGTGCCAAGAGTGGTATGGGTGTGGAAGAAACCTTAGAAGGTTTGATAAGCCGCATTAAACCACCAACAGGTGATGTTGAAGCGCCGCTCCAAGCGTTGATCATCGATTCATGGTTTGATAGTTATCTTGGGGTGGTATCTCTAGTAAGAATTAAAAATGGTACCTTGCGTAAAGGTGAAAAGGTTCGTGTGATGTCAACTGGGCGTGCGCATCAAGTCGATGCCGTGGGTATATTTACGCCAAAGCGCGAAGTAAAAGAAGGTTTACATGCCGGAGAAGTTGGCTTTGTGGTTGCTGGCATTAAAGATATTGATGGTGCACCAGTCGGTGATACCCTGACTCATCATGATTGTCCCGCTGCAGCACCATTGCCGGGTTTCCAACGCGCACAACCGCAAGTCTATGCGGGTTTATTTCCGATTAGTTCGGATGATTATGAAGCCTTTCGTGAGGCACTCGCGAAACTACGTTTGAACGATGCGGCGTTATTTTACGAACCAGAGAGTTCTGATGCCTTGGGTTTTGGTTTTCGTTGTGGCTTCTTGGGTATGTTGCACATGGAGATTGTGCAAGAACGCTTGGAACGTGAATACAACCTCGATTTGATTACCACGGCACCGACGGTTATTTATGAAGTAGTGACCACCAAAGGTGAAGTACAATCCATTGATAGTCCATCGAAATTGCCCGATCCAGCTTTCATCGCGGAGACGCGCGAGCCTATCGTACAAGCGAATATCTTAGTGCCACAAGAATATGTCGGTAATGTCATGACGCTCTGTGTTGAACGCCGCGGCGTTCAAACGAAGATGCTCTATCTCGGTAATCAAGTATCATTATCGTATGACTTACCGATGGCAGAAGTGGTATTAGATTTTTTTGACCGCTTAAAATCATTAACGCGTGGTTATGCGTCATTGGATTATAGTTTTGTGCGTTTCCAAGCGGCGAATTTGGTCAAGTTGGATGTGTTGATCAATGGTGAATGTGTGGATGCCTTAGCGCTCATCGTACATAAAGACCAAGCACAATATCGCGGTCGTGAATTGACAGACCGCATGCGTGAAATCATTCCGCGGCAAATGTTTGATGTCGCGATCCAGGCGGCGATTGGTTCGCACATTATTGCACGGCAAACGGTGAAAGCTTTACGTAAGAATGTGACAGCCAAGTGTTATGGTGGTGATGTGTCGCGTAAACGTAAATTATTAGAAAAACAAAAAGCAGGTAAGAAACGCATGAAGCAAGTGGGTAAAGTTGAAATCCCACAAGAGGCGTTTTTAGCGGTATTACGTGTTGATAAGGATTAACAATAAGGAAACATGGGTATGAATATAAATTTTGAATTGATTTTAACGGTGGCAGTGCTAATTACTGGGATGATTTGGCTGCTGGACGTTTTGTTCTTAGCATCACGACGTAAGCGTAAAGTGGCTGCAGCTGCGGCGGCTAACGTGAGTGAAGAGCAATTGCAAAAGCTCGGCACAATGTCGCTGATTGTCGAGTATTCACGTTCATTTTTTCCGATTTTATTGATTGTGCTATTGATTCGTTCGTTCTTGGTGCAACCGTTTCGCGTACCCACAGGTTCATTAGAGCCAACTGTCATGCCCGGTGATTTTATTGCGGTGAATCAATATGCCTATGGTTTACGTTTGCCGGTGTTGCATACCAAGGCGTTAAAAGTGGGTGAACCTAAGGTGGGTGATATCGTTGTCTTTCGTTGGCCACCCAATCCGTCGATCGATTATGTCAAACGTGTAATTGGTGTGCCAGGTGATCACGTTGTCTATAAGAATAAAGTGCTCTATATCAATGGTAAAAAGGCGCCGCAAACATTGATTGGTGATGCCTTTGATATTGAGCCGCAAACACCGGTGCCGGTATTAGAAAAACAAGAAGACCTGATGGGTGTGAAGCATATGATCTTTGTGCGTCCGAACTATAACGAAAGTGGCGACTTCAGTGTGGTTGTGCCTAAGGGTGAATATTTTATGATGGGTGATAACCGCGATAATAGTTCGGATAGCCGTTTTTGGGGTTTTGTGCCAGAACATAACATTATTGGTAAAGCTTTCTTGGTGTGGATGAGTTGGGATTCACATGATAAATCAGTGCGTTGGAAACGCATTGGCACGGTTATCTAGGTATCGTTAGGTATTGTTGTGAAAGATAAACATACTGCATTGTATAAAAAACTGGGCTACACGTTTAATGACGCGAGTTTGCTTGAGTGTGCCTTAAGTCATCGTAGTTATGGAGCGAAAAATAATGAACGTTTGGAATTTTTAGGTGATTCTATCCTTAACTTCATTATTGCTGATGCCTTATTTCAACAAAATCCGGATGCCACTGAAGGTGAGTTGAGCCGGATGCGCTCGAGTTTGGTACGCGGTGAGACACTGGCTGAACTTGCCAAAGAATTTACTCTGGGCGAAGACTTAAATCTCGGTAGTGGTGAATTGAAAAGTGGTGGGCAGCGACGCAAATCAATCTTGGCTGACGCTATGGAAGCGATTATTGGCGCGGCCTATTTAGATAGTGATATGTTGACTTGTCATAACTTGGTGTTGAGTTGGTATGACGAGCGTCTAGCAAATGCGTCACCTTCATCAGAACATCTCAAAGATTCAAAAACTCGTCTGCAAGAGTTTTTGCAAGCACGTAAGTTGCCATTACCGCATTATCATGTACAAGAGATTCGTGGTAAGGATCATGCGCAAGTGTTTATGGTCGAGTGCCAAGTCAAGGGCTACGATTATCAAGGCGTGGGTAATGGTACGAGCAGACGCCGTGCCGAACAAGTGGCTGCGCAAGATTTTTTGCAGCGTTTAGCGCAGCAAGGTGAAGTTGAAGAGTGAATATTGAAACCTTAATGGGGCAAGAGGGTGAACCTAATACGCGCTGCGGTTATGTGGCGGTGATTGGTCGCCCTAATGTCGGTAAATCAACTTTGCTCAATAAGATCCTCGGTGAAAAGCTGACGATTACTTCGGCTAAACCGCAAACCACGCGTCATCAAATCCTGGCGATAAAGACTGATACTCAAGCCCATACCCAGACTATTTTTGTGGACACTCCCGGCTTGCACCAAGATAATAAACGTGCGATGAATCGTTACTTGAATCGTGCGGCGAGTGCGGTGATTCATGATGTCGATGTTTTAATCTTCATGGTCAGTGGGTTGCAGTGGCGCCAAGAAGATGAATATGTTTTACAAAAACTTAAAAACGTCAAAGTGCCAGTTTTTTTGGTCATCAATAAGGTTGATACCGTTAAAGACAAAACGCGCCTATTGCCACATATACAAAAACTCAGTGAAAAATTCCCTTTTGCTGAAATCATTCCTATCTCGGCGCGTAAGGGTACTGGTATTGATAAGCTTGAGGCGTTGATTACGGCGAAATTGCCTGCCGGGCCATTTTATTTTCCGCCGGAACAAAAGACGGATCGCGGGCCTGAGTTTCGTGCTGCCGAGATTGTGCGTGAGAAATTATTACGTTTATTATCCCAAGAGCTGCCGTATGCCTTAGCGGTGACGGTTGAGCAATATGTTGAAGAAGAAGAGATTATCCGTATCGAAGCGATGATATGGGTAGAGCGCAGTAGCCAAAAGGCGATTGTGATCGGCAAGGGTGGCGAAAAGCTCAAAGATATTGGCAGCCAAGCGCGCCAAGACTTAGAAAAGGCCTTTAATAAGAAAGTGTTTTTGCGTTTATGGACCAAAGTCAAAGACGGTTGGTCGGATGATGATAAGACTCTGCGTAGTTTGGGCTACGAATCATGATGCAAGCTATGCAAGCTTGTTTCGTGTTACATACGCGCGATTATCGTGATAGTAGCTTGCTGGTTGATTTGTTTACTTGCGATCAAGGGATCATGCGCGTGATCGCCAATGGCGCGAAGCGACCGCGTTCACCGATGCGTGGTGTGTTACAGCCTTTTTTACCCTTATTGGCGCATTGGTCGGGTAAAGGGGAGTTACAAACGTTGCGCGGTGCCGAGATCCATGGCACGCCTTATTACTTGCAAGGTGCAACCTTATTAAGTTGCTTTTATCTCAATGAATTATTGGTGCGTTTGTTACACCATTATGATCCGCATCCAGGATTGTTTCGAGCTTATCATCAAACCTTGGCTTTTTTGCAGAATAAACAACACAGTGCAGCGGATAAAGAAGGACGTTTGCGTTTATTTGAGAAGGTGTTGTTGCAAGAGATCGGTTATGCTTTGCAATTGGATCAAGAGGCACACAGTGGGTCGGCGATCCTTGCGGACTGTAATTATCGTTTTTCGCCCGAAATAGGCCTTGTATTACAAGCACAAAGGCCCTCTCAAGATTTGGCGCGCTGGGTGTTTAGTGGTAAGAGTTTACTAGCGTTGCATCAAAGCGAATTGGACGATGCAGACTGTCTACGTGATGCTAAGCGTTTGATGCGTTTAGCGTTGGCGCCATTATTAGGTGATAAGCCGATGCGTAGTAGAGAGCTGTTTGTGGTGGGGTGAGGACTCTGTTAACTTGTCCCAGTCGTTTTTGTATTTTATGTAGACTACTGTCTTTGCGTCAAGGTCATGTGTAGCCCGGATAAGTTGCGCAGCAACGTCATCCGGGGATAGCAATGAGCATACCTTTTCCCGGATGACGCGCGTGCCGCGCTACGGCTTATCAAGGCTATACACAAGAGGTGTGAGCTACGCCTTACTCGTCTTTATCCTGCAAATAAGCTTCCGCGCAACTTAAAACACTATTAATTTCATCGAGTAAGATGGCAACTAAGTCATCGACTTGATGAAAGCGTTTTAATTTGATTGCGGTCTGTACTTCCTTGCAGGCATCTCTTAGACCTATCACTCCCACATAACAGGTACCACCATGCAGTTTATGCACGACGTCACCTAGTTCAGGCAATTGATGTTGTGCGTGGGCTTGTTCGATAAGCGTTTTATCTTCTGGTAAGCGTTTGGTTAACATGACTAACATGTCAATGGCGAGTTGTTTTTTCCCCGATGCTAATTTGAGAGAGAGTTCCCAATCAATAGCACTCGTATTTAGGGGTACAGTCCCTGTACTCATTTTTTTGTTCCACCTTTTATTCGTCATAGAGCTGCGAATATCTCTTTTTAGTTATTCTTGTCTTGGCACGGTGCCAGCAAGGCCAATGGCGCGATCATCCAATATTTATTTCTGAATAGCAACCGGGAAAAGACATGAAAAAATTTTGCACTGTTTCTTTATAGGCCGTAACTTATTGATTTATATAGGCATGAAAGTAGACGGAAATTTTTTTTTTGGTTAACCAATTGTTTTAAATTATATTTTTTGTTCGACGGTTTTGTTTGGATATCGGGTATTTCTGTGCTTAATATAATCAATGGGTTATAGCTTGCTCGAATTTAGCTAATGTATCTTAAATTAATGCAATAGTTAATATTTTCTTAAGAATGGTTCCGTAGAATTCCTCTCAATGAATATTTGCATTACGGAAACAATACAGTGAGCGCACAACCCGAACAAATGCCAGAATTGAGTGCTTTGGAACGTTACGCATCAGCCGTACGCACTAAGATTCTCACCAGTCAGGCCGACCTCGATCCCAAGGATCGTATCCACCCTGACATGGCGCAATGGTGTACCGAACACGGTAATATCGTAGCGATGACCAGTGGCATGATCCTCACCAGTGACCCTAGCTCACGTGATGTACAAAATTGTAAGACTATCATGCTGAATAAGGGAATTCGTCCCGGACGTGTGATGGCGGCGACTCCCGGTCTGGTTTCTGTATTGATTGATAATATCGATATGGACGCAATTGAAGAATTACGCCGTGCTGAGACAGAAGAAGAAAAAGTCAGTAACCAGCAAAAACGGTTACGCTTACTCGTTCAAGAAGCCGTTAATCTCGGTATCAGTGATATCCACATTGAAGTGCGTGAAGATGTCGCGCGTATCCGTTTTCGTAAGCATGGTGAAATGTATTTACATGCAGAGTGGTTTCCGAAAGTTGCACGTGAAATTGCATCAGTAGCCTTTAATAAAGAAACTGACCATGCAACCGCACACTTTAATCCGTATGTTCCACAAAATGCCTCGATGCCAATGATGATCGATGGCGTTGAATTGCGTTTGCGTTTGGCGAGCTTGCCGGCGCACGGTGGCTTTGACATGGTGATGCGGATCCTCGGCAGTACCGATAGTGATGTAGTTCCTGATTTACATGAATTGGGTTATACCGATGCCCAAATTTCTATTATCGCGCGTGCTAGCAAAGTGCCTCATGGTGCGATTTTAATGGCTGGTCCGACAGGTTCTGGTAAAACTACGACCTTGGCTAGCTGTATGAGCATGATCGAAGAAGATCGTAAGATTTACACAATTGAAGATCCGGTGGAAAAATTCATTAGTAATGCCACCCAGGTTCCAGTGAATACCGATAAAGAAGACCGTGGTTTCGCCAGTTTTGGCCGCGCTAGTTTACGTATGGATCCAGATGTAATTGTCCTCGGGGAAATGCGTGATGAAGATACCGCGGGCGTGATGGTGCGTGCGGCTATCACCGGTCACTTAGTCTATTCAACGATTCATACCAATTCTGCCACCAACATTATTACGCGTTTGGCAGATTTGGGTATATCGCCTGTGTTATTAGGCGATGGTAGTTTGTTGGTGTGCCTGATTTATCAGCGTTTGGTGCCCACGTTGTGCCCTCACTGTAAGGTACCAGTGTCTGAATCTCAGGACCACCAACCCTATTTATCACGCTGGCAAGAATACTTTGGCGAGCGTTTTTCTGGCATATATGCGCGCGGAAAAGATTGTGAAAAATGCAATAACTTGGGTGTGACTGGCCGTCGTGTCGCCGCTGAAGTTATCTGGATTGACGAGCAAGGTCGCGAGTTTATTCAAAAAGGTGATACCTTCGGTTGGGAAAAATATTTACGTAACAATGGCTGGCAAAGTCATCGCGAACACGCGATTGATTTGGCAGCAGAAGGTATTAGTGATCCGCTAGATGTCGAACGTGTGATTGGTGAAATCAATTCGGCTTATGCGGCAAGTAGTTTTAATTACGCAGCGTTGAGTGAGTAAACAAGATGGATTTATCGAAAACAGAACAAGTATCGAATGAATGGTTAGCAAAGGCGCAACAATCGTCTTTTGTGCGACGCCTGCAGCAAGGTATGTTTAGTACCAAAGAGCAGCAAGCCTTTCTTGAAGATTTATCGTCACTAATTGATGATGGTGTGACCCCAAATAAAGCGGTAGAAACTTTATGTAAAGTGTCTACTGGGCATGCGAAAAAGCTATCTGAGTCGATTTTGGCCGCAATTGCGCGCGGACGTTTTCTTGCTGATGGTATGAAAGGTTGGTTCCCCGTTACGATTGTGGAATTGGTACGTGCCGGTGAAGAAAGTGGTACTTTGCCGCAAACCATGCATTCAGCTGCAACGGCTTTAACGCAAAAAAGTAGCGCGATGACGGCTGCAGTAGGTGCTACGTCTTATCCAGCGGTAGTTTTAGTCATGGGTTTAGTCGTTTCAGTCTTTATTAATAAGAAAGTCTTAACCCAATTTGCCACGATTGCGCCGATTTCTTCATGGCCGTCTAATGGCCAACATTTAGTGGCATTTGCTAACTTCATCCAAAGCTGGTGGTGGTTAGCTTTAATTCTTTTGGTTGCGGCAGCAATTGGTTTATGGCGCGTATTGGTCGATTATATTGGCGGCTGGCGTGATACCATCGACAGTGTCCCGGGTTTATCTTTATATCGTAAGCTTACCGCAGCACGCTTTATGGAAACCATGGGTTTATTAGTTTCAAATGGTATTGTATTTAAGAAAGCCTTAAAGATCTTACAGTATAATGCGCCTGCGTATTTAGCTTGGCACTTAATGTTGATGGAACATCGCTTGAGCCGCGGTCAATTGAATATTGCCGATGTGTTAGATACGGGTTTATTAGACGATTTTGATGTCTTGCGCTTACGAGCAATTGCCGATGCGCATGGCTTTGAACACGCCTTGATTCGTCAAGGTAAGATTGGCGCGGAAAATGGCATGAAAACCATTAAAGTTGCGTCACGAATTGCTGGTGGTTTGATGCTGGCTTTAGGTAGTGCCTTGGCGGCATTTATTATTACCTCTTTGTACTCAATCGGGTCTTCCTTAGGCTCAGGTTTGGGACAAGGCATGGGTATGCACTGAGAGGCTATTGGTGCTGGTTAATGGATATTAGTCTATAACAGGTTTTTTAATTTTTTATTTAAGTAAGTAAACAGTGAGGTAAATGTAATGAAATTGAAATCACAGAAAGGTATTGGTTTGTTAGAATTGATGCTCGCGATGGCGATTATCGCTATCTTGACATTAATGGCAACTAAATACTTTACTTCTACGAAGCGTGATGAATTAGTAACGCAAGGTATTACCCTAGTGCAGGATATTGTTTCTGCTTCAGCAAGCTATGTGCCACCGAGTGATGGTTCTGCTCAAGTTGCTAGTAAATCCAATATCACTGCATCTGGTATGTTACCAGAACAGTATGCGGGGGGTAACACACCGTGGAACGGTGCAACTTGGACGGTGAATAGCAGTAATACTAGCAGCAATGATGTGCAAGTGGGTATTACTGGTTTGCCTGCCTACGCATGTACTGATTTGGTCAATAAATTCAAGAGCATTGGTAATGTGACGGATGCTTCTTCATGCTCAGGTGGCTCATTTGATATGACTTTTCAATCTAGCACTGGTGCGACTAGCTAGTACTCCAGCAAGTTAAGATGAAAGTCTAATCGAAGAAACTTGTTTTGGCCTGATAGCGAAAGAAAGTGCGCTGTCAGGTCAAACGGGTTGCCAAACTGACGAAGACTAAATAAAGAGTAAATTGACATGATGACATTATTACGACGACAACAAGGTATCGGGCTGTTAGAGCTTATGCTAGCCATGGCGATTGGTGCAGTACTGATATTGATGTCGACCAAGTACTATGCCTCGAGCAAGCGCAGTGAATTAGTGCAGCAGGGCGTTAATGAAGTACAGCAAGTATTAACAGCATCACGTGAGTTTGCTTTTCAAGCAGGTGGTACCATGGTATTACCAAAAACGGCAGATATCGCTAATTCTGGATCGTTGCCTGCAGAATATATTCAAAATGCGGGGACTAACAGCACTATTACTACACCTTGGGCGGGTGCGAGTGAGTTGTTAGTCAATCAGAAAAATAAAGTGGTTGGTAAAACCAGTGTTTCGATAACGTCTCTTCCGGATTATGCCTGTAATGATTTGGTGTATAAATTACAGGGGCTCCAAAATGTTGAAGAAGTTCAGTGTAAAAACAATATATTCCAACTGATAGTAAATCAAGAGTTGGGCGGGATTGCAAATAAAAGTACGAAGCCTCCGCAAGGCAGCTGATGTTGTGTTTGGTACGTAGTATTTAAAGAGGGTAAATGGTGATATTAATGAAGTTAAATCGACTAAAGCAACAACGCGGTTTTAGTATCTTAGAAATTATTTTGTACTTGGCTGTTGCTGGTGTGCTAACAATTGCCGCTACAAAGTATTTTAACTCGACTGAGCGTGAGCAATTAGATTCGCAAAATGTGCGTATGGTGCAAGAAATGATTAAAGCAGGTACTCAATATTTGGCGAGTAATCCTGATTATTCGAGTGTATCGAATAGTGTGCTAATTGATACGGGCGCGATCTCGAGCGAATTTATTCAAACTGGGACTAAAGGTACCAAAGAGCTTGTCGCACCTTGGCCGAATAGCACAGTGATGGCAACGCCAACGGGTTCGGGCAGTAGCAGTGCGATGAAAATTACATTGAGCAATATTCCGAGTTATGTTTGCCAAGACTTAGTTAATAAATATCAATCTGTTGGTAGTACGTCTGGATCAAAATGTACCGCAAATAGTAGCAACTCAACGAATTCAAATTTTGATTTGTCGGTCAATGCAGTTGATGGTAACTAGGTTTGAGTTAGAGTGATAACGTGAGCAAGTTCAAGCAACCATCCAGTAAAGCCATACGACGAACATACTATCGTCAAAAGGGTGTGTCACTGTTAGAAGTGATCCTCGGTGTGGCAGTAGCCGCAACCATTGCGCTTGCCTCGATACAACGTTATCGCAGCTACGAAATGGATAAAGACATCCGTATTGTCAATACGAGTGTGTCAGCCTTGATGCAAGCAGCAAATGGTTACTTTTTTTATAAATGCACTGAGTTACAACAAACACCCGCAGGCAAGACAATAGCCAGCCCATTTCAAGACTTTACGGATGTTGGCTTATTGAAAACAACCGATAGAATTAAGAACCCATTAGGCGGTGAGTTTACCGTTGGTTATAGCGCAGATAAAACGACTGATGGCAAAAAATATGTGTGGCATGTCTCTGTCAAAGCACAATTTCCAAAATATTTACAGAATCTCAAGGGAGAAGTCGGGGCGGATGAGGCGACAGTAAGTGGTAATAATGTTGAGTTCACTTGGGTAATGACTCCTAGTAATCATTACGCGAATGCGAACCAAGGTCAATCACCACTTGCTGATCGGCTCTCCTTATTTGATCGTGGCCAAGACACAAGAGGCTTGGTGAATAATGCGGCTTGTCAGGTGGTGACCAAGGTGCCGGGTACAAGCTAAATTAAACCTCATTTTCAATAACTGTTGTAGGCTACTGTCTTCTAGTCAAGCTCATATGTAGCCCGGATAAGTTGCGTAGCAACGTCATCCGGGGACAGCAATGGCAAACACTCTTCCCGGATGACGCGCGTGCCGCGCTTATCCGGGCTACGGCTCTATTGTCTCTGCCTCAAGCTCATATGTAGCCCGGATAAGTTGCGTAGCAACGTCATCCGGGGACAGCAATGGCAAACACTCTTCCCGGATGACGTGCGTGCCGCGCTTATCCGGGCTACGGCTCTATTGTCTCTGCCTCAAGCTCATATGTAGCCCGGATAAGTTGCGCAGCAACGTCATCCGGGGACAGCAATGGCAAACACTCTTCCCGGATGACGCGCGTGCCGCGCTTATCCGGGCTACGGCAAGTAATACTGTTCGTCAGAGTCGATCGCAACTTACTGTCAGGCCAGTCAGTAAAATCTCTTTAAAATCAATAAGATATTTGCTTTTGCATAAGATTTCCTTAAGCTTGGATCCGTATAATGAAACAAGATTAGGTCGTAATGGTTACGTCAGATTTACTGTAAAAACTAGGTAATTAAACATGAAATCAATGAGTTATATAAAAGGGCAGCGCGGTTTCACTTTATTAGAAATCATGTTTGTGATCATCGTGATGGCGATTATGGCGGTATCCGGTGTGTCACTGTATAACCATAAAATCCAGAATTTAAAGGTCGCAAAGGCCGCCACGGAAATGCAGCAATGGTTGTCAGCGGGTTTGAACTATTACAATGCCAATGGTTATTGGCCGGGCGAGACAGCGACGGATCAACCTTCAACCCCACCGCCTGCGAGTAAAACACCATTGCAAACCTTAGTGATGAACCATTTTATGCCGAGTACACAAGCAACGTTTAACACGCCGTGGAGTAAGACGAATAATTATGAGGGAACTTACACTAAACAATTATTTACAATCCAAGTGAAATTCCCCAATGCCACGATTGCACGCGAAGTGGCATCACGCTTGCCGGATTGGAATTTTCCGAATTCAAACGATAAAACCACGATTGCGGCGACGGTAACGGCACCAGGTTTAATGCCAAGTGAGGATAAAAAGGTGACGTCAGCGATCATTACTTTAGGTGGTGGTAAGCATAATGAGGGTGCCCCCGATTGGTCGCCTGCGGTAATCCCAGCACCAAAGTGTTCCGGTAGCATGTACCCCGATATTACCTATGTACCGGTTAGTTTTCACTCGCCAAGCGGGCTTACTAGAGGCATTAATGCCGTGTACCTACACGCAGTGCCTTATGCAGATAAGACACATTATATTGACTATAACGGTAATAATGAAAATCTACGCCCGGCATTTTGGAGTTTATATGGGTTTGTCGAAGCGGGAGCAAATCATTTTGCTGAAACACTTGATGTGAATGTGACAACACGTTGTGTGCCATACAAACCTTTTTATATGAATCCGAATTATTATCATGAGGCCCCTACTTTTTATGCAGAGGATGGGATAAATAACGTACCAGATGGTGTTCGTAATAGATTTATTAAGGATAGTCATACAGTATGGACAGGCGGTTCAGATTCAAATTATGGACCTGCTGGTTGGGCGCCTGCCAACGGTATTCATGGTAATCAGATGCATGAGCACCGCAATGACGAGAGTAGTGGTACCGATCATACCAATAGCTCGGATCCGTATGGTGCCGCCGCGCTCGAAAGCAATTAAGTGGTATGGGCTAGACAGATTTTAATCTAATATACTGTTTTTCTTAGATATTTTATCAAGATTATCCTCACTCATTTCCAGTATCACACTCTGTGATACTGGTTTTTTCCTCTATTTTTCATGCATTTCTTAATAATGGCTTAATGTTTTTTTGTTATTCTACTTAAAATTACTGTCAAACCAGCCAGTTAGTATTGGTTTGGCTACTGAGTTTAAAACTAACTCATTGAAATTAAAGGTAGTTAATTATGCAACATCCAAGTCGGTCGCGCTCACAACGGGGTTTTACCTTGTTAGAGATTATGTTTGTCATCATCGTAATGGCGATTATGGCGGTATCCGGTGTGTCACTTTATAACCATAAGATCCAGAATTTGAAGGTTGAGAAGGCGGCGACACAGATACAGGAATGGCTCTCAGGTGCCATTAATTATTACAACGCGAAAGGTTATTGGCCAGGCGAATCAACCACTAATCAACCAAGCACACCTTCAACGCCGCGCTCTGAGCCCTTAACGTTATTGGTGAACGAGCATTTTTTGAGTGGCGGTGGCGCGGCAGATAGTCATGGTAATTATCCTGCACTTTATACGCCATGGAGTGGTTCAAGTGAATCCTCGATTGTTTATGAGGCAAGTTATAGCAAGCAATATTTCGGGGTGCAAGCCACGTTTCCGAATGCTACGATTGCGCGTGAGGTCGCATCGCGTTTACCTAATTGGGAAGAAGTGAATAATGATCCCAAGACTATACGGGCGACGATCGCTTCGCCCGGCCTAATGGAAAGCGGTAGTCGTCAATTGCAGTTTGGTACGATTACTTTGAATAGTGCGAGCAGTAACGGTCAGAGCCCGACCTGGCAAGCGGCATTGATCTCTGCACCTAAATGTGCGAATGGTTGGTATCCATACATTAGTTATACGCCTGCCAATTTTCATTCGCGCTCAAATGATGGTTTTAAAGCTGCAGGTTCTACTTATGGTGTTCCACTCAGAGCAGTGTATATGCACGTTGTACCGTATAACGCAAACCATACTTACATTCGTTATTTATCGACTGCCGATGATTCCAAGATACCTACAGAGTGGGCGTTGTATGGCTATGTTGAAGATAATACAGGGAACAGTGCTGCTGGTTCACATGGCGAATATGCTGCTACACTTGAGGTCAATGTTACCACGAGTTGTGTCAATCATAGACCGTACTATATGAACCCTAATTACTATTATGAAGCGCCGCCCGAATACACGGGTGATGGCAGCGATTGGATTCCACCCGGTATTTATCCACGCTATACAAAACCTAGTCAAACTCTGTTTGCGGGTGGTACACCCTATGGTGTGACACCAACTTACGGGCCGAGTACGTGGACATTCTCCAATAAGATTACGACCAATGACTCACATGGTAATGCAACACTATTGCACCAAAATGACAATGGTGCTTCCGATAGCGGTAAAGCACCCACGCACACGGTGTGTGATCCTTGGGGCGGTGAATGTCAAAAAAATGACCCGTCATGAAGGGACACATAGGTCACCAGAAAAAATGGAGCAATAAATAAACAAGAGCCACTATGCAGTATAAAAACTTTGATATTTATACTATATATAGTGGCTCTGGCCATTGATGTTTCGGCAAAATTAGCGATAATAGGCGATTGGGAGAGATAAGCGTTTTGCTTGTACAAACAAGCAAGTAAACGTCCAAAAAATATAAAGTCGAGAGTAGGGAGCCGCGGTGAATAAATTTTGTGTCGCATGTTTTGCCATCATTATCTATTTCTTCAGTACCGCGATCGCTCAAGCCGGCTTTTATGTTGGCAATGCTGGCGGCATAACCTCAAGCAAGTACAATGGCCCTGTGCGCGCCAATGGCGGTAAATTGGGAGGTTCAGTTGCCTCGAGCAAGACCCGTAAGCGCACTTTCTACAGTTTTACTCTGCGTTCTGGTTCATTAAGGTCTAATCTACAACGCATCTTGCAAAAAGCGCATTGGGGCACCTTGGTGTGGACTTTGCCGTACGACTACAAATGGACCGGCACAGCACGCGTATCTAGTAATACCTTGCAAGGCGTGTTTGAAAAAGTTCTACATGGCTATCCTGTGCAAGCGGTGTTTTATGAGCAAAATCGTATTGTCGCGATCACCCCCAGACCAATTACTGCCTATAAACGCAAAACTGATATGTCGCAGCCAGACGATAAGATCAGTGAAAAGACATTACTCAATGTCGGTGTAGGCGTGGGCCCGGATGCATAAACTGATGTACCAGCGGTCGCATAACCAATGGAGCTTGCCTCGCATGCTAAAAAAATACTTGCCTAAGTTTGCTGTGATTGTTGTTTTATTGAGTCTTGTGGGCTGTAAACCACCACCGATGTATACTGGTATTCGTTCACAAGTGGGTGATACTCAGAATCAAATCAAGCAAGTTTATCGTGATAACGACAAGCCTGTGCCAACGGTTGTTACTAAAAATTCGCCTTACGTGGATACGACGCCGGTCAGTTTGCAACATCCGCCGAGTTGGTTAAAGAACCGGGTGACGGTGCATGGTACTAATCTACCCTTTGATTTTTTCGTCGGTAAAGTGCTGGAGCGCACGGGAAGTTTTGTGCATTACGACAATACCGTAAATCAAAGCAAGCCGATTTCTATGGATTACTCGGGAACGGTCAAAGGCGCTTTGCAAGATTTAAAGGCAAAGTCTGGTTATGCCTATGATATTGATAATGATACGTTGAGTTGGTCAGCGTTTGAAACCAAAACATATAATATCGCATTCTTACCCGGGACAACCAATTACAAAGTTGGGCGCGATCAAGGTGGAGGTGACTCGTCTGGTTCAGGTTCATCCGGTGGAGGCAGCAGTGGCGGCTCTAGTAGCGGCGGCGATGGTGGCGGCTCTGATATGAATTACGTACGTGCACAAAGTGTTGATACCACCAATCAATACAGCAGTTTTCAAGGCGATAATATTTCAGTATGGAAGGACTTGCAGTCGACTTTAAATGGTTTGGTTTCTAAGGATGGTAAAGTCCAGGTATCAGAAGCAACCACGACCGTGACGGTGCGCGACCATCCTGAAAATGTGGCCTCCATCACTCAGTACATCAACAATCTCAATGAGACGCTGTCGAAACAGGTACTATTGCAAGTCGAAGTGCTTGAGGTGAAATTGGATAAAGCATTCCAGTACGGTATTAATTGGGATCTTTTGGCGGGTGATTTTACCTTAGCCGGTAACTCGGCTAACGTTCTGGGTTTAGGTAGCCAGGTAGATACTGCCACAGGTATTGTGGGTAATACGACCTCATATGGGATTGGTATTGCACGTAAAGGCAGCCAGTCAGTGTTGCTTTCTGCGCTGAAGCAACAGGGCAATGTTTCGGTTGTTACGCAACCGCGCGTGGTGACGTTGAATAACCAAGTTGCGGAAATTAACATCAGTACGGAAACAGGCTATCTTGCGAACACGACGACAACAGTTTCAGGGCAAGGTAATTTTAGTCAGAATGGTTTGGATCCAGGTACAGTCATCAGTGGTTTTGTGTTGTATTTAGTGCCTAAGATTGAGGGGCATAACGTCTACCTTCAAATTAGTAGCACCATCTCTGGGCAACCAACTTTTGAGTCTCAAACCTCACAGGGAGCCACGATCCAATTGCCGACTCAAGACTTGAAGCGCTTTAACCAGCGTGCGATGGTGCCTACAGGGTCAACGTTAGTGTTGTCTGGTTTTAAACAATTAAATAACGAAGCCAATAAATCGTCATTCTTTGGTTTAGATCCTTTGGGTGGCAAAGGCGCGCGTCATACTAATACAGAAACTGTGATCTTGATTACACCGACAATCTTGGGGACGCCCGCTTAATGCCGGTCTTGATTCGTGATGACGGCGTCGAATTCGTCGTCCGTGCCTACCGCGAATTACTAGCGGCGAAGAAATCGTCGCTAGTTAAACGCGAAATCCAATTATTGCAACATAATAATGGCGATTACCTGCGTCTGTTCTTGCAGCCTGATGGTGATTATGAAGCGGTTTTTTCGCATGAAGAAGGCTATCTGCTTGGTGAAACCGTTTGGCATTACTTCGATAGACCGGATGATTTAATCTATTGTGAAGCTTTGGATGATGATACTGCCATTCTCGTTGTCGTGCGTGCGGGTAATGTCTTTCTCGATGCGCAAGTGCCCGTTGCCAATTTAATTGATGAATTTGCTTCTTTAGTGGCTAATGTCAATCTCTACAATATTTATGTCTATGGTAGCATCCCCTTAAGTGAGACTGAAGAAGAGGGTGGTTTTGTCTTTGATCAAGATATGGTTGCTAGCTTCACCCGTCTTGAAGAACCCTTATTCCCGACTTTGCCAACTATGGAGGCACTGCGCCTATTACCCGTGGCAGAAGCGCTGCGCGCCTTACCAAGTCGTCGTGCTTCGCCCGTGTTTATGCTGATTATTGGTATGCTGATTATCGGTGTGATATGGGGTGTTTATGAAGTGTTTAAGCCGAGCGCACCCGTGCAGCAAACAACAGTTGCACCACTTATTAAACCTAAAGATCCTTATGCGGCGTATCGTAGTTTGATGGAGCAGCCCGCGCCAGAACAGGTTTTGATCGATATGGTTGGTAAACTCAAGTTGTTGAGCACGGTGCCGGGTTGGTACCCTAGTAACCTCTCTTGGGGGGCGGCCTCTGGCGGTAATAACAATAGCACCGGCACTGGGCCTGTGCGAGTACAAATGACTAGCTTTGGTGGGACTTTGGCCGTTATGCGTGATTGGGCGGACGTCAATCAGCTAAAATTTGATATCACCGGAGAAGGTGTTGCGTTATACTTACCCGCAAAGCTTAAGGAACGTTCCGCACCGACTGCAATCGAAAAAACACAAGATGCCGTGATAACATTTATGAGTCGTATACAGCATGTACTGCATGGTAAGACAGTCCAGTTAGGCAATAAAGAAACGCAGGGTAGTATTACCCTCTGGCCGTTAACCATTAATCTCAGCTCAGTTTCTCCGAGTGTTATCGTCTTGGTTGCGCAATCACTACGTGGTTTGCCGGCCATTATCACTGGTTATAGCGTGACAAGCACGGGTGGTTTGTATTCTGGGCAAATCAGCATAACGTTAGTAGGGACATAGTTATGGCATTGACTAAGAAACAGAAAGTGATGGTACCGTTAATAGCAGTTGCTCTATTGCTGTTAGTCTATGAAGTGATTAGTACCTTTAGTAACGGTGATAATAGCAGTGCGCCGGCACCCTCGGTAAGCAAGCGTATTGCAGTGCCGCCGAAGGCGAGTAAAGTTGCTGGGCCAACAACGCCGAGTCCCATCAAAAAAACCAGCGCGGTGGTTGACAGTGCGAATAATCTGGGGCCGCAAGCACCCGCAACTCCAACCGCACCTAAGCAGATTGCTGTGCCACAAATAGGTAAAGTGGCACAGTCGTTTTTAACCGCAGACAAGCACCAACAAATGCAGTATGTGGATTTGTTAAATGCGTATCAACTCGCACAAGTTCGTAAGTTATTGTCTGAAGCGAATGCGAGTATTGCTACATCTGATTTAAAAACAGTGAAAGCGAAGTCAGAAGCAGAAAAATACGTGCCGGTTAAAAGGCTGGGAACGTCGACACGCAGTAAATCATTAGGGCCTGTCATGGAGCGGGCTTCGGATTTTCGCACCTTATTTGTTGGTTATCGTCGTGGACGTTGGTATGCAACCATCGAATATAAAAACCGCATGTACAATGTGAATGTTGGTGATGAGTTTCCTGATGGTACCCAAATTCGAGTCATCGATCGTAATGGTGTTGTTGTGCAACAAGGACAAACTACTCGTTATTTGACAGTTGCTCCAGCATTGACGGCACAAATGGCAGTAATGGAAGCGGCTGAAAAGAAAAAGCTGGGTGGACAACAATCTAGTGCCACAAGCACTAGTGATTCTACTGGTGCGAGCGAGGAAACGTCTGATAAAACACTCTCTGCTAGCCAGAAAAAGGCGCAAACAAATCAAAAGGCTGCGATTGAAGCAGTAAATGCACTTGATTCGCAGAAGAAGCAATAATTTTTTTCGCATTGTATTTTGCTTTTTGTGTAGCCTACGGTCTTTGTGTCAAGCCCAGATGTAGCCTTGATAAGCGCCATCGGCGCGCATCAAGGGAATGGATTGGCAAAGACCCTCCCCGGATGACGCGCGTCCCGCGCTTATCCGGGCTACGGTTTACGTATGAACAAATGCTAATGTAGCCTTGATAAGCGCATAGCGCGCATCAAGGTTTGCCTAATATGCCAATCCACTTGTAAAACAATATTTAGCTGCTTGTTTTATTAGAATTTTTTTATCCATTTCGCGCCGATTTGTCAGATCAAGGCTACGATTTGGATTGTTGCGATTTCACTTTTTGCCAATACATTTCTAACTCAGCCAACGCTAATTGTTGTGCATCTTTATCATCGGCTTTAATCAATTGCTCTAACGCTTTGAAGCGCTTTTCGAATTTAGCATTGCCGGCGCGCAGCGTTGCTTCGGGATCGAGATTTAAATGCCGTGCGAGATTGGCGACACAAAATAATAGGTCCCCTAATTCTTCTGCAACACGTGCTTTATCCGCAGCTTGTGAAATTTCATGCGCGAGTTCGTCTGCTTCTTCACGCAATTTAGCAAACACAGGTTGGACATCAGGCCAATCAAAGCCAATTTGCGCGGCACGATTTTGTAATTTGACTGCGCGTGTCATGGCCGGTAACGCCATGGCGACACCATCTAAGATACTTTCTTGAGCTTCACCATCATGTTGGCGATGTTGATGCTTGGTTTTTTCCCATTGCTGATGGGCATCAGTTGCAGAAATCTTTTGGAGGGTGGTTTTATCTTCTTCAAGTCCTGCAAAGTATTCAGGCTTGCGACGTTGTTGTTTTGCAATAATCGTACGTGCGACATCGTCAAAATCAAACAAGCCAGCTTCTTTGGCCATTTGTGCGTAAAATACCACTTGGTAAAGTAAATCACCCAACTCATGAGATAAAGCATCAAAGTCTTTGCGAGCGATTGCGTCAGCGACTTCATAAGCTTCTTCGATAGTATAAGGAACAAGGCTTGCGAAGGTTTGCGCTTTACTCCAGGGGCAGCCACTGTCAGGATCACGTAACTGCGCCATTAAAGCGAGTAGCTGGGACAGTTGTGAGGTTCGAGTATTCATATCAATACTTTACTTTTCAACGAACTATTTTACAAGTGGTAAAAAAAACAAAAAACTGTAGCCTACTGTCTTTGTGTCAAGCCCAGAGGTAGCCCGGATAAGTTGCGCAGCAACGTCATCCGGGAACCGCAATCGCAAAGACCCGCCCCGGATGACGCGCGTTCCGCGCTTATCCGGGCTACGGCTTACGTAGGAACAAATGCTAATGTAGCCTTGATAAGC
>JAJFKG010000055.1 GCA_021773335.1 Gammaproteobacteria bacterium
GGCGATACAAGCCGCCTCAAAAAAATGGACTATGTCGATTCAAAACTGGAAACCGGCGATGAATCACTTTATGATTGAATTCGAGGAGCAATTAGCCCCTTATGTTTAACCGAGCACTTACACAGAATTATTTACAGGGTCAATAACGTTTCTTTTTTAAATTTCATAGCATTAGCCGTTAGTTCGTAGCGTTAAAAAAATTCTCTCGAGAGTTGACTCAAGTTGTTTTATCTCAGAAGCCTTCAGATCAGCAAATAGGTCTACCCAGACATTACGCATAGCTTCTATGTAATTATTTGCTACTGTATGGCCTTTGTCGGTTAATGAAAGTTTAATAAAGCGCCGGTCGTCTTGATCAACTAAACGTTTCACTAAGTTAATATCAATTAATCTATCGAGTGAACGAGTTAGTGAGTTTGGTTCAAAACTCAAATATTGAGCGAGCTCTGCTTTAGTGCTTTCTTGTGTTCTACTCAAAGCGAGTAATATATTCGCATCAACTTTTGTTAAGCTAAGCTCCTCTAAAATGGGTTTGGAGGATTTTTTCAAGGCATGAAAAATTTGTTTCCAATATATATTAATGTTGTCGATTGATTTTGTGGTCGTCACAGATACCTCCTTTCGCCAGTAAACCAGTACTGTATGTGTGCGCCACAATAGCACGCACTGCGTTATAACGCAATGCGTTTTATTTTTGGTGTTTGGAGTGGTCTGTTTGGCCTGAATACGGCAAAATCTAGATTGTCTGCGTTATCAATCAAGATTGCGAAAACAAATATAAATTTTATAGTTATTTAATATATTGATATTAATCAATTTATTGGTATTTATTGTCGTATGTTTGATTGATAATTTGTCGTATTTTTGCTATAGTTAGCTTTATTCATAGGTGATGAAACATGGCAAGAGCATCCTTAAAACAGCAGATTAAACATAAACTCTCCCGTTGTTGGAAGCGGAACGTCTTCATGCGTGCTGATTTTGTTGCTTTAGCGGGTAATAACCGCTACGACCAAATTGGCAGAGCGCTATTGGCGTTAACAAAAGAGGGTGAGTTAATACGTATTGGTTATGGTTTATATGCTAAAGCAAGGCCCAACAGACTTACAGGTAAACCCATGTTGACGGCACCCGGTGGATTTGATCAAGTTGCCAAAGAAGCATTGTCGTTATTAAATGTTGAATGGGAAGCATCGCTTGCGGAGCAATTGTATAACGCGAATCTTTCTACGCAGATACCTGTTAAAGCAGGAGTGAAAATTAGGAGTAGATTTAATCGTAGAATTGCTACAGGTAAATATAAACTTCATAAAGAATAAATATAATATGCAAAACATAGATGTAAGTTTATTTGCGGATATTGCCGATGCTTTGGCATTGCCAGGTGGAGCTGCACTGATTGAGAAAGATTATTGGGCGGTTCAGTTATTAAAGCAGTTAATTGACTCTTGCGAAACAAATTGGGAGTTGTGTTTTGCAGGCGGTACATGTCTAGCGAAAGCGCATTTGCCCACGTACCGCATGTCAGAAGATTTAGATATAAAAATTATTCCTAAATTACCATATTCTTCTCGTTCTCACGCTAAACACTCACGGAAAAAGCTTAAGTCAACAATTTATGAATTGATAGAGAAGCACTCTGATTTTAATATCATTAATTATGAGTCACGAAATGAAGGCGCGTTCAAGTGTTTTGAAATTTCTTACCCTAAGGCATTTGCCAACCAAAACATTCGACCTGATTTAAAACTGGAATTGGTTGAAATTGATCAACATATGATTTCGCCAATATCTACTAAGGTGGGTTCGATTTATGCTGATTATGCGACGGAAAAAAGTGGAGCTGAAATTCAATCTATTTACTGTGATAAAGTTGAGACAATTTTAGTTGAGAAATTGCTAAGCTTATTAAGAAGGACTGCAGAGGTTAGTCGAGGTTATATAGATCCTGAAAAAGAAGATCTAGCTTTAGTGCGGCACGTGTATGATTTATATTTGATCTGTAAAAATGGATGCGACGTTAAATTGGTAACAAATATTTTCCCCGCATTTCTTGAAAACGAAGTGATTAAGTTTGGGAATAGACATCTGGAATTTAAAAAAGATCCAAATTCCGAATTAATCCACGGGCTGAAAGAGATCTCTAGTAATAACGAACATCAAAAAAGATATGCGCAATATTTAGAACCATTTGTTTATCATTCTAATGCTCCGTCGTGGGATGAGGGAATTGAGTCACTTCGTGATTTAGCAAAACTCTTACTAGCCGATATTTAGTTCTTTTGTATCAATTTAGAAATCACGTTAGAATTAACGTGAACTAATTTTCGAAAAATCATAGGCAAGATAGAATGATAAAAGCGCTGCTTATTAGCGACACTCACGGTGATATTGGTATTATAAATAAATTGGCCGCAAAGACCTCTGCTGACTTAGTTATTCATGCAGGGGATTTTGGATTTTATAATGAATCAAGCTACAAGCATCTTAGTAATCGAGAATTGCTATTGCTTGTTTCCCATTCTCCTTACTGGAAAAATTATCGCGTTAATAAGCAAACAGAACGTGACGAGTTGATCAAAATCGTTAAAGAACATGAGTTATTGGGTGATTTTGCAGATTATCAACATGGCCACCAGAAGTTTATAGTCCCTGTTTATGCAGTGTATGGAAATCATGAAGATGTTTTTGTTGTTAGGCAGCTAAAAGAACAACCTGATATTCATAATTTTTATTTGCTTGATGAAGATAATGTTTATGACCTACAAGATACAGGTGTAGGAAAAGTTAGGTTGTTTGGCATTGGAGGTAATTTTCTACCTTCCAAAAAACTACTTGATAAACCCATCGCCGGTAAGGCAGGCAAAATATGGGCGACCCTTCATCAGTTTGGTTCACTTTATCAGAAGCTTGGCAACTGCGAATCGCCAGCGATTTTTGTATCCCATGTTAGTCCGGGCAAAGAACCGTTGTTAACACGTATGATTTTGCACTTTATGCCAAACATTTGGATAAGTGGGCATATGGGAGCACCATATACTTGCGTTTGGAACCAATTTACTATACATGAAGAAAACGAATCGCAACGATGGCTTGATGAGGCATTAAGCACAATAGACGCTCTACCAACCGATAAATTAATGCCTGAAGCGCAGTTGGCTTACGAGTTGATCCAAAAAGAACTACCAGACAAGCATCATTGGTTCAAAAAACTATGGAATATTAATCTGCCTGACGTTGAAAATGGGTACGCCGTCTTGACGTTTGAACGCGGCAAATTTACTTTGGATTCTCACAGTTATTTGCACGTTTCCTAATGATTGCTATCTTTTTACTTGTGCTTGACCTGTAGTAGCTCAGATTTGTTCTGACAGCTGCTTACTGTTAGTTTGTTTAGCTAGTAAAAGCAGTGAGCGACTGGTATTGAGCTTACTTTCCCCCAATCTGTTTTTTCACCAATTCTCCCAAGAAATCACAAAATGGTGCAATATCCTGTTTGGTACTGGCTGCTTCTAATGCTTGCATGTAAGCTGTACGCTGATCAACAGGGACTATCGTCCAAGGGTAACCGCCGGCAGCACACATTGCATTCATTAAGAATCTTCCCATGCGCCCATTGCCATCCATATAGGGATGTATGTATACGAAAATGAAATGGCCGAGCACAACGCGTACAGCGGCATTTTCTTCGGCACTGAGCAGTTCAAAGAAGGCAGACATTAACGAGCTTACAGCATCACGGTTAGGCGGCACATGCATTGAGTGGCGTATATAAACAGGTCCTCTGCGATAGCCCACCAAGTCGCGTTTTTTTAATATCCCTGCGATGACACAGGGCCCAAAGAGCTCTTGATACCAATCTATATGTTCTTTTGCTACTGTCTTTCCAGGATTTTCGCCCAGGAGTATTTTTTCTATACTAAGTTTTACGAATTGGAATGCTTGCCAGTAACCTCGAGCAGCTAATGCGTTTTTATGCTCTCGATCATTGGCCAAGTTATCGGGATTCCAGTTTCCACTTTTGACGCGTTCGATTAGCTCTTTACTAACATCATAGCCTTCAATTGATAGTGAGTGGTAAGCATCAGACGTGTATTTCGCTTCGATATCTTTTAAATATTGTTCTGATGAAAGATTTTTTTTAGCGGGAGGGGGAAATTTTGATATGATGGTTTCACGCATTTCAGCCCACAGTATGCCAAGTCGCCTTACGTAAGGGGATGGTGTGAGGCTTGAAAAAACCAAGGGTTCTGTCGATATGAAAGGATCTTTTTCTCTTATATCATAGTCGAGCCTACGCATAGTATTAATTATTCGATCGGCAAATTCGTCTTTTCCAATGTTACGAAATGCACCAGCCAACCTACCTGCTATCTGAGAGTGTCCATTTTCCACTAATTCTATTAACACATCTGATATATCAGTTATCATCACAAGAGCAGTACGTGCGTCAGTTGCGTGTTGCACAAAAAACTTTGGATGTGCTGCTATTAATGCTGAAGTTAACGAAAATAGCTGGATACCCTGTTTTTCTTCTTTATTTTCTAGCGAAGGCAACTTATAGCGTACACAAAACAGAGATGTGTTATGTGGTAATGATACAGTTTTATTATCACCATTAGGCGCGTGTATAATTAACTGTTGCGGAATAGTCCAATTTTCAGCATGCAAAAGTAAAGATTGCTCTGGGGAAATACACCACTCTTTTCCAAATCTATAGTTAAGGTAAGCGCTACAAAATTTCCAGTAAGAGGCATACCAGGCTGTACTTTCTCCTGGCGGTTCATCAGGGCGTGAATACACATACCAACCTTTCATGACTTCTTTTAGAAAGCCATTTTTAACTAAACGCTCTCTATCTGCCCTTGATATATCGCTACTTCGGATAGCTGTGTAACCCTGGGTCTGTAGCTGATGAAGCTTTTCAAGGGATTCGGCAAGTTTTGCTGACGGGCCAGCCATATTTCATTCCTCGGAGAAATTATAGGTTATTATGTTGTGGTCATTATAGGTTATTCTGCTGGGGTTAGTATAGGTTATTGTGTTGTGGTCATTATAGGTTATTCTGTAGATAATTTAACTTGTTGATTATATTGAATATTAATGGTTGTTTGTGTGTGGGTGATTTATGAGTGAATGAATATTCATAAGAAATTGTGAAGTTCATTTATACTTTCTGTATAAAATTTAGCCCAACAAACTAAGGCAAGGATAGTTAATACTGAGCAAGATACAAAAGTGGAATGATATTAAGGAGAGATACAACGGCGGCAGCATTATTGTGGGGAACGGTGGAAGTATCGCTGTTAATCAGGGTTTCAACTATCGCTCTTTACTAGAAAATGCGGAAAACAATAATTATATTAATGAGGATTTGAAGGATATTTTCGGTAGGTTCAAAACCGACGATTTTAAACTTGTTATGCGCAGGCTGCTTCATGCCGATATTGTGAACCAAGCGCTTTCAGTCGATGGTAAGTCGAGGGTGAATGATGCTTATAAAAACTGTCGTGACACTTTGATAAAGACAATACAAAAATCCCATCCTGGCTTTAAAGACATTGATGAAGTGATGCTGGGTAATATTGCTAACTTTCTTAAGCAATTCAAGACGGTGGTTAGCCTGAACTATGATTTGTTACTTTACTGGGTTATGTATAAAGGCAATCAACAAGTACCAAACAAAAATGGCAGTTCTAGATGTGGTAATAGATTCAAAGATTGTTTTTTACAAAGCTTCAAAAGTCCAGTTGAAGAGGCGGAAGAGATAGGTAAACTTTTTAATCCAGACTGGAATCAACTAAGAGAGCCTCATTGTACACGTAGAGGGGCGACATTAATTTTCTATCTGCACGGAAATTTATCGTTAGCCACTTATATTAAGCAGTCGATGGAAGATACTGAGGTTAAAATTACATCAGGAAACAACTCTCACTTAGATGAAATTTACAAGCAGTGGAATACTGGTGAATATGTGCCACTTTTTGTTTGTGAGGGAAATAAAGAGCATAAGTTAGCAGCCGTTAGAAACAGTACATATTTGAGCGCGATATATAATGAGGCTCTCGCTGAGATGGGAGATAGCTTAGTAATTTATGGTTGGAATATGAATGAAGAGGATGACTATATTCTTGAACGTTTGGCTGAAATATTCAAGCAAAAAAAATCGAGTAACAACCATGCGGCGGTCCCCAAGATAGCAATTTCTGTATTCACAGAAGATGGTGAACAGGCTGCCGAGGACTTCATGAGTAGTTGCAGTAGCAAGATAAAAGCTAAGCTTTCTGAGGACGTAGATGTTGAATTTTTTGATTCGGCAAGTTCTGGCTGTTGGCATAACGATAATGTAGAGAGTTAAAGTAGTAATGGTAACGTTAGAACATAAGACAGAATTTTGGGACCAAAATGGGGCCATCGTGGGACCATAACAGACAACCAAAGACAATCATCGCAATTATTCGAAATCCTCTGTAGCCCAGTCGTCGAGGCTGTAAATTAAATTGTGTAACTGCTCATATTTGATAACCTTGCAATAGGAAAATCAGGAGTATGAGTATGGACAAAAGCAAGCTACAAGCGCTAGCGACTGAGTTAGCCAAAGACATTAAGCCAGCCGATGATTTAAGTGTGCTGAGCGCAGAATTAACGAAATTAACGGTTGAAGCAGCCCTGAATGCGGAGCTGGATGAGCATTTAGGCTACCGCCCTCACGAATTAAAAGGCCGTAACAGTGGCAATAGTCGTAACGGTT
>JAJFKG010000056.1 GCA_021773335.1 Gammaproteobacteria bacterium
GTGATGCCATTGGACTTAGTGAAACGCCACATTCTGACGATTTCCTCGCGCCATTGGTATAAGGTTTTGCCGAGCGTTCTGAGTGGCGCAAATGGTGAGGCTTTGAGTTTTTCGATAGCGTTTAAGAATCTAGGAATCAAGCGCTGGCATTGTTTAGCGGTGCGGTGTTTAATCATCAGCAATTGATGTAGCTGTTGTTTGAACTGATAGATGGCTTCGATAGCGGGTTGCTTGTCGAAACAGTCATTGCGTATCTTGAGTCGTTTAGGCCTGAGGTTTTCGGGGTTAGTTCTTAGGGCGGCCAGCAGTCCTCTTTGGTATTTTAAGTTTGGTTCAATGTGTTGATAGGTTTGCATCATATGATGATTGAGCAAACGAATGACATGAAAGCGGTCAGCGACGATGTTGGCATTGGGGAAGTGAGTTTTAACGATGGATTTGTAAGTAGTGCTTAAGTCCATACAGACGACTTTGACGTTATTTTTTCCTGTTAAGGTGTTTAAGTAGCTGCCCAAGTCCATGCCCGAACGCCCGTTGACGACATCGAAGACGCGATGCTTTCTCAAGTCACACAGCGTGGTAGCGAAAGCGTGTTTATTTCGTTTACGGCTAAAGGTATGTTCATCGATACCGAGGATACGCGGACAGTGTTGGTCGCTACGTTCTTGATTGGCACGCCAATACCATTGATGATACCAGCGTTCGATGGTGGCTTTACCGACCTTGAAGCGCGTTGCTAAGTCGGACTGGGAAATGCCTTGAGAATGCTGTTCGCACAGTTGCTTTTTGAGGCGCTCGGTGGCGCGTTGGTACTTGACGATGCCCGGGAATTGTTGATTGAAATAGCGTTGACAATCGCGGCAATAGAACTTGTGGGCTTTAATGAGCAAGAGGCTGCGTCGAATACCAATGAGCTCGTGCCAGACTTTGCGAATGAAGGTGTCTTTCTTGCGTAAGTTTTTGCTTTGGCAGTGCACACAAACTGGCTTGCCGCGAGCGCTGACGTTGAACACGACAGGGTTAAACCCGCTGGTTTTTTGGACTGTTAATCCGGGAATGTTTAAGATACTATTTGTTCTAGGCACTTTAATCTCCTTAATGATCGTCAAATCAAGGTGTTAGCTTACGCTAACGTGGATTAAAGTGCCCCCTTATTCGGGGAAGAGCCCCAAAAAGACTGAGTTCGATATAAAATTTCGTTCTCTTTTTCTCAAACTACATCAGTTTAAATAATGTCAGACATTGTTATATATTCTGTTTAAGGATAATAACTAATAGTATTCAAGGTTGAAGTAAGTGTTCTTTGTTTCAAAAGAAGTTTACCATTTTTTTTCCTTATTCCTGTATAAAGCTTATTGACATATAGATGTCTGATATAGATATTTTGTTCGCATGGTATAAAAACCTAAAAAGTTAGGGTTGATATATTTGTTTATCGGAGAGATCCTACAATATGTCGGATGCGTAGGCTAAATTCCCAAATTGTTATGGTCGTTTTTTTTAATATAGTAATGTAATATCTGTTCCGATATGTATTTTTGGAATGTGCTTGGTATTTTTCCGGTGATAATCAAGTTTTTCCTTGATTAATTAGCTTACAAAATTTATAAATTGCATGATAAAATAGGATGGCAGTGCGTACATGGAAACTCATTTGGTCTTGGTCGATGTTGACAAAGTTACCCCAGAACTATTTGGATGGGTAAATACTCTT
Source organism: Gammaproteobacteria bacterium (assembly GCA_021773335.1). Lineage (GTDB taxonomy): Bacteria > Pseudomonadota > Gammaproteobacteria > JAJFKG01 > JAJFKG01 > JAJFKG01. Next base: position 1,715 of record JAJFKG010000056.1, read on the forward strand.
AATAGGTATTCTATTGCAATAATTGAATCTAATCAGCATGCCCCTAAAATAAACGGGAACTCGATTACTCTAAAAATGAACTACTTATCTAGGATGTTTGGAGCAGGTGTTCATGTGCTCGCTAGAGATGCTATTTGGGACTTTGTAAAAAGGGAGAATGTTACTGATATTTGGTTTAGCGATTATTTAAGCGTTGATTTAAAAAAATATTTGACTGGGACTGTAAATCATCACCATATACTGCCGAAACCTAACATAAAAAAAATTCCTACAAATGAGCTAGAAAAACGAGCTCAAAATAAAACGCGCCGTCATATATTCAGGGAGTTACTTAATACAAACTCAATTGTGAGGCTTATGGAAGTGCATGATGCTATGTCTGGGCTGATTGTAGAAAATACTCTTGTGCAGAAACCTGGCGAAATAAATTGTGGTTTTCATGGGATGTGGGCGAGTAGCTTAACGAGCTCAATTACTCAAGGAAAACCTGATATTGAAATTGTAGATCTCAATACTCGTATTCAGTCACTGATATCGATTTTAAATGTAACTTCGAAACCTATTGTGTTTGATGCTGATACTGGTGGCAAACTAGAGCATTTTTGGCATTATGTGCGAGCCTTAGAAAAGCAAGATGTTTCAGCTGTTGTTATTGAAGATAAAAAAGGCTTAAAGCGCAACTCACTATATGGGCGTGAGGTTGTGCATTATCAAGAAGAAAAAGAAGCATTTTGTAAGAAGATTAAAGTAGGTAAATGTGCTCAACTTACAGATGATTTTATGGTTATTGCCAGAGTGGAAAGTTTTATAGTTGGAACTGGCCTAAATGATGCGCTTGATAGAGCACAGGCGTACATTGACGCAGGAGCTGATGGAATTGTAATTCATAGCAAAGCTAATTCGCCTAAAGAGGTCCTGGCATTCGCAGATAAGTATGGTGGCGTTGTTAACAGAGCGCCCCTCATTGTTATCCCAACAACCTATCCTTCCATTACGGAGCGCGATTTGACTAACGCGGGTGTGAATGTAGTAATTTATGCCAATCACCTATTAAGGTCTGCGTATCCGGCGATGCAAAAGGTGGCTAGAAAGGTTCTGGAAAATGGCAGTATAGAAAGCGCAGAGCAATACTGTGCCGAAGTAAAAGACATTTTAGATTTGATACCGTTAGAAAATCATGAAGGAGAAACCACAAAATGTTAACACCAATTCAGTTTGTCGAAGAGCTTGATAAAGATAATAATGATTTTTTTTCTGATAAGGATGCTTGGTCTCAATCATATTGGGCAGGTAATTTATGTATTGAAGCAGTAATTATAGCTTTGCGTATGCGTTATTGGAATGAGTATCGTGGATTTGAAGTGATCGCTAGATTTATGTTCAAAGTCGATGACGACTATTTAAGGATGTTGGTTGGTAGACAGGTTGGCGATGAAGCAAAACATGCTCAAGTGGTCTCTAAAAGAATATTTGAATTAGGAGGGGAATTGGGTGAACCTTTGCCCGAGCAAGAAGCTTTTTATAAGATGTTAGACGAATTTGAATACCCAGAAGAATTTTTTGCTGCGCAACAATTTACAGTAGAAACTCAATCAGTGAAAAGAAATGAGAGTGCACTAGAGCGATTTGATGAAAAAACTGCCTATATGTTTAAACAGCATATTAATCCCGATGAGATACATCACGTTAACTTAGGTAAGCGAGGCTTATTACATTACTGTAATTCTGAAGAAGCACAGCAAAGAGCAAAACTCGCTGCGGAGAGAATTCGTTATGCACACATGGCAATGTGTGAGGCGAACTATCACAATCTACGAGAGAAAAACCTGATATAAATTATTTGTGAAAAATCTAATTACTTTCCAGTTAACGTAACCAATTCAGATTGAGCTAATAAGATGGAGTTTTTTTGTTAGTGCACTAGAAAGTAAGATTAAGGACTTATTTGGTGATGGAGCAAAATCACTCAGAAAATCATGGTGGGGATACGCTTTTTCAGAGGCTATATTTGCCTTCACAAACTAAAGGTATAACAAACACGATAAGTGTAGACTCAATGAGGGATGAGGTACCTATACAACACTTAAAACTTGTATTGAATCGTGCAAAGTACTTAAAAATTATTCGTGGATTAAAAATACAGGAGTCTGACTATTATCTAATAGTGACCACGATGCTATTTGCAAAATATCTTGATTGTCAGTCTATTGGTGTTGCAACTCTGAAAACAAAAGGCGAACAATCATTTTTCTGGGCTGAGTATATAATTGATTTTTCATTTGAAAGAACTGTCATAGAAAATATAGTTACAATAGCGCTGACTTTAAGTAATGAACGATTAAAAAGTTGCGACACTGCAGGTTATAGTCATCCCCAATTTTATTACACTTTCTCTGATCAACTAGATGAAAACCAAATAAAATGTAAGATCTCAAGACAACAAAGTGATGACTCGATAGCTTTTTGTTTATTTGTAAATACAGAAACAGTTGAGCTAAAAGTCCTATTTGGACAAGATGATGTTGATGTGAGTTTTCATCATGACTTGGTTGAAAATTGGCATTACCTAATTGAAAATTTAGAGCGTTTTTGTGAGATCGCTATGTCAGCAGTTCCGTTCGTTGCTCCTGGGCAAGTAGAGCGAATAGATAAATATACTGGCACTAAACCAAATGATTTTGATTGGACGCCATCTATATGTAGCTTGTTTTCTCAAGTAGTGCGTAATACTGGAAATAGGATAGCAGTAACTTGCGGGAAGCGGCAAATAACCTATCGTGAACTTGAGAGCTACTCTAACTCACTAGCGAGCAAAATGCAGGAGGAAGGTGTTTCTTATGGTGAATATATCGCAATTTGTATACCTAAAAGTATTGAGCTTGTTGTTGGGATTTTAGCTATTCTAAAGTGTGGGGCTATATATGCTCCGATTGATGAACAGTGGCCCTTTGTACGTTTGGAGGAAATATTTTGTTGTCTAAGAATTAGACGCTGCCTAGTTACTCCTAAGACAAAAATGAAGGCATTTGAAAATACTGAAACAGTCTGTTTTACCTTAGATAGCTTAAAAGGTCAGCCACATAGAGACATTAGTGTAAGTAGAATTACAGGAAAAAGTTCCGCTTATGTTAATTTTTCTTCTGGTAGTACTGGAAAGCCAAAAGCTATTTTGTGTAATCATGCGGGGGTAGTTCGCTTAGTTAAAAAGCAAGAATTTATTCCATTTTGCAGTGAATTAGTATTTCTACACGCATCTAATATTACATTTGACGCTTCAACAATTGAGATTTGGGGGCCCATATTAAATGGAGGAAGGTGTGTTATTAATACCACTAATTATCTGACTGTCAAAGATATAAAGCATCATATTCGTTATAATTGTGTTAATATTATTTGGCTTTCTTCACCTTTGTTTAATACATTTGTTGATGTTGAACCAACTTGCTTCCAGGGACTTAATTATCTACTAATTGGAGGTGATATTGCTTCAAAGAAGCATATAAATGAAGCCTATAGTATCAACGAAGATATACAGCTTGTAAATACATATGGGCCAACTGAAAACACTACTTTCACGACTTACTATAACATTCCCAGGGAAAGCCACAGTTATAACAATATTCCGATAGGCTACCCAATACGCAATACTGAATGTTTTGTTTTGAATAGCAATATGCAAATTATGCCATTTAATACAGTTGGTGAGCTATATGTGAGTGGCCCAGGACTGGCTGCGGGTTATCCTAATAACATGTCCTTAAGTAAAGAGAAATTCATAGTCGCTCCTTCGTGGTTAGGTAACAAAAAAGTGTATAGAACAGGTGATTTTGTTAGACTAGACTCACTAGGGGCTCTGTACTTTTTAGGGCGCAGTGATAACCAAGTTAAGATTAATGGTTTTCGTGTTGAACTAGAAGATATTGTTCAAAACATGCTGACGATCAAAGAAATAAATGATAGTTATGTGAGTGTGAAAAAGGTAGGCAATGAAGCAAGGATGATCGCATATTACAGTGCGTCAGCTGAGTTAGATAAAGGAATAATTCTCAAATCTTTGCAGTCTATTTTGCCAAACTATATGATTCCTCACAATTTTATTTGGTTGAAAGAATTTAAGCTAAATGCAAATGGAAAAGTTGATAAAACTTTTCTAGAAGAGTTATATTTACAGCGTAGCAAAAAAAAATCGTCAAGAAAATCTACAGCTTACCTTAATAGCTTAAATGTTCTAATTTATATCTATAAAAAAGTGCTTAAAATTGAAAATGTAGACGTTAACTCTAGTCTTCAAGACTTGGGAGGAGGTTCTCTTTCAGCAATTGCCATTATGGAGTTGGCCAGCGGGAAAAATCTTCAAGTTTCTTTGCCTTCATTGTTGGATGGTTTCACTTTAATGGAGATTTCTAATGCTTGCTTAGTTGATGATAATCGAGCTACAAGTACCGATGATCAATTAATAGAGATTTCGCCGCAACAATCACGTTTGTTTAGAACATACGATGTTGATATAGAAAGGCCTTGCAACTTTAATGTAGTAGATGTGTTCGATTTGCCGGTTAATAGGGTAGAGCAAAAGCTGAAAGAAACTTTGAAAACACTTTCAAAAATAAAGTTTTTTTTAAATGTGAACTTTGAATGCAAGAATGAAAAAATATATGTGCGTGATGAGGCCGGGTTCAGAAGTTTTGTCGAAAATCTGTTTGTTTGCAAGGTCAAAAATAAGGAACTACAGGCTGCTGTTGCAGCTCGTGTTAAGAAACAAGGTGATAAATTTTTTGAGTTGACCTCAGACGTTATGTTTGAGTTGCATTGCTTTCTTTCAAGCGAGTCGGCGGTTTGTGTTGTAACGATTAGCCATTTAATTAGCGATGGTTATGGTGTTTCTATGTTGAAGGCGGTTGTTAAGGATGTTGGTGGTGATAGTCTTGATAAGTTGCGCGCGAATAATTTGCTTTATGATTATTCCAACTATGCAGAAGAGCAAAATATTTTTCTAGAAAAAAATAGAGAAGAGTTTGTTGAGAAATTTATAAATAAAGGCTTGCATAAACAATTTTTCTTGCCTAGGAATGTCTGCGAAAAAAACTTTAGCTATCTATTGTCTACTCATAAAAAAGTTTTTTGTCGTAGAGATGAACTTTCAAGGCAGCCTCTTAATGTTGAGATTATTGCAACCAGGCTGTCGAAGTATTTGGAACGAAAATTTAGTTTGTCGAGGGTATGTATAGGTATTCCGTATTTGGCACGTGAGAAATCAAGTCACTATTGGTTGCTAGGACCTTGTCAAAACATGAGTTATTTTATTAGCGATGTAAGAGGGGCAACGAATAATCAATTGTTACAGGATAGTATGAAAACCTCAGTATATTCATTTAACAATTATGAAGAGGATACTCAAAAAAATTATGGCTTGGGAGTTTACCCCGTCACAACCGTTTTTATAAACCAAGTGGTTTCTCCTCTAACTGAAATTCCTCACGGCAATTACAGCGGGAAATTGCGTAAAAAATATAAAGAAGCTTGGTTCGATTTAAATATTTATTTTCAGTATATTAATGGTACTTATTATTTTGATATTGAATGGTCAAGCCAAGTTTTTAAGCCAGAAGATGTTCATGAAATTGTAAATTTAATGTTGACTGATATTTAATAAAGGTGAGATTCTTAAGTGCGTTGTGCCGGGAGTGCGTGATAGATGATTTATACAGGTAAAGTTGGCGTAGTCGGTGTTGGAACTATGGGTTATGCAATTGCTGAAAAGTTAGCAGAAGAAAAAATGCTGTCAGCTGTTTATGATAAAAATTATAAAAAAGAACTTTCGGGACAATATTTTCAATGTAAAACAATACAGCAATTAGTAAGAAAAAGCGGTGTGGTGCTGTTAATTTTGCCTGATGATTATGCTGTAACAGGCGTTGTTAATGAGATCTGTGAACTTAAACTAAAACCACAAGTGATTGTTAACATGTCTACTATATCACCCCAGGTTTCTGAGGAGAATGAACAGCGTGTTGTCAGCGTCGGTGTTGAATATATTGAATGTCCAATGATTGGCGGGGTGCGTTCAATTTATGATCGAAAGCTAAAGGTCATCGTTGGTGGAAGTAAAGAAAAAGTTAATTTTATTGAGGCTTTATTGGGAAAAATATGTGAGAAAATAATTTTCTCTACAGGAAGGGGCGGGGCATTAAGGCTAAAATTGCTACATAATTTAGTGACTGTATCAAACTCTGCAGTTTTTATGAGTGCCCTTAAAGCCGCTGAGAAGCTAAATGTAAATAAAAAAGATTTTTTCGAGGTTGTGCAAAGTGGTACAGCATCAAGTTACGTGGCGCATAAAACTCTAAATAGAACTTTACTAGAGGATGACTTTGCCGAAGGATTTAAATTAGGGTTGCTACAGAAAGATCTAAAGCTCATTATGGAATTGTTAGGTAATATTGATATGCATAAATTACCTTTGTTTAAGGCGACTAATAAGTTTTATCAAACTGAAAAATGTGAAGTTGACCTTTTAGAAATGGATTACCCTATTATTTATTCTAAATTGGAGAATTAACATGGAGTTACTAGTCGAGTACAATTCTTCTGTAACAAGCTTAATAACGCAAGACGCTTTAATAGTCTGGATGAATCCAAATAAAAATGTAGAAGCTGAAGAAGTGGTTGTTTTGGCAAAGGTTGGGGAAACTGCTCATTGTTTGAAAGCTCCCTATGCTGCAAAAATAGACTTTAGCGACTTGAAAGTAGGTGATGTGGTTAGCCCAGGTGGTGCTTTTTTTAATCTTGTAAAATCCTCAAATTCTCATGACGCAACGTCTACTGATGTGAATACATTAATTAATGAAAAAATTTGGGATCTCGCGATTGCTGCAAATGCGACATTTAAAGGATTGCTTGGTTCTATGGGGCAGAGTGGGCAAATTGCAAAAAAAACGATTCCCATTTCAGTACTGTTACCAGTTAAGAATGGCATTGATGCTCTTATTAATAGTATCGGCAAGTCTTTAGTGGAGACGGATTTAAAAAATGGGGACGTTGTTGTTGTTGCTGAAAAGCCTTATCCTGTTGCTCAAAATCGTTTGATTCCGTTTGACTTAATAAGAAAAGCAGATCCAAAAAAATTAAGTCAAATAGACAGGGAAAAATTATTGAGAGACATTGGGCGATATGTAGACGCTCCTGTTAGCGACGAAAGCTTAATTTTAGCTGATACTTATATAGACGATCATGACATTGGAGAAAAGGCAACGGTAGGTGCGTTTGATCACAATAGGCTTAGTTACTTAACCGCTCAGGCAATTTACCAATATACGAATAAAGTTGTGGATGTGGTTATTAGTGATACAGATACGGGGGTTGATGTTCGTAAGATGATAATAGGCTGTATAACTTTGGGAGCAACACCAATTGGAGCCACTAAGGGCCTAAATCTGTATGAGTGTATGAGAGCTGCTTGTGCAGCTGAGTTTGCGCGTGGAGCTGATAAAGGAATACCAATTGTTATATGCAGGCCTGCGTTTCGATGTGTAGACAGAGACGATACTGGTGATTACAGGGGATACGCTGGCATGCTTGATTATAATAAAGAAGGAAAAAAAATTGCTTACGCATAAATCACTTTTTATTGTTGATCCAATGTCGCCAAAGTTAATTAAGTCTTTAAGTGATGAGTTTGATGTGCACTATTATCCAACTCAATCAGCGGATTTTATACAATCATTGAAAATACAATGTGATTATATTATTTGTAGGAGTAGACATCAGATTAATCGAGCCTGGTTAAATTCATTTCTAGCTCTCAAGGGAGTTATTAGGGCAGGGTCAGGTATGAATAATATTTGTATAGATAGTTTGAAAGAGCGAGGTGTTAAGTATTGTAATTTCCCGGATGTGAATACACGTGCTGTTGCAGAATATGCAATAGGAATCTTAATCTGTACGTATAGACACCTTTTTAGTGCAAATTCAATGTTAAAAAAAGGAGTTTGGGATAAGAAAAATTTTATGGGTCACGAACTTAGTGGTAAAACAGTGGGCTTAATCGGTGTGGGCAACATTGGTAAGGCACTTGCTAAATTGCTGCAAGTTTTCGAGGTTAAGGTTCTCTATGCTAACAAATCCAATACTGTTGTTGAAGAGATTCAAGGGCGCTTAGTTTCACTTGATGAGTTATGTGGATGTGCTGATATTATCTGTGTACAAGTTCCACTAAATAAATCTACATATCAGTTAGTTGATTCAACTTTGATTGATAGGATGGTGAAGAAGCCGATAATATTAAACCTTTCGAGATTTGATGTCTTTGAGTTTTTATCGGTAGTCAAAGCCGCTGAGGAAGGTCGTATAAGGGCTGCGATTATAGATCCTGTAGAGAAAGAGCATATGGAGTTGATTAGTACACTGCAATTGGAAAATATGATCATGATGCCACATTTGGGCGGTAATACGTTTGAGTCTCAAGATAGGCTGTTATCTATGATAGAGAAAAAATTGGATGAATGGAGTAGTTAAAAATTATGAGCAAGAAATTTAAACACGTTGTTTGGGAAGGCAGGTTTCAGCCCATTCACTTAGGGCATTTAGCTTATATCGAAAAGCTTTTGTCATTGGGGGAAAAGGTATGGCTTATTGTTGTTGCAAATGAGCAATCAAGCTGCGTTTTAGAAAAAGATGAGCTGTTGGTGCCAGAGTTTTCGCTAGAAGTTGATGAGCATCATGTTGCTGAAAAGAATACACTTCCTCATTGGTTAAGGTTCGAGCTAGTTGTCAATGCAGTTAAAGAGAAATTTGGTTCAGATGCCCCCGTCTTTATTTCAATGGGGCGACGTTTGGATTTATGCTGGGATTTGTACGATAAAATGTTGCCGCCGGATCGAGTTTTTTTGACGCCAGAGAGAGATAGTTTTGAAGATTTGAAGGCGCATGCGTGGAAAACACTCAAGCAGCATGTGGAGAGGATTGACGTTAGTGATTTACCTAAGTTGTCAGCGACAATGGTGCGAGATAAAATTCGTGAAAGTAAAGATTTGTCTGATTGCCTATTATCGACGACAATTGATCTTCTAAAGAAATATGGATATGTTGAAAATAACGAATGTACTTTTAGTACATAAAAATATACATTTGATTTTTAGAGGTTCTACTTTTTACTCTTTCAAAGTGTCGAACTACAGCGACAATAAATCTGTAGGGCGCGGACGTGGCATGAAAGTCCGCTCGTTTGGTCACCACTAAACGCTGTTATCCCTGGTTAGATAATAGTAATACTTGTTTCTGTCATTTAATCATCTAACTTGTCCTATTCTCAATTCAACAATTGATCTAGCGGCATTCGTCTGGCTTATATCACGATTTTTAGCTGAAAAAGCCACTTATTCTCATTCGTAGAAAAGTGATTTTTGTCTTTACCTCACAGCCCGATTCTCAACAGCTGGGCAGCTTCTCTAAAGCTGGCTTAATAACGAAGCCTATCTCACTCGCTGCAATAGCGAACCCTCGTGCTGACGAAACAACTTGCTTATCCAATCGTATTGGATAAAGCGGTAGGTTTTCGGCCTCAGCCATTCAGTCACACTATCGCAACTATGTTGCCTGTATTAGTCATCTTGCTAATGCAGAGTGTAACAACACTCACCAATTTATAGTTCAACTAAGTTGAGCAGGAATGGTTAGTCACACGAGAAGATTATGGGCGCGTCACTCTTGGCATTGAAAATGTCGAGAGTGACGCGCCGTGCGCGATTATTCTTTTGATTTAAAAACAATAGATTAATGGTTTAACCGCGGCGTGTACGCCGCGTGCAAAATACGGAACATGATTTTTAAGCTTAGTAAATTTATTATAAATAGCTATGAATAGACAGTCCGTTAAGTTTTCTTCGTTATAAATAGCCGTGATAGATAATTCATGTTTAATTGGCTTCTGTAAATATAGATAGTTTATCTGAGATGAAAGTTTAGTGAATTGCCCTTGTGGAAAGCTCTAAGTATAGCAAGCTCAATATGTTTTTTGATTCTCCAGGAGTTGGTATGAATGTACTGTTTTTACTAGTAGAATATTTTATACATTAATTCATAATATTTTTTGATTTACCAAATTCGGCTCGACTCTCTATTGGAAATTTCCATATGTTAAACAGCTGATTTGGCCATGTGTCAAAACCAAGGTGTTGCCATCCTAAGTGTTCCGCAATGCGCCTGATTAGTCTTTTTTTTCCTTGACTCATGCAACAGTTTTTACCACTCTCACCACATAGGATGTTACCGTGGCAGATTGCTCCAGCCCACAAGTCCGATAATTGCAGTAGTCGAGTTTGCTTTGAGTCGCGTTCGACAATCGTATTGATTTTCATATCGGAGCAATTTTTCTTAATAATCCTATTTCCTATTATCTGAACAACCTCATGGTGTTTATCGTACTTATTGTTTTTTTTGTCACAGATTACATTTAGTATTTGATCGTTCGGTTCGGAAATTCTTGCTAGAAGATAGGTTAGAACTTGATAGAAAGCATATTCTTTATCTGCACCATGTTTAATCCAGTTATTAAATACCGACTTTTTTACAACAATTACATGGATTAGATAATTAGCCCGAGCATGTCTCATCAATTCATAACAAAGATCGTTATATTTGATGTTGCTGCGAATTTTTGACCACTTTATCTCATTGCTAACAGCATGGTTTCTAATAATTTTATTGAGCTTATTTTCCGCATCTGAAATGCTATTTTCGTTTAGCAGCGGAGTCTGTCAATACCAATGAGACACAAATCAGATTTAATTAATATTCAATTATTGGGTGTTAGCCTCCTTATTTGTCTTGCCAATTGTCTGAGTTGGTGGATTTATCCACACAGCGTCAGGCACAGTGCCAGCAGAAGGCAAGCCTTTAACAAAACGCTGTGGGTGGCGCTGATAGGCTTGCTCGAGCACACGGTGGCGTTGCGCCAACACACGTTGCGCCTGCCCGTGATGGAGTGACGCTGGGGTCAAACGATTAATCCCCGAATGCCGATGCTCGTGGTTATACCACTGGAAAAACGCTCGGCAAAATACCTTAGCATCTTCGATACACCCAAAGCGCCCTGGAAACTGTGGACAATACTTGAGCGTCTTAAACTGCGCCTCAGAAAACGGATTGTCATCACTGGTATAAGGACGACTATGGGTCTTGGTTACCCCTAAGTCAGATAACAAGTGGGCAACCACCTTGGACTTCATACTAGCGCCGCGGTCAGCAGGTAGCGTGAGTTGCGCCGGTTCAATCGCTTGCTTGTGGCAAGTCTGTTTAATCAGCTGCTGTGCTAAGGTGCTTGCCTCTCTATCGGCCACCAGCCAACCCACGACATAACGACTGTAGATATCTAAGATAACGTACAGATAGAAGTAACTCCACGTCCTTGGGCCCTTCAATTTGGTAATATCCCACGACCACACTTGATTGGGCTGTGTGGCAAGCAGTTCTGGTTTTTGCTAGGCACCTGCTTGCCGGCTGCGTTGGTGACGAGGCGATAGCCCATCATAAGCCGATAAAATTCGGTACATGGTGCGCTCTGAGCACAGGTATTGTCCTTCATCCAATAACACAGAAAACACTTCCCCCGGTGACTTATCAACAAAGCGAGGACTGTTAAGCACATCCAACACCTGTTGTTGCTCTGCAAGAGATAAGGCCGCCGGATGAGGGCCTTTGACCGTGCGAGAGCACGTCGCTTTACTACCCGTATTCATCCACCGGTAGTAACTCGCCCGAGGCATACCTAAGTCAGCGCAGGCACACTGAGTTGTGGTAATACCTGACAAGCGCTGTGTGGCTTGCATCATGTGTTCTCGTTGTCCTGATGTAAATCCAGGCCGATTATCTCCGAGACTTTTTTTTGGAACTCAATGATGGTATTGGCCGTGGAAAGCTTGGTCTCGAGTTGAGAAACGCGCTTTTCTAGCGAGCTGATTTGCTCATCCTTCGCGTCGCGTTGTTTTTTTCTGCCGCGGTTTTTGTTCAAAGCACTTAAGGCGCCGGCTTCACGCTGCCTGCGCCAATCAGTGATTTGCGACGAGTATAAGTCTTCTCGACGTAGTATCATGCCTTTTTCACCGACTGCTTGAGCGCGGTCAAGCTCATCGAGTAGCTTCAGCTTGTAGTGTGCGCTAAAGCGACGCCGTCCTTGTCGCGGATTGACCTCGGGGCTAACGGCCTTACGGTCCGCTAATGATAAAGGGCTTGATTCAGTTGATTGATTGTTGTCTTTGTCCATTGATGTTCTCCATGCCGCCACTCAGTAATTTTACACACTTGCGTGTCTCACTGATACTGGCACAGAGGGCTATTCCTTCACTACCTGTTTGGGCTTGTATAACGTCGTAGTTCATTGATTCCAGTAACGTTGATTGTGCAGTCATTGCCGCAAAATTATCTTCGATCATTAGAACAGTTTTTCGGTCGGTATCCATTGTAACTCCTATCATCGTAACTTTCGTAATAAATCCTATCTGAATTTATTAATCATTTTTTTTAGTATAGCTGAGATAAGTTAATTTTACGGAGTCAAGCATTTCAAATATAAAAGCTCAAATATTGAGCAGACATGTTCCATTATTAAGCCTTTTTTGTGTTGAGTAAATTATTTATTGGACTTAATGGTTGTGTAATGTTTGAGCTGATGTTGCTGGTTCATATTATTCATGCAATAAAAAATTGATATGTGAACACACTTGTCCCACTTACAACCCCTAAGTACTTCTTATAGTATAATTTTCTAGGAATAGCGGGTAGTATTTCCTTGTCATATTCAAGTTATGCAAACCCTGCTTGAAAATAGGACATACCATGGTGCTTATCGTTTTTAGGGGACTAAATATATTGTGTACAAAAAATGATATATACTCTGCTCAAGATACGAGCGTGCGATTGAGATAGCAACAGAAAGAATCGCATTTCCAGGCGCCAAGAATACAAAAATATATATGCCTAGATAATTTCTAACATAAAAATTAATGATAATGCCAAGTAAAGAAAATAAGTCTACTTAATTTGGATAATTCATTTGATTAAAGGTCACAGCCATGTATGACGCTACAGTTGATGCCAATAAGAAAAAAATAGTTAGCAAGCAAACAAATGCTTACCAAATACGACTAACCCCGTTTGCCAAGATTTTTTATGATGAATGGCAGTTGAAACCTCAAAGTGATCAATACAATCTTTTGTGCGCCGATCACGTATTAGAGGGAAAGCTGAGTGTTGGTAGACTCAGAAACTCCCTGGTAAGGTATGTGCAAGATCACCTGGTTCTTAATAGTCATATAATATCTATTGATGGTGTGCCTTACTGGATTAAAAATAGCAGTGTCAATTTGCTTGATTATTCTCCGGAGCCTCTCCCTGAATCTGCATTGTTAGATTATGTGAAACAGAGCTTTGATTTACGCTGTGGTCCACTGTATAGATTTATGTTAATTAGGACGCAAGAAAATACGTATCGATTTATTATTGTGATGCATCACTTATTGATAGATGGATTAGCTTTAAGTGCCAGTTTTTTTGAAAAAATCTCTGAGTATTACAATAATGAGAATTATTCTGAAAAATTAAATGTGAATGAACAGATAAACCTACTGGATAATTTGCAGCGAAGTTTTTGCCCATCCTTAGAAAAAAGAAGGGAGGATGCCGCTGAATTCTGGAAGCAGCAGTTGTTTGACGTGGAGGGACTCGATCTAAGGTTTCTAAAATCACCTCCTGAATTGAAGCAGGGCTTAAATCACTCACCTAATCCAATCAAGAAAATTAAATTCAATGTTGGCAGTAAAGAAATAGCAAATAATTTAGATAAATTAAAAGCAATGTATCAAATTAGCCCGTATTTATATGGGCAGTGCATATTTTCTTTGGTTTTGCATTTGTATACAGGTCAGAACAGATTTGCCATTTGTTACCCCATTGCAGCAAAAGAAGGCTTTGAGTTTGTTTGTGGTTCCCAGGTTAATACGAATTTAATTCCCTATGAATTTGATGAGTCAACAAAATTTACTGATTTATTGATCAGGGCTAGAGAATTTTTCGAGTTGACCATAAAGAGCAATGCTAAATATGGCTACCACCCAATTACTGAGATAATGAAAGACAGTAATAATAAATCGTTACTGAATGTGTGTTTTTCTCAAGCTTATTTCAGAGATGCTCTTTTCCAGTTTGAGGGAATAAGTAAAGTAAAACTAGTTAATGAGTTGGGTGTTGATGGTGTGCCTCCCGAAGGCTTGATTTTTGAAAGTGAGCCTCAGAGCAATTCTGGTGCTTTTCAAGTAAAATATGACAGTAGAGTAATTTGTGAAGAATTTCTTTTAAGCTTTATTGAGTGCTATAAGAAATTGTTTCGTGAGGTTCTTGAAGACCTAGTATTAAAAAAAGATAAGCCAATCATTGAGTACTCTTTATTAGATCAGAAAACATCGAAGAAAATTTTATCGACATATAGCAATAATGAAATCAATACTCATAGTGTGACTACGCTTCATGAAGCATTTGAAAAAAAAGCACTAGAATTTCCAGATAATATTGCTATTACTCATAAAGGTGAAGAAATATCCTATCGCACGCTAAATGAGCGGACAAATCAGCTTGCGAACTATCTCCGCACACAGTACGAGATTTTTCCTGACGATTGCATTTTGCTATGTTTAGATAAGAATGATTTTATGGTCACTTCTATATTAGGAGTGCTAAAATCGTCAGCAGCTTATGTCCCAGCATTACCCTATCCGGAAGAGCGACTTATCTATATTATAAAAGACGTTTCTCCTAAAGCTATTATTACGAATAAAAAGTATTCACATCAATTTAAAGGACATGCTAATGTGATTGTAATTGATGAAGCGACAACGCAAGGTGAAATACGTAAAGCGAGTGTTGATAGCCCAAGTTCTGTTGCAAAGAATCACCATTTATCCTATGTCATTTATACAAGTGGTACCACAGGGAAACCAAAGGGCGTTATGCAGCAGCATGATAATGTGCTTGAACTCCTTATTGGCATGAATAAACTTTATCATATGAATGAAAATGATGTATGGTTATTTTTTCATTCATACGTTTTTGATTTTTCAATTTGGGAAATCTTTGGCGCATTACTTTACGGCGGTAAGTTAATTATACCAACACGTGAAGAAGTAAAAGATAGCATTTCAGTTTATGAGCTGTGCCATAAACAAAAAGTAACGATTTTTAACCAAACTCCGAGTGCATTCTATTATTTTATGGAGACAGCCATAAAATATAAGGATACCAAATATTTATGCTACTTAAGGCACCTCATCCTTGCTGGGGAGGCTCTAAATTTTAGTGTTTTATCCCGGTGGTTCAGTGTGTATCCTGACGATAAGCCTAGTGTGTTTAATGTGTACGGAATTACCGAAACGACCGTATTTACCACTATTAGAAGACTTTATAACAAAGATACTCAAAGTAAAGCTTCATATATCGGTAGACCAATACCAGGCAGAAATGTATATGTGCTCGATAGTAGGTTATGCCCCGTTCCTGTCGGTGCTATTGGTGAGTTGTATAGTAGTGGAGGGATTGCAAGAGGATATCTCAACCAAGTTGCGCTTACAAAACGAAGATTTTTTGCTAACCCATTTGAGCAGGATGATACAATTAAAAACAATGTGTTATATAAGAGCGGTGACTTGGTGAGGATGTTGCCAGATGCTGATTTAGAATATCTTGGGCGTCAAGACTGCCAAGTTAAGATTAGAGGTTACCGTATTGAGCTTGGAGAGATAGAAGCAGCATTAACTTCGCACCCTAGCATAGAGCGAGCAGTAGTATTTATAAGCTCAAAAAAAAGCACACTGTATGAGCAAGATAAATATTTGGTTGCTTACTACGTTGCTACTGAAAAATTAACAAGTTCGTCATTAAAAACTTATGTGTCAAAAAAACTCCCGGCCTTTATGTGGCCTAGCATATTTTTTCAAATAGAAAAATTTCCTATTACCGTTAATGGAAAGGTAGACTTAAAAGCGTTGCCAGAGCTTCATTTTCAAAGTGAACAAGCATATAAACCGCCGAGTAATATAAAAGAAAAGTTAGTGTGCTATGCATTTTCCAGTGTCTTAGGTGTTGAAAAAGTAGGAGTAAATGACAATTTTTTTGAACTGGGAGGCAATTCTATAAAAGCAATTAGTCTCACGCTAATTCTACAAAGAAATTTTGAGCTTAAAGTGGCGGACATATTTGCTTTGCAAACACCAAAAGCTATAGCAAAAAATAAATTAATAAAATATGATTTGTTAGAAACAAAGCTGGAAAGAATAAAAGGTTATTTTAACAATAAAAAAACTACATTAGTTCCTAATGAAAAATCGCAAAAGAAGATTAAGCAATACTTGTCAGAGCTTGATAATCTGAAATATGAACATTTTACGGTAAAACCGATCAGGACGGTTTTGTTGACGGGTAGTACAGGATATTTGGGCTGTAATATCTTAAAACAATTGTTGGAAACGACGGACTATTCAGTTTGTTTGCTTGTCCGTGCAGATGACGATGCACATGCGGCTGAGAGAGTTGAACAGAAATTTCATTTCTACTTTAACAATTCGATTAAGGGCTGGTATGCTTCGAGAGTGTCGTTCATTAAAGCTGATATGGCACAAGAAAATTTTGGGTTAGCGCGAGAAGCTTATCAAGCGCTTGCAAAGAAAGTAGACAGTGTTATTCACGCTGCTGCATTAGTCAAACACCAAGGTCATGAAGATCTATTTTATACTGCCAATGTTAAGGCAACAGAACGTCTCCTTGAGTTTGCGAGCCAGACTAACTTGAAGGACTTTCACTACATTTCAACATGCTCGGTAGCACATTATGGTGGGGATTCTTATGTCGAACAGAGGATTTTCACTGAAAATGATTTGCCTGATTGCTCGGCAAATTGGGGCAATATTTATAATAAAACAAAATTTTTTGGTGAAAATCAAACGGTTAAATGGCGAATTCAAGGTGTTAAAAGTAATATCTACAGAATTGGTAATTTAGCATTTATATCAGAAAATGGTAAAGCCCAAGAGAATGTGGAAGATAATGCTTTTATTAATTGGCTACGCTTTTTGTTAAAGATTGGTTGTGTGGCCAAAGAAATCAGCGAGGTTCAAGTATCCACGGCTGATTTAACTGCGAAGGCTATTGTTAAATTATTCGATAAGCGCCAAATAGTAAATAAAACCCTACATGTCTTTAATCCTAACCTTGTTAATTTACTAGAAACCTTTAAGAATAGCGCTATTTCTATTGAAGATTGTTCATTAAATCAGTTTGTTGATAGAATAATGGAATATCTGCGCGAACATAGTGATTGTGAATTGCTTGGGAAGTTTTTACTGCACCAGGGTTGGCTAGAAAGTGACGATATAATTGACAAAAGGGATATTAAAATTATGCAAAGTAAAACGGAGTTTATGCTGAAAAAACTTGATTTTCGGTGGCCGTCCTTAACGCCTACATTGTTGGAAAAATTTTTGAGGATTGTTTCTTAGCTGTCTAGGAGTAAATGTCATGGATAAGAAAAAAAATCAGATAGTTGGGAGACTGGAAGAATTTTCTGATGTTCTTCCTAATCCGTTTTATTGGTTGGATTTGAAACAAAAATATATAGGGGTCAATGCGTGCACTATTGATGTTACTGGGACTCGCTCATTTAAGAAAGATTTTGCTGAGAAAACACCACTCGATATCTATCCGCGAGAAATGGCGGAGGAAATTATTGAGCATCATAAAGAGGTTATACAACGAGGCGAAGTTATTCGAGTCGAAGAATCTATTGAAAATCTACTTACAAAAGAAAAAAAATATTTCACTGCGACTATCGCTCCATTATACGATGAAAAACAGAATATTATTGGTACATGTGGTATTTCAATTGATGTTACAAAAGAAAAGCTACTAACAAAGCAGCTTGAAATTGCTAATGCAGCTAAAACAGAATTTATTGCTAATATGAGTCATGATATACGCACTCCGCTGACGGGTGTCGTTGGTATGGCAAGCAGTATTGCACGAAACTCTACAGATACACGAAGTAGAGATGAGGCTAGTCTGCTGATGAAGTCTGGTATGGAATTGTTAGCAATGCACAATGAGATACTAGAGCAAGTCAAAGCAGGGGAAGATAAGTTTTCACCGAAATCGGTCGTTTTCTCTATTCGGGATATGATTAATGATCTGATTACATTGATAGAACCGAATGTGCGAGTCAAAAAATTAGAGTTGATGGTTAGCATTGATGATACAGTAAGTGATTGCCATGAAGGAATGGTGACACTTGTGCAAAGTGTTATTCATAACTTAATAACAAATGCCATTAAATTCACTGATATTGGACATATTAAGCTTTCTGTTAAAGAGGAAAACAAAAACAATGAGTGCTCCGAGGTTATTATCACTGTTGAAGATACTGGCTCAGGCATTGCACAAGATGATAGAGATAAAATTTTTGAAAAATTTGTTCGACTGACCCCCTCTTATGAAACTAATTCGGGGGATGGTGCTGGATTAGGACTTTCTATTGTCATGGACAATTTGTCAAAATTAGCAGGCAGAATTGAGTTAGAGAGTGTGTTGGGTAAGGGTAGCTGTTTTACTGTTTATTTTCCGTTGAAGAAAACTTCCCATAAATCAGCTGCTAGTGATAACATGACTTCTGGTAAGGATTTTTCTAATAAGCTGCCTTTAATGCCAGCCAGCCAGAGTAAATCATATGAGAAGAACGATGAAGTTGCCAGAGGAATTCCACACTCACGATTGCAAGTGCTTCTTGTTGAAGATAATGAAATAGCCGCAATAAGTGCAAAGACCATACTAGAGGAAAATGGTTGCCAAGTAACAGTGGCTAATGCGGGTGAGGAGGCGCTTAAGTTAACTGAGAACCAAATTTTTGATTTAATATTTATGGATATTGGTTTGCCAGACAAGAATGGCATGGAAGTCTCAGAAATTATTCGTAAACGCGAAAAGGCTAATTCCCTAAAACCAGTGCCCATTCTGGCACTAACGGGGCATGGTAAGGAAGCAGAAGCTGAATGTTTAAATGCAGGGATGAACCGTGTTTTTTCAAAACCATTGCTAGCAGATTCTATCGGTGAGATTTTAGGGTATTATTTTGGTGTCGACAGAAGTGACACCCCTAAAAAAAGTTAGCTGACAAAAAAGCACTTGCTATTATTGATATAGCGCTTGGTGAGAAAATCATGAAGGATAAAGCGCTAGCAGAAGAAATGTTAGCGCTTTTAGTAAAGACTTTGCCAGATGAACTGTAAGCGGGTATTTGTTACCCTTGGAGAGCAACACAATCTAGCGTGCCGACAATGATGTCGCCTAGCCCATCATGCGTTTGGTATCGATGTTAAACGGTAGCAAGTCATCGATAGGCGTATTATCATCTCTCAATGGCAGCGCTTTGAGGACATGTGCAAAGTAATGGTAAGGCGAGAGCTTGTGCTGCTTACACGTCTCCAGCAAACTGTAAAGAATCGCACTGGCATCAGCGCCTTTGACACTGTTACTGAATAGCCAATTCTTTCTGCCCGTCACAAAGGGTTTGATGCCTCGCTCTGTGCGATTGTTACTGATTTCCACGCGTCCGTCCTCAAGATACACGAGTAGCTTTGGTCACTGGTTCTGTGTATAACGCATTGCCTTGCCCAATACCGATTCAGGCGGTACGGTTGACGTGTGTTTATCCAGCCACACCTTGAACTTGTCGATAATCGGCTTGGCTTTTTGCCAGCGTAGACTCTTGAGACCGGCTGGCTTGAGCTTTTTCGCCTTCGCCGCCTTCTCAATCTGACTCAACTGGCCAATGACTTGTAAGGCATGGCGCGCTAATCTGGACTTTTTGCTGATTTTATCCGCTTCAACAAACTTGCGCCGCACAGGATACCAACAACCCACTTGCTGGAGACCAACGTGTTTGTTCGCTAGCGTGTCATAAGCGCTGAATCCATCACAGTGCAGGTAACCTGAAAAGCCCGATAATAAGGAGACCGGCACCTCATGCCCGCGCGTGGGCGAATAATGATACACCCACGCCAATTGGGTGAGTGGGCCACCACCGACTAACCACATATAGGACTTGGCACTCGCTGCTCGCTCAGGCTCGTTGAGCACTTGCACTGGGGTTTCATCCGCATAGGCCACATCATACGCTTGAATATGGTGTAACAAAAACCGCTTAGTATGACATGCTGTTTTACCGGTGATATCAATAATAATTGTCAAACGCATACCTGAAAAACGGGCCATGACATCGTATTCCAAGCCAGCCAGCAACCACATCAATTGTTGCTGAGTTATTAGCACAGGATGACCCTGTTGTCGCACCTTGAACGTGCCTTTCTCTAGTCGCTTACCAATCAGCACAAACCCATTGACATGCCACAACAGCGCTTGCCATTGTGGTGTCGTCATCTCACCGTGAGTCACAATAGCGGCCCCATTGGGTAGCAGCAGTTTGAAATGACCGTTGCTACGTTCAGCGATGGGTGGCTTGTCATGAGTCAGTACGGCTTTGTGAAAACC
>JAJFKG010000057.1 GCA_021773335.1 Gammaproteobacteria bacterium
TTTGAGCGCGGCTTTTTGTGGGGGCAGCCCGCGAGTCCAGGTCCTTTTAATCTTTGGATGCTCAGGGGAGTCGGTTAACCGCCATCGTGAGGTTGTCGGCAGACGCGATCAGGATTAATCACGCCTCCACTAGGGGACGGAAAGACGCGATCGTGCGCACGAGACTGTCGCGACAAGGTGTTTCAGCAGTGCGTAAGTGCTGGTGTCAAAGCGAAATGAAAATATTTGATCGCCGACCCCTTTTTCATGTCCGACATGACCGATCTGTGCGCACGGATCCGGTTTACGATGAACCGCGAAGGCGCGAAGGCGCGAAGGCGCGAAGAGCGCGAAGCGTGATCGGTGGTGGTGGGACGATCAAGGCGTGCTGGGCACGAACTCGGTGATGGAAAGACCAAAGCCGCTTAGGGCGGTGGGGGTAAAGGGGTGATCGGTAATCAGTTGCAGGTGTTGGATACCCAGGTCGCCGAGGATCTGACATCCGATGCCGTAGGCGCCTTTGTTGACGGGCGGCTCGATGCCCGGGGTGATCTGGCTGTCTGCGATGTTCGGGCGTGGCTCGCTGTCGGGCAGGGCATCGAGGACGGCAGAGGGGGTCTGCAGGCGTTTTAGTAATCCCGCGCCCATCCCCTCGTGTCGGAGGTAGACCACTGCGCCGTCGCCGCGTCGCTGGATCATCTTCATCGCCCCGCGGAGCGTCTGGCCGGATGGCTGGGACAGGTCGCCGAACACGTCCCCTAACAGGTTCTGGCTGTGCATCCGCACGAGGACGGGATCATCGATCGGGATCGGTCGGCCGTCGTCATTGAGCAGGCCGACCTTCCCACAGACCAGCGCCACATGCGGGAACGGATCGACCAGCGATCGGTAAGCGATGAGTGTGAACCGTCCCAGATCGTTTTCGAAGGGGACCGAATCGATCCGCTCGATCAGGTGCTCGCGTTGGAGGCGGTGCTGAACCACATCCGCAACGGAGCACATCTTCAGGCCGTGCTTCTTGCAGAGTTCCATGAGTTGTGGCCGGCGCGCCATCGTTCCGTCTTCGCTCATGATCTCGATGATGACGGCGGCCTGGCGGAGCCCGGCGAGCCGGCACAGGTCGACCGACCCCTCGGTCTGCCCGGACCGCACGAGTGTTCCGCCGTCGCGTGCGCGCAGCGGCTGCATGTGCCCGGGCCTGGCGAAATCGGTCGGGCGGGCGTCGTCGTCGGCCAGCATCTTAATGGTCGTGGCGCGGTCCAGGGCGCTGACCCCGGTCGTGACGCCAAAGCGTTGGTGTGCGTCGACGGTGATGGTGTAAGCGGTGCTGCGCTGGCTGGTGTTGACCCGTCCCATCGGCTCGAGGTCCAGCCGATCGCACACCCCCCCGCCCAGCGCCACGCACATCATCCCCCGCCCCTCGCGGAGCATGAAGTTGACCACGTCCGGGGTGACGAACTCGGCGGCACAGACCAGGTCGCCTTCGTTCTCGCGCTGCTCGTCATCGACCAGGACGATCATCTTCCCGGCGCGGAGGTCTTCGAGGATATCGGAGGTCGGGTGCATGGGGGGTAATGTCTCAATCCAGGCAGGGTATCACAGGGCAGACTCCGTGCGTTCCGTGATTCTTCTGTGCATCGCAGCCCGTCCCGTCATCCTAGCAAAATTGCCCGCGGCTAATGGTGGGTCGATTCACCCCGGCCCAAGGCGGAGGATGGTCTTGGGGGAGAACGGTGAATCGGCGTACAGCCGGCGGATGTCGTCGGTGGTGACGGCCATGATCTGTGCGAGCTCCTGGTCAAGCGGCAGGTATTCACCTAGATAGCTCCAGGTCGAACCGATCGAGGTCATCCGGCCGCGCGGGCTTTCGCCCTGGAGGGTGGCCTGGGTGGCGAGCTTATTTTTGGCACGCTCGATCTCGGCATCGGTCAGATGTTCGACGGCCGAGTCGATCGTCTTGATGAGCAGAGCCTCGACCTCTTGGGCGCGGTCGGGGTCGCAGGAGGCGTACCCGAGATAGCATCCGAGCCGGTCCTGTGGCATGAAAGAGAAGTCGGCTTCGTCGGCGAGGCCCGGCTCGACCAGCGCCCAGTAGATGTGCGAGCCCTCGGCATCGCCCAGGACATCGGCGAGGACCTTGGCGGTGTAGCGCGCGTCGTCCTGCGCGCTGGGCGCGGGACAGAGCAGGCCGATGTAGTGCCGGGTGACCTTGTCGTCCTGGATGGTGTGCTGGCGGTCGGTGACCGACGGGGTGTCGTACCTCCGGGCTGCGCCGCTGGGTTTCCAGTGGCCGGCGATCTTCTCCATGTCGCCGATGAGCGCATCGAAGTCGATCTTCCCCGAAGCGGAGACGACGATGTTGTCGGCGGCGTAGCGCTGGTCGAAGTAGCTGCGCATCTGATCGGCGCCCAGGTCGGTGACGGTTTGACGTGTGCCCAGCACGCGGTATCCCAGCGGGTGGCCGGCGAAGTAGCGTTCGAGCAGCTCGTCCTGGAGTCGCCAGGTCGGACGGTCGTCGTACATCCCGATCTCTTCGAGGATGACGTTCTTCTCCATGCCGAAGTCCTCCTCGCGGAGCGCCGGCCTGAGGATATCGCCGAGCAGGTCGACGGCCCGTGGCAGGAACTCGGGGAGGATGTGTGCGTAGTAGACGGTCTGCTCGTGGCTGGTGAAGGCGTTGTAGTTTGCGCCGATCTCGTCGAACTCGCGGTTGACATCGTCGGCCGACCTGCGTGCGGTCCCCTTAAACATCATGTGTTCGAGGAAGTGGGACACCCCCATGACGGGCGCGTCTTCGTCTCGTGCACCGGTCTTGACAAAGAACCCGATCGCTGCGGTGTGTGCTGAGGGGTTGGTCTCCGCGAGCACCGTCAGGCCGTTAGACAACGTGCGTTGATGGAAGGCTGGTGGCATAGTGAGGCCGTTAGCTGTTAGCCTTTAGCCGTCGGCTAATGGCGGATGAGAATCCCCGCGCAACGGGCGGGGTATGATCTAAGTGTAACCTGTGATGGCGCGGTACGGCCAAGCCGCGGCGAGACCCCGGCGGACCACCGGTCGCGGTCACACCGAGACCTTGTTCAATTCTTCGGCGAACGCCTGCTTGGGCTGGACGCCCTGCCAGACCTTGACGGGCTGACCGTTCTGGAACAGGATCACGGTCGGGATCGCCTGGATCTGGAACTTGATCGCGGTGTCGCGGTTCGAGTCGGTGTCGACCTTGCCGACCTTGACCTTGCCCTGGAATTCGTCGGCCAGCGCGTCGATGGTGGGCCCGAGCATCTTGCATGGCTGGCACCATTCGGCCCAGAAGTCGACCAGGACGGGCTGATCGCTCTGGGCGACCTCGGCGTCAAAATTGTCGTCGGTTATTTCCAATACGGCTGCGCTGGCCATGGTCTATCTCCTGGGTGCTCGGCGGCTGTGGCGTCGGCTGGTGAATGGGCGATTCTAGGCCCGACCGTGTGGCACATCAACCAAACCGGCTTACCCAGCCCTTTGCCGGCGAAAGCGGGCCGATCGGCCATCGCCGGTGCGGGGAACCCTTGGGGACATGGGCCTGGCCGGCGGGCTTGCCAAACGTGCTTCGCCGGCCAATCCGGTAGAATCTGCCGCGATGACAACCGCACAAAAAATCGAAGACGGCAGCGCCCTGATCGGCGTGGTGGCATTGGGGTACGTCGGGCTGCCGCTGCTGCGCTCGTTCTGGGATGCGGGGTTTAGGGTGATCGGCTTCGATGTCGACCCCGAGAAGGTGCGGATGCTCAAGGCGGGCGAAAACTACCTCAAGCATCTGGGCGATGATTTTGTCAGCCGGATGTCCGGGTCGGACCGTTTCGAGGTGACCGATGACTTTTCCCGGCTGGGTGAGGCCGACGCGGTCATGGTCTGCGTACCCACGCCCTTAGGCAGCCACCAGGAGCCGGACCTGAGCTTCGTCGAGCACGCCGCGGACGACATCGCCAAGACCCTCCGCGCTGGGCAGTTGATCGTGCTGGAGTCCACGACCTACCCCGGGACGACCCGGGAGATCGTCCTGCCCAGGCTGCAAACCGGGCGGCTTCGCTGCGGCGAGGACTTTTTTCTGGCCTACTCCCCCGAGCGCGAAGACCCCGGGCGCAAGAACCACAGCACCCAAACCATCCCCAAGCTGGTCGGCGGGATCGACGAAACCTCCGGCGAGCTGGCGGTGGCGCTGTATCGCAAGGCGATTAAACAGGTCATCCCCGTCAGCTCCGCCGAGGTCGCTGAGAGCGCCAAGATATTGGAGAACGTCTACCGGGCGGTGAACATCGCGCTGGTCAACGAGATGAAGGTGATCCTCACGAAGATGGGGATCGATCCGTGGGAAGTGATCGACGCGGCGGCGACCAAGCCGTTTGGGTTCCAGGCGTTTTACCCCGGGCCGGGCCTGGGCGGTCACTGCATCCCGATCGACCCGTTTTACCTGACCTGGAAGGCCAGGGAGGTCGGCCAGCCCACCCGTTTCATCGAGCTTGCGGGGCAGGTCAACCACCAGATGCCCGATTATGTGGTGCAGCGGACGCTGCTGGCGCTGAACGACCAGGGCAAATCCATCCACGGCGCACGGGTGCTGGTGCTGGGGCTGGCGTACAAGCCGGATGTGGATGATGTCCGCGAAAGCCCCAGTTTCACGCTGATCGAGCACCTGACCGAATTGGGGGCCCAGGTCGATTACCACGACCCGCACGTCCCCGCGACCCACAAGATGCGTCAGCACGACCTGAAAATGGTCAGTATTGATTTATCTCCTGAAATTTTAAGTGGATATGATTGTGTCCTGATCGCGACCCATCACTCGGTTTACGACTGGGAGATGATCGGCCGGCATGCGAAACTGATCGTGGATACCCGGGGGGTGATGCGCGGGGTCGCCGGCAAGACCGGGCGAATCGTCACGGCCTGACCAATCAACACAAACCCTTATAATATATGGATTTCCCCTTGACCCAAGGGGGTATTGGTGTCAAAATAGAAGCACAGGCGGGCGGCCTGGAATTTGCGTCTGCTATAATGACCTGCCGCCTTGCAATCCGCCGGGCTGGATGGGAGTTGATCAGAGGATGCGTATTTTTTCTAACGCTTACCGACAAGCGGCCGTGTTATCGTTGTGCCTCCTGCTGTCCGCCGGCGCGGCCCAGGCGGGGGTTATCCCCGACGGCGCCAATGACGGGGACTACCAGGCCCTCGCCGCCCAGCCCCAATACGACGCCGTCGGCTTCGCCATGCGGGACAACTTCCAGGGCGTGCCGATCCTCGACAGTTCCGCCATCCTGGTCGCCCCGGACTGGGTCCTCACCGCCGCCCACACCGAGGTCACCAAACAGGGCGCCGGTGCCAACAGCACCTTCACCATCGGCGGCGAGACACGCAACGTCGTTCAGACATTCCAGAACCCCAGCTTCAACGGCCAGATTGACAGCGGCTTCGACGTCGGGCTGCTTAAACTCGACGCGCCGATCACCAACGTCACCCCGGCTCAACTCTACAGCGGCACCGCCGCCAGCCTGCTTGGCCAGACGTTGACCTATGTCGGGTACGGCAAGTCCGGCACCGGCAGCACCGGCGCCACGATCGCCAGCGGGACCAAGCGTGCGGGGAACAATGTGGGCGACGAGTTGGGCGGACCCACGCTTGCCCCGTTCTTAGGCGGCAACCAAGGCTTCTCAAGTCAGATTCTATTCGCCGATTTTGATTCTTCAGGCGGCCCCTGGGGCCACCCGCTAGGAGCCAATCAACCGATCAACCTCGAATACCTCATCGCCCTGGGCGACTCCGGCGGCGGGCTTTTTATCGAGCAAGGCGGCCAGCACTTCCTGGCAGGGGTCCACTCGATCATCTTTGATCTCGACCCCAACGGAACGATCGGCTACGGCGATATCATGGGCTCGACCACCCTCGAGCAATCCCTGGCATGGGTTTTAGACACCATCGCCCCCGATCCGATCATCGGCGACCTCGACGGCGACGGGTTCGTCGGGATCGAGGATCTCAACCTAATCCTCGGAAACTGGAACCAGAACGTCGCCGCGGGCGATCTGCTGCTGGGCGATCCTTCCGGTGACGGGTTCGTCGGGATCGAAGACCTCAACGTCGTGCTGGGCAACTGGAACGCCGGGACCCCGCCGCCGCCCGCTCAGGCTTTCGCGCTGGTCCCGGAGCCCGGCACACTCGCCACGCTGGCGCTCGTGACAGCGGCGGCAACTCTAAGACGCCGGCGGCACTGACCCATCTGTTTGTGGGCGTTTTCATAAGCAACCAAGCCGATGCGATAAGCACGCTTGTGATTAAACCAGGCCTAGAAAAAACGCTTCGTTGGCGGATGTCTAATCGACGGCCTTGAATGTTTTTTTGGAGCAGACTCATCAGGGGTGGGGAAAAACAAGCGTGATCCCAAACCCTGTCAGATACCTGTTCGTCTCCGCATTGGCCCTGCCACTGCTGGGCACCGCCACGCTCCAAGCCGCGGTCGTTGATACACACCTGGTCGCACAGACTCAATCGCTGCTGACCACCTTCGGCGACCCGGCGGACAACATCGTCGGGCGCGGGCAGGGGTTCGACGGCGTGGCTCGTCTGGTCCTCAGCAGGACCGATGGGCTGGTCCGCTGCTCGGGTGCGCTCCTTAATGGCGGACGCGACATCCTCACCGCCGCGCACTGCCTCACCGATGACCAGGGCACGCTCAACACCAACACCGTCCTGGCTAACTTCCTGCTCCCAGGCGATACCGTATCCTTCCAAAGCCAGAGCTTCACCGTCCACCCCACATGGAACGGTGACTTCGAGATAGGCAACGATCTCGCCCTGATCTCTCTGGACGCGCCCGCGCCCGCCGCCATCCCCACTTATGACATCTACCGCGCAGGCGACGAGGTCGGCCAGGTCTTCACGCTCGCCGGGTTCGGGCAAGCCGGCAACGGCAACGACGGGGCTATCCTCGATTCGGACACGCGCCGCGTCGGGTCTAACCGCGTCGACGCGCTGGGCGACGTGTTCGTCAACTCCGGGTTCAACCCCCTGCCCGGTTCGCAGCTCGCCTACGACTTCGATAACGGGCTGGCCGCCAACGACGCCTTCGACTTCTTCGGGTCACAGTTCAACGCCGGCGACTTAAGCGACCTGGGCGTCGGGCCCGACGAAGTGATGGCCGCGCCGGGCGACTCCGGGGGCCCCGCCCTGATCAACGGCCAGATCGCAGGCATCGCGTCATTCGGCGCAAGGCTTACCCGAGGCGTCGGCCCGCCACCACGCACCTCCGACATTGACGGCGAAATCAACTCATCCTTCGGGGAGTTCGGCATCGATACCCGCGTCTCCTTCTTCGCTAACTGGATCGACGCCAACCGCTCTCCAAACGCCGCCCCACTCACAGGCGACCTCAACGCCGACGGGTTTGTCGGGATCGAAGACCTCAACCTCATCCTGGCCCTGTGGAACCAAAGCACCGCCATCGGCGGCGTCGGCGTCTCCGACCCCAGCGGCGACGGGTTCGTCGGGATCGAAGACCTCAACCTCATCCTGGGGAACTGGAACAACTCTGCCCCGCCATCCGGCCCTGTCGCCACCGTCCCCGAGCCGTCAACACTGGCGTTATTATGTGTCGTGTCGTGTCTATTCAACCGTGGCATTGGCTAACGGGACAGGTCTGTTGCGTGGTGTGTCCCGCAACGGACGATTTCCTTTCACCCGGGGCCGTGGAGGTCCGACCATGCAGAACAAGCCTGTTATCAGATCGATCTCCGCTGCTGCATCAGTCATACTGCTTGCGGCCGCCGCACCGCTGATAGCTGTACCCGTCAACCCCAACCTTGTCGCACAGATGCGGCCGCTGTACACCACCTTTGACGACCCCGCGCTACACACGACCAGCCCCGGCGGCGCGTTCGACGGGGTTACCCAACTGACCCTTAACCGATCCGACGGCACCTTTTCCTGTTCGGGCACACTCATGGGCAACGGGCGGGAAGTCCTCACCGCCGCCCACTGCGTCACCGACGACGCGGGCAACATGGTCACCAACAGCGTGACCGCCAACTTCCAACTCACGTCCGGCAGCCTCGCGCTGGGGGCTTCCACCTTCACAGTCCATCCCAACTGGAACGGCGACTTTGGGATCGGATACGACCTGGCGCTGATCACGCTCAATGATTTCGCGCCTGCCGGCATCCCCCGGCATGACATCTTCAGAGGCGCTAACGAGGTCGGCCAGGTCGTCGCCAAGGCGGGGTACGGCAAGTCGGGCAACGGCAACGACGGCGACATCCTGGGGACAGGCACCAAGCGAGCCGGGACAAACCTGTACGACACCCTCGGCGATGTGTTCGAAGCGGTCGGCGGGATCAACCCCCTGCCCGGGGCGCAGCTCGCCTACGACTTCGATGACGGGACCAGCACACACGACGCCTTTGGGTTCTTCGGCGCCGCGCTGAGCGCAACCGGGCTTAACGACCTGGGTGTCGGAAGCGACGAAGTCATGTCTGCGCCGGGCGACTCGGGCGGGCCGACTTTCATCGGTGACCTCGTCGCCGGGATCACCTCCTACGGCCTGCGTCTGGACCTGCGCGGCGGCAAGCCCCCTCGCACCTCCGACACTGACAAGCAGCTTAACTCCAGCTTCGGCGAGTTCGCCGTCGACACCCGCGTCTCCTTCTTCGCCGACTGGATCGACGCCAACCTCACCGCCCCTCCACCGCCTCCACCGCCACCGCTGCTGGATGGCGACCTCAACGGAGACGGGTTTGTCGGCATCGAAGACATCAACCTCATCCTCAGCAACTGGAACCTAAGCGTCACCCCGGACGACCTGCTTAGCGGTGACCCCTCGGGCGACGGGTTCGTCGGGATCGAAGACCTCAACGTCGTCCTGGGCAATTGGAATACCGGCGCCCCGCCGCCGCCCGGCTCGATCGCTACCGTCCCCGAGCCAGCAAGTATCGCAGTCTTTTGCCTGAGCTTGGGCCTTTTTGCTTGCCGAAACCGACGGGGATAGCCTAAGATAGGGCCGGTCCTCAAACCTACCCACCCACCGGGAGGCTTTGCCGTGCGATGCTATCTGTCCACCGCCATTCTTTCCCTTGCCCTGACCGCCCAAGCCTCCGCGACCATCAGTTTGCCGACCATCGCGCAGGTGCCGATCCCCGCCGGGACGCTGATCACCGACGGCGGCGGCGCGACGCTCGACAACTTTGTCAGCCAGGATCTTTTCGTCAACACCACCAATGACTGGACCACCGCCGTTCTGCTGATCCAACTCGACAGCGGGTCGATCTTTCAAGAACCCGAGGGTGCGTTGGGCAATGGCTTGACGATCGGCCCCACCGATCCGGCGGGGTTCGGCTCGCTTCCTTCATCACAGTTCGATACCTATCTACACTCCGAGACCATAGACACTCCGTTCGGCCCCCGCATCGTCATAAACCTGACCGGCTCCGCGGGGGACCTGGTCGCCGGCTCATTGCAATCTTTCGACACCCAATCAATTAACATGACCTGGGACAGTTCGGGTACCGAGAAGAGCGATATTGGCGAGATGAACCTGGGCCGATTCACGCTGTCAGACGACGCTACGGGGACCTGGTCGCTGGCCGTCACCGAAGCCTTCAACCCGCACGTCCGGTTCGTCAATAACCCGATCGTCAACGGGCAGATGGTTTTGAGCCCGCTGAATGGCGACCTGAACTTCGACGGGTTCGTCGGGATCGAAGACATGAACCTTATTCTGGGCGCGTGGAACCAGACCGTCACGGCGTTCTCAAAGCCCGACCCTTCTGGGGACGGGTTCGTCGGGATCGAAGACATGAATATCATCCTGGGCAACTGGAACGCCGGCGCACTGCCCCGGCAGCCCCAACCCCCACCGCAAATCAATGGCGATTTCACTAGCGACGGCTTCGTCGGGATCGACGACCTGAACATCATCCTCAGCGAATGGAACGACACCGTCACGCCGTTCGTGCCGCCAGATCCATCGGGGGATGGTTTTGTCGGTATCGAAGACCTGGGCGTCGTGCTGGGCAACTGGAACGCCGTGTTCACCCCGCCGCCGGGCGCGCCGATACCCGAGCCTGCGGGCATCGCGGTCTTTAGCCTGGGCCTGACACTTGTTGTTAGCCAAAAAAGATGCCGGCGCTGATTACGAACCTGCACAAAATCCTCTGAGAGCCCCACCATGCGTTACCGAACCGACCTCGCCGCCGCCGCCTTGGCTCTGACCTCGTTCACGACCGCACAAGCCACCATCAGCCTGCCGACGGTCACGCCCGTGCCGATCCCCGCCGGGACGCTGATCACCGATGGCGGCGGCGCGACACTCGACTCTTTCGTCAGCCAGGACCTGTTCGCCAACACCTCCCTGGACTGGACCATAGCGGCGATCGTCGTGGAACTAACGGCCGGTTCGATCTATCAAGACACTGCCGGCGGGGCGATCGGGCCGGCTTCCCCGATTGTCATCGGGGCTGCGCCCTCGGTTGAATTTGATACCTACCTCACCAACACCGCCGCGTTTACGGCCATTGAGGGCGCGGCCGGCGATCTCGGCGACCTGGTATTCAAACCAGACGAGACGACCGGGCTGAGTGTGTCCTGGCACGGTTTCGCGGACGATCAGAACAATATCGGTGCGACCGGCATCGGCCGATTTACTTTCTCCGACGATGCGCAGGGGACATGGTCATTGGCGGTAGGCGAGAAGTTCAGCACGGCCGACAAGTTCGTGAGCAACCCCATCGTCAACGGGCAGATGATCGTGGACCCATTGCATGGGGACCTGAACTTCGACGGATTCGTCGGGATCGAGGATTTGAACATCGTGCTGGGCAATTGGAACCAAAACCCCACACCGGGCGACCTCCCCGCCGGTGACATTTCCGGTGACGGGTTTGTTGGACTCGAGGACCTCAACAGTGTGCTGACCAACTGGAACGCGGGCACACCGCCCAGACCCACCGTGCCCGTCTTCATGGGCCTGCCCGGCGACCGCAACGGCGACGGATTTGTTGGGATCGACGACAAGGTCAACACCAATTGGAACGCCACCGTCACCCCCGGCGACATCATCGTCGGGGACATGTCCGGCGACGGGTTTGTCGGGATCGATGATCAGAACATCCTGATCAGTTATTGGAACACCGGGACGCCGCCGGCGTTGGGTGTCACGATCCCCG
The DNA here is from genome assembly GCA_021773335.1 of Gammaproteobacteria bacterium. Taxonomy (GTDB): domain Bacteria; phylum Pseudomonadota; class Gammaproteobacteria; order JAJFKG01; family JAJFKG01; genus JAJFKG01. Next base: position 11,166 of record JAJFKG010000057.1, read on the forward strand.
AGCCGGGGGCGCTGGCCCTGTTGGCCGTCGGTTGTGTTGCGCTGTTTCGGCCTCGGGCTTAGCGTGATCCGTACTGCTTCTCGTAGTAGCTTCGGTACGCGCCGCTCTTGACGTTTTGCCACCAGGTTTCGTTGTCGACGTACCACTTCACGGTGCTTTCCAGTGCGCCGGGCCAGGCGCTACGGGTGGGTTCCCAGCCCAGGTCGCGCTTGATTTTGGCAGCGTCGATGGCGTAGCGTCGGTCGTGGCCCAGCCGATCGGTGACGTATTCGATGCTGGATTCATCCTTGCCCATCGCGGCGAGGATGGCGTGTGTCAGTTCGAGGTTGGACCGTTCGTTGTTCCCACCGATGCAGTAGGTTTCGCTCGCGGCGCCCTTTTCCATCACAGCAAGCACGGCCTCGCAGTGGTCCTCGACGTGCAGCCAGTCGCGGACGTTTTTCCCATCGCCGTAGAGCGGGACTTTTTTGCCCTCGATCAGGTTGGTGACGAACAGCGGGATGACTTTTTCAGGAAACTGGTACGGCCCGAAGTTGTTTGAGCAGTTTGTGGTGCAGGCGTTGATGCCGAAGGTGTGGCAGTAGGCGCGGACGATCATGTCGGACCCGGCCTTGGAAGCCGAGTACGGGCTTGAAGGCGCAAACGGTGTGTCTTCGGTGAACTTTAGATCGGGCTGGTCCAGCGGCAGGTCGCCGAAGACCTCGTCTGTGGAGACGTGGACGAATCGCTTGGTGTTGCCCGGCACGACCGCGTCGCAATCTTTGATGAGCTTGGTGGTCAGTTCGAGGTCGAGGATGTTGCCGTGGACGAAGGTGTATCGCGGTTCTGCTTCGAGGTCGGCGAGGTTCTCGGGGTTGCCGGAGTATGTCAGCGAGTCGAGGTTGGTAATGGAATAGTCCGGGCGTTCGCGCAAGACGAAGCGGACGAAGTTGGAGCCGATGAACCCGGCCCCGCCGGTAAGGAGGATGCGGGTGCTCATACGGATTGCGGCTCCATCTGCTTGATGACGTCTGCGAGGTTGTTTTTCCAGTCGGGCATGGGGCCGGTGATGGCTTCGGCCTTGCTGATATCCATCACGCTGTAGGCCGGCCGTTTGGCGGGGCGTGGGAACTGATCGCTATCGCAGGGCTGGATATCGCAGGTATTTCCAGCGAGCCGGGCGATCTCGCAGGCGAACCCGTGCCAGGAGCATTCTCCGCCGTCGTTGATGTGGAACGTACCCCGCGCGTTTTTTTCGAGTAATGAAAGTGAAGCCGACGCCAGGTGTTGGGCGCTGGTCGGTCGGCCGAACTGATCGTCGACGACCAGAAGCGAATTGCGTTCTTCGGTCAGGCGGACCATCGTGCGGACAAAGTTATTCGCCCAGGGCGCGTAGAGCCAGCTTGTCCGGATGAGCAGGTGTTGGCAGCCCGAGGACCCGATGAATTCTTCGCCTTTCGCCTTGGTCCGGCCGTAGGCGTTGACCGGGTCGCGTCGGTGGTCGGTGGGGTAAGGCGACTGGGCTTGGCCGTTAAAGACGTAATCCGTTGAGTAATGGATCAGCGTCGTGTCGATGGCCTTACATCGCTCGGCCACAAGCTTGACGGCCTGAGCGTTGAGCTGAAGCGCGGTGATCTCGTTTTCTTCCGCGCCGTCCACATCGGTGTACGCGGCACAGTTGACGATTGTCCTGCACCCGGTGTGGATGTGTTCGGCGATGGAACTTGGGTCGGTGATATCAAGCTCGGGCAGGTCCAGGCCCTTGTATGGGATGTGACGTTGTTGCAGCAGTTCGCGCCAGGCTCGGCCGAGCATGCCCAGTGCACCGACGACGATAACCGGGCCCACCGCTTGCTCGCCTGGCTTGCTCGCGTCGCCGGTCACTTGTGCTGTATCTCCCAGGGAAAACCCGGGACCGAGTCGTGGTCCCTGCGGTCTTCGTCGGGCGCTGCCGGGTCGTACTGATGCGTCACGTAGTAGAGCAGCCCGGCGGAGTCGGGCCCGACGGTTGCCGCGCCGTGCCACAAAGGCGGCGGGATGACCATGACCCCGGGCTTTTTCTCACCGATCACGCTGACCCACGCCGAGTTCGATTGCTCGTCATACACCCCGACCTTCAGGTGCCCGTGCAGGCAGAGCCAGAAGTCGGTCTGCCTGGCGTGCCGGTGCCAGGCCTTGATCACGCCGGGGTACATCACCGAGTAGTTGACCTGCCCGGTCGGAGCAAGCACGTTCTGAAACTGGTTCATCAGCGACCAGCCCCGGTCGTCTGTGAAAATCGCTGCGGGGACGAAAATCGGCTCGTTCTTGTCCTGCGCAATCGCGAACGCGTCTTTCAGTGGGCCGTCGTGTGTGGTGGGGGTGATGGGTTTCAAGGTGTGTATCGGGTGTCGGGTATGTGGGATCGTTAGTTCGTTTGCTGGGCCGGCTGGTCGTAGGCTACCGGGTTAAGCGTTGTTTGCGCCGCCTTCCTTAACCAACTCGCTGGCACGGAACAGGCTATCGAACGTGCCGGCATCGGTCCACCAGCCCTCGAGGGTTTCGCTGGTGAGGTCGCCTCGCTTGAGGTAGGCGTTGTTGACGTCGGTGATTTCCAACTCGCCGCGGTCGGACGGCTTGAGCGTCTGACATATCTTGAATACGTCGAAGTCATAGAAGTAGATCCCGGTGACGGCCAGATCGCTGGGCGGGTCTTTGGGCTTCTCGATGATACGTAATACGCTCCCGCTGGCGTCGAGTTCGGCAACGCCAAAGCGCTGGGGGTCGTGGACCTGCTTCAGCAGCAGTTTCGCGCCCGAGGCCTGAGCGCGGAAGTCGTCGGTGGCCTTTTTGATCGATCGCTCGATGATGTTGTCCCCGAGGATGACACAGACCTTGCCGCCGTCGGCGAACTCCTCGGCGAGCTTGAGGGCATCGGCGATCCCGCCCTCGCCCTCCTGGTAGGCGTAGCCCAGGTATTTCAAGCCGAGCTGGTGGCCGTTTTTCAAGAGCTTGAGGAAGTCCCCGGCGTGTTCGCCGCCTGTGACGACCAAAACCTCGTCGATCCCTGCGTTGACCAGGCACTGGATCGGGTAATGGATCATCGGCCGGTCGTAGACCGGCAGCAGGTGCTTGTTGGTGACCAGCGTCAGCGGACGTAGCCGAGTGCCCAGCCCGCCGGCGAGGATGATACCTTTCATAGACCTGCCCTTACCCTCATGATGGACCGTAAGGCGGTTATCCGGACGCCCCGACGATCGATTCAGTCTATTGTGCATCGGCCAGAAGCGGGACGCCAATCCATCAAAATCTTTGCCCTCAATGGGGCCTTGGGCTATCATAAACCCGGTAGGAACCATGTTTCTAGCTGTGTCGGCAAGCCCGGCGGGTCTTTGAGGCCTGGGCCCGACGGCCGGATGGGGACCAGGGCCCGCAATGCAACCACCGCGACGATCTTGGGATTCACTTAGAACCATCGCTCTCCTGGGCAGCTACCTGCCCAGACGCTGTGGGATCGCCACCTTCAGCGCCGATCTGGCCGAGTCCCTCGCCAAGGCCTCGGACCATACCGATATCTGGTCGGTGGCGATGAATGATCGGGCCGAGGGCTACCGCTACCCGCCGAGGGTCTGGTTCGAGATCAACCAAAACCGTCAGGGCGAATACCGGTTGGCGGCGGACTTCATGAATATGTCCAAGGTCGACGTCTGCTGCCTCCAGCACGAGTACGGTCTGTTCGGCGGACCCAGCGGCAGGCACGTGCTGGACTTCCTGACCCGGCTGCGCATGCCGATCGTCGCCACGCTCCACACCGTCTTAAAAGAGCCCACCAAAGATCAGTTGGAAGTCACCCGGCAACTGGGCGAGATCTGCGACCGATTCGTCGTGATGGCGGAACGGGCCTGTGAGTTCCTCACCGGGGTCTACGACATCCCCGAGCACAAGATCCAACTGATCCCGCACGGGATCCCGGACGTGCCCTTCGTCGACCCCAACTTCTACAAGGACCAGTTCGGCGTCGAGGGCAAGAAGGTCATCCTGACGTTCGGGCTGCTGGGGCCCAGCAAGGGCATTGAGAACATGGTCGAGGCGCTGCCCCGGATCGTGGACCGTCATCCCGACGCGGTCTACATCGTCCTGGGCGCGACGCACCCCGGTGTGATCGCGGACTCGGGCGAGGACTATCGCCTGGGCCTGAAGCGCAGGGCCAATGAGTTGGGCGTCGGGCAGCACATCGAGTTCGTCAACAAGTTCGTCGCGATGGATGAGTTGGTCGAGTTCCTCGGCGCCGCCGACGTGTACGTCACCCCGTACCTCAACGAGGCGCAGATCACCTCCGGCACGCTGGCGTACGCGCTGGGGACCGGCAAGGCGACCGTGTCGACGCCCTACTGGCACGCCCAGGAGCTGCTGGACGAGGGCCGGGGCAAGCTTGTGCCGTTCGCCGACGCCAAGAGCCTCGCCGCGGCGGTTAACTACCTGTTCGATCACGAAACCGAGCGCCACGCCATGCGCAAGCGGGCGTACCAGTACACGCGTCCGATGCGCTGGAAGGAGGTTGCCGGGCAGTACCTGGACCTGTTCGCCAAGGTCAGGGAAGAACGCAACCGCAGCCCCAAGCCCATCGAACAGCACACACGCAAACTCCTGGAATCGCCCCAGGACCTACCCGAGATCAAGCTCGATCACCTGCTGACCCTGACCGACGACGTGGGCATCCTCCATCACGCCAAGAACACGATCCCCGATCGGCACCACGGCTACGCCACGGAAGACAACGCCAAGGCCTTGGCTGTCATGCTCACCGCCCAAGACCACCTGGACTACGCCACCGGCGGGAAGGTCGAGTCGCTGCTGGCGAAGTACCTGGGCTTCCTGGAGCACGCCTTCGATCCCAAGCTCCAGCGGTTCCGAACCCGGATGAGCTACGACCGGCGGTGGACCGATGACCCGCTCGCGGAAGATGTCCACGCCCAGGCGGTTTTATCGCTGGGCGAAGCGGTGGCGCGCTGCCAGGCACGCGGGCAGATGACCCTCGCAGCCGACCTGTTTCACCGGGCGCTGCCCGCCTGCGAAAACTTCGAGAACCCGCACGCCTGGGCCTATACCCTGATCGGGATACACGCCTACCTCCGCCGGTTCTCCGGCGACAGCCACGCCCGGCGTGTCCGCGAGCACCTGGCCGACCTGCTCTTCGCCCGCTTTAGAGAAAACGCCAGCATGGACTGGAACTGGCCGACCGATCAACTCGCCTACGCCAACGCACGGCTGCCGCACGCGCTATTGATGTCCGGGCGGTGGATGTTCCGAAACGACATGATCGAGGCCGCGCTGCACAGCCTGGAATGGCTGCACCACATACAAGAAGGCGACCACGACCGGTTCGCGCCGATCGGTGACGGCGGGGGCCTGCCGCGCGGAGGCGAGCGGACCCGATTCAACCAGAAGCCACTCGAAGCGGCCGTCACCATCGAGGCCTACCTCGAAGCCCACCACGTCACCAGCGATCCTAAATGGCTTAGCCGGACGGAACGATGTCTGAACTGGTTCCTCGGCGACAACGACCTGCATGCCCCCTTGTACAACCACCTAAGCGGCGGGTGTCACGACGCGCTGATGCCACAGGGCGTCAACGAAAACCAGGGCGCAGAGGCCACGCTTGCCTGGCTGACCTCGCTGTTGAGCCTGTACGATCACGCCGTGCAGTCTCCCGCCGACAGCGAGCTAAAAAAGCCCCACGCCCACGGCGAGGGGAAGCCTCCAACCAAGCCAACTCCCCCACAACACAACACCCCAGACAACCCCGCCGCCGCCGCGACCTGACCGGCGTCCGTCACGTCTGAGGTTTCATGCGTCTTCTGAAAAACTTCAGGCATGACCGATGCTGACGTACACGTCTGCCGTCCAATACCGTTAAAAAAAAGCCCGCGGCTCTGAGCACGCGGGCTTTGGTTTTTTTTCAGACCGGGGTTGATCGGCGTCAGGCCCGGCGACGGCGCGTGGTCTGAAGCGCCAAAGCGCCAAGACCCAGACCGGCAAGGGTCGTGGTCACGGGCTCTGGGATCGGCTGGTCGGTCGCGCTGAGTTCCAAAAGGACTCCCTTGAAACCGGCGGATGTCTGGTAGCCAAAGGGAACCTGATCGTCGGCGTCGCCGAGCAGTTGAGTGGCCTCAATCAGCGCCCCACCAAACACCTCCGCGTAGGCCTCGACCTTGAAGCGGTACTCGCCGGCAACAATCACGCCCATTTCGTCGACTTCGAGAAAGTCGTCGGAGATCTCGGCCTTGAACGCCGATTCAAGGGTGGCGGTATTGAAGAGGCTGATGCTCGCTCGGTTGATCACATCGTTGCTGTCGGCGCCGACAGCCAGCTCGGTCCCGGCACCGAGGAAGCCCGACAGATCGAATGCGGCTGCTTCATCGATGGAGAACACGATCTCCAGGACGCTCTTGCCGTAGGCCTGGAAGTGTCCACCATGGCTGTTAAACGAGTCGCTATCCCCTGGGTACGGGATCTGGGTCATGCCGCCATGGTCTCCGCTGGCTTCGGCGGACCCGCTGCCGGAGATCGAAAGCGGGCCGACCGATGAATCCTGGAAGGCGCTGGCATATGACGAGGCGCCGAATAACTCATACTCAGCGTCACCGGCGGTCAGGGGAGGTGGGCCAAACTCCATCGCCTCGGCGTTGACGGAGCTCCCGAAAATCGCAAGCGGTGCGTTAGGCGAATCGGCATCGAAGTCATCGTCCGCGCCAGCGATCGCATGGGCTTGAACGGATCGGGCGTCGGCGTTCGGTGTCATCGTCAGCGCGGACACCGGGCCCGCGATCAACAGCGACGCAGCGCTTCCCAACAAAAAACATCTGATCATCTGGTTACCCTTTCCCTCAGGACTAGAAATTAAGTCGGCTTGATATGCATGATCTGATTTGACCCGCCCACACGGACCACATCACCTAGTAATAATCAAATTAATATAACAGTCAAAGCGTACAAGAACAAGCATTATCGCCTTTGAAAAAGGAGATATTTAAGTAAGTTGATTTGAATGTACCACCAGCGCAGGGGCGCGATGAAACTACTATGTCCAGACAGATAAGTATGATCTTGTTCCTTAAGGACACGGTTGTGGTCCGGGCAAAAGAAAAAGGTCCGCGGGTGTGCGCCCCGCGGACCTGAGGTCACTAACTGAAAAAGCCAAAGCACATCACGCCCTGCGGCGTCGGGTGGCCTGCAGCGCCAAAGCGCCCAAGCCAAGTCCGGCGAGTGTCGTGGTCACCGGCTCGGGGATCGGCTGGTCTCGGCCGGTGAGCAGGAGGCTGACGCCCTCGAATCCGGCGGAGGCGGTATAGATGTCTCCCCCGGGGACGGTGATGCCGTTGGTTTCGGCTTCCTGTGCTGAGCCAAAGACCTCGACGCTGGCGTCGACGGTGAGCCGGTAGTTGCCGGGGCCTAGATGGCCGCTATTCGAAAGGGCCCGCTCGTCGTCCGTGACGGACTCATCGACGAGCGTAACGCCGTTATCTATGTCAAATAGCACCACGCTGGCGGATTGGTTGGAGCCGTACTCGATCGTTCCCTCAGCAAGCCCGATGCCCGCGCCGATGAACCCAGACAGGTCGTAGTGGGCGTCCATGTCGATCGAGAAAAGGATCTCGAGCAGGGATTGGCCGCCGGCGCTGTTATCACCTGGATTCATGTTGGTCGTGTCGGTGTCACCGTTCTCCCAATCATCGAACGAGAAACCGATCTGGGCATTTACGAACCCGCTGCCCTGGATATACATCGAGCCGATTTGCGAAAACTGGTTGGCCCAGGCGTCGGCAAAGAAGCCGTCGTAATCCGAACTCGCCGAGATGCTGCTATCAAACGTGCTGAATGGCGACGAGGGGGTTTCAGTGGTCCCGTCGGTGAAGCTGCCAAAGACAACCGTCCCGGCATAGGTCTGGCGGTTGTCCTGTGTCGGGGTAAAAATCAACGCGCTGGCGGCGGTGGAAAAGGACAGCACCGCAACGGTTCCCAATGCAACGAACCTGGACATGGTTTTTCCTTCCTTCAATAAACGGGAGGCTTTTCAAAGACATGAACAAAAGAGCCGGATCACCCACGAATCCGACCGGGCCTCCCTCGGATACCGAGAACCTAACCCATAACCGACAGTCTGGCAAGGGTTTTTATCGGTTCACCCGTCAGGCTTGGCGGTGAAAACCCTCGCCAACGAAGGCGCTAGACATGGCGATGAATCGGGTGGCGGATGCTAAGTAGTGGGGGCACCCATATTACGCAATAGACTTATTGGTCTTATGTGTGGCTAAGTGGGCATCGGGTCGGCAGCCCGGGGGATGAAAAAAAAAGTTGCCTACTCACTGCGTGTCGGACGTCTGGGCCTGTGGCGCGGTCTCTTTGCGGGCCAGGTCCATCAGGCGCTGGTGCGTGCCGATCTCCGTTTCCGGGTCGTCGGGGTTAGGCTGGCGCTGGACGTAGATCCCGTCGGACTGCATGTCCCAAGACTGGCGCTGGTCGACAAGCATGATGTCCAGGACTTGTTTGAGCCGGGCCTGCAGCGCGGGATCGTCGATCGGGGTGACACACTCGACGCGGTTGTCGAGGTTACGGTACATCCAGTCGGCGCTGCCGATGTAGTACTCGGACTTGCCTTTGCCGGCGTCGTCGTTGTAGAAGTAGAAGATCCGCGAGTGTTCGAGGAATCGGCCGATGACGCTTTGGACGGTGATGTTATCGCTGAGCCCGGGGACGCCGGGGCGAAGCGTGCAGAACCCGCGGACGATGAGTTTGATCCGCACGCCGGCCTGGCTCGCCTCGTAGAGCTTTCGGCAGATCGCACGGTCCTCAAGGCTGTTCATCTTTGCGATGATCGTCGGGCGGTTTAGGTCTCCCGGATCGCCGCCGCGATCGTGCCAAGCCTTGCAATGCTCGATCTCACGGTCGATCATCCCGACCAGCCGGGAGCGCAGGTTCGTCGGCGCGACCAGTAGCTTCTTGAAGTGGCGCTCCTGACTCATCCCTGTGAGGTAGTGGAACAACTCGACCAGGTCGGACGTGATCGCCGGGTCGGCGGTGAACAGGCTCAGGTCGGTGTAGAGCGACGCGGTTCGGGAGTGGTAGTTGCCCGTGCCGATGTGGGCGTAGCATCGCATGCCCTCGGCCTCGTGGCGTACGACCAGGCTGGTCTTGGTATGGGTTTTTAAGCCCACCACCCCGTAGACCACGTGGACCCCGGCCTTCTCCAGACGGTGCGCGAGTTGGACGTTGCGTTCTTCATCGAACCGGGCCTTGAGTTCGACCAGGCAGACCACCTGTTTGCCGGACTCCGCGGCGCGGATGATGTCGGGGATGAAAGGCGAATCGCCGCTTGTGCGATACAGCGTCAGCTTGATCGCGATCACCTTCGGGTCGGTCGCGGCGGCGTGGATGAACCTTTCAACACTGGCGCCAAACGACTCGTAGGGGTGATGCACCAGCACGTCGCCGGCGCGGATGATGCTGAAGATATTCGCCTCGGTGTCGGCAAAACGCGGGGGCAGCACGGGCTTCCAGGCCTCGTGCTTCAGCTCCGGCTTGTTCAGGCCGTGGATCGCCCAGAGGTCCGTGTATTCGAGCTCCCCGGGCATCTCGTACACGTCCTGCTCGGGCAGGTCCAGTTGCTCGGCCAGCAGCCGATTCATCGGGCGCGCCGGGTCGTCGCTGACCTCCAGCCGGACAGCCTGGGCAAAACGACGGTCCCTAAGCTCCTGCTCGACCAGTTCCAGCAGGTCTTCGGCGTCTTCCTCGTCACGCTCGACGTCGGCGTTGCGGGTCACACGGAACGGCTGCGCCTCGATGATATTCATCCCCTGGAACAACTCCCCGAGGTTGTGGCGGATGATCTGCTCGAGGTTGACGAACAGGTGGCCCTCGCCGTCCTTGCCGTCGCTATCGCCGTCCAGCCGGACCCAACCGGGCAGGACCCCGGGGACTTTGACACGCGCAAACCGGAAACGGTCAGCACCCTCCGCCTGTTGCCCGTTTCCGCCGGGCCTGTCTGCGCCGTCGTCTTCATCCGCCTGCGGGTCACTCAGCAGCACGCCCAGCGAAGTGCTCAGGTTGCTGATAAACGGGAACGGGTGCCCCGGGTCGACCGCCAAGGGGGTCAGCACCGGGAACAGGTTCTTACGGAAGTAATCCGCCGCGCGGGCACGCTGGCCGTCGTCGAGTTGGCTCCATTTCAAGAGATGGATCCCCTCCTCGGTGAGGCTGGGTTTGATGACCTTCTCGAAACAATCGGCCTGGAGACGGAGCATGGGGAGCACGGCCTGGCGTATCACGGCGATCTGCTCGGTCGGGGTCAGCCCGTCGGGGCTGCGCAGACTCACACGGGCGGCTATCTGGCGCTTCAGCCCGCCGACACGTTTCTGGTAGTACTCATCCAGGTTCGAGTTAAAGATCGCCAGGAACCCGACCCGCTCCAGCAACGGCGTGCGCTCATCCAGGGCCTCGCGCAGCACGCGCCGGTTAAACTCCAGCCAGGACAACTCACGGTTGAGGAACAGCACATGCCCCAGGTCGTCCTGCTTGGCGTGGCTGGACCCAGGTCCGAGTGGCGCCGTGATGTTTTGGGATGATGGATCCATCGCTGTGATAACCGTCTCACCGGGTCATCTGACGGGTGAGACATACAAGATACCCAAATAGGAGCAGCCCGATCGGCCTGGGCCGATAAAAACACGCTGGCTAACCGGCGAAACACAGAGCCGATCCCCGGACCAGCCCCAGGATTCATCATCGGTCCGCCCCGCCGGTCGATGTAGCCTCGGGCAGGCGGATCAGGATCACCGCGTCTTTTAGCTCCAGCCGATCAAGGATAGGCCCGTTAACCCCGGGGTCCAGCCGAACCGACAGGACGGTGCCCGAAACAGGCGTATTGATCTGGACAACGGGCTTTTCCCCGGTGATGTGATAGCGTGCCTGTTCGCCGTCATGGGTCGACACGACGACCTGGAAGTCGGACCACCCGGCCATCGCTTGGGGCGGGTCATCACCGGAGGTGTCCAACACCGCCTGGGCGGCAAACCGCTGGGCCCCTTCGGGCAGGTCAAACGTCACCTCACCGGGGGCATGCACCCGGACCGATCGGCCATCTACTCGCACCGGGACCAACAAGCCAAAGACGCGCGGCGGCCCCGTCGTCCGGCTCGGCAGGTCCGTCAGATCAATCAAACCAAAACCACCGGCCAAAAAATCGATCCGCTCAAGGTCCACGATCGGCAACTGGACACGGCGGGAAGACGCGCCGGGGGGTATCACCGTCAAGAACGCCTGGTCACCTGACAACTCGATCTGCTCGGCCCATACCCGGGTGTTGTCAGCCAGGCGGACCCGGTGACGCGGCGTCGTTTCATGGCGGACCGGGTTTCCCAGCGTCATGGACGACACCCGCGCATACGGGATCGTAAACGGCTCACCACCGCTACCCGGCGACAGCGTGATCCCCCGGCCGGTTAACTCCGTAACAAAACCTGTCAGCGCATCGCCGTTGGTCAATACCACAGTGTCCGTCGCGGGTGTTTCATATGCCTGATCGGCGCCGTCTTGGTTGTCGCCCCGCCAGACGATCCGCGTCACATCCTCAAGCGTGATGGTCATATCCCCGATCGCCGGATGACGCCAGCGGATACCCGTCCGGTCCGCCGTCGGGCCGACCCACGTGCCGGCGAGTTGCTGCCCGTCGGTCATCCAGATCATCTCACCGGGATGCTGCAGCGCCGTGTCTTGCCCGCCGATCGCCCGCAGTTGAACGAAACCGTCCACCGGCGCGCTGCGCAGCGTGCGCTGTTCATCGAAGTAGTGAAGCGTGTCGCCGCGCAGGCTGGTGACTTGGATCGACCTGACATCCATGTCCGGCCCGATCAGTTCCGCGGGGGTGACCGCCGACAAACGCGCGGCACAAGCGAACACACTCGTCAGCGACATCGCCCAGGCGATCGCTCGATGATGAGCAACCCTGTTGATACAGCCAAACGCGGGATGATGATGTTGAGTGTTCACTTCTGAAATATCGGCAAAAGCCTGTTGGGTATCTGGAGAATCAGCAAACTCATCGCCGTCCCATAAGGTTCGCCGTGGCTGCTGTTCCACGACCCGTCGGGGAGTTGTCGTGTAATAAGCTGCTCACGGACCTGGGGAAACCATTGCTCCCAGTGTTCGCCGCCGGCGAGGAACATGGCCTGCGCGGCGTAGTAGTGGCCGTAGAAGTAGTGCCCGCCGGTGCGGAAAGGGACGCTGTTGCTGGACTGTTGCAGGTAGCTAATCCCCTTGTTGATCGCGTCGTCCTCGTAGACCCCGGCGTAATAGAGCGCCGCGACCCCGGCCGCCGACCGCGGGAACGCCGACCCGCCTGAATTGAGCATGTACCTGAATCCGCCGTCGCCTGGGTTCTGACACTGGCGCACATACGCGATCGCCCGGTCGATCGTTTCTTTGGGGACGCTCAGCCCGGCGTTGCGCGCCGAGCGCAGGGCCATCACCTGGCAGATCGTCACGGAGATGTCGGCATCAAACGGCCGGGGCTGATACCGCCAGCCGCCCTCGGGGTTCTGCGTCGTGACGATCAGGCGCACCGCCTTGAGCAGGGCCTCGCGTGTGCGCGGGTCGCCGGTCATCCCGTACACCTCGCCGAGAAACAGGGTCGCAAACCCGTGGCCGTACATCGGGCCGTGTGAGGTTTCGGCGGCGATCAGCCCGGACTCGGTCGAGTTATTCAATATGAAGTCCAGCCCGCGCTGCACGTTTGGGCCGTACTCGCCGCGCCCGGGCAGGTGGCCGTCGGCCATGAACGCCAGGCAGGCCAGCCCCGTGATCCCGACGTGCCGGGGAAAGCGCGAGCCGCCGATGCTGCCGTCCTCGGACTGCATGTGCGCCAGATACGCCAGCCCCCCGTCCACCGCCTGACGCACCTGCGGGGTGATCTCAACAAACCCCGTGTCGCCGGCGGGCCCGTCTTGTGGCTGCGCCGACACCGGCGCAGCGGAAAAAGTCAACGCCGCTAAAACGGACAACACAGGCCATGACATCAAATGTAACCGCGAAAACAAAACCTACTCCTGTTCGGCCAAGGCCTTGTAGTAGTCCTCCGTCATACGCCGGTATAGCGGGCTGAATCGCTCGCGCAGCCCTTCGCTTAGCTCGTCACGGAGTCTTGGTGGCAACACGCCCCACTCTCTGCGCAGTTGCTCGATCGGCTTATCCTGCAACGTTGGGTCCTGTGGCGAGCCCGACGACGCGCCGCCGGTGCTGGCCTGCTGACCGCCGTCTTGAGGCTGGTCCTGCCCGCTGGCGGAACTGCCCTGCTTGGCAACCTGTTCGCCGCCGCTGTCCTGATCCCTTGGCTTGCCCGAAGACCCCGACCCGCCGCCTGATGGGGGCTGCTGTTGCCGGGCCGATTCGATCACCCGATCCAGTTTGCGCAAAATCGATTCCTGCATCCGCTGGGTCTGAATCCCGGGGTCGTAAGACCTGCCCAGACGGCGCGACACCTGGTCCATCTCCAAAACCGCCTGCTCAAACGCATCCGCCGCCGCCGAGGCCGACAAAGCCTGCTCGACAGAACCGGCCAGGTCCTCGCCTTCATCCGGGTTAACCTCGCCTGTGTTGCCCGTCTCAGTCGTGGCTGATTCATCCGCCGGCGCCAGGTTAAGCAATTCGTCCAGCGTCGGCTGATCGGCTTGGGCCGAGGTCAGAGCGCCCGCGCATAGCCACAACGTGACAGCGGTCATGATCGCCAAGGCCCGGCTGAACCTGCACAACGTCATGGATGATCTCCCGTCGGCTTGGGGGCTCGCTCGGGGTCGATGCGTGGGGCAACTTCGGGGGCTTGGCGTTGCTGCTTCATCTTCTCTATTAAACGCTGGCCGAGGGCGGAAAGTTCTCGCTGGCGTGTGGAAAGTTCGAGCATCTTCTGTTTCATCGGCTCATCGGGCTGACCGGCTAAGGAAGTTTCAGCCGACCGGGTCTGGTCATAGACCACCTGCTGCATCCCCCGGAACAGCTTCAACTCGGCTAAAGGCGGAACAAGCGGAGCATCACCGCCGCCGCCGCCATCTCCGCCGCCGCCGGACTCACCCGTGAACGGGTCGTTGTTGGGGTCTTCCTTGAGCGCCTCGGCCATCACACGCAGCATCGTGGCGATCGACCGCTGATCGGCCCGGACCCCCTCGCCGCCGTCGCCTCGTCGGAGCATGCTCACCGCCCGGCTGGACGCGGTACCCATTGAATCATGCATGTACTCAAACACCAGCGTTTTTTCGACCTTCTGACCTGTCTCGGCGATCGCCCGCTGGAGTTCGGACTGCCCGCCGGATAGCGACACCAACGCCGCGCGGCGTTTGCGATCAAGCGGCCCGACATCGACGATCGCACGCACCTGGTCACGCAAGCCGTCCTGGCGCTTAGCGTACTTCTCGTAGGCCTCACGCAGCGCCTGACGCTCTTTCCTGGCCTGCTCGAGCGCCGTGTCCTTGACGATTTTTTCCAGTTGCTCAAGCGCCGACCGCAGGTGATCCGCCGCCGCACGCTCGGCCGTCAATGCCGTGAGGTTTTCACCCCGGCCAAGCGCGCCCACGGCCGTGCCCTGTTCGGTCACCGCTTCTTCTAACGCAGACCTGACCTGCTCGGCTTCTTCCGAGCCGGAGGCCCGGTGCTGAGCGCCCATCGTCGCCCGACGTAGCGCGGCCTGCGAGGTCTGAAGCGCCGGGACCGCTTGTGCATCTGACCGCTCTAGCGTCTGCGCCTGCGCGACCTGGCGCTCAAGCAGTTTCCGTATCAACTCGGAAAGCTCCGCCAATCGGCGGCGCAGGATCGCCTGACGGCGCTTCTCCTGCGTCCCCATCTCCGCGAGCATCCGGTCCAGGGCATCCATCGCCCGGTCCTGGTTCTGCCCCGCCTGAGATAGCTGGTTCTGTTGAATCGCCTCGGACGATTGCTGCATCGATTCACCAAGCCCTTGGCGCTGACCGATCGCCGCGGCTTCGGCTAGCGCCTCGGCGGCGGCCTGGTCCTGGTCCCGCTCGCCTTGGCGCGCCAAGGCATCGGCCGTCGCCTGCATCTGACGGGTGAGCGCCTGGGCCTGTTGCGATAACTCGTCTTGCCGATGCTCTAATTCTTCAAGCTGGTCTTGCATCTCATCCGGCAATTGATCCTTGTCCTGCCCGACTGTCTGAGGCAAGAGTGCGCGGGTGTCGGTCGCCAGTGATTGCTGCTGGGTTTTAAGCTGCTGTAATTGAAGTTTCAGCGTCAACACATCCCGGCCCTGATCCAATAGCTCGGCTAACTGGGTGAGCGTATGACGCACCGCCTGCTGATCGACCTGCGCCTGTTCCTGCAGCGCGTCGGTGTCTTCGGGTTGATCGACGGCCTGACCCAGACGATCCGCGGCGCGGGAAGAGTGTTGCTGGGCCTGGCTGATGAGCTTGCCCGCCTGATCGATCAGCTCGGTCATCGGCTGGTCATCCAGACGGTTGCGGTCCGCCCTATCTTGTAGCGCATCTAAAAGCATCTCCTGAGACCCAAGCCGACGGGTCACCTGCGCCTGTTGGGGCTGGGTCACCGATGGCGGCCGATCGGTTTCGATCCTGCGCTGGGTCTGTTCGAGGCGCACCACCTGCTGACGCAGCCCCGCCAGTTCGCTGCGCATCTGGGCGATCAGGGTTGGCTCATCGATGATGCGCAGGCTCCTAGGCGCCGAACGGACAGGCTCGTGCTTGTGCCCGTCCAGATCGAACACGTCGCTTGCCAGGGCGGACAGAATGACTTCATCGCCCGGGCGCAGCTGAAGCTGCGAAAGGTCGAGCCCGGCGCTGGCCCCCAGACTCGTCCGCCTCCCGGTCTGCCTGGCAAGCGTCGGCAAGGATTCACCCGGCGACTGGCCCGACGCGCTGCGCTTTTTTATTTCCGCGACCAACTCGATCTGCTCCAACCCGACGTCGTCTTGCGCGGTCGCCGAAACCGGGACCTCGGCGAAGGCCAGAACAGCCTCGTCGGCGGCCGGCAAGATCATCGCGACCGACGGTGGCTTGTCTATCACCGCTTCGATCTGGTAGCGACGCTGCGACAGGTTATTCAGCCCGTGCTCGTCCGTGACCCGGATCGGCGTTTGAAACGTTGTGTCCAGACGGAACGCCAGTGAGAAACCCGCGTCGGTCTGGGACGACGATCCGTTTAGTTCCTGTAGCTCAATCTGATCCAGCCCAACTAAGTCAATCAGGCCGGGCAGGACATCGGGGAGATGGTCTTCTGTAACCGAAACGGGTTTGCTCAATCGCACGTCAAGCCGAACCGACGAGCCAACCAGCGCGCTGGCCGAGGCGATCTGTCCGCTTTGGCGGTGCAAGGCCGCTTCCTGGATATCCGCAAGCCCGGCGGCGTAGACCGGTGGGCGGATCGTGGCGAGCACATCCACGACCGCCGGCCTGGCGACCAGCGTGACCCGGGCCGGCTGGGTCTGACCGTCCCCGGCGCTTAGGTAATAGGTCAGCACCGCCTGGCCGTCGGAACGGTCGTGGACCGACCGGACAACAAACGGGGGGATGTCGATCAGCCGCTCGAACGACGCGGCCTGGCCTTCAGCGGTGTTGGACTGCTCGGTCATCAGGACCTGTGTCCACAGCCCGTCCTGACCATCGGCGCCGGTCAACCGGTAGTGGACATGGACGCGCATCCCCGGGCGGTAGCCCCGCTGGATTTCGGCGACGACCCGCGGCGGTGCGTCTATCGGCCAGACCGACAAACCGGTCGCATCCTCAATCAAAACCCGGCGAGGCCACTGGGTTGAACCCAACGGCATCAGCCAGCGCATCGCGGCGGTCCGGCTGGCGTCAGGCGCGGACAGGACCACCCCGCCGAAAAATAGCAGCGCCGCAAGCATGACAACAAGACACTTGGCGGTATAAGACGGATCGATCAACCGTGAGAGTTTGACCCCCTCAAGCAGCTCAAGCGCCCGCTGAACCGCCAGCCCCGCCAGTGCGCCGCCGCGGGTTGTGTCGGCGGGTCCGCCTGCGGATGAGAACTCTACCGAACTCGCCAACACACCCGTTAACTTCGGATACACGCGCTCGGCCCGCAGCGCCAGTTCGCTTAGGCTTGGGTTGAAACGCGCCACGCGCAACAGACGCAGCGTCAGCCAGACCGCGCCCTCCGCGCCGATGAATAGCCCGGATATCAGACGCAGCCACCCCGGCAGGTCAAGCGCAAAATCAACAAAAGCCAGGATCAGCATCACCACCGCCGCCGCGGTCACGAACCGAGACAGCCGTTGGACAACCAACAGCGCCTTGGCCCGTCGCCGTACCTGATGAAGTTGTCCGGTCACGCTCTGCATGTTCTACCCGTTACAGCCTTGCACATTGACAACAACGCCCGCCTGAAAGTCTAGCCCACTTATGTCAGCCGGATCGCCCGCCGAAGCACCCACTCAAGCGAAAGAAGCGTGAGGACCACGATCAGCGACAAGGCCGAGTCCCACAAAGGCTCACGGATGTCGGCCGGGGTGATCCTGGCGCGGTTGGGCACGAGCTTTAACAGCCGATCAAGCTCATCTAAAGCCACAACCGCCCCGCCGGTCTGCTCCGCCAATGCCGACAGCCTCCCGTGGTCGCTTTGTGGGTTACGCATCTCGTCATCCGCCGCCTGAACCCGGACCGTTTCGGTCAGACCCAGGCCCTCAAACGCCGGGTCGGAAACCATCAAAACCAAACTCCCGGTCACGCCGGGCCGCCAGACCGTGCGGTAGCTTGTGCGTCCGGCCCCGGTGTCGTTGGGGTTGTTAGCATCACCGATTGGCAGCAGCACCAATTCCTCGACCGGCGGTGCTGTAGGATCTAAGGCCGATCGGACCGCGACACCCACACGCACCAGGCCCCGGGCGATCAGTGACGGATCGCTTAACGATAATTCAACGACCACAGCCTGTTGAGCTTCAACGATCCGCTGGGACACGCTTAGCCGTGCGCGGTCGGCGTCGGCCTGTATCCTTGCCCGACCGAGCATGCGAACCAACTGCACCCAGTACCGCTCGAAGTACAGTTCGCCCCGTCCGTAGCGCCAACGCCACGCCTCATCGGTCCCGACATAAAGCGACTGCCCCGCGCCGTAGCGCAGACGGACCAGCGCGGGGGCCTGCCGGTCAGAGTTTTCTGTCGACACCTCCGCCAACACGTCGGCCGTCGGTTTAAGCGGTCCAAGGTCCTGCGCCCAGCGCAGCGGCGGCAGGTCGTCTGGCCAGGCATCCGTCTGCTGCGCATCCGACCCAACCCCGCCCAACTGCAACACGTTCAGGGATTGGGCCAGCGCGGTCGGTTGAACATAGAACCGGCTGGAGATGTCGCCTGCGCGCTTGACGTCACCGGGCCGGCGCATGGGCAGCAGGTCGGCTAGCGGTGTGCCGGCATAAGACCGGGGCGTGCTGACCTCGCCGCCGATCCATATAAGACCCGCGCCACCGACCGAGACGTGGTCACGCAGCAGGGATAGTTGCTTGGCGCTGAAGTACCCGGACGGGACATCGCCGACGATCACCACATCGTAGGCGTCCATTTCCTTGGCCGTAGCCGGCGGGCGTGTGATCGGGATGTCGCCCTCCTGCGCAAAGGCGCGGTCGGCGCTGAGTAGGGCCGTGCTCGAGCTGATCGACTTCTCACGGATTAACAGGTTCTTAAGGTAGCGAAACTCCCAGCGGGGGTAGCCCTCGATATACAGCACGCGGATCGGTCGATCGATGATCTCGACCTCGACCACGCGGGTGTTGTTGTCGGTGACCAGTTCACGCAGAGGGGCTTGGCCGGGTGCTGGCTTGTGCTCGACGCTGACCCGCCAACGCGCCGTGCCGATCTGAGAAGACTTGCCGTGGAGCTTGACCGGTTCGTTTGGTAAAGCCTCATCGAGCGGTTTCTGATCCAACACCCGCCCGTCGGCTTCATCGGTCAGGGTCAAAACAATCTGCGCCCGGTTCAGCGCGTCACCGCCGAGCTGATCCACCGTGACGGAAACAGGCGCGGTGTCGTTGATAAACGCACGGCGGGGACTTTGAGCCTGCCCGATCGCCAGGTCAAGCGGCGGCTGGGCCGCGCCTACCGCCACGGTATAGACGCCGACCCCCTGATGCTTGAGCCGCTGCACAAGTGCCTGGCCGGTGTCTTGCGGGGTCTGCCCGTCGCTGATCAGCACGACCCCGCTGACCGGCTTGCCGGCCGGGAGCCGCAGGGCCTGCTCGATCGCCGTGCGGATCGAAGTGGCTAAGTCGCTGGGCTCAGGCATATCGGGGGTATCCACCGGTGAAGCGATCGGGTACGCCGAAGCACCAAAGCCCAGCCAGGTCACCCGGCGGTCCTTGCCCAAACCTTCATCGGAAAACACAGCCGACTGCGCCTCAAGCGCACGGCGCAGCGCTGTGTCTCGGTTGATCGGTTCGCCGGACTGTGCATCGACCAGGTCACGCACGCGCATCGACCCGCTGCGGTCGACCAGCACCAAAAGCCAGTCCGGCTCGACCGTCTCCCGCGGGAGCACCAAAGTCGGTCCGGCAAGCAGGATAAGTAACACCACCAGCGTTACGGCGCGAAGAAACGCAAGCATCATCCTCAACACCCGTCCGCCCAGCAGGCGGTGATAGCTCCAGCCGGCAAACAACAGCGCCGAGACGAAGACCAGCGCCCAAACCCACGCGGGCAGGACATATTCGAATCCAACTCCGGCCGACGGGTCCGACCAATGCACGGTGCGCAGACCAAGGATCCGATCAATCCACGAACCGTCCTGTTGGGCCAGCAGAAGTTGACCGGACAGCGTCTGCATCACGCGGCCCTCCCCCGCCCGCCGTCGGCAGATTTCTCCTCGCTGCGCAGCTGTACAAACGACCCAAACAGCCGGCCGGTCAGGGATCGTCCAGGCCCCGTGTGGGCGTGACTAAGTATCCTGGCCAGCACTGTTTCTATCAAAACCAACACCAGCAGCGCCCAAAGAAGCGCCCAGCCCAAGTCAGACGTGCTGTCCGGCCGATCAAGCGCCGAGCCTGGATTCCCCTCGTCAAGCCAACGCCAATCACCTAAGCCATCCAGCCAGTGGGCCAGTATCTCCTCGCTGACCTGACGGGTATCGCCGGCCTTCGGATCAACATTAACGATCAGTCGGCAGGGCCCGGCCTCGCCGTCCGCCAGATACACGCCGGGGATATCCACCGGTTGATCGAATTGCTCGCCCCGCTCACCGACGCTCAAGGTAATTCTGTTACCCGGCACTGACGTTTCCGGGCCGTCGACGTGATGGACCAGATCGCCGCTGATCACAAGCCGATCAACCCCAGCTACTCCGGACCAGGCGCTATCCAGATCCGGAAGATCGCCGGCGACCGCTTCGACTGTGCCAGGCCTTGGACCCGCGCCCAGCACGCCGCGCAGTGTCTCATGGATCAGCGGGACAAACAGCGGTTTGGTCGGCAGGTTGGTCCAGCGGGTATCCACAGCGGTAGACAAAAAAAGCAGCGAGCCCCGACCGACGTTGTGACTGGCCAACACCGTATCAGCGCCCTCGTTGGCAGCGTTGTTGTCATCAGCAACCGGCTCTACGTCCGGCGAAAGCCGTATCCACGACTCACCCCGAGGCGCATCCACGGGGAGTCGGCGGATGATGCGCACCGGCCGGCTTAGCGCCTGCCAATCGGCGGCCAACAACTGATGCGCCTCCGCTTGCAGACGGTCTGCGGACAAGTTCCAAGACCCGCCGGCAGGCAGGTTGGTCACGGGTTCGAGCCCGACACGCCAATCCGCGCCGAACGCCTTGATCATGGGCTCAACCCACACAGCCGTGCCTTCAACCGCGGGGGTGAACACCCAGACAACCCCGCCCCGATCGGCGTAAGACGCGAGAACATCCCAGGATGACTCGAACAAAAGATCGGGTCGAAGCAGCATCACGGCGTCAACCGATCCAACCGACGCGGGGTCGTTTAACTGGGCCGGTGACAACGCGACGATATCAACAGGCCCGGACATACCGGTGACCTGCGGACGGAGCGCCAGCCTAAGCCATTGCCCCGGCGAGAGCCCCGCCTCAGAGTCAACCGACAACCCGACCGGCTCATCCACAACCGCTACACGCAGCCTGCTGCGGAGCTCAACCACGGCGTCGCTTTGATCGTCAGCTGTTAGCCCGTCCGCCTTGCCTACCAGTTGCGCCCGGATTGTGAGTAGTTTTCCGTTACCCCAATCGGGTGTCGGTGCATCCTCGCTCAGGGGGAGTGTGACGTTGACCGACGCGACACCCTGCCCGTGTGAAAACGTCACCGGTCGCTTCACGGCCGACAGGCGGCGGCCATCACGGTCGATCAACGAGATCGTCAACGAAACCGACTCCTCGGACAATCGCTCGGAATACCGCTGGACGCGGACCCGGGCCGGCACACCGACGCCCGCTTCACCGCCGAGGACCACCACCCGTCTGTTGGGTTCGACAGACAACACCTGTGTGTTACTCAACCCCGAAAGAGGCCGGGGCGCCACAAACCCGCTGGAAGGATTCATCGCCCCCAGCGATGAGTCGGGCGGACGGGTCAGGTACTCGGATGAACTCGCGAAGTCGCTCAGCAGCACGGTGAGTCGCTGCTCGCTCGAGGCCGGGTTGTCTTTGGATGACCGTGCGATCTGTTCAAGCGCCCGGGGAAGATCGGGTCGGCTGTATCCCGGTCGCAATTTTTTTAAGGCTTGATGCAGCGCGTCACGGTCGGCGGTCGGTTGTGCGATCACGGCGCTGGCCGGTCGGCCGGCGCGCCAGATCGTTGCGCGATCACCGGGGCCCAGGGCGTCGACCATCAAATGGGCCGAATGGATCAACCGATCAAACCGCGTCGCGTCCCGGCCGTCGGGTGCAAAGGTCGACATGGAATCGTCGATCACGAGGTCTACCACACGGCCGTGCTGATCGAGTCCGCCCAGCCACCGCGCGGCCGAGCCGATCAGGCGTGGCCTGGCCAGGGACAGACCCAGCAGCAGGACGATCAGGCAGCGGGTCAGAAGCAGCAGCCATTGTTCGAGGCGCATCCTGCGTTTTTGTTTGCGGTAAGCCTCAAGCAGAAACCGCATCGCGCCCCAGGGCTGGGGCCTGCGCCGCCACCGCGACAGCAGGTGGATCGCAACCGGGATCGACACCGCGGCCAGGCCCGCCCACGCCAGCGCGGGGCTGATGAACGGCGTCAGTGTCTGGGCGGTAACGGTCAGCATCCGAGATCTCGCTGAACAGGTCGTTGCTCTGCCGACGTCATAACCGGCGCAACGAAGCCGGCGCATCGGGCCCAAGGACGGCGCGCGGTTGACTGATCCGGGGGATGGTTGATACGCCTGATTATCATTTCTTAACCATCGTGGCGGCGCGGCGGGCCATGAAGTGGCTCAGCGCTGTGCCCAGGGGCTCGGCCGTGTTCAACACCATGTAATCAAAACGGAAGCGCCGGGTGATCTGCTCGACCTGCTCGAGGTGCCGATTGAGCGCCTCGAGGTACATCCGTTGAAGGGCCTGGGGGTCGATCTGAAGCCGGGTATGGGATTCGAGGTCCATGAATTGAGACGGGCCGCGGAAGGGAAACGTCATCTCGGCCGGGTCCAGCGTCTGCAACACGATCACGTCGTGGCGGTGAAACTTCAGCCGCGCCAAACCCTGCTCGATGACCGTTGTGTCGTCGAATAAATCACTGATCAACACGACCAACGACCGCCTCCTGAGCCGGGCGACCGCTTGATTAAATACCCTGCCCAGGTCGGTCCGGTCGGCCGGTGCTTCGTTACCGCCGGTTTGCGCCGCGGGAGCGTCGGCCCCCTGTTGATGAACCGAGGACAGCGCCTCGACGATCGTTCGCCAGTGGTCGTGGGCGTTGGACAGACGGGTGGCGGTCTTAACCGTGTCAGAAAACAGGACGACCGATGCACGGTCCTGCTGGCGCAGTGCGATATGACACATCGCCGCCGCCAGGCTCGCGGCGTGGTCGAACTTCGACCAGACATGTCCCCGCCGGGCGCGCGGCGAGCCGGTGGCGACCAGCCCGCGGGTCGAGGCGTAGCGCATCGAACCCGAGGCGTCGACCAGCACGGCCATGTCCAGGTTGGTCTCCTTCTGATACTGCTTGAGGTACAGCTTGTCGGTCTTGCCGTAGACCTTCCAGTCCAGGAACCGCGTGTCATCCCCGGGGGTGTACTGGCGGTGCTGGGCGAACTCAACACTGACGCCCTCCATCGGAGAGCGGTGCATCCCGGTCATCATCCCCTCGACGATCATCCGCGCCCGCAGATCGATCGGCCCGATCGCTGCCAGCGTGCGTGGGTCCAGGTAGTTGTGGGTGGGGCTGGATGTCATAAGGACTCAGGCTCGTGAAACACGGGGTAATGACACCCGATACGACCCAGGTTTTTCACCATCAACCTCGGGGCCGGACAAAAAACAGACCCTCCACACCCGTGGCCGTCCATCCCATTAGCGGATCACCTGCTGAACCTGTGGGTCGCTTGAGCTGTCAACATCCGTCGCCGAGACGAGTTGGTCGATCAGGTCGTCGGGGGTGATGTTGTCTGCCTCGGCGTTGAAGTTGAGGATCAGGCGGTGGCGTAGGACGGGGGCGGCGACGGCCTTGATGTCGTCGGGGGTGGCGTGTGTTCGGCCGTCGAGGATCGCGCGGACCTTGGCGCCGAGGATCAGGTACTGGCTGGCGCGTGGGCCGGCGCCCCAGTTGAGGTACTGCTGAAGGAAGTCGGGCCGGTCGTCGTCCTCGCCCCGCTTGGGTCGGCGGGTGGCGCGGACAAGACGCAAGGCGTAACGGATCACGTGGTCGGCGATCGGGACCTCGCGGACCAGGCCCTGGATCTGCTCGACCCTCTCTGCATTGAGGACCGGCTCAAGCTCGGCGGTATGTCGGCCGGTTGTGCGCTTGACGATCTCCAATTCGTGATCCGCTGTCGGATACCCCACGCGGATCATGAACATGAACCGGTCGAGCTGGGCCTCGGGCAAGGGGTAGGTGCCCTCCTGCTCGATCGGGTTCTGTGTTGCCAGGACGAAGAACGGCTGGGGGATATCGTGGCAGATCCCGCCGGCGGTGACGTGGTTTTCCTGCATCGCTTCGAGCAGCGCGGCCTGGGTCTTGGGCGGGGTGCGGTTGATCTCATCGGCGAGCAGGATGTTGGCGAAGACCGGCCCCTTGACGAACCGCATCTCACGCCGGCCTGTATCGCGATTCTCCTCGATCACCTCCGTCCCGGTGATGTCCGACGGCATCAGGTCGGGGGTGAACTGGATGCGGTTAAACGCCAAGCTCAGCGTCTGGGCGACGGTCGAGACCAGCAGCGTCTTAGCGAGCCCCGGCACGCCGACCAGCAGGGCGTGACCCCGGGTGAACAGGCACATAAAAACCTGCTCAATCACCTCGTCCTGCCCGACGACCGATCGGGCAACCTGCTCACGCAACTGAACCGACGCTGATTGAACCTGATTGATCAGTTCCTGAGGCGATCGGCTTTCGGGGCTGTCTTCATTGGGCATATACGCTCCCGTCCGGTGTCAGGCTTAGCCAGCAAGTATATCCGGGCCTTCGACATGCTACGAGTGTCTCAGGCCCCGACGTTGGGTGCTTTTTGAAACAAAGTCTAAGACGTCCAAGGCTTGGCATCATGCCAGGCAAAGTAATCCGGCGGCTTATCCGATAGGCATGTCTGGTCCGGGCTGTGACTGATACTGACAATAGAGTATTTATTAATTCTTCGTCTTAGTAGTAAAGCTGTCTGTGTCGGGACAACATAATGGCGGATAACACTAACACCTTTGATACCAATACTTAAAACTCGGGACCAGATGTGAGTAGCCTGTCGCCAACCCGGGTTCTATTGTCGTTAGGTGTGGCGGTTGGTCACCCTTGGACCCCGATCATGATGCGCAAACGGCTTGGGCGGCACATGGCGCGGAAACAGGTGCCAACCCCCAACCCCCACCAAGCGCTGGCCCACAGCGGATCCACACAGTTGCCGACAGCCTGGTTCCCGGATTTTCGATTCACAAACACCGATCCCAAGCGCCGTGAGTACAGCGTGAAGGGTATCCTCGGCTACGGTGTTGAACTTGGGAGTTGCACCTGTGGGATGGAACGAAATCACACGGACAGCCGCTGTGTTACATCAGGTGGCCGAGGCGCTGGTGATCTGGCCGATCTGGCTGTCAAGGTGTTCGACCTGTCTGCCAAACTCGGGGTCTTTGCGGGATTTGTCATCGACCGTTCGGATCGAGTGCATGACGGTGGTGTGATCGCGTCCGCCGAAGTAGCCGCCGATTTCTTCAAGGCTAAAGCGTGTGCGTTTGCGCGCCAGCCACATGCAGACCTGCCTTGGTTCGGTGACGGACTTGTGACGCCGACGTGACTGAAGGTCGCTGAGCTTGACGCCGTAGTAGGCGGTGACCGCGTCGATGATGTTTTGCAGGGTGACCTGGCTGTGCTTGGACCCGGCGTTGGGCTCGCGCAGGGCTTCATGGACGAGTTTCATATCGATCGGTCGGCCCTGGAGGTTGGCGTGGCCCTGGATCGTGGTCACGGCGCCCTCGAGTTCGCGGGCGTTGGAGTCGATCTTGGTCGCCAGGTAGGCGATCACTTCATCGGGGACGTTCATCGAACGCAGTTCGCTCTTGGCTTTGAGGATCGCGACGCGGGTCTCGTATCCGGGCTTGGTGACTTCGGCGATCAGGCCCCACTGGAACCGGCTGACCAGCCGGTCTTCCAGGTCGTTGATCTCGCTGGGGGCCGCGTCGGAGGACAGGACGATCTGCCGGTTGGACTGGTATAAGTCGTTAAACGTGTGAAAAAACTCTTCTTGTGACCGGTCCCGGTTGGCCAGGAAGTGGATGTCGTCGATGACCAGCACGTCGACGTGGCGGTACCGGTTTCGGAACTCGCTCATCTGTCCGGACTGGACGCACTGGATGAACTGGTTCATGAACGCGTCGCAGGAGACGTAGAGGATCTCGGTCCCGGGTCGGCTGGTAAGGATGTTCTGGCAGATGGCTTGAAGCAGGTGTGTCTTGCCCAGCCCCACCCCGCCGTGAATGAACAGGGGGTTGTAAGCGGTCCCGGGTTGGTTAGCGACCGCTACACTCGCGGCGCAGGCGAGTTGGTTGTTCGGGCCGGTGATGAAATTGTCAAAGCTGTAGTCGGGGCTGAGGACCATCTGGTCGGCGTCAAAATCCGAAGGCGAGGCGCTGCGTTTGTTAGGCCGAGGCGGGACGCTCGCGGTGATCGTCACTTCCGGCGTGGTGGACGGATTACCGGGTTGCTGGGGCGTGCTGTGAGACCCGCCGGTGATAAACCGCACACCGATCAGTGCGCCGGTCACGCTCTGGGCCGCCTCGTTAAAGTAGTCAAGGCATTTGCGTTGCAGATAGTTCTGCTGCACGGCGTTGGACGTGGACACGCGAAGCAGACCGGCCTTGAGGTCGACCGGATCAAGTTCTTCGAACCACTGGCGGCAGATCGGGCTGTGCCGCTTGCGCAGATATGTCATGATGTCGCGCCACAGCGCGGGGTCAATGTTCGCCATCGTATAAAGCTAACTTATCGCCAATAACCGCCCGGGCTATGTGCGGAAAGACTTGCACCGGGTGCCCACCGTGCGTCTTGACGGTTCGGTCTTACTCTTTCACCGTCCACGGTCCTCACACTAAGGACCGTCGGCGATTCTGTCAATGGTGAATTTTCAGATGACGCACCGAAGTTAAGCGGCCCGTCTCCGCCCGCCGATGGTAGTCACGGACGCGATTGATTATGACCACACCTGCGCTCACTATTTATGACGATGGCCTGGGCCGGATGGGGCCGCTGACACATCTTCGGCCCGTGTTTGAGATTCTAAGCGGCGCCGCCGGGTCGCGCGCCCGCATTCAGCGGGTTTTGGGCCAAGCGGCGCGGTCGCTGTGGGTGCCTGACCGGCTCATCGAGCTGACCCGGGGCCGTAATGCGGGGGTGGGTGTAAATACCGGCCTGCCCGGGCCCGGACCCTGCCTCCTGGTCAACGGACGCTGGTCGGGGCGGTGTCTGACCGAGCAGATCAACCGCCTGGAGCCGAATCAGGCCCTGGTACAGCCCGACGGGCAGGTCATTGCCGTGTGTTTCACCGCCGATCAGGCAGAGGGTTTTCTCCGTTGCGGACGGAATGTCCTGCCCGATCAGGTGAAGACCCTCCGCATCCAACACCGGGTCCTGTTTGAACGGCCCTGGCACATCCTTGATGAGTTGGAGGACAACCTCCGCGGTGACCTTGACGCCAGCGATCTTGCCCCGGCCCGATCCGAAGATTACCCGGGCGTGACGTTTCTGGGCAGTCACACCGTCCGTGTGGGTCAGGGGGCCCGGCTGATGCCCTCCGTGGTGGTCGACTGCGAGCACGGCCCGGTCATGATCGACCACCACGCGGAGGTCAACCCCTTGGTCGTTCTCCAGGGCCCGTGCTACATCGGACCCCACTCGGTTCTGGTCTCTCACACCAGCATCAGGCGCCACACCGTCATCGCGGGAAATTGCAAGGTCGGCGGGGAGATCAGCGCGAGCGTCATCCACAGCCATACCAACAAGGCCCACGCCGGATATCTGGGACACAGCCTTGTCGGCTCGTGGACCAACCTCGGGGCAGATACCAATATCTCCAATCTCAAAAACACCTACGGCAACATCCGGGTGCAGCTCGACCCGGACCGCCCCGCCGAAGACACCGGGCGACAGTTCCACGGGGCGATCATCGGCGACTTCGTCCGCACCGCGATCGGTTCGCGTCTGCCTACAGGCGCGGTGGTTCACACCGGGTGCATGCTCGCCGTCTCCGGCTGGGCGCCGAAACTGGCGACCGCGCTTGGATTCTATATGGACCGGGGCCGGCAGCCGTACGACATCGAGAAACTGATCGACACGGTTAACGCCATGATGAATCGGCGCGACACATGTCTTGATCCGGCCGAGGAAGATCTTTTACGCCAACTGGCCTCCGCACCGGGCTGACCCAGCTGCGCCTTGCGCACTATTACGTTACCCGACACGATCCAGCGCCAGGTCGTGGGTTTCGTGGTAGCGTCGGCCCAGGTTGTGCCAGTCGAAGTGATCGCTGAAGGATTCGACCGAGTTACGCAGCGCGATCCGATCCCGGCGGCTCAGGGAGACGAACCTAAACAGCCTGTCGGTCAATTCCCCCGCGGCGTGATGGAAGTCGTTGTGCCGGCGGGGTACGACGTAGATCCCCTTCTGGGCGTGGTCGGGCATCAACTGCTTGAGATAGGAACCGAACCCCGACAGGTCGCTTGTGACTGCCGGGACCCCCAGCGCGATCGACTCCAGCGGGGTGTAGCCCCACGGCTCGTAGTAGCTGGGGAACACGCCCAGGTGGCAGCCGCGGACAAACTGGTCGTACTCCATGCCCAGCAGCGGGCTGGTCGCCTGAACGAAGTCCGGGTGGTAGACGACCTTGACCGGGTCGCTGTCCAGGTTGAACAGCCGGCAGGAGCGCAGCTTGTTGAGTACCGGATCGTTGGCGTCGTCGGTCAGGTCGTGGGTGACGATCATCGGGGGGGTCTTGCTCTTCCAGGCGTGGATCGCCCGGCGCAATCGCAGCCGCCAGTAGTCATCCATCAGCGCGTTAAGGTCCGGGATCACCCCGGCGGCGGCGGCGTGGAACAACTGGTTACCCATGTCGTTCTTGATCGCGTCGGCGGCGGCGCGGAACTCGTTGAGCATCGCCCGGGACTGCAGCGCCCGGACGCTGATCGACTTGAACGGCGCCCGGGTGATGATGAAGAATACGACCGTCATCGGGCTGGCCGTCTCGCGCAGCCGGTGGTTCAGCCGGGCCAGCGCTTCGATCGTCAGGTCCATCCCCTTGTTGAGATACTCGTACCGACCGGAGGTGAACAGGTACAGGGTGTTGTTCAGGTCGAAGTTGTAGCTGGGGAAGAAGTGCCCGATCGTAAACTCGTGCAGCCGTTCTTTGAATTGCTCATGCAGCGCCTGAAATTCGTGGGTCGCGGTGAATCGGCGGATATTCAGCCCGTTGGGCAGCAGCATGTCCGGGGTTCGGCCAAGCAGGTGTGTGCACTCCATGGCGGTCACGTCCGAAACGGTCGTGAACACATGCGACCCGTGCGCAGCCGCCCGCTCGATCATGTGCTGCGCTTCGACATTGAAGTTTTTTGCTTCCCGGTGTGCGTCCAGGAACGGCAGGTGCTCGTAGAACGCCGGGTTGCTCGTCGCCAGGTACCGCCCGATCATCGTCGCGTGTGTTGTGAACACCAACGACCCCGGCCAGTTCTCTTTGCGGAGCATCGGGATCGCCAGCCCGGCCTGCCATTCGTGGAAGTGGGCCACGATGTGTCGGCGCTGCGATTCCTTCTGGCTGAGTATCGACAGAAGCGCCCGGCACATCTCGCCGAATTCGGCGGCGTTGCGCACGCTCTCTTCGTTGCTCGACGGGATCCCGTGGTCGGCCCACATCCGGTGCCTGACCTCGTTGAGGACCCCGCCCACCGACGCCACTTCCAGAAGCACCACGTGCGGACGGCCGCTGACCAGCCACCGGCCGTAGTGCGCGGCGTAGCCCATCTCCTGTAGCTGTTTGACCGCCTGCCCGACCGCGCCGGTGAGCGGCGCCGGCTCAAACTCGACCTCGGCCGTGCTGGGGTTGTAAGGCCCGACCAGGCAGTAGCGGTTGCCCCATCGGCTGACCATGCTCGGGACCTTCGACCGCAGCACGGTGTAGATCCCCCCGACCTGGTTGCAGACCTCCCATGCGATCTCCATCAGCAGCGGCTCGACCCGTCGGGCGGTGTTGGACGCCGGCTTATCCGGGGTCTGCTTGGGCGGCGGGCTGTCGGATTTGGCTTGGGATTTGGACCGGGCGGGGGAACGCTTGACCTTCTTGGGCCGAGCCTTCTTGCTTATGGAGCCGGTGGTTGTTTTTGCCATGCTTATCGATCGACCTGGGGTGCGGGCGGTATCTGTGGATTGTACGACGGCCCGCCGAGGTTTGCAGGGCGATTCAGTTTTTGAATATGACGAAAGCCCAGCCGGAGAGGCACAGTGTGATCAGGCACATGACCGTTGCCAGAAGCCATTGGCTGGCCTTTGATTTCTTAGTGAATCTTGTACGGCGTGTGAGAAGCAGCACCAGTAGGACCCCCGTGACACCCGCCTGGGCGAGTACGATCCAGGGCATCAACTCTTCCCGCCAAAAGTGAAGGGGGACTTTAAACAGGACCAGGATCAGGAAGAACAGCGCGCCGCCAAACCCAAGGCAGCAGCCTACCAGGGCCGTGATGTACGCACCCAGACGCGACTCGACCAGCCCGACGCGCAGCCTCAACCGGTCGCCGCACTCCGGGCAGCGGTCGCCGGTCAGCATCCGAAGGTTGTACCCACACCGCGGGCACGCCTCATCCCGGTCACCAAGGTAAGCAACCAGCAGCGCGTTGGACTCAGGCTCCGCGGTCTTAGGTGCCTGGCTTGGGTTCATAGCGGGATTCTACCGCCCCCCCACGCCGAGTATCGGCCCGAGCACCGACGCCAGCGCCAGCAGCAAGAGCAGCCCGAACGCCGCCCTGCGCAGGTGTTGCCGGGACATCAAGGCCCCTGCGCGCATCCCGGCCTCGGAACCGATCACCACCAGCGGCGACAGGCACAGGCCAAGCGCCAAGGGCGCCCACATCGCTCCACCAAATTTATAGACCAGCAGCGCCGCGTTCACCGGCGTCAGCAACAGAAACGTCGCCCACAAAAACGCCCGCGCCTTCTTAGCCGGCCAGTCGTGGGCCATCACCCATAGCACCACCGGCGGACCGCCCATCCCCACCACCCCCGCCGACAAACCACTGGTGCATCCCGCCAGCGCCGTCCAGCCCCACGCCACACGCTCACGCGGCTTGACCTTTAACAGCCACTGCACCGCCAACACCGCCAGCAGCATCCCCCCGATCACCTGCTTTACCCGCGCCTGGCCAAACGTCACCAACACACCCAATAGCGCCACCCCCACCGGCAGCGTCAACACACGCAATATGAATAAAGGCAACACCTCGCGCGCCGCTACATGGTCCCGGTACCGGTACAGGTTCCAGCCCGTCTGCACCATCACCCCACCCAGCGTCACCGAGATCGACGACGGCAGGTCCACCCCCGCCCATACCATCAGGGGAATCGCAAACAGCCCCGCCCCAAAACCCACCGCCCCCTGCAGAGCGCACGCAAAAACCAACGCGGCGCTGACGAGGATGGTCTGTGTCATATCCATGAACGGCCCTACTATACGGCCCCTTCCCCCGGTCGACCCGCATCAGGGTTCACCTCCCCGGTCAATCAGAGTACACTGCCCGGTGTTATGATCACCGCATGTGATCTGCGTATCCGGACACTGGGCGAGCCGACTTTCCAGTCGCCGTTCGCTGCATTTATCGCGGAGCGCGCCCGTGCCCGTGGAACCCACCACAACAGGCACATGTTATTCGATGACACCTGGCCTCCCTGCGAACCGACCGACTGTGATGTCCCAGTCTTCGAACTCGCCGGGGCCGAGCCCAAACTCTTCTTCGATCCCCCCAAAACCACCGTGGGCATCGTCACCTGCGGGGGGCTCTGCCCCGGGCTCAATGACGTCATCCGTGGGCTGACCATGGTGCTCTGGCACCGCTACGGTGTACGCAATATCCTCGGGTTCCGCTACGGGTATGAGGGGATCAACCCTTCCTTCGGCCACGAGACGATGCGGTTGGACCCCGAGGTAGTCGGCTCGATCCACGAGCAGGGCGGCACGATTCTCGGCTCGTCACGCGGGCCCCAGGACATCGGTGTCATGGTTGACTACTTGCAGTCGCTGGGGGTCAACATCCTCTTTTGTATCGGCGGCGACGGCACCTTACGCGGAGCATTGGATATCGGCGAGGAAGCACGTCGGCGCAGCGCTCCGCTGAGTGTGGTCGGGCTGCCCAAGACCATCGACAACGACATCAAGTACGTTGAGCAGAGTTTCGGGCTGATTACCGCGGCGTCGATTGCCCACGACGCCGTGACTTCGGCCCACAACGAAGCCCGAGGAGCCCGACGCGGTATCGGGTTGGTCAAGCTGATGGGCCGGGACAGCGGGTTCATCTCAGCCGGCGCCGCCTTGGCCAGCAACGACGTCAACTACGTGCTGATACCCGAGGCGGATTTCCCGCTGGACGGTGCGGAGGGCCTGTTGGCCCACCTGGAGAAGAGGCTGGACACACGCGGCCACGCCGTCATAGTCGTCGCCGAAGGCGCCGGGCAGCGGTTTTTTACCGTTGAGGGATCGGACAAGTCCGGCAACAAGAAACTCGGTGACATCGGGGTGTTTCTCAGAGACCGCATCGTCGATCACTTCATTTTGATCGACAAGCCCGTCTCGATGAAGTACATCGACCCCAGCTACATGATCCGAGCTGTCCCGGCGGAACCGGTAGATAGTGTCTTGTGTTTCAGGCTCGCGGCCTACGCCGCCCACGCAGCGATGTCCGGGCGTACCGAGATGATCATCGGCAAGTGGCACGGACGGTTCTGCCACATCCCCATCAAATTGGCCGTCAGTGAGCGCCAGTGCATCGACCCGCAGGGAGAGATATGGTCCGCCGTGCTCGACGCCACCGGCCAGCCACGCTGGGCCAGCACAGAAGTCACCACCTGACCGTTGTGTGCCTGTTCACCCGGTGAAGTACCCCGGCTCGTTGCCCGGCTTCCACTTGATGTTGCAGCCGATCGATGGCTTCTGCTCGCCCGATACCGGCTTACCTGCCAGCACCGCATCCAGCGCCCGGCGAAGGTCCGCGCCGGTCACCGGCAAATCATCGTTCGGTCGGCTGTCGTCGAGCTGACCCCGGTACACCAGTTTCATACCCGCATCGAACAGAAAAAAATCCGGCGTACAAGCCGCGGTGTACGCCTTCGCCACCGCCTGTGATTCGTCATACAGATAGGGGAACGTGTACCCGCGATTGGCCTTTTCTTCTTTCATCTTCTGCGGGCTGTCCGCCGGGTGGCTCTCGACGTTGTTTGCACTGATCGCCACCACCGCGACCCCCTTGGGCTGGTAGTCCCTGCCGATCCGCGCCAACTCACCCGCGACATACACCACGAACGGGCAGTGGTTACAGATAAACATCACCAGCAACGCCCTGGCGTCCTCGAAGTCGTCAAGCGAGACGGTGTTGCCATCCGTATCTGACAGCGCGAACTCCGGGGCCGGCGAACCGAGTTGCAGCATCGTGGAGGGGGTGAGGACCACAGTTAGGTTCCTTAGTCAAGCACAATACAATCAATCAGAAATGAATCATCCTGCCTTCCGCGCCCAGCGCCGCTTCCATGACGGCTTCGCTTAGGGTGGGATGCGCGTGCATGGTGGCGGTGATTTCAGCGCCGGTGGCTTCCAGGCGTCTTGCCAGGCCCATCTCAGCGATGAGTTCGGTGACGTTTTCGCCGATCATGTGGGCGCCGAGGATTTCGCCGTGCTTTTTGTCGGTGATGATTTTGGTAAAGCCCTGTGTCTGTCCGAGCGCCTGGGCCTTGCCGGAGGCCTTGAAGGGGAACTTGCCGACGGTGTAGCTAAGGCCCTTTTCCTTGCAGGCCTCTTCGGTCAGGCCGATGGAGGCGACCTGTGGGTGGCAGTAGGTGCAGCCGGGGACGGAGCCGTAGTCGATGGGCGTGGCGTGGTGTCCGGCGATGAGTTCGATGCAGACGATGGCTTCCTCGCTAGCGACGTGCGCGAGCCACGGCGGGCCGATCACGTCGCCGACGGCGTGGATCCCGGGGACGCTGGTGCCGTAGGTTCTTTTTTCGACCTTGATGTGGTCTTTGAAGATTGCGAGCCCAAGGGAATCATCGAACAGCCCGTCGTACCGGCCGCGGACACCGACGGCGACCAGGGCCTTGTCCGCTTCGATCGTCTGAGTCTTGGTTTCGTTGTGGGTCGGGGCGACGACGGCCTTGATGCCGGTCTTGGTCGTCTCAAGCGAGAGCGTTTTATGCCCGGGGAGGGTCTTGATGCCCTGCTTTTTAAAGGCCTTGGCGATCTCCTTGGAGACCTCGCCGTCCTCGATCGGCATCAACCGGTCGAGCATCTCGATGACGGTGACCTCGGTGCCGAAGGCGTTGTAGAAGTAGGCGAACTCCATCCCGATCGCGCCGGACCCGACGATCAACAGCTTCTTGGGCTGCTCGGTGAGCGTCATAGCCTCCTTGGCGGCGATGATCCTGTCGCCATCAAACGGCGCGCCCGGCAACTCGCGGGGGACGGCACCGGTGGCGATCAGGATGTGCTTGCAGGAGAGCGTCTGCGCGGGCTTGCCCTTGCGTGCGGAATCGTCCTTGTCGAAGACCTGGACCGAGCCTGCGGCGGGGATGAAGGCGTGACCCTGAAAGTGGGCGATCTTGTTTTTTTTAAACAGGAAGTGCACGCCCTTGTTGAGTTGGTCGGCGACGCCGCGGGAGCGCCCGATGACCTTCTCCCAGTTGTGCCGGATGTTGTCGGCCTGGATGCCCCACTGCTGGGCGTCGTGCTTGAGGTGGTGATAGAACTCGGCCCCGGCGAGCAGGGCCTTGGTCGGGATGCAGCCGTAGTTCAGGCAGACGCCCCCGAGCTTGTCGCGCTCGACGCAGGCGACCCTCAGGCCCAGTTGCGCCGCGCGGATCGCACCGACGTAGCCCGCGGGCCCGCCGCCGATGATGACCAGATCAAAACTCATACCCTCGGGCATCGTGTGTTTTCCTTGATAGTTCAGGCGTCGGTATGGCCGTTTGGATGGGGTATGGTAGCCGATGTGGCCTATACCTGTTGGGCTATCGCGTCTGGGCCGAGGGCCGATGTGCTACCGCCGAGGGTCAAAATCGATTCTAATACAAGGGCATCCGCGGGGTATCCCGGGGATATCCGGGGGCGTCTGGGTCGGCGCCGTGTCGGACCCGTTTCGTCACCTTGGCACACCCGTTGGGGGCTAACCATGAACCAGTTCGATCAATACGAAAAGAAGTCCGGCAACGTGTGGGGCAAAGTCGCGATCGGGTGCGGGGTCGCGCTGGTGATAGCGATGTGTCTTGTAGCTGCGGGCGGGTACTGGCTGTGGAGCAACGCCAAGTCACTGGCCAGCGGCCTGGCCGCAAGCGGCATCATCCAGGCGGTCGAGTCTTCGGACCTGACCGACGATCAGAAGTCGCGGATCGTTTTACGTGTTGAGCAGGTGCGTGACGATTTCGTGGCGGGCGACATCACACTCGAACAAGTAGCGAAGATCGGTGAACAGATCGTTGAGAGCCCGGCGCTCTATATCGCGTCGGTCATGTTCGTCGAGCAGGCCTACATCGTCCCATCGGGTCTCAGCGGCGAGGAGAAGGAGGCGGCCGGCCGGACACTGCAACGTTTTGCGCGGGGCCTATATGAGAAGAGCTACCCGATGGAGGTACTCGAAGACGTCCTGGCTCCGGTTCAGAAGACCGACGCGGGTGGGCAGAAGCAATTCAAGGAAAAACCCACCGACGAGGACCTGCGTGAACTGATCGAGTTGGCCCGGCAGAAAGCCGACGAAGCGGGCGTCCCCGACGAGCCGTTCGTAGTAGACGTTGCCAAGGAGATCGAAGACGCCATCGACGAGGTTCTTCAGGGTTCGAGCCCCTAGCGTGGTGCATGGGAGATATCATCTGCCCCTGTCGTGGGTTTGACGGGGCCGTAAGGTTCGAATGAGAGACGTAAAGCTATGCCGCAAATCAAAGCCGTTGTCAGCGTCGTGGGTAAGGACCAGAAGGCGGTGGTCGCCAAGTTCGCCACACACCTGGCCGAGTTGGGCGTGAACATCCTGGACATCGAGCAGCAGGTGACCCGCGGCCGGTTCATCATGGACATGCTGGTAGACCTGTCGGACCTGAACGTGAGCCTGGACGAGCTGATCACGGGGCTGCTGGACCTTGGCAAGCAGATCGAGATGGAGGTCCGGGTTGCGCTTCACGACCAGGGCCGGCCCAAGCGTGTGGCGGTTTTGGCCAGCAAGGAGGCGCACTGTCTGGAACGGATCATCGAGGACTTTCAGCACAAGCGTTGCCGAGGCGAGCTGGTCTGTGTGCTGGCGAACCACCCGGACCTCGAGCCGGTCGCCCAGGAAGCGGGCCTGCCGTTTGCGCATATGCCGGCGACCGACAAGCCGGCGCACTTCAAGTGGGTGATGCAGCAGCTTCAGCAGTACAAGCCGGACCTGGTCGTGCTGGCGCGTTACATGCAGATCGTCCCGCCGGAGTTGGTCACGGCGTACCGTCATAAGATCATCAATATCCACCCGTCGCTGCTGCCTTACTTCCCCGGCGCCAAGCCGTATCACCAGGCTTGGGAGCAGGGTGTGCGGGTCACGGGCTGCACCGCGCATTTCGTCACCGAGGACCTGGACGAAGGCCCGATCGTGTTGCAGGACGTCTTCCACATCGATGTGGGCAAAGACACGGCCGCGGACGTGCGCAGCAAGGGCCAGCAGCTCGAGGGCCGGGTGCTGTCCGAGGCGGTGCGGATGTTTCTGGATGAGAAGCTTTTGGTGGTTGACGACAAGGTCGTGTTCCGACCGGGCCTGAGCACGCTTCTGGACCACGCGGACAACGGCGGGTGACGGGCTACTTAACGGCTGTCTTGCGAGATCGATTCACAGGTATAGCGTGAGATATGCAGGTCGTCGGGCCAGGCGTTGGACGCCAGCCCTGCCTTGACCTTGAGTTGATCCAGGAACCGCCGCGGGTCGGTCAGGGTCTGCCAGACGGCTGGGAGGAACGTGCCCCGGCACCGGCCGGCTTCCAGAACCAGGCCGTCCACCCCCGGGCGGAGCTGACGCAGCAGGTCGTCTTCACCTTCAAACGTCATCGGCTGCGGCGGGGTCAGCACCGCGATGTGCACATCGATTTGGGGGTATTCCAGTTCAGTCAACGGTTCGAACCGCGGGTCGGCGAACGCGGCGGCGTAGGCGTTATGTGCGACCCCCTGGACCAAT
Source organism: Gammaproteobacteria bacterium (assembly GCA_021773335.1). Lineage (GTDB taxonomy): Bacteria > Pseudomonadota > Gammaproteobacteria > JAJFKG01 > JAJFKG01 > JAJFKG01. Next base: position 48,192 of record JAJFKG010000057.1, read on the forward strand.
GGGCCTTCCGCCTCCAGCCTGCCGATACAGCCGCGCAGTTGGCCGGCGATCTTGAGCGTGACGAACGAGGCGCGGGGTTGATTCAGCGCCTCGCTAAACTGGGCCGGGTCGATCTCCACCGGCCGGTTGTGCTTTAGGCCGTGGCTGATCGAGGCCCGGGCCACGTCGATCAATACGTCCCTGTCCTGGGTTGGTAACGTGTCCATAGCGGGCTCAGTTAAATATAAACGCCCCGTACCCGACCACCCGGTCACGGGGCCCGGCGGTGTCGCCGGAGTTTCTCAGGTCAACTGCGGTGGCGTTTAGGCCACGGCTTTGGGCGCAGGCAAGCAGGCCCCTGATCGCAATATGCCCGCAGGCCCGGTCCGGTCCGATGTCCTCAGGCCTTTGATTGACGATCGCGTCGGCCGTCTGCCGGTCCGTGACGGTCGCGGTGTCGTAATCGAGGTAGTGAGATAAGTCGCTGGAGATGACGATCAGTGTGTGCTGATCGCCCCAGAGCTGATCGAGCGCCTTGGCCGCCAGTTCGTGTCCGCAGTCGCCGAACAAGATCGGGACGATCGTAAACCCGGCCGGTTTGGTAAGGTCTGCGCCGCCCAGGACGTGAAGCAGCAGGGGTAGATGGACTTCCAGGGCGTGGTCCTTCGCGTGGGCGGGGTCGTTTTCGTGAACGCCGGGCAGTCCCATGAGCAAACGTGTGGCTTCGGTGTCGACCGGGACCGGCCCAAGCGGCGTGTCGAATGCCTGGGCTGAACTGACCGCCAACCCCGAGAACGCGATCCGGTGGGACGGGCCTATCAGCACGACCCGCCTGATGACGCCGCGGTCAGACGCGATCGCGGCGTATGCCGAGGCCGCAACCGGTCCGGAATACGGGTACCCAGCGTGGGGGGCGATGATGGCCTTGATCGGTTGGTGGTTGGCTGTGGCGTCTGGGCGCAGCGCGGGGCTGGCGCCCTGTATGTATTGTTTGATCTCACGGCGAAGCTGGCCCGGGTCGGCCGGGTAGAACATCCCCGCGACCGCCGCTGGCCGGACAGAGGTCTGTCTATGGATCGGCTCCTGTGCCGGCATAGAGCGCCTTTCCGCACAGATCAGATCGGGTCCGTGATTATTCTAGGGTGTATCCGCCGGGGGTAAAGCTTCCGGCTCTTTTCAGCGATGTCTGTGCTAGGGCTACCGCTCGGACGTCTGCTTGTCTTCGTAGAGCCGGCGGTCGGCGATCTGGATCAGGGCCCGGGTGTCGTGGCAGGGGTCTTCGTGCAGCGATGCGATGCCGAAGGACAGGTCCAACATCCGGGTATTGGGGAACATGGTGTAGGCCTGGCGGGTGAAGAGTTTTCGGATCATGTTGGCGACGCGCCCGGCGCGGCGGGTGTCGGCGCCGGGCATGAGGACGACAAACTCATCGCCGCCGAGGCGGATCGCCAGGTCGTCATGCCGGCAGGTGGCGCGGATCAGGCCCGCCAGGAACACCAATAGATGATCGCCCGCGGCGTGACCCAGGGTGTCATTGACGTGCTTGAAGTGATCCAGGTCCATGACGATGCAGGACAGGTCGGTGCCCGAGTCCTTGGCGGAGTTGAAGACCCGCTCAGACTGGTCGTCGAGGAACCGGCGGTTGCCCAGGTCGGTCAGGGCGTCGCGCATGACCAGCCGGCTCAGTTCGGTGGTCGCTTTGCGTGTGGCGTCGGCGACGCGGTGGTCCAGCGTTCGGCGCAGCGACCGGACTTCCATGTGGTGGCGCATCGAGGCGACGCCCATCGAGTGCAGCGACTTGGCGATCCGGCCGATCTCATCGCCCCGGCCGATCGGCAGACGCTTCAGTGAACTGGTCAACCCCGTGCGCGACAGCCGCTGGGCCTGGTCCGCCAGCCGGGCGTACGGTTTGGTCACCCACCGATCCGCGTGCCACCAGAGAAGCCCCAGCCCCACCACAAGCGCGCCGGCCAGGTGCCAGAAGAGGCCTTGCTGAATCTGTGAATAGGCGCCCAGCCCAAACCCGCCGACGCCCGCCAGTGTCAACAGCAAGCTAACCTTGTGTTGCAGCGGCGGATCGTGCCTTACCCGCTTGGGCACCGTCTGGATGGTGTCGGGGCAGGCTTGCGGGGATTGAGGGTGGTCTGGGCTCGGCGGCTTGCTTAACGCCATAACACCGAGATCGACCCAATACCCGGCTACCTTTGCCGCCCACGTGCTGATCCAGGCTAATCGAATGACTTGTTGGTGAGGTCGATCGGTCGGGCAAGCCGCTGAAAATGGGTCGTCCCGTTAAGGTGTAACGGTGATGCCGATTGTGCGGATATTTTTTGTCAGAGACAACTCAGCCGCTGGCGAACGGCGGCTGGGTTACATCCGCCGGCAGATCCAGCGATTCAATCGATGTGGCTTGACGGGTGTTGGTGTCGATGTCGATCACCACGCCCTGCACACGGGGGTTGCCCTCGGCGACGTCGAAGGGGTGGGGCATGTTCGTGGTCATATGAGCGACAACCCGGTCGGCGCGTCGGCCTAAGACCGAGTCATGCGGACCGGTCATCCCAAGGTCGCTGATATAGGCCGTGCCCCCCGCGCCGACACGGGGCGAGCCGGTCCCGTCGACCTGGGTCGGGAGGATCCGGGCGTCGGCGGTCGGGGTGTGGGTGTGGGTGCCCAGCACCGCCGCCACCCGGCCGTTGAGGTGCCAGCCCATCGCGACCTTCTCGCTGGTCGCCTCGGCGTGAATCTCCACGATCACGATCGGGTCGCGCTCGGGCAACTCGGCAAGCAACTGATCCACCGTGGCGAAAGGGTCATTGGCGGGCATCGACATGAAAATCCGGCCCAAGACGGTCATGACGTAGACGCCCGGCCCCTCGCCTGCCTCGTCCCCGTTTTCGGCTTTCGGCCGGACGCACATCCACCGCTTGCCCGCCGCGCCGACAGACAGGTTTGCCGGGCGGATGATGTTCGATTCGGTCTGGAGCGTCTGGACGATCTGCTTTTTCTTGTAGACGTGGTCGCCGAGGGTGATCGCGTCGATGCCCCGGGCGCAGAGCTTCTTGTAGATGTCCGGGGTGATCCCCGAACCGTTGGCGGCGTTTTCCGCGTTGGCGATGATCAGGTCCGGGCTGTACCGATCACGGATGACCGGGACCTGCTGAGACACGGCCTTGCAGCCGGGCCCGCCGACGATGTCGCCTAGGAAGACGATGCGGATGCTCATCCTAAGGAGATTAGTGGGTCTGCCGGCCCAGGTCTAACCGTCCGGCTCTCGGCGTTGACCGTCCGGGGCAGGCGGTGGATACTGAGGGATACATGCGATGCCCCTATTGCCACGACAACGACGACAAAGTCATCGACAGCCGATCCAGCGACGGCGGCAAGGCCATACGAAGACGACGGGTCTGTAACGCCTGCAACAAGCGTTTTACGACCTACGAGCACATCGAGCGGCAGACCCGGCTGAACGTCGTCAAGCGCGACGGCGCCCGCGTCCCCTACGACCGTGAAAAACTCATGTCGGGCGTGCAGAAAGCCTGCTACAAACGGCCGATCCCCGCCGAGCAACTGGTTCAGTTGATAGACACGGTGGAGGAAAACCTGTTCAGGCGGGGCGAGCGGGAGATCCAGTCGATCGACATCGGCCGGATGGTCGCCGAGCAACTTAAGCGACTGGATCAGATCGCCTACATCCGCTTCGCCAGTGTCTACATGCAGGTCCGTAACATCGACGACCTGTTGGAGGAGGTGAGGGAAGTTAAGGAAACCCAGCAACCCCCCGCACCACGTGACCAGGGTGATCTTTTCTAAAAACTGGAATACTGGAAATAGGAAAATGTGTTCACACACGCCCTGTTTCCAGCTTTAGCGGCTGGGGCTGCTGTTCAAGCCGTCTTGCTTCCCTGTCTTAGCGGCTCTGGCCCCTGTTGAAGCCATCCAGCTTTTCCCGGCATAGAGCGCCCGGCTAAGCACCAGCGCGGCGAACGCCAGCGCCACCGCGACGCACACCAGCCCCACCGTCTGGGCCCCCGCGCTGGGGTCGTTCAGTGATGAGTAGATCGCCAGCGGAAGCGTCCGCGTTTGTCCCTGGATATTCCCAGCGATGATGATCGTCGCGCCGAACTCGCCCAGCGCCCGGGCAAAAGCCATCGCGCACCCAGCCGCCAGCCCCCGCCAGGCCAAGGGTAACGTGATCTGCCAGAACACCATCCAGCGCGACGCCCCTTCTGTCTGGGCCGCCTTCTCCAGGTCACGGTCCACCGCCTCGAACGCCACGCGCAGGGTCAAGACCAGAAACGGCATCGCCACCACCGACTGCGCCAGCGCCGCGCCGACCCAGGTAAACGCGATCTGAATCCCAAGGCCATCCAGCACCGGGCCAAGCAGCCCCCGTCGGCTGAGCACGACCAGCAGCAGATACCCCGTGACCACCGGGGGGACGACCACCGGCAGCATCACGGCCATCTCAACCAGCGATTTACCGGCAAATGTCCGCCTGGCTAAAACCAGCGCGATCAGCACCGCCGGCACGAGACAGATCACCACCGCCGCCGCCGCACACAGCAGCGACAGCCCCACCGCCTGGATGACCGGGCCCGTGTCCATCCCCCAAGGGTAGCGTTGTTTTCCCGGCGTGCGCAGCGGTCTTAGCGCTCAGCCATCGCGAACCCCGCCTTGGCAAACGCCGACCGCGCCTCATCGCTATTTAGCCAATCCAGCACGCGCAGTGCCTGCTCGCGGTGAGGTGCCCCTTCAACCACCGCGGCCAGGTAACGGATCGGGTCGTGGTCGTTTGGGTCGATCGTCAACAGGACCTCGACGCTGTCGGTGGAGGCGGCGTCGCTTGAGTAAACCAGCCCGGTAGGGCAATGCCCGCTGACGACAAACATCAAAGCAGCCCGCACGTTTGGGGCCTCGGCGCATTTCAACTCTGAGCCGGCATCCAGGCCGTGAGCGGACAGGGCCTGCAGCGCATACCGCCCGGCGGGGACGTACGCCGGGTCTCCAAGCGCGATCGGCCAGTAATCGCTTTGCACCAATTCAGCTAAGGATTGCGGGTGCATCTGAAAGCCCGCCGGGCCGACCAGCACCAGCCGGTTGCCCGCGAGGTTTGTCTCGGTGGCTGGGTCGATCAGCCCCTGGGAGGCTAATCGGTCCATCCACAACGGGTCCGCACTGATGAACAGATCCGCCCGGTCGCCGTGTGTGATCTGCTGGGCGAGGGTGCCGCTGGCCGCAGCGTTGATCTGAAGTTGGATGCCAAGCTCGCGCCGAATCGGATCGGCCAGGGCCTCGATAACGTGTGCGATGCTGGCAGCGGCATCGACCCGGATGGTCACGGGGGCTAAGTCAGACCGGCCGTCACACCCCAGGACAGACATCAGCAAACACCCCGCCCAGACCGGCCAAACCGGGCTGCCAACACGGTTTGCCAACGCTTTCATACCCCACCTACAGATCCCATAAGCGGAATATAAAGCAGGCTTTGCGTAGGAAATTTTCCTTGGAATATCGGGCATGGGATGGTATCATATCGGGGTAGCGATCAGTTGGACCTGGCCGGCATCATCCTATCTGCCGTTGGCCGGGATGCCTATCTTGGATTAACCCCTTTTTGGGTGTCAGAACAATCTGAAAGGAAACGGCATGGCCACCGTGAAAGACGTGCTTAAGCAAAAGGGATCCCAGGTTCTGTCCATCGGCCCTCAGGCCAGCGTGCTGGACGCGGCGTTGATGATGAACGAACACCACGTCGGCGGGCTGGTCGTTTTGCACAACCACAAGGTCAAAGGCATCATCACCGAACGCGATGTGCTTCGCCGCGTGGTCGCCAAACGGCTGGACTCGGCCACTATCACCGTCAAGGAAGTCATGACCACGGACGTCTACTGCTGCAACAGCACCACCTCGATCGAAGACGCCCGGGCCATCTTCAAGAACCGGCGGATCCGACACCTGCCGGTCGTCGACGATAAGGGCCTGATGGAAGGCGTGATCTCCATCGGCGACATCAACGGCTGGAAACTCGAAGGCCAGGAACAGACCATCCAATACCTGCGCGAATACCTCTACGGCGGCGTGTCCGGGGCGTAATAGAACCTGTTTAGCCCGGGCACCGTGCCCGGGTTTTTTCATGCGCCTCGGGTCGGCCAGACTAACCCCTCATCGACACGGCGACACGGCGACACGGCGGCGCGGCGGCTGAAGGTTTTTCTTGGTAAGACGATGCTCCGACGCGGCTCCGAGAAGGTGTGTGATCGTCTCGGTTTAAGGGTAGCCTGACAGATCGCGGCAAGGCCACTAAAGAATTGTGAGGGGGAACGTATTTTCTCTTGGCAAACCGCCGAAAATGTGCGAGGTTCTGTAGGGTGGGTAAAGCCCCGCGAAACCCTCCCTACTTGCTTTTCAAATAACGGCCGTTGCTTATCTTCGCTGAACGGGGTTTTCGATCGTCGCTATTAGCATGGTATGCTCTGGCAAGAGATACCGTTATGTGTTCTTTGGCTAAAAAATACAGCAAGGGCTGGCTCTGGCGGCGGCTTGCGGCGGCATGGATCGACTCATTTGTGATCTACGCTATCGCTGCCTTTCTGATCACGATTGCCGCGATCATTGGGCTCCGGATTTCTATCGAGCCTCTCTATGTGGTGTTGACTGCGGTTTTGGGAACCGCACTGCTTATCTGGAGGGGGCAGACCATTGGCAAACTGCTAATGAGGATCACTGTTACGACTCATACGGGTGCCAGGTTGAGCCTGCGGGTTGCTCTGGTCCGGGAAGTTCTGGGCAAATGGGGTATCACCGTGATGGTGCCCGTCATTCTGGGCAGAGTACTGGCAGGCCGGGCCTGGATACCCACGGTATACGACATGCTGATCCTGCTGCCGGTGTTTTTTTTACTGCTCATCTATTATCTGATCGCAAAACGGACTTGGTATGACCAGCTGGCAGGCACAAAGGTTGAACGGGTGTCCCGTCCTGGCGGGCGCGTATGGCTACTCATTGTCATTCTTGTTGGGGCAGCGATCCTGGGTCTGGGCACAAAGGCAGTGGAGTTCAAGGTACAGGGTTGGATACCTTGCCGACTGGCTCTATACCGGAGCATGCGCTCTACGGGGCCGTATGTGGCTTTCCTGAAGCAGGAACAGGCTACACCCGTCGATTACGTTATCGACCTCTTCGACCGATACGATGTGGTTGTGCTCTGCGAACGTCCGCATCCTGAAAAATCTCAGTGGGAGTTCATATACGAAGTGGTGCAAGACCCGAGATTCGTCGAAAGGGTTGGCCACGTGTTCACGGAGTACGGGCAGGTGGGGATGCAAGCTTACCTGGACGACTTCATGGCTACCGACGGCTTGGACGACAGCGAGATCCAAAAACGTGTCGTACACATCATGCGAGATTGGGCCGTCTGGCCCGCGTGGACCCATACAAACTTTTACACTTACCTAACACAACTCTACGCGTTTAATCAGTCCCAGCCGAGGGACAGACGAATCCAACATCACTTTACCGATACGCCAGCCAACTGGTCGGAGCTGACCACGGCAGAAGATTATCAGGCTTACCGGCGTTCGTTGGGAAACCGTGATGAGCAGATGGCGCAGAGTGTGATCGAGAAGATGGGACAATTAGCCGAATCGGGGAGCACGCCGCCCAAGTGCCTGGTTGTCATGAATTATCGGCACGGATTTGATCTTACCGGTAGACACCCAAAAGCGAAGCGGCTTAACACTTATGAGTTTCTGAAGGATGCCCTTGGAAACCGTACGGCCAACATATTGTTGAATACCCGCGTCCTGCTCATAGTACCGATCGCGGGAGGTGTGTGGGACGTAGCGTTTGAGGAGACTGGAAACAGACCTGCCGGATTTGATTTCAAGGAATCACCTTTTGGAAATGACCCCTTCGATATGTTCCCGTTTCTTCCATCAATCAAGGGGAAGCTTCAATACCAAGATGTGTTCACGGGTTTCGTGTTCACGCATCCGTTAGATGACCAGTATTTCCAGAAGGGGATTCCAGGATACTTCGAGGGTTTCGAGGAAGAGGTGCAGCGCAGGGCTAAGCTGATCAGCGAGCAGCACTCGCGTGGGGTCAAGTATTTGATCTATCGCGAGAAAGAGGGCGATGTGGCCATTAACAGTGAGCCTCCAGAACGCAGAATCGAAACGATGCTGGAGTTGTGCTTGCTCGGTCTGAACGGTGTGGGTCTGCTGATCGGTGTGGCGGCGTTTGCTTTGGCCCGGCTACGTGTCAAGCAACCCAGATGATCCGGGTTGATATGGTACAGAAGGAAGAACAAATCGGGAGTCGATAAGAGTTATCACTCCAGCGTTTCGATCTGGATCATGTCGGCGGTTTTGCCTTTGATGGTGGCTTCGCTGACGAAGACGATGGTGGAGCCGGAGGGGTGACCCCGCTTGAAGCAGGCTACGCGCCGTGATCTGCTTGGATGCACCTCACGCGCCCGGGTTCGCGTGGGGGTTTCGGCGCATCTTGTTGCGGATCTCTTGTTTGAGCCGCTGGATGACCGAGTCCTTGTCGGTGTTGGCGATGATGTCGGCGACGACGGCCTTGGGGCTCTTGCCGCCCCAGCTTGCGCCGTGTTCGAGGTAGTACTTGGCGGCCTGCCCGACGATGTACGAGCCGTAGCCCGCGGCCGCGCCCTGGACGGGGGCGGTGATCAGCGTACCGGCCCCGGCGGTCAGGCCCTTGATGATCCCGGCGCCAAGGTGCGTGGCGACCTGCGACAGGGTGACCCACCCGGCGGCCATCACAATCGCCTTGATCAGCCCGGTGGCGTTTCGTCGGGTGAGTTTGATCTGATACACCTTGCCAAGCGCCACGATCTGGCTGGCGTCGACGAGGGTTCCGCCGAAGATGTCTAAGAGCGGAAGCGGATTGGCCGCGGTGGCGACGGCTTTGGATCCGGCGTAGGCCCAGATCAATTTGTTGGCGGCGCGCTCGCGCATCTTGACCTTGACCGAGGCGATCTTGTCGGACTTGTCGGATGCGAACATCGCGGCGTTGAGCGCCAATAGCGCCTTGCCGTCACGGCCAAGGACATCGAGGATCCGCTGACGCAGCGCCTCGGTGTCTGCGCCGGGCGAACGCATCTCGGTCCGGCTGGTCCCGTCGGGTTCTTCGATCAGGTACTCGACGGCCCTGGGGTCGGCGGCGGTTACCACCAGGTCTTCCGGCGCAAGCACGCCCTCTAACCGATCATCACGGATACCCGAAATCAATTCGTCCAGTTCCTGTGGGGTATACAGGTCGGCTTTATTCAGCGCGACGATGACCGGGCGGTGGGTCTGGATCAGTTGGATCAGCGAGCCGTACTCGGTCTGGTTGAGGTCCGAGTCGGTGACGAAGATGATCAGGTCGCCGTGGCTCGCGGCGTCGCGCGCGAGCTGTGCCCGGGCTTCGCCCTCGACCTCGTTGATCCCCGGGGTGTCGATCAGCGCGACCTTCGAGTCGGCCAGGCCCGGGATGTGGTAGCCGCACTTGTCCCATGTCACCAGCCAGCTCTCACGGGTCCAGCCGCCCTCGGCGCTGACGCTGGCGGATTCCTCGCCGATCAGCGCGTTGATCATCGCGCTCTTGCCGGTACTGATCTCCCCGAACACGACGATGTCTACCCGGCCCTCGCGCAGCTTCTTGAGCATCTGACGTAACTGGATCGCGTCGCGCGACAGCTCCTTACGCTCGGCGTCGGTGCACCGGCCTAACTCGCTGAGCACCTTCTGCACGGCGTCCTGGGCGTCGCGGTAACGGCGGTCGGTGTCGCGTTGATCCGTTTCGGTTGGTCCGGTCATCCCTGGTCCTCACCCGATCCCTCTCTGCGCAGTTCGGCGAGACCGGCCTTGGCGATATCGGCTATTTCCCTGGCCTGGGACACCTGCTCCCACTGCCTGCGAGCCAGCCCCGCCAGACCGCCCTTAGGCGGCTGCATCTCGAGCTTGAAATACTCGATGAACACACGCCCGATCCACCGGGTCACCAGGGCCTGGGTCAAGCCCTGCACGACGCCCCCCGAAAGCGTCCCGATCCCCGGGACCCCCTTCAGCGCCGAACCGACCAGTGAACCGATCACCGGGGTCACCGCGTGTGAACCCAGAATCCCGACAAGGTTCTTACTCATCTCCTTGAGCATTTGTTCGGCCGTCTTCAGGTCGATCTCCTGGCGGTACACCCGGGCAAGTTCCAAAACCATCTTCGTCGAGATGGTCACACCCGCCGCGACGTCGACCATCGGCATCGGGATCACCGCCGCGACAGCGCCGGCGCGCCACATGTACAGGTTGATGATCTGGTGGGCGCGCTTATCCAGCGCCGCCTGCACCTGCTCCCGGGCGTCGTCCGCCAAGGCCCGCGAGCGCAGCAGCAGGTTTGCCAGGAGCATGTCACGCCCGTCCCTGTCGATCGTCCCCAGCATCCGTCTGCCCAGCACGCCGATGTCCGGGGGGACGTCCAGGGTTTCACGCTCCTCGGTCCCGTCCTGGCGGACACGCACACGTTCTTGGCTGATCGGCTTGGCCTGCACCATCGTCACGTCGCGCGAGTCGACCCACGGGCGGACCTGTTTGGCGATCTGACGGACCAGGTCCTGCTTCTGCTGATCCCCGTACCAGTCGGTCTTGTTCAGGCACACGTGCAGCGGCTTTTTGATCGAGCCGAGCACCTTCAGCGTCTCGAACTCACTCTCGCGCAGCGGCCCGTCCAGGACCAGCAGGACCAGGTCGGCGTTGTGGGCGGATTCCCGGGCGATCTGTGCGTGCGCCTCGTTGTCGATCTCCCCGATGCCCGGCGTATCCACGAGCACCACCCGGTCGCCGCCTGGCCAGGGGACCTCGTTGCGCGTCGTCGTTGTGCCGCCGCGGACGTTGGTCTGGAAAACATCCCGGCCACACAGAGCGTTAAGCAGCGCGCTCTTGCCGCTGGAGATCGTCCCAAACGCGATGATCTCAAGCGTCTGGGTCTGACGCTTGTGCTCGAGTACCGAGACCGCGGTATCCAGTTCATCCCGGTCTGCCCCGGCGCTTTCCAGATCCTTCGAGACTTGTTCGACTTCGGTAAGCTGGCTTTCGATCGCCTCCTCGATCTGCTGCTCGGTCATCTGCGACGCGTCCAGCGTCTGCTGGTCTCGGCGTTTTTGCTTGCGGCGTGTGCTGCGGATCAATAGGAAGAGTACCCGCGCGAACACCGCGACGATGATCACCGCCCCCAGGGACACCTCCGCCAGGTACAGATAGCCAAACACCGGCCCGAATTCGGCGGCCTTGTGGTAGTAGTCGATCACATAGCCCGGGAAAACGATCAACACGTACGCCACCACGACCGCCATCACCACCAGCAGCACGCTGTTAAGGGTTTTGGAGAACCGCTGGAGCATTCGGTAGAGGGTCCGGTGGCAGGGACTAAGCGATGGCCGATCAGACGCCGGTCCGAAGGGACATGGTAGGCGGACCGTGCCGCCTACGCGACCTGTGCCCGCCGGGGCCCGTGTCATCTAACATCGGCTATGAACAGGCGTTGGCTGAAACAGCCTCCGCCCTATCGCGACGGTTTACCCCACCGCCGCGGCGCTGAGGGCTTCGATCACCATCGATCCAACCTCGGTGCATGAATAGCCCGAGCGGTCCAGCTGCTTGCCGGCGAAGTTCGGGGTGACGGCTTGCACGGCCTGGCCGATCTTCTCGCCGCAACGCAGCGCCGCATCATCACCCTTGATCCGGCCGACCTCGCGCAGGAGCAGCCCGATCGAGTCGATCGCGGCGATGGGGTTGGCCTTATCTTGTCCGGCGATATCGGGGGCGCTGCCGTGGACAGGTTCGAACATGCTTGGGGCCGTGCCGTCGGGGTTGAGGTTCCCGCTTGCGGCGACGCCCATGCCGCCCGCGATCGCGGCGCCCAGGTCGGTGATGATGTCGCCGAACATATTGGGCACGACGATCACATCATAGATCTCCGGGCGGGTCGCCATGTACATACAGCAGGCGTCGACGTGGTGGTAGACTCGCTCGATGTCCTTGTAATCCGCCTCGCCGACCTCGTTGAACGTGCGGAACCAGGTGTCGCCGCAGTGGGTCAGGACGTTGGTCTTGTGGACTAAGGTGAGTTGCCCGGGATAGCCCTTGGCCTTGCGCGTCCGGGCCAGGTCGAAGGCATAACGCACACAACGCTCGACGCCGAAGCGCGTCGTGATCATTTCCTGTGTGCTGATTTCCTGGGCGGTGCCTTTGCGGGCGATCCCGCCGTTGCCGCAGTAGAGGTCCTCGGTGTTCTCGCGGACACAGACAAAGTCGATGTCGTCTGGCCCCTTGTCTTTAAGCGGTGTCTCGACGCCGGGGTACAACTTCACCGGACGGAGATTGATGTACTGGTCCAGATCGAACCGCAGCTTCAGCAGCAATCCTTTTTCGAGGACGCCCGGCTTGACGTCCGGCGTACCGACCGCGCCGAGCATGATGGCGTCGAAAGCCCGCAGTTCCTGGACCTGCGCATCGGAGATGACCTCCCCGGTCTTGAGGTAATGCTCCCCGCCGTAGGGCAGGTCGGTCGTGGTGTAGGTCAGCCCCTCGGGCTTGGCGACGGCGTCCATGACGCGCAGCGCCTGCTGAACCACCTCGGGCCCGACCCCGTCTCCACCAATCACCGCGATCTTCAACGCCATAGCTCAAATCTCCGCTTATGAGTCTGTTTCGAGCCCCCCTTTATAAGCTACACGGGCTGTTCAGGCAACGTTCATGAGTTACATGGCCCCAGTGTTTGTTGGGTATCATAAACCTACGCAGAGCATGGTTTCGCAGCCATATGGGGGTCATTGAGGCAGAGTAAGTTCATTGGGATTTGAGGATCGAACGGATTGCAGCAAATGGACGAAGAGCCCCCGAACATCCTGTACCACTATTGTAGCCTGGGGAGTCTTCGTAGCATCATCGAGAATAAACATCTCTACATGACAAACGCGATCTGGATGGATGATAAGACGGAACTCGTATGGCTCCGCAAAATGGTACAGCGGGTATTGGATCGCTACCCCTCCGATGAGCGACATATTCTTCACGAACGATTTACCCAAATAATAAATCAGCGTGAGCCATCCCATGTTTATTGTACGTGTTTCTCAGGGAATCCTGATTCTCGGAGTCAGTGGTTAGAGTATGCCGACGATGGACATGGCTTCGCTGTTGGGTTTGATACGACGGCGTTTGACTTAAAACGTTCTACGCCAAAGAGAGACATCCAATTGCAACGCGTTAGATACGATGAAGCAGAACAGGAAGATATTGTGGAAAGGATTCTGCGCCCTTTGAAACCTTCCGACAGTAAACTTCAGGAGGATTTCGCTCTCTTTGGCTGTACTCATAATGTGTGGTGGTACGGCGCTTGGTGTAAGAACCCCGCGTTTTCGAATGAAAAGGAGTGGCGATTGATTTGCCGAGATGATCCGGGTGACAACATCGAATTCCGTGAAAAAAGTGACCGCCACCTCATCCCCTTCACGAAGTTCCCATTCGAACCCGACAAACACCCGATACGCGAGATTTGGCTTGGTCCCCGAAACCAATCACAGCGAAATGTCGATGCCTTAGCGCGTTTACTCGCTACTTCAGGTTATGATGCGGAACGAATCGAATTTAAGGGATCGGATATTCCGCTTCGGCCAGAATATTGAGGCCATTTCCTGCCACAGATGAGCGAAACACCCATGAGTATTGACTATACCACCGACATCGAGCACACCGGGATCGTGATCGTGGATCACGGGTCGCGGCGGGTCGAGTCCAACCAGATGCTCGAACACTTTGTTGAGCAGTTCACGGAGGCGACGCACTTCACAGTGGTTGAGCCGGCGCATATGGAGATGGCCGAGCCCTCGATCGCGGCGGCGTTTGATAAGTGTGTTCAGCGGGGCGCCAGGCGGGTGGTGGTGTGTCCTTACTTCCTGTTGCCGGGCAAGCACTGGAAGGAAGATATCCCGGAGCTGACGCAGAAGGCGGCGGCGAAACACCCGGGGGTCGAGTACCTGGTCACGGCGCCGATCGGCTTGCACCCGATGATGCACGGGGTGATCCAGTCGCGGATCGATCATTGCTTAAGCCACATCTCGGGCAAGGCCGACGAGTGTGAGTCGTGTTCGGGCACGGGCCGGTGCCGGGTGATGCGATAGGATTGATCGGGGAACGTGCGATCTGCTACGGATGATCGCAACCCGAGTCATGCGCGCCCGATCGGGCCGGGGTCGTCGTCTTTCCCCTCGTCATCGCCGAAGGGGAAATCATCTCCGTCGTCTTCTTCGTCTTCATCCGCGCCGGGTTCTTGGCCTTTGGGGTTGTCTTCGTCGTCTTCCCAGCCCATATCGTGCTCGATATCGTTTTGGGTTTTGATGTGCGCTTCGTCCGGGCCGGGCCCCGGGATGCCCAGGCGCTGTGCGGCTGTCTGCCAGGCGTCGGGGTGGGGCAGGTCGGCCTCGCGGTCTTCGTGTTCGCTCTCCATCTCGCGTTGACGCTGGAGCAGGTTGCGCCACGCCGCCAGCAGCTCGATGATCAGAAGGATCCCTAAGCCCAGCAGCGCGATGATCAGCAAGAGATTGACCAACGCCCGGTCCTCGGGGGTGATCGGTGGCGGGTCGGGTCGGCTGGCTTGTGCGAGCAACCAGATAAGCATAGCCGTCTAGTTTAACCGCAAGTGGCTGTGTGGATAGTTGCTCGTGTCTATGAGCCAAGGATTGGACATTGAACCCCGTATCCCGGACGCAGGACCTACTCTCCGCCGGGCCCCCGGTAGGTGCAGACGGTTTTAGAAGTTTCCCAGACGCTGAGTTCCTCAAGCGCCGCGCCCTGGGCCAGGTCATCGAAACGCTCGGCGAGCATGTCCCAGATCGTCTTGACGATATTCTCAACCGACGGGTTAAGCTGGGCAAACTCCGGGACATCCGTATTCAGGTGCTTGTGGTCCAGGCGTTCGATCGCGTGGCGGTTGACCAGGGCGTCGATCTGCTGAGCGGGCGCGGTCTGCCCGTCGGGGTTGATCGGCAGACGGACGGCGACCTCCAGGCGGTAGTTGTGGCCGTGACCCGCGGGGTTGTTGCACTTGCCGAACACATCGATGTTTTCCTGATCGCTTAGCTCCGGGACGTGCAAACGGTGGGCGGCGGAAAACTCGTATCGCTGACGGATCAGCACGTGGTCCATGTCCAGGCTCCTAAGGGCGAGTCGGTAGGTCGGGGTCAGTTGCAATTGGACCTGGGCCACCGTGCCGCTGAGCGCCGATTGCATCGCATCAAGCATGCCGCGCATCAATCCGCCCATCGGGACCCGTGACGTGTCCGGCGTTTTGGCCAGCCACTGGCGCAGCACCGGGAGCGCGTGGTCGTGTACGGCCCGGTCGATCAGCTTGATGTTGATGAAGTAGCCGGTCCTGGCGTCTTCATTGCCGCGGCAGGTGACGTCTAATTCGTAGTACCGCCCCAGCCCGCGCATGGGGGGCCAGGCGGCGAACGTGTTGTCGCGCGGTGGGTCACCCGGTGCCGGGGCGTCGGCCCCCCCGGGCGGGTCGCTTAGGCAGAATCGGACGGTACGGCTCAGTTCCAGCATGGTTGGCCGGATTATAGGGCCCCAACCCCCCCGTCGGCTTTCAACGGGGGATCTGTGCGGATCAGGTAGGAAATTCAGCCCAACGGCTTGCCCCCAAGGCGTTTGTATTCGAGGCTTTGCTAGCGGGTCGACAACCGGCCCCGGGAGCGAGGTATGCGCAGCTGGGTTCGTTACAGCGTGTCGGTGTATCTGGGTCTGTTGCTGGCGGGGTCGATCGCCTCGCCGACGCCGGCGGTCAGTGTGGGCTCGGCCCCAGAGCCCACGGTGCGAGCCCGCCCGCAACCCCCTTTGCCCCATGCAGAGCCATCGGCCAACACGTTCAGCCCGCCCGCGGCGTGCCTGCGCAGCGAGCCGGCGCGGTGGCGGACCACAGCGGATGCGGATTGCGGCCGGTAGCGGTTGCGGTACGCTTGGGGCATGAAACGACCGAAGGACCTTCCAAAACTATCCCTACACTTCCAGTCGGTGCCGGGCCGCCGCACGATCCGTATGCGCGGTAGCGCCGGGGCCTGGATTCTGCTGGCGGTGGTGCTGCTTGCTTTGGTCGCGGCGCTGGCGGTTTGGGGCCCTGGCCGTGGCAGCCGTGAACAGGTTAAGCAGGACACCAGCGCGGCGCAGGCGACCAGCCTTGACGATGCGATGGACGAGCTGGAAGTACTGGGAACCCTGCTGAATCAGGCGAGGGACAACGGCCAGGATGTGCAGACGCTGATTGATCGGGTGGATGCGGTGATCCAAGACCACCCCGACCTGGCCGCGGCGCACACCCAGCGGGGTTTGATCCTGATGTTCGCCGGGCGTGGCGATGAAAGCCTGTTGGCGTTCGAGGCTTCGCTAAAGTCCGACCCCCGCCAGCCGAAGGTGCAATCGCTAGCCGGGGGGGTCGCCATGCAGTTGAAACGGTACGAGGACGCACGGCACCACTTCGAGCAGGCGGTGAGCATCGAACCGGGCAACGGAAAGCACGCGATCGGCCTGGCGATGGCGCAACTGAATCTGGGGGAAGAAGATCAGGCGGTGCAGACACTTTTATCAGCGATCCGCAGAGACGACGGGCTCCACCAGGCGTACATGACACTGTCGGATATCTACGCCATGCAAAACAAGACCGGCCTGGCGCTGAGCCAGATCGAGCGCGCGATCGAGCTGGCGCCCGAGGACGAATCGGGCCTGCTCGTGGCCTACACCCGCAAGCGTGCGGGATTGCTTCGGCGAGACAACAAACCGGGCGAATCGCTCGCGGCGCTGACAGCCTTGCCACCGAGCGCACAGCTCGAACCCGCCGTGATGCTGGACACCGCCACGAGCTGGATGATGTTGGGTAAGCCGGCGATGGCGGCCGAGGTCTACGAGCGGGCGCTCAAGCTGGACCCAAGCAACGATCTGGCGGCGGCGCAGGCGGCGCGGTGGCGCATCAAGGCTGGCGACCCTGACATCGCACGCAAACACATCGAAACCCTGCACCGGATCAATCCGCGCTACAGCGATCTGGAAGAACTGGACCGCGCATTGCGTGAGGTGAACCAGACCACAACCCCGTAGCGAGGTTCCTTGGTTGGGTATCCGCTTGTGTGTGTTGATTTGTGGGGTTACTTGCCGGGTTTGTCGGCGTTGATCTTGCGGATGATGTTGCTGGTGCTTCGGCCCTTGACCATCGGGACCCGGGCGATCCTGCCGCCGTAGGACTCGACGATCTCGTATCCGACGACCTGGTCGTGTGAATACTCGTCGCCCTTGACCAGCACATCCGGTTTGATGGCGCGCAGCAGACGCTTGGGCGTGTCCGAATCGAAGACGACGATGTAGTCCACGCTTTCAAGTTCGCCCAGCACCATCACCCGGTCGGCCTCGTGGTTGACGGGTCGGCCCTCGCCCTTGAGCTTGCGGATCGAGCGGTCGCTGTTGATGGCGACGACCAAGAGGTCGCCTTCGCTGGCGGCGGCGCGCAGGTAGTTGACGTGGCCGGCGTGGAGGATGTCGAAGCAGCCGTTGGTAAACGCGATCGTCTTGCCGCGCCGACGGTGGGCCGCCAGTTCGGGGACCAGGTCTTGCAGCGCCCGCAGCTTGCCTTGCTCCTGGTGGTTGCCCGCCAGCACGTCCAGCAGGACCTCGTCCAGGTCGACGGGCACGGCCCCGAACTTCTCGACCTCAAGCCCCGCGGCGACGTTGGCTAGCTCGACTGCGCGATGCCAACCCGAATCATTAGCGATCGATGCGGCCAGCATTGCCAGGACCGTATCCCCCGCGCCGGTCACGTCGTAGACCTCCCGGGCACGGGTCGGGACGAACCGCGGCTTGGCGCCTTTGACAAGCAGCAACAGCCCGTGCCTGTCTAGTGTCAGCACGAGGGTCTGAAGCGTCAGGTCGCGCATGAGTTTCCTGCCGAGGCTGACCAAGGCCTCGGGGTCGGCGTCGTTTGCGTCGCGCCCGGTCGCCAGCGCCGCCTCGAAGCGGTTGGGGGTGATGCAGGTCGCTCCGCGGTATTTACGGTAATCGTCGATCGCCGCCGGGTCGACCAACACCGCCGCGCCGGCGCGCTTGGCCAGCTTGATCAGACCCTGGCACAGCGACTCGGTCATCACGCCCTTGTCGTAATCTTCCAGGCACAGGACATCTGTTTTTTTAAGTAGCCGTTGTGCTCGCTTGAGCAGGCGGTCGGTCAGCGCCGAGGAGATCGGCTCGCGGCTCTCCTCATCGACGCGGAACATCTTCTGGGGGTGGCGGTGCTGCGCCAGGCCGATGAAGTTGTGTTTGACCGTGGTCGGCCTGGCGGGGTCGGCGATCAGGCCGGACCCGTCGCAGCCGGCGTCTTGCAGTGATTGCCGCAATGAATCGGCCATCTCGTCCTTGCCGACGACACCCAGGCAGGCGACATCGCAGCGCAATGCTCGTAAGGCAAGCGCCACATTCGCCGCGCCGCCGGGCTTGAGTTCCTGACGATGGGCCGCGAGCACGGGGACGGGGGCGTCTGGGCTAAGCCGCTGGGCGTGGCCGTAGATGTAGCGGTCGGCCATGAAGTCGCCGACGACAACAATGCGCCGTTTACGCCAGCTGTCCAGGAGGTGGATAAGGCCGTCGGTTGGCAAGGGTCAGTCCTCGCGGTCGCCGGACCGGCGTTGGCTGACGGCGCGTTCGAAGAACAGCCCCGCGATGAAGCCCAGCGAAACCGCCAGCAGGACGACCCCGATCACGACCCCGCCGGGGGTATGGGCCAGGGTAGTCACAACGTCGTATGAACGGGTCAAAAAAAGTCCTTTCAAACGTACAGGTCCGGGCCCCATAGTCTATCGCGGTTGACACGTCGGGTCATGGCCGGGACTCGGTGACCTGCCTGAGCAGCTGATCGACCGCCTGCCCGCCATCCAGGAACTCAACGCCCAGGACCGGGCGGAGGATTGACACATCCTTGCCTGAATTTGGGGCGGATCCGCCGGGCAATCGGTTCAGAAGCGGCACCCACTTGACCCAGTCCTTCTCCGTCACCACCAAGGCGTCCGCCTTCTGCGCAAGGGCATCGGTCATCAGGCCGCGTATCTGCTCGGCGGTGTAATGGTGGTGGTCGTCCAGGTCGTGGCAGGCAAGGACCCGACCCGCCTGGGTCCGGAGCATCTGTTCAAACGCGCCGGGGTTGCCGATCGCGGTGACGGCGGACACCTTCAGGTCCCGCAGGTGATCGGCGGGCAGCAGGTCATCGCCATGGCGGAACCCGGTCCAGCGTGAGGCGGTGTGGGCGATTGGGGCCCGGCCGGTGAGCTGGGTGATCTGCTGATCTAACTTGGCCAGGGCTTGCGGGTCGACCAGGTCGCTGCGGGTGACGATCACCGCGTCGGCCCGGCCAAGGTTGCCCACCGGCTCACGCAGCAGGCCGCGCGGCAGCAGATGATCAAACCCAAACGGACGGGTCGCGTCGATCAGCACGATGTCCAGGTCACGGTGGACCTGGCGGTGCTGGAACCCGTCGTCCAGTAGGAACACTGAAACCTCGGGGTGGGCCTTGATGACCCGCCTGGCGGCATCGGCGCGGCTGGGGTCCGGCTCGACGGGGACGGATGAACCCAGTTCATTTTTTAGCTGGGCTGCTTCGTCACTGGGTCCGTCACCGCCTTTAGACATGTACCCTCGAAGCAGTACGGCCGGGTGTGAACCCTGTTCAATCAGCCTTCGGGCG
The DNA here is from genome assembly GCA_021773335.1 of Gammaproteobacteria bacterium. Taxonomy (GTDB): domain Bacteria; phylum Pseudomonadota; class Gammaproteobacteria; order JAJFKG01; family JAJFKG01; genus JAJFKG01. Next base: position 67,947 of record JAJFKG010000057.1, read on the forward strand.
AGTTCGATGACCATCGGCGTCTTGCCTGTGCCCCCTGCGGTGAGGTTGCCGACGCTGATCGTTGGACGGAGAAGCTGGAGGGGCTTTCGCAGCCCGACATCGAATAGCCGGTTCCTGGCCGCCACCGCCAGGCGGTAGCCCGGCTGCATCACCGTCAGGCCCAGGCGAATGGCCCGGCCAGACAGGGTCGTATCTTCACCGCGCATGATGTCGTATAGCTGGCTTTGGTCCATGGTCAGGCCGGTCCCCCGGTTCCCCCCGGTCCTCCCCGGTCCCCCGCCTGCCCCTGCGCCTCGTGAGCGGCCTGCTGGGGCTGGATATTCAACTGCGCCAAGGCCGGGACGAGCTTTTGCATCGGCAGCCCGACCACGGTCGCGGGGTCGCCCTGGACATCCAGCGGCCAGCCCGCGGCCTGTCGGTCGAACAGGTTGTACCCCCCCGCCTTGCCCTGCCATTGATCGGTATCCAGGTATTGATCCAACTGAACCGCGCTCAGGGTTCCGAGGATGACCCGGGCCTGATCGCTGAACAAGATCGGCGGGTCCTGGCCCGCAGGCATCAGTGCGATCCCGGTGACGACCTGATGAGCGTCTTCTGTGAAGTGTTGGATCATCCGCTTTGCGTCATCGCGGTCCCTGGGCTGGCCGATCAACCGCCCATCCAAGCCCACACAGATCGTGTCGGCGGCGAGGATGACTGAACCGGGTTCGGCCCGGCCGTGCAGGCTCAGTGCTTTTTGCTCAGCGAGTTCAACCGCCAACGTCTGGGCAGGCTGTCGGCGGTCATCCGTGGGCTGAGGCGGGTCCTCGAACGGGGGATCGGCCTGTTGGAACTGGTAGCCGGCGTCGCGCAGGAGCTGCGCACGTCGAGGGGAGCGGCTGGCGAGGATCAGGGTTGGGGCATCGGGCCGGTCTGGCATGGGGGGATTGTATTGGGGTTGGGGGTTGGGGGTTAGGGGATTGGGGTCAGCGAGGGGTCATGATCGCGGTTCCCGCATAGGCGATTCGGCCCGGACATCCGTACCCCCAATCCCCAATCCCGAATCCCCAACCCCCTTTATCAGTATTGTTATTCAAGGTTTGACCGGTTTGGCCCCGATAACTTTGCGGGGTTGGCTGTTGGAGCCGGCCCCCAACTCGGCCTGTGTATCTGGCCGGGTTGATGGGTTGACAGGGCCACGCCGACACGGCCAAGACGGGTCGGCAGGCCAGCGGCTTTCACGGACGAAAGGCCCGGGCGTGCGAACGATCGCCATCATCAATCAGAAGGGCGGTTGCGGCAAGACCACCTGCTCGATCAACCTCGCCGCGTCGCTGTCGGCCAAGGGCAAGCGGACACTGCTGGTGGATATGGATCCCCAGTCGCATTGCGCGATGGGCCTGGCGGTCCCGGACGCCCAGATCGACAAGTCGATCGCCGACATGCTCCGCGTGGGGCTGGACGGGTCGCTTTCGATGTCGGACGTGACCTGGCAGATCGCGCGCAGCTTTGACCTGGCTCCGTCGTCGATCACGCTGGCGGGGATGGAAGCGCAGCTCGCCTCCGCGCCGGACAAGGACCGCCGGTTGGTGCAGGTGCTCTCGACCGTGCAGGACAACTACGACTATTGCATCGTCGACTGCCCGCCTTCGATCGGGCTTTTGACTTTCAACGCGCTGCGTGCTTCCGACGAGGTACTGATCCCGGTGGAGACCGGGTTCTTCTCGATGCAGGGCGCGGTGCGTCAACAGCAGACGATCCGGATGCTCGCCCGCCGGGCCGGGCACCACGTGCGGTTCAAGGTGCTGGCGACGATGTATGACGTGCGGACCAAGCTCGCCCGGGAGATCCTCTCAGAACTTCGGCGTCACTTCGGCGAGGAGCTCTTGCCGATCGTCATCAACTTCAACAGCAAGCTCAAGGAGGCGGCGAGCTTCGGCCAGCCGATCACCGAGTACGACGCCGCCAGCCGGGGCATGCAGGACTTCGAGCGTCTGACCGAGTGGTTGCTGGCGAACCCCCCCGCCGAGGCGCCGCTCCCGGACGACGCGTACCCCGCGCAGGAGGCGGCGTCACACCACAACAACCCGGCGATGAGCCGCGCCGCGGAGTTGGTCGAGCGCGCCCGCGCCCTGACCACCCGCACCGCCGAGCTGAGCGCCAAGATCTCCAGCGACCTGGATGCTCAAAGCGAAGGCTTGGCCGCCCCCGTGCCGCCGACACCCCAGAGCCCGCCGCCCGTATTGGCGCCGCGTCAGGACAACTTCGAAAAGAAACTCGAAGGCGTGTTCGGAGCTCGCGGGACCGCCCAGGGGCTGCTGTTTGTCCAGCCCAACAACAAGGCCAACAGGCTCGCCATCGCGGGGGACTTTAACGGCTGGGATCCCGGCACCACGCCGCTTTTGAAGGACGACTCGCTGGGGGTTTGGCAGGCGTGTATCAACGTCCCGCCGGGTCGGTACCGATACCGCCTGGTCGTTGACGGCCAATGGGTCCAGGACCCTTACAACAGCTACGTCGAATCCAACCCGTTTGGTGAACTGAATAACATCGTCGTGGTTGGGTAAGACATGCGTCGCAAGTCATAAGTGCAAAGTCGAGGGTGAGAGATTGAAGCATGCAAAGCGGGGCACGGATGGCAAACAGCGATCAACGGGTGACTTTTAACTTTTGACCTCCAATTTCAGCGGTTTTGTCATGGATGACACACGCACACAGCAGGCGCTTGACGAGTTAGCCGACCTGTTCCTCACCGGCAACGGGCCCGCGGCGGCTCCCCCCGTCAAGCCCCAGCCCGTTGCATCAACAGGCGACACGCTGGACGGCCCGGCACCGATCAAGTTAAGCCCCAAGCTCACCGAGCCCGCCGCCTCACCCATACAGGACCCCCGTCCCTCGGCCGTCCAAGGCGACGCGCCGCTTCGGTTACAGCCCGACCCCGAAGATTCGCCTATCGCCTCGATCGGCGAAGACCAGACGCCCGCCCAGACGAGCCGTGACACACCGGCCGACGAGCCGACGATTGAAGCTGCACCGGCCCAGACCGTCGCGGTCGAGGCAGTGATCCTGGGTAACCTCCCGGGCCTTAGCGGCCCCTGGCTGACCCAGTACGCCCAGCTATTAGCCCAACAGGAAGGCCCGGTCGCCATCCTCCACGTCGACGACGACCTGATCGATATCGAGTTGGTCGAGCCGACGGGCCAGGACTCGTCGAACCAGGGTGTGTCGCTTCGGATGCCTCCCGGCGGCGGCGGGCTGGACCCGGCTTCCGTGTTGACGGCGTTGCTGGATTCGTCCAACTCGACGCCGACCACCGTGCTGGTGCATCTGGACCCACAGAACGATGAGCAGGGCCTGTCCCGTGCCCTGGCGCTGGAGGACTGGACGCTGATGTGCGGCGCGGACGACGCGGCTGTGGTCGGCGGATACCGGATGCTCAAGACCCTGGTCGAGCAGACCCCGGCCGTGGCGCGCAAACGTGTCGGGCTGATGGTCATGGGCAGCGACCCCAAGGAAAGCCAGGAAGCGGCCCGCAAGGTCCAGTCCGCGGCGCAGAGCTTCCTCAACACGCCGGTGCAACTATTGGGCTGGCAAAAACAGATGGTCCCGGTGAACCTTCGACACCTCGGGCGGTTCGAGGATGCGGATGCGGTCTGGCCCGGTTTGGTTCAGTGGTTCAATCGGTACGCCCCGGCCGAGCCCGCGCTCGAGCAGGAGCCCGAGGTTGTCGCTGTCGCCGCCGCCCCCGCCCAGCCGCAGGCCCCGACCGAGCAGCTTAAACCGGCTGAAAGCGAACCCAAGCCAGCCACGATCGAGGTCGAGCCCCGTCAACCGGCGAGCCCGAAGGTCACAGAGCTTTTCGATACCCCGCCGAGCGTAGACGTTGAGCCTGTTAAGCCACGGATACCCAGGCCGGCTCAGCCCGTTCACATCGAACAAGCCGTTCCCGCCCAGACGGTCAAGCCCGAGCCTGAGTTTAGGCCCGCGGCCCCACCCCAGCCCGTGCCCGCAGCCGCAGCACAAACCATGTCCGACGAGCCGGACCTGATCGAATTGCTGATGGCAGGCGCCGGCGCTGTGCCCGGCGGGGTCGCGCTGGAAGCTCGCTGCCCCCACCAGCCTCAGACCCAGTTGATGCTCGATCAAGCCGGCCGGCTGCATCTGCTTCGTCGGCACGACTCGATGGACAATCAGGCCTCGGTCGACGGCGTCAAAGGGCTTGAACCGGCGATGGTGGACCTGTACCAGGCGCGCCAGTGGGTCGGTGAACACCTGTCGCTTTTGCAACTGACCCAGCGCCAGTTCCGTTTCGACGGCGATGCCCAGCCCGTGCTGCACCTGTTCACCGACCGGGCCGACTGGGCGACCGCGCTGATCGCCCGGCTGGGCGACGGTCTGAGGTTCCACCTGCTCCAGGATGTCCAGGTCGGTCAGCAGCGGGCCTGGTTCTGCACGCCGTTGAATTGATCCAGGCGGCCTGCCAACTCGGCAGACCCCGGTGCCAATCCGGCCGACAAATCGATCAAAAACAATGGTTTAAGCTAAAATGAGCGGCGCGGTATTTGCATCTTTGTCGTAGCAGGTCCGGGCCGGGGTTGTATCCTGCCCGGACCGACACAGACAGGGGCAGGCATGACCGTGAAGTTTCAAGACTACTACCAGACGCTGGGTGTGAAGCGGGACGCCTCGCAGGACGATATCCAGCGCGCCTTCCGCAAGCTGGCGCGCAAGCACCACCCGGACATGAATCAATCCAAGGCCTCGACCGAGAAGTTCCAGCAGGTCAGCGAGGCGTACGAGGTGTTGAAGGACCCGGACAAGCGCAAGCGCTACGACACCCTGGGCGAGAACTGGAAGGCCGGGCAGGAGTTCCGCCCGCCGCCGGGTTGGGAATCCAGGTTTCGCGGCGCAGGCGGACCCGGTGGGCCAGGCGGCGGCTTCCACTTCCAGGCCGGGGGGCAGTTCAGCGACTTCTTCGATTCGATCTTCGGCGGGTCCAACGGCGGGCGCGGTTTCGAAGACCTGCTTCGAGGCGCCGCCGACCCACGCGCCCAAAGGCCCGCGCCCCAGCAGGAGGCGCCTGTCACGATCAGCCTCAACGAGGCGTTTCACGGGTCGACCCGTCAGCTCAATCTGCAAGGACCCGAAGGGCGAAAGTCCGTCGAGGTCAAGATCCCCAAAGGCACCCCGCATGGCGCGAAGGTGCGCCTCGCCAGGGAAGGGCTGATACTGAAAATCAGCGTCGCAGAGCATCCGGCGTTTCAACTTTCCGGCCGGGACCTGACCACCGACGTGAAGATCGCGCCTTGGCAGGCGGCGCTGGGCGATCGTGTCGACGTGAAGACGATGGACGGCACGGTCAGCCTCAACGTCCCGCCGGGCACGAACTCCGGCCAGAAGCTACGGCTCAAAGGCAAGGGCCTGCCCGGCCTCAAGGGCAAGGCCGGCGATCTGTTTGTGCGGCTGCTGATCACCGTGCCCAAGGAACTGAGCGAGCCTGAACGCGGGCTCTACGAGCAACTGAAACAGGCCTCGGGCGATGCGGCCGAGGAGCCACCATCCGAGGGAGACTAGCCATGGACCCCAACAAGTTCACCCAGAAAACACAGGAGGCACTGCAAGCGGCGCAGAACATCGCGGTGACGCGCGGCCATCAGGCGGTCGACGCAGAGCACCTGATGCTTGCGCTGTGTCAGCAGGAAGGCGGCCTGGTCCCGCGTCTGCTCGATAAGCTTCAGCGCCCCGCCGATGTCATCGCCGCCGAGCTTGGCCGTGAACTGGACAAGCGCCCAAGCGTCGCCGGCCCGGGGACCGAGGCGGGGAAGGTCTACCTCACCCAGCAGCTCAACGAAGTGCTTGTTAATGCCGAACAGCAGGCCGACCGACTCAAGGACGAATACGTCTCGGTCGAGCACATGCTCTTGGGGCTACTGGATAAACCCGATGCGACCGCTGCCGGGCGCATCCTCGCCGGGTTGGGGGTCACAGGCGATGCGTTGCTGCAGGCTTTGACCGAAGTCCGCGGCAACCAGCGTGTTCAGTCGGCCAACCCCGAGGCGACCTACGAGGCGCTGGACCGCTACGGGCGGGACCTGGTCATGATGGCGCGTGACGGCAAGCTCGACCCGGTGATCGGCCGGGACGAGGAAGTCCGCGCCGCGATCCGTATCCTGTCACGTAAGACCAAGAACAACCCCGTCCTGATCGGCGAGCCGGGCGTGGGCAAGACCGCGATCGTCGAAGGACTCGCGCAGCGGATCGTTCGGGGCGATGTACCGGAAGGCCTGAAAAACAAGACGATTTTCGCCCTGGACATGGGCTCGTTAGTCGCCGGTGCGAAGTTCCGTGGCGAGTTCGAGGAGCGGCTCAAGGCGGTGCTCAATGAGATCAAGCAGGCGCAGGGCCGGATCCTGTTGTTCATCGACGAGCTGCACACGATCGTCGGCGCAGGCAAGGCCGAGGGCGCGATCGACGCGGGGAATATGCTCAAGCCGATGCTGGCCCGGGGCGAGCTTCATTGCCTGGGCGCGACCACGCTCGACGAGTACAGGCAATACATCGAAAAAGACGCCGCCCTTGAGCGCAGGTTCCAGCCGGTGACAGTCGACCCGCCGACGGTCGAAGACACGGTCTCGATCCTGCGCGGGCTGCGCGAGCGTTTCGAGGTGCACCACGGGGTGAAGATCCAGGACGGCGCGGTGGTTGCGGCGGCGGTGCTGTCGGATCGGTACATCAGCGACCGGTTCTTGCCGGACAAGGCGATCGACCTGGTCGACGAGGCCTGTGCCATGATCCGGACGGAGATGGACTCGATGCCCGCCGAACTGGACCGGGTCAGCCGGCGTGTGATGCAGTTGGAGATTGAGGAAGCGGCGCTAAAGAAAGAGAAAGACGACGCCAGCAAGAAGCGGCTGGACGTGTTGCGTAAGGAGCTCGCGGACCTCAAGCACCAGGCCGACGCGATGCGTGCGCAGTGGGAGAACGAGAAGCGTGAACTTGGCCGGGCCCAGCAGGTGCGTGAGCGGATCGAGCGGGTCCGCCGGGATATCGAGATCGCCGAGCGCGAGTACGACCTTGAGCGGGCCGCCCAGCTTAAGCACGGCGAGATGCCGGACCTGATCAAACAGCTCGAAGACGCCGAGGCTCAGGACTCGGGCGAACCGGACCCCAGCCGGCTTCTGCACGAGGAGGTCAGCGAGGACCAGATAGCCCAGATCGTCGCGCGGTGGACCGGGATCCCCGTCACCCGGCTTATCGAGGGCGAGCGGGAAAAACTCCTGCATTTGGACACAAAACTGCAAGAGCGTGTGATCGGCCAGGACGAAGCGGTACGGCTCGTCGCCGACGCGGTGATCCGCGCCCGGGCCGGGATCAAGGACCCAAAGCGTCCGATCGGTTCGTTCATCTTCCTGGGCCCGACCGGCGTGGGGAAGACAGAACTCGCCCGCGCCCTGGCAGAGGCGTTATTCGACAGCGAAGACAACATCGTCCGGATCGACATGAGCGAGTACATGGAGAAGCACGCCGTGTCACGGCTGATCGGCGCGCCTCCCGGATACATCGGCTATGAGGAGGGCGGCCAGCTCACCGAGGCGGTCCGACGAAAGCCCTACTCGGTCGTGCTGTTCGATGAGATCGAGAAGGCCCACCACGACGTGTTCAACGTGCTCCTGCAGATCCTCGACGACGGGCGGGTCACCGACAGCCACGGCCGGACGGTCAACTTCAAAAACACCGTCATCATCATGACCAGCAACATCGGCAGCCAACACCTGCTGGAAGACCAGGTGCTCGGCGGCGGGGCAATAAGCGAGGTGTCACGCAACGCGGTGATGAATGAGCTTCGGCAACATTTCAGGCCCGAGTTCCTCAACCGTGTGGATGACACGATCCTGTTCCAGCCGCTTGGGATGGACCAGATCACCCATATCGTGGACCTGTTGCTGGCGGATATCCAAAAGCGTCTGGTCGGGCGGGACATCGAACTGACTCTGACCGCCGCCGCCAAGCGCCACATTGCCGAGGCCGGCTACGACCCGGTCTACGGCGCTCGGCCGTTGAAGCGCTATCTCCAGCACGAGGTTGAGACCCGCCTGGGCCGGGCGATCGTCGCCGGGGAGATCTCCGATGGCTCGGCTGTGATAATCGATACATTAAAAGACAAGGTTGTTCTGAATACGCAGAAAAACATATAAGACATTGAAAATAATAGAGTTATTGTTTAATTTCCCACCTATTCACGCTGCTTGAAGGCATCATCTGAACCGGCGCTGAGCCCGGTTGTTTTCTGGGGCGGCGGCTGAGCTAAGTCGTTTCAAGGCCTGCCTATCCGGTCTTTTTGACGGAAATTTCGGTCAGACTTAAGTTAATTCACCAAATAGTGCATGGCCGATCGGATGGATTCGGGTATACTTAGGTGTGTTACGCGCTGGAGGGCGTGTAGCTGGATGGAGAGAGAGAGCCCCATTTTCTGGTACGCAGATCTCCTTGTTGGCCTTTATCAGCCAGACATTCGGCACGATACGTCCGCTCCAGCGCATGACCGGTGAGTCCCTCGTAACGGGCTCGTCGCATGTGTTTTTTTTGTGTTGTTTGTTTATGAACCGGTTCGTTTCTTTTAAGGAGAGGAAGAGATTATGAGGAAGACTAAGTTAATGACGGCAGTGTTTGCCGCCGCGGCGCTGGGCATTGGCGTGGGCCAGGCATCGGCGACCACGTTCTTCGCCGACGGGTTCAATTACCCCGATGGCAACCTGGTCGGCAACGCGACCGGCTGGCAAGACCACAGCGGCGGGTTCCCGTTCCTCGGCGTTTCCGCCGGCGAGGCCACGATTGTAGTCGGCGGCAGCGAAGACGCTCACCGCACGACCGGCACCATCAACGACGGCTTGACCACCTGGTACTACGCCATGAAGATCACCCCAGCCGACCTGGACCCGGTCAACCCCGGCTTCGACCAGGAATACTTCGGGCACTTCATGCAGCACGGCACCTTCAACTTCCGCGGCCGGGCCTACATGGCCAACGCGAGCCTTGACCCCACGGGCCTGAGCTACGCCATCGGCCTGTCGGCCAGCAGCGGCGGCCTGGTCTCCAAGACCGCGGACATCCTGTTCTCCGCCGGCGAGCAGACCATCGTTGTGTCCTTCGACCCCGTTACCGGCACGTCGAACCTCTGGCTGAACCCCACCCTCGAGTCCGACCCGTTCATCACCGACACCAACGCCGGTGCGATCGGTAACACGATGGACAGCCTGGCCCTGCGTCAGGGTTCGTTCTTCGTAGGCGGCTCCCCTGCCCTCTCCCACTCCGTGAACGTCAACGGCGTGGCCATCGCTGATAACTTCCAGGGTGCCCTCGCAGGTGCCATGGTCGTGCCGGAACCGGCCAGCCTCGCGCTGATCGGCATGGGTGGCCTGATGATGCTTCGGCGTCGCTAAGGCTGATCGTCCGATAAATGAGTCTGGAAAAGGCTCAAACACTGAAACGAAGCGGGTGGGCCCTCACGGGTCCACCCGTTTTTTTGGGCCTCAGGCCCGGGCCGGCCGCCGACAAAAGCCGCGGTACGCCCTGAGAAGGCCGATCTGGCCAGACGGGGCCCATCCGGGCAAGCCGGGCGGACTTGGGGGTCTATGAGGCATCGGAGTCATGAGTTTTTCACTTATCCCCGGATTTTCGGTTCGTGATACCCGCATCACCGGCTACAATAACTAGGTGGTAAGGCCATCCGCCCCGGCTGCGCCATAGTCCAAGTAGCACCCTTGCCACGGACTTACAGCCGTGGTGGATTCCAGGCACCTACACGCACGCGCGTGATGATATTGAAGTTTGAAGAACGCAAGACAGGGATGATTAATTATGACACAAACGACCAGGGAAGCACGACGTGACGGATTCACACTGATTGAATTGCTGGTGGTGATCTCGATCATCGCCCTGCTGGTGGGGATCCTCCTGCCCGCCCTGGGCGCCGCACGCCGAACCGCCCAACGGGCCGTCTGCCTGGGCCACCAGCGCAGCATCGGCCAGGGGATGGCGATCTACGCATCGAACAGTAACGACTGGCTTGCCGGGCCCGAAACCAGCGGTTTTTCGGTAGGTAACGGCGGAGCTATTCGCGACAATGCGACAAGCCCAACACAAAATATGGACTGGGTTTCTCCGACACTGGGTGACTCCTTAGGCCTGGCGGATGAAGCCGCTGCGCGCGTTACCTCGATCTTCGAGGGGGGGATGAATTGCCCGTCAAATCAAGAGTCATACGACGCCATCTTCCAGCCGCTTCCGGGCATGACTGTCGAGGATCTGCCCTACGCCAGCTACAGCGCTGTGCTGGGATTTCAGTTCTATAATTCAACAGAGGGTCCCGCCGCCGGGCACCTGACATCGCAAGCCCGTTCCAGGGCCGACAGCCCGCTGGGGTATGCCCCAAGGCTCGACCGGGTCGGCCCGCCTTCAGCAAAAATATGGGCCTCGGAAGGCAACCGATTCTGGGATAAAGGCAACAAATCACTGAGTTACAACGGTCTGCGGAGGCAGATCCAGGGCGGCAACTTCATGGAGTACGGCCCGGCAGTCGCGTGGCAAGACGGGCCGTTTGTCTACGATTCAGACGGCAGGCCGACCGAGGATTCGCTGCGCCTGGCGTTCCGTCACAGCGGCGGATTGAATGTTGTCTACTTCGACGGCCACGGCGACTCGATGGACGCCGAAGAGGCCCACCCCATTGGTGGGGCGACCCTTGAGTCGTTCGCCCCGTGGTTCCCGACAGGATCGCTTGTCGCTGGCGGGACTCAGAAACTGCCCTGACCGGTGGTTGATACGTGTCGGATTTGCTAGCTGAATAGGTAGGTTTCTACGCCTTTCGCCCGCCGTGGGCGTCAGGCCTTGAGTTACAAGGGACGGGATAAGAAAGACCTGATTTACAGCCCATCTTTTAGGAGGATGAAAATGTTATTGACACGAGTAGCTACGTTTACAACCGCTGCCCTGTTGGCGGCGGCGCTGGCGGGCCCGGCCTTCGCCCAGCCCCAAGGCGGGTTTATCGCCGTCCTGGACGACGACCGCAACAACGGCAATTCCAGCAACACCGTGCTGTACTACGACGTGACCGACATGTCGACGCCGATGTTCGCTATCTTCGCCGGGTGGAAGAGCACCAACACGGTCCTCGACTTCGGCGTCGAATCCACTACCGGCGGCTCCCGCAGCCTCGGCAGCCTGTCGGTCAACCCCTACACCGGCGAGACCTACGTCCTCGAGGTCGACCGCGACGGCCCCATCGGGTCGGACCCGGGCCCGGGCGGCGTTGCCCCTGGACTTGTCGGGTCACGCGACGACATCTTCAAGGTCCCCGCCAACTCCGAGGGCGATTACAACATCCTCACGTTTGACTTCAAGACCGCCTACAACGATTGGGTTACCAACCAGGGCGGCGCCTATGTGACCTACGTCGACGGAACGCTGGGCGACCCCCTCGCCCCGGCACCGCTGCCCGGCGAAGTTGACCTGCGCATCGACCACATCCAGACCTACAACGCCGGCCCGCCGAACCTCAACGAGGTCTTCCTCCCGGACCTGGTCAGTAAGGTTGGCGAGGTCGCCCGGCCCGAGCACAACGACTTCACCCCCAACGGCTTCCACCCCTACATCGACACGTACATCGAGTACGTCAACGATGACACCGTGGTCCTGCTGGATCGGCCTAACGCGCCGCTGAGCAACGCGGCAGAGATCGCCGCCATGACACAGCTGGAGGACCCGACCGTCCGCGTACTTAACCGCAGCAGCACCTCCGCAGGCGGCTCGGCGGCTTATGTCCCCGGCAGCACCGAAGGCGGGTTCGACCGCGGCACCACCGAGACCTGGGAATCCATCATCATCGGTCAGCCTCTCTCGGACACCTCCACACCGGGTGAGTACGTCGATGTCGCCCTGGTCAGGAACAAGGACGGGGTCACCGGCCTGTGGATCACGGAGAATGATCAACCCGCCGGGACCGGCGACGAGGTCTCCTTCTTCGAGATCACCAACTTCTCAGGTCCCGTGGGCAACGGCCTGAGGCAGTTCAATGTAGGGGCAGGCACGACCAACTTCATCCTCGACAACGACCCAACGACCCCCGCCGGTGCGCTTCTCAACGACGGCGACACCCACCACATCCACGTCAACCCCATCACCGGCGACCTGTTCGTCATCGAGAGCGGTTTCTTCGACTCCGGCGATGATGGAATCGACCAGGACCTCGACACCTTCACCGCTGACGAGGAGCGTGGCCTTACGGCCTTCGGCGCCCATGAGCCGTCGGTCATCATCCGTCAGGTAGACACCTACGACAACGGCCTGGGCCAGATCGATTTCGGCGCCTGGAGCATCGTCAAGTTGGACTTCAGCGGCCCCGACGGCCTCGCCGGGACTGCCGACGACATCCCCGACGATGACGGCTTCATCGTCGACTCCCGACGCACCGTCTACGACCACGTCAACAACGTGATGTATTTCTATGACTTCGACGCGGTCGGAACCGGCTTCTATGGCGACAGTAACGGCGGCAGCTTCGTCTTCGACTGGTACGGCCTGGACCTGGACACCGGCGCGGTGACCACGGCCCTGCTGGACGTCGATGAAAGCACCCGTGGCTTTGGGACCGAGGATCACTTCGAGTTCTTCTCCTTGCTCGCCGGCGACTACAACCAGGACGGGTTCGTCGGGATCGAGGACCTGAACATCATCCTGGGCAACTGGAACCAGAACGTCACCACCGGCTTTGTCGATGGCGACGGCACCGGGGACGGGTTTGTGGGTATCGAGGACCTCAATGAGGTCCTGGGCAACTGGAACGCTGGCACCCCGCCCCCGCCGGGCTCAGTGGTTCCCGAACCTGCCTCTCTTGCCCTGTTTACCATCGCCGGTTTGACCACCCTCGCTCGGAGGCGGTCCAGAGCGTAAGTCTTGTAGGAAAATACCCTAAACTCCGGCCCCGGCGCTTGCCGGGGCCGGATCCTGGGGCTTAATTTTCATGGAAATCGAATCAAAAAAGGCTTCCAAAGTGACCGGATCCGTGGTATAGTCCATTACCGTTACTCCCGGGGCCCGTACGGCCTCGGGGCGTTTTCAGTGTTTGAGTTACTTCTTTAGTGGGATCTTATTAGGAGATTGAAGATGAGGATTATGAAGTTTGCTTTGCCTGTGATTGCGGCTGGTTTTGCCGCAAGCACAGCGACGGCGGCGACCACCGCGTCGTTCGCCAACATCGCGGTTCCTAACGGAGTCGCGATCACAGGTGGCGGCGGTGTTCTCGATGGCTTCGTTGCCAACGTGCTGACCGTCAACACCACCCTCGACTGGACGGCTGCTGCGATGTACGTCACAGGGCTCTCCGCCGGTGAGGTCTTCCAGGAACTGGAATGCGGCTTTGGTTGCAACGGCGCGACCCTGTCCGGCCCCAGCCCCCTGGGCTTCGGCGGCCTGCCCTCGTCCGAGTACGACACCTACATGGACGGTAATGCCCCAGCCGGTGGCGGCGGCATTGGTGTGATCTCGATCGCCGGTGCCGGCGGCGATGCCGGTGGCCCTGGCCCCCAGCAGTTTGACGCGAACGGTATCGACGTTTCCTGGAACGGAAATGGTACGATCAACACTGATATCGGTGCCAACGCAATGGGTCAGTACACTTTCGCGGGCACTGCCAACGGCACCCTGACACTGGCGATCACCGTCGCCGGCCAGGCCGCGAAGGACACGTTCAACTTCATCATCCAGAATGGTGCGGTTGTTCCTGAGCCTGCCTCGTTGGCCCTGATGGGTCTTGGTGGCCTCGCCATCCTGCGTCGTCGCTAAGCCGACACGCAACAGTTAGGTTTAAACCTATCGCGACTGTCCGCCTCACGGCGGGCAGTCGTTTTTTTTATGCGCGTGCATCGAGGCGGGGTCACACGCAGGCTCCGCGGATATTCATCCGCGGCTATCAAAGAGGCCTGTGCGAGGTTTTGTTTACGCTTCGGTTTTTCATAGCCACGGATGCATATCCACGGACTACGGCGTCGATCCGTCAACTCATGTACTGCCGCTGATACCAGTCCCACAGCTTCGCCAGGCCGTCGGCGATCGCGGTCTTTGGGGCGTAGCCGAGCAGGCGTTTGGCCTTGTCGATGTTGGCGAAGGTGATCTTGGGCTCGCTGGCGGGGGCGGCGGGGGTTTCCAGGACGGCCTTTTTGCCGACGAGTTGTTCGATGAGTGTGACGAAGTCCTTCATCAGCACCGGTTCGCCCCGGCCGAGGTTGAGGACCTCGTAGCCCAGGGGCGTGTCCATCGCGGCGCAGACGCCCTGGACGATGTCGTCGACGAAGGTCCAGTCCCGTTTCATATCGCCGGCGTCGAAGAGGGTGATTGGTTCAGCCCGGGCGATACGATCGGTGACCATAAAGGGCATCATGTCGGGCCTGGCGCGGGGGCCGTAGACGCTGAAGAAGCGCAGCGCGGTGAAGTTCAGGCCGTGGAGGTTGTGGTAGGTGTATCCCAGGAGTTCGACGGCCTTCTTGGATGCGGGGTAGGCCGAGAGGGGCCGGTTGCAGGGGTCGGTCTCGACGAAGGGCAGTTGGTCTGTTTTGCCGTAGATGCTGCTGGTGCTGGCGAAGGCGAAGACGTCGACGCCGGCCTTGTGTGCGGCCTCCAGGAGGTTGACCGAGCCGGTGATATTGACGTCGCTGTAGAGGGGTGTGCGTCCGATGGAATAGCGGACGTTGGCCATGGCGGCGAGGTGGGCGACGGCCCGGGGCCTGTGTTTTTCAAAGATGTCGTTGACAGCGTCGGCGCTTCGGATGTCCATCTCGCAGAGGGTGAACGCCTCATGGCCCACGAACTCGGCGACGTTGGCGCGCTTCTGCTTGGGGCTGTAGTAGTCGTTGAAGTTGTCGATGCCGACGACGTTCAAGCCCTCGGCGAGCTTGACCTGACAGAGGTGTGAGCCGATCAGGCCCGCGGCGCCGGTAATCAGGACGGTGTCGGGCATGGGGAGGGTGGGGTCCAGGGTGCGGGGTTCAGGCTAAAGGCTAACAGCTAAAGGCTAACGGCCTTTTATCGTACCGGGTTGGTGAAGCTGTTGTCTTTGCGTAGTTTTTCGCGGTATCGGCCGTGGGCCCCCTTAGCGGACTTGCGTATGGCGTCGACGAGGGCCTTGACCATCCAGTCGCCGTCATACGTAGCCAGCAGTTGGTCCATGAGGGTGCTGCTGGCGCCGCCCTCATCTTCGCTGGCGCGCTTGAACAGGAGCTTCCAGGCGTGCTTGAGGCGTTTCTCGGCGTCGGGGGCGAAGCCGTGGCGTTTCAGGCCGATGGCGTTGATGCCGCGGATGCGCGAGGGGTTGCCCTCGGCGATCATGAACGGGGGGACATCGGCGACGATGCGCGTCATCCCGCCGACGTAGGCGTATTGGCCGATGGTGACGAAGTGGTGGCAGGCGGTGGCCCCGCCGATGGTGGCGTGGTCGGCGAGGTGGACGTGCCCGGCGAACTGCACGCCGTTGCTGATGACGGTGTGGCTGCCGACGACGCAGTCGTGGCCCAGGTGCGTGTAGGCCATGATCAGGTTGTGATCGCCCAGGACAGTCGCCCCCTGGTCGTTGTTTGTGCCCTTGTGGATGGTGACGTTTTCGCGGATGTCGTTGTGGTCGCCGATGACCAGTTGGCTGTCCTCGCCCTTGAATTTCAGATCCTGGGGGTCCGCCCCGAGCGTGGCGAAAGGCCAGACGGTGTTGCCGCAGCCGAGGGTGGTTCGCCCGAGGATACAGACATGGCTGACCAGTCTTGTCCCGGGCCCGAGCGTGGCCCTGGGCCCGACCCGGCTAAACGGGCCGACCACAGCATCCTCAGCGATCTGGGCGCCGTCTTCGATGACCGAACTGGGGTGGATGGTGGGCATTTGGAAAAGCTGGAAATTAGGAAAGCTGGAAGAAAACCAAGATCACTCATACGATCATTCCGATACCCGAACCTACTTCCCCTGGTCATCGTCGACGAGCATGAACTTGACTTCGGCCTCGGCGGCGAGGTCTTCTGCGACGTAGGCGCGGCATCGCATGTGGACGATCTTGCTGCGCATCTTGACGCTGGTCGCTTCCATCACCAGTTGGTCGCCGGGGGTGACGGGCTTGCGTAGCTTGACCCGGTCCAGGCTCAGGAGGATGGCGAGTTTGCCGGTGTGTTCGAGCTTCTGCCCGATCAGGACGCCCGAGAGCTGGGCCATCGCCTCGACGACCAGGACCCCGGGCATGATCGGCGTGCCGGGGTAGTGGCCCTGGAAGAACGGCTCGTTGATCGAGACGTTTTTGATGCCCACCGCCCGTCGGTCGCCGTCGATCTCGACAACCCGGTCGACCAGCAGCATCGGGTAACGGTGCGGCAGGAACCGGTGGATCTTGCGGATGTCAAAGACACTTCGGTGCAGGCCCAGGTCCACCCGGGACTTGCCCTGGTGGGTCTTGATGAGCTGGCGGACCAGCTGGTGGTTCATCGCGTGCCCGGACTTGTAGGCGATGACCCGGCCCTTGATCGGGCAGCCTAGGAGGAAGAGGTCACCGATCAGGTCCAGGAGCTTGTGTCTGGCGGGCTCATCCTCGAAGCGCATCTTGTTGTTGCCCAGCGGGCCTTGGTCCCCGATGACCAGGACGTCGTCTTCGCTGAGGTGCGTGCCCAGGCCTGCCTCGCGGAGGGCGCGGGCCTCGCGTTCGAGGATGTAGGTCCGGCAGGGGGCGATTTCCTTGGCGTAGTTGCCGTTGGAAAAGTTGAACTGGTGGGTCTGCCTGCCCAATGGGTTGTCGGGGCCGTAGTCCAGCTCGTATAGCAGGTGGGTGCCGTCGTCGTCCTCGCAGGGCATGGCGGCGACCATCGCGTCTTCTTGGCGGATGACGACGGGCTCCTTGACGACCAGGCATTGCCGGGGCTGATCGCAGGGCTCAACCCCCGCCTCACACAGGGCGTCGAGGAACGGCTTGGCAGAGCCGTCCATCGCCGGGATTTCCGGGCCGTCGATCTCGATCAGCAGGTTGTCGATCCCAAGTCCGGCGACCGCGGACAGGCAGTGCTCACAGGTCTCGACGATGGCGTCGCCGCTGCGCAGCGCGGTGCGCCGGGGGCGTCGGACGACGTGTGTGACCAGGGCGGGGATCTCGATGCCGCCTAAGTCGGTGCGTACGAACCGCACGCCGTGGTTGGGCCCGGCGGGCTTGAAGGTCAGCGTCGCCGGCTGGCCGTGGAACAGCCCCGGGCCGGAGAGCGAAGCGGGTTTGCAGATGGTCTGCTGGGTTTGCATAGGTCAACAGTCACAGGCCGTGTCGGCCGGGCCTGGCGGGGCCGGGGTGTTGGATGGTCGGACAGTCTGCCGGGCTTGATGACCCGGAACCCACCCGGGCCTATTCTAGCGGGCCCGTAGCTCTTTCAAAAGGTCCGGCAGCTTCTTTAGGGCCTGGATCTCACGCAGCGTCTGTCGGATCGGCCTGGCGGGTGATCCGGCATAGATCCCGCCTGCGGCCAGATCGGTGGCGACCTGGGCCCCCCCGGCCAGTTGGGCACCCGCGCCGATATTGGCGTGATCCTTGATAGCGACCATCCCGCCGATCATCGCCCCGTCCCCGATCACGGTCGATCCGCCGACCCCCGTGCACCCGGAGATGATGACCATCTTCCCAAGCCGGCAGTTGTGCCCGATCTGGACCTGGTTATCCAGCTTGCACCCGTCGCCGATGACGGTGGCGTTGCACTTGGCGCGATCGATGGTGGCGCCCGCACCGATCTCGACATCGTGGCCGATCGTGACCGTCCCGATCTGGGGGATCTTCGCGATCCGTGGGCCCTGCTCGGTCATCTCGGGGCGGTACCCAAACCCGTCTGCGCCGATCACGGCGTTGGGGTGGATGATGCAGCGGTCGCCAATCGTGCATCGCTCGCGGATCACCACGCCGGTCCACAGCTCGCAGTCTTCGCCGATTGTCGTGTGATCCAGGACGGTGACGTTGTTGTGCAGGCGGCCTTGACCCCCGATCGACACGCCCGGCCCGATCCGGCAGTACGGCCCGACGCTGACGCCCTGACCGAAGCTGGCGGTCTCGTGGATGATCGCGGTCGGATGGATGCCGGCTTCGGATTGGATCGGCGGGGGGGCGAAGAGTTCCAGGGTCTTGGCGAACGCCAGATCGGCGTCGTCGACCCGGATCAGGGGTCGGCCGGCGTCGGATTTGACCTCCAGGCCGCGCTGGATCAAGGCGGCGGCGGCCTGGCAGTCCGACCACTTGTCGGCGTAGCCCTGCGTCCCGATCAGCGTCAAATCGCCCGGACCGGATTCGTCAAAGTCGCTGGCTCCCGTGACCGGGATATCGCCTGGGCCGATCAACTCCCCGCCAACGTGCTCGGCGATCTCGTTGGCGCTGTGTGTGGTTAACGCGGTGGTCAAGACAGGGGCCCTGGACACTCAAGTGGTTACACGAAACCCCGGGCTTGCGCCCGCGGCGTAGGTCCGTTCTCGTCTCGTAATCGGGCACCGTGATGCCCGTGCGGTCATCCGATGAGCCTGCCTAGGCGGGCCGTACTTAGCGGCTGTTGTCGAACGCGTTGTTCATGTGCTGGGCGACCAGAGCGGTGAGGTCGACGGTGTCGTTGGACCAGGCGACGATGCTGATGTTTCTGGACTGAGGCCGTCCCTGTTGGTTGGTGCCAAGCTGAAGGGTCTGTTGCTTGTACAGGACGATGTCGACCCCCTGGGCCTCGGCCACGGCCTGGATGGCCTCTTGGGCGCCGGTGGTGAGCTTTTCGACCCGCAGGCCGATCTCACGGTTGAGTTTGTTCTGCTCGTATGCCCCCCAGAGTTGGAAGCTCAGCGCTTTCTTCTCGTAGTTCTCCAGTGCCTCGGCGTAGGGCGGGGTGCCGGGGACCAGCATGTCCATGTCCTGCTGGAGTCTGGCGATCTCCTTTTGCTTGTCGTCGCGCTCCTGGTAGAGCGTGGTGCGGATCGTCTCGAGTTCCGCGTCGATCTGCTGCTTTTCTTTGAGTGACTCGGTCAGGGTCCCCATGTCGACCACCGCCACGACGGTGGGTGAGCCGGAGAGGACGCCCTGGGCCTTGACACCGACCAGGCCGACGACCAGTACAACGACGGCTGCGGCGGCGATCAGGATATGGCGTTTATTGTGCATGATGAAGTCTCCAAGGTTTGTGGGACGGGCCGAAGACAAGGCGGGTCGGCCTCGTGGGTATTCTGTCCCCTGTTCTATCACGGGGCCCGTGTGAGGGCAAAACCGGCGGTTATCGGGGGTTGGCGGTTGTTTGAAATGATACGCGCGCCGGGCCGGATGGGTTCGCCCCACATACGTTTATGGACATCCATTTCGGGCTACGTATTGGGCGTCAGACCCAGACCGCCGGTCTGTATTTCAGGTAGGAGGCATGCCAGCGGGTCAACGAAACGGCAGGTCCAGGCTGAAGCTGATGACCTGGGTCTCGTCGCTGTCCTGCTTGATCAACGGCGAGGCGATATCCAGCGCGAACGGCGCCGAGCCGAAGAACGGGACCTTGATCCGAAGGCCCGTGCCGACCGAGACACGCCAGTCGTCCACGCCCGGGTCGTCGGTGAGGGTGCCCATGTCGGTGAAGAACACGGCCCGAAGGACCTCGGTGTAGATCGGGAAGTTGTATTCCAGGCCGGTGGTGAGCAGGAACTCATCCCCGACGGCCTCATCGCCGGGCATGCCGGTGTTGGCCTGGATGCCCCGCGCCCCGACACCTCTGAAATCGAAGCCGCGGAACGAGCTTTGCCCGCCGAGGTACAGCCGCTCAAAGACCGGGGCCTGCCCGTCCTGGGGGATGATGGCGACACGCGCCCGCCAGCTCAGCACGGTCTTGCGCCCGAAGAAATCCTCGTCGACGGTCCAGAACTGGCGGAACTCGGTGGAGATGCGTGTGAAGTCGAAGTCGCCGCCCAGCGCCCCGACCTGCTCGATGCTTACGTCCCAGCGGTTGCCCCGGGTGGGGAAGATCCGGCTGTCGGTGGCGTTTCGTATGAAGGTGACACCCAGGGTGGTCAGGTCACTCTCCCCGGCGACAGCGAAGACGTCCACCGGGGCCTCGGGATCGATCTCGGTGATGTCCACATTGGTGAGGCGCACCGAGGTCGAGCCCGACCACACATCCCCGAACCGCCTGCCCAGGCTCAGGCTCCCGCCGGTGCGCTCTTCGTCGTAGTCGTCTCGCTCGCGCTGGAAGAAAGAAAGGGAGGTGCTTAGGAAGTAGTCCGACTCGAGGACATAAGGGTCGCGGAAGGAGATCGAGTACCGGCTAGTCTCGTCTCCGGGCTGAAGCGACAGGGCGAAAGACTGACCCGCGCCGCGGAACGCCCGCCCGGAGAGCAGCTCCTTGGGCGTTTGGGGTGTGTCGGTGATGTCGAAGTTGCGCTGGCTCAGGTCGATCGCGCCGATGACTCCGTCCTCGGAACTGACCCCCGCGCCGAAGCTGACCGACCCGGTGGTCGCCTCGGTCACGTCGATCAGCACGTCACGGGTCGGGTCCTGTGGCTGGCCCAGGATCGTGACCGTGCCTTGGCTGAAGAGCCTGCCGTCGGCGATCCGCCGGCGGGTTCGGTCCACGCCGGTCTTGTCAAAACGCCTGCCCGGATCCATCCCCCGCACCTGCCTAAGCACGACCTTTTGGCGGGTCAGATCGTTGCCGGTGATGCTCACCTTCCCGACCACCGACGCCAGACCCTGCTGGATCGTTATCTCCAGGTCGACCAACGGCAGGTCCTCGTGCGGAAGCATGGTGACGTTGATCCGCACGTCCATGTATCCCAGTTGCCCGTACAGATTCTGAAGTGTGTCACGGGTCTTGGCGACCTTGGCTGTGGAGAAGACATCGCCGGGCGAGAGCAGGATGAATTGCCTGATCTGCGCCTCGGGCAGCAGATGTTGCTCGCCGGCTTGCGGGTGGAGGATGTGGATCTGCTGAACCAGGTATAGCTCGCCTTCTTCGACCAGGAAGGTGACGACGGCGCTCTTTTCATCCGGGGACAGGTCGATCCGCCTGCCGACCTGGGCGTCCAGGAAGCCGCGCTCGTGGTAGAAGTCGCGCACGCTTGCGGCGTCCAGTTCCAGCTGCTCGCGGTTGAGTTCGCCCTTGCGCAGGATCGGGACGTACGACTTGCTCCGCAGCTTGCTCTTGAGCTGCTTGGTCGTGAAACGGGTGTTGCCCTGGAACCGGATGTCCCTGATCTTGACCTTGGGCCCCTCGCGCACACGGTAAACCAGGATGTTGGATTCGGCCAAAAGCTCGCGGTCGATCGAGACGTCCGCGACGAAATAGCCCTTCTGCTCGTAGGTCTGAACGATCCGCTGAAGGCCCTGCTCTATCAGGAACGGGTCCGCCGGGTCCCCGGCGCGCAGCAGCACCAGCCCCAGGATTTCCTGGTCCGGGACCGCCTTGTTGCCCACGACCTGCACCTCGGTCAGCAACGCCTGCTCGGAGACAACGAAGATCAGCACGACCGAGCCGTCGTCCAAAGGCTCGACCTGGGCCTTGACCTCGTTGAATCGGCCAAGGTGCGTCAGCCGGATGATGTCCTGCTCGACGACCCGACTGTCGTAGGGGTCTCCCGGCAGCGAGCGGATCTGATTGCGGACCAGTTGCTCGGAGACGTTCACCAGGCCCTGGATGCGTAGATCGGAGATCGGCCGGTCCTGCGGGTCAATACCCTGAGCGCGGGTCTGCCCGGCCGTCAGAAACAGGCCAAGGACCAGCCCGATGATCAAGGTTGTCCACCGCCGGTCGGTCCAGTGCATGAGGGTTGGCCTGATCTGAGAAGTCCACCGAGACACGGATCGAGAGTGTAATCGAAAGCCCCTGTGGCTGGCGAACAGTGGCCGGGAGGGCGACCCGACCGGCGTATCCGTGCCGGTGTATGACCTGAGCCGGGCCAACGGTCTTACTTGCCGCTATAGACCCAGGGCCCTAAACTAGTTGGACTCCGCGAGGTGTTTTCGGCAACGCTGTGACACCCGCTTGCGGGGTCGGGCAGGCCTGCTTAGCCAGGGTCTTGATTCAGCTCCGCCCGCTCGCCTTATGCGACAAATCGGCTGTAAACACAGCCTGGGTCATCATTTGACCGGTCGCGACGCCCGGACACGACCAAGGAACCTCGATGACCTTTGCCACCACTGAGGACAAGGTGAATACCACGGCCTCGAACAGCCTGGCGACCGAAAAGCTGATGGACATGCTCTATCAGATGATGCTCATCCGCCGGTTCGAGGAGCGGACCATGCAGGCCTACCAACAGGCCAAGATCGGCGGGTTCTGCCACATCTACATCGGCCAGGAAGCCACCGCCGTCGGCGCCGTCGCCGCCCTCAAACCCGACGACCCGATCGTCACCGCCTACCGCGACCACGGCCACGCGCTCGCCCGGGGGATGCACCCCAACTACTGCATGGCAGAGATGTACGGCAAGCTCACCGGCTGCGCCAAGGGCAAGGGCGGATCCATGCACATGTTCGACAAGGCACACCACATGTACGGCGGGCACGCGATCGTCGGCGGGCAGTGCCCCCTGGGCGTCGGGCTCGCCTTCGCCTTGCAATACGAAAAGAAAGACAACGTCGCCGTCTGCTTCCTCGGCGACGGGGCGCTGAACCAGGGCGCGTTCCACGAGGCCATGAACCTAGCCGCCATCTGGAACCTGCCCATCCTCTTCGTCGTCGAGAACAACGGCTACTCGATGGGCACCGCCATCCACCGCGGCACCGCCATGGCGCACGACCTCTCGGCCAAGGCCAAGGCCTACGGCATGCGCTACGCCGAGTGCGACGGCATGGACGTCCTGGACACCTACAACATCTTCAAACGCGAGGGCGACCTCTCTCGCGGCAGCACCAGCAGCGAGCTGGGCCTGGATCAGGCCGGCGGCGGGCCCTGCTTCATCAACGCCAAGACCTACCG
This sequence comes from Gammaproteobacteria bacterium, assembly GCA_021773335.1. Lineage (GTDB taxonomy): Bacteria > Pseudomonadota > Gammaproteobacteria > JAJFKG01 > JAJFKG01 > JAJFKG01. Next base: position 90,899 of record JAJFKG010000057.1, read on the forward strand.
CTACCAGGGCCACTCCATGAGCGACCCCCAGAAGTACCGCAGCAAGGACGAGGTCAAAGACAAGAAAGAAAAGGACTGCATCAGCTCGCTGGTCAGCCACCTCATAGAAAACAAGCTCTCTATACAGGACCAGATCAGCGAACTGGACAAGCAGGCCAAGCAGGTGTCGCGTGACGCCATCGACTACGCCGAGGCCTCCCCCGACCTGCCCAAGTCCGAGATGTTCACCGATATCTACGCCCAGCCCTACGGCCCGCCGTTCGCGAAGGGCGCGCTGCCGAAGATGCTTACCGACAACAATTCGGGCGAGTAAGTCTTTCCGATCCCCGACACCCGGACCCCGACACCCGGACCCCGACACCCGATATGCAAGCTATTCAATACAGAGAAGCCATCCGCGAAGCCATGGTAGAGGAGATGCGCCGAGACGAGCGCGTCTTCCTCATGGGCGAGGAGGTCGCGCAGTACAACGGGGCGTATAAAGTCAGCCAGGGGATGCTTGACGAGTTCGGGCCCCGCCGTGTCGTCGACTCGCCGATCAGCGAGACCGGGTTCTCCGGCTTGGGCGTAGGCGCGGCGATGTACGGGCTTCGGCCAATCATCGAGTTTATGAGCTGGTCGTTCTGCCTGGTCGCCGCGGACCAGATCATCAACAACGCGCCCAAGATGCTGTACATGTCAGGCGGACAGTTCGGATGCCCGGCCGTCTTCCGCGGCAACAACGGCGCAGGCGGACAACTCGGCTCCACCCACTCCTGGTGCGTCGAATCGATGTTCTCTTCTGTTCCCGGCCTCAAGCTCGCCGTCCCCAGCACGCCCCGCGACGCCAAGGGATTGCTCAAAACCGCGATCCGCGACGACGACCCGGTCTTCTTCCTCGAATCTGAAAGGATGCTCGGCCTGGGCGCACGCGGCGGCAAGGACTTCTCCCGATACCTAAAAGACACCTGGGCCCCGCCAACGCCCAAGCAGGACGAAGACTTCACTATTCCCTTTGGCGTCGCCGACATTAAAAAGCCCGGCAACGACGTCACCATCGTCGCCGCAGGCAGGCCCGTCCACTTTGCGCTCGACGCCGCCGAGGCACTCGGGAAAGAAGGCATCGACTGCGAAGTCATCGACCCACGCACCTATCGGCCGCTCGATATCGACACCATCGTCAAGAGCGTCCGCAAGACCAACTACTGCGTCGTCGTCGATCAGAGCTGGCCGTTCGCTTCGGTTGGGTCGGAGATCGCCGCACAGGTCTACGAGCACGCGATGGACGACCTGGACAACAAGGTGATCCGCATCAACAACGACGACGTCCCCGCCCCCTACAACCGCACCCTCGAACAAGAGATGTTGCCGAACACCAAAAAGATCATCGACACGGTGCGTGCAGTGACGTACAACGCCTGACAATATTTTTGATTGATCCCCCCTCTTTCATAGCCTCGACTCAACGAGTCGCGGTCCCGCGGCCTGTCAGCCCGCGGCTACTATGTCAGACTGTTCATGGTCACCTGTTTCATCCGCTAAGGCTTTTCCTTCATGCCCATGCCTAAAGGATCGGGCGACTGCTCCTTGATGGGCCAGAGCCTGCTTTGTAAATCGCCAAAAGTGAACGTGATATCCGTGCCTTCCTCGGGCATGCCGCCGGTTTCGCCAAAACGTCTTCCTCTATTATCCGTTTCATCTGTTCCAATGCTATAAATGATCGCCCCATCTGCTTCCACACGGTAACGCAACGGCTGACCGTCAAACGGATCGATCGGGACTTCATCGAGTAATTCGGGGGCGAGGTCGTCGAGTCGCTTCGGTAAGGTCCCGTGTCGCAGGCGGTGGCGTTCCACCGCGATACCCGTAATGAACACGCGCGACTGCATCCGGGCCCGCCACATCATCCTGTAAGCCCCACCGAAAGGAGCACACTCCGAGTACGACACCACGTAGATGGCCGGCGGCGGATCAGGATACCATGACTCGTCATGGGGCGGCCAGACCGGGTCGGCGGCTTCTTCGACCATTACAGCCCAGTAGTCTAGCCAGTACGCGTGATCGAGATCTTCGATGCCAACATATCGAGGCAGATACATTCGGCTCTTTTCGTAGGCCGACATTTCACCCCACTCGCTCGGTGACCCACCGATGCCTTGAAACCGGGCGTGACCGATGCACCGCTCACCCGCTAAGGCGCGGGAGAACATGGCCTCGGCCTCGTCGGGCGTAAGGATCGCGTCGGAGATCGACTGGAGTTGCATGTCACTGAGTTCCCCGGTCTGGATCAGCTGTTCAACCTGCTCAAGCGCCAACGCATGAATCGACAGACTGATACTGGAACAGATCATTAGCGGCTCATGATCCAGTGATCGAGCGACCCCGAACATTTGGATGCAAAGATCGGCTGCCCGGTCGTAATCCCCATGGTCGACATCGAGGATCGATTGTAGCGTCAGCAAGCGAGCACTTTGCCGCATCCTAAATAGGTGGGGCAGAGGCGCATCCAGTCCGTCGCTCCATTCGACTGGAAACTTACACCCCGAAATTTTGGAGGCCTCTTCAAGCAGTGCGATCGCCTCGGCGTGTTGCGCGAGGTAGGCTTTGATCTTCTCGGCCATGTCTTCGTCGAGAGGCTGGCCCAATTCGTACCCCTCGATGGTACTCACGATCGGGACACCTTCGGTGTCTGGATCCGCCGGGAAGGCATCAAACGCCTTCTGATATACATCCGCCGCGTTCGGCCCGTCGGGCGTGGGGTACCAGGCGTCGAGTTCTTCCAGCGTCACCGGGTACCCCGCGTCGCGGATGTCATTCAGACGATTCACGACCCGGCGGTGGACGGTGTAGCGGAAGATGGTGAAGGCGATTACGAGCAGCAACATCGCGTACAGCGGGATCTTCCACCATCGGCGGTATCGATTTATCTTTGGCGGGCGGTTGTCTGACATGGCGTCGGTTCCCGGCAAGCACAAAAGAGGTTTATCTATTGTATGGCCAGATGGCTTGCGTTCGCAGGTTTTGGTGTAGAGGATGACGCAAACGGCGGGGGCGCTTAGGATATGCCTGCTAGACGCACCCGCCCTCGAACCCCCGGATCGCCCCGGATACCCCGGCCCCCGGTAAGGAGCCCCCGCGATGTCCATTGAAATCACCATGCCGCGCCTGTCGGACACGATGGAGGAAGGGACGTTAGTCAAGTGGCGGGTGAAGGTCGGCGATGAGGTCGCGTCGGGGGACCATCTGGCGGACGTGGAGACGGACAAGGCGACGATGGAGCTCCAGGCATTCGACGATGGGCGCGTGGCGGCCCTGGCGATTCAGGAGGGCGATACGGCCCCGGTAGGAAGCCCGATCCTGGTCCTGGCAGAGGAGGGCGAATCACTGGAGGACGCTGCAGAAGCGATACAGGGGGCGTCTGGGGGGGCTGAGAACGGCGTCTCCGAGGCATCGGAAGGCGGCGGGATCGCGGTGGCCTCGCCGCCGATGACCGCTTCCACGGGTTCGATTTCGGCATCGGGAGCATCCGGGGACGGGGGGCGTCAGCGGGTCAGCCCGGTGGCCCGGAAGATCGCTGAGGAACACGGCATCGACTTGTCAGGCATCGCCGGCACGGGCCCGGACGGGCGGGTGATCAAGCGTGACGTGCTGGCCGTCGTTGAAGGCACGCCCCCCCCTGCTTCCGCACCATCTGTCGCCCCCACGCCCGCCGCGCAGGCGCAAGCGCCTTCGGCGCCCGCCTTGGCTACGCCCAGCGCACCGGTCGCGCCTGTTGGACTTGAAGCCCAAACCATCAGCCTGTCGGGGATGCGGAAAACGATCGCACGCCGGCTGGTCGAATCCAAGACGACCGTGCCGCATTTCCAGGTCACGGTGTCGATCGACATGGACCCGCTATTAGAGCTGCGCACAACGCTCAACGCCCAGCTAGAGGCGCAGGGGATCAAGCTGTCGGTCAACGACTTCATCACCCGGGCAACGGCGCTGGCGTGCGTGAGCCATCCGGCGGCGAACAGCTCCTGGGCAGGTGACACGATCATCCAGCACGGGACGGTGAACGTCGGGATCGCGGTGTCGCTCCCGGCCGAGCGCGGCGGCGGGCTGGTCGTCCCGGTGATCCGCGATGCGCAGAACAAGGGCCTAAGGCAGATCAGCGAAGACACCAAACGGCTGGCGGGCAAGGCACGCGAAAGTGGTTTAAGCCCGGAGGACATGGCCGACGGGACGATCACGCTAAGCAACCTTGGGATGTTCGGCGTCGATCAATTCACCGCGATCATCAACCCGCCTCAGGCGGCGATCCTCGCTGTCGGCGGCGCGATCGAGAAGCCGGTCGTCCGCGGCGGGCAGATCGTCATCGGGCACGAGATGTGTGTGACCCTGTCCGGCGATCACCGCACGATCGACGGGGCACAAGGCGCTGAATACCTGGGGACGTTCAAGCAGTTGCTGGAGAACCCGGCGGCTTTGTTGATTTAATCAAGCGGCGTCTTCGGGCTTTGTCAGACGTAACCCGCCGTGCTCTCGATGAGCGCCGTGGTCCGGTGACGGCGCCTCGGCCAGCCGGGACAGCTTCAGGACAACCGGTGATCCAAACGCCTTAGTCAAACCCAGCGCCCGGCAGCAGCCTTCCATCGCCGAGGAGAGCTTGGGCAGCTTCAGCATCCGGTGCAGGACCATCGGTAAAAAGAACTGGCTCTGGTGGTCGGTCGGCGTAAAGCCCGCGCCCCGGCAGGCGTCGGCGATCTGCTTTTCGTGGAGGCAGTGGTAATAACGGGTGTCGCCCTCGAAGGCCTTCTTCAGCTTGAACAGCAGACGCTCCAGGCGGTTGATGCTGTAGAGCGACGGGTAGTCGACGATGACGGCGTAGCGCGCCACACGGGTCGCCTCATCCAGCAGGCGGTCCCAGTGTTCCATGTGGGCCATCAGGCGTATCGCTATCACGATATCGAACGAATCGTCGGCGTAGGGCAGGTACAACATCCTCCCGACGTGGAACCGGCATCGGCCCGGCGTGAGAAACGGACGCAGCCGATGGGCGCAGGTTTCGGAGCTGCCCAGCACCGTCACGTCGTAGTCATGGTCCAGAAGCGACCCGGTCAGTTGGGCGTGCCCGCCGCCGATATCAAGCACGCGCTGGCCCGGGCACTCACGCAGCATCCGCCAGACCGCGTCCCATTGCTCGTCCAGCAGCCAGGTGCCCACACGCCCGGCGAACCGCCCGGCGTAGGCGTCGGTCGAGGTCTCGATGTCGGGTGTTTCTCGACCAAACAAGGCCTGTTTCCTCCACCGCACCAAGGCCCGGGCTGTCGGCTAAGGCCTATCAGATCTAGGCGCTGAAATTACTATATCAACCCACCCACACCGGCGAAAGGGTTTCGGCCAGGTGTTACGAAGCCTTTTTCTGCGCGGGGAAGTCGGCGAAGGTGATCTCGCCAGAACCGGCTTTTTTGCTCTGATACATCGCCTCGTCGGCGGCGGCGACCATGTCCATGACCCGGGTCTTGGTCGTCGGTTTCTCGCAGGTCGCGGCCCCGACACTGAAGCTTATCTGGATCGACCGGCCGTCCTCCATCTCGATGGTCTGGCCATGACAGGCCTTGGTCACCCGCCGGACGATCTGCTCGGCGACGGGCTTGTCGACGTTGATCAGGAACACCACCAATTCGTCCCCGCCCAGGCGGCTGATCAGGTCGCTGCTGTTGAGGTTCTGCTTCAGCAGCCGGGCGACCTCGGTCAGGACCATGTCCCCGGCGTCGTGGCCGAAGGTGTCGTTGATCTGCTTAAACTCGTCCAGGTCAATCGCGACCGCACAGACCGGCAGACCCCGCTCGATCGCGGTGTCCAGGCGGCGCTCGGCCATCCGCTGAAAGCCCCGGCGGTTGAGCAACTGGGTCAGCGGGTCCGTGATCGCTTCGAACTGAAGGGCGCTGAGCTGCTCGTGCTTGCTGCTGAGCAGACCCTCCATCTCGCAGAGATGGCGGACCATTGCGGTGGTGTCTGTGACGATTTCGTCGAGCATCCGCTGATAGGACGAGGGCATGATCTTGACCGTCGGGGCGCCGCAGTGGACCTCCTTGGCGGCCTGGACCGCGGCCTTGATCAGGTCTTCGGGCGTGTCGTATCTCGAGGACAGGAACTGTCCGTGTACCGCGGTGAGCCATTCCGAAAGGCCCTGGGTCATCGGCTCACCGTTGTGTGGGAGCATCCCCGCGATCAACCCCGCGAGATTCGACACCGAGTGTTGAGGCTGTGACAGCAGCGGCTGATGATGATTGAGCACCTCTTCGCACAACAGTGGGGAGGCGTTCCACTGTGAGAGCAGGTGGTTGCCCACGGCGGCGTGGTCGATCCCGAAGCGCTCCTGCTCCTGCATCGGCAAAGGGGTGTCCGGCTTGGGGTTTTCGGCCATCTCATGGTAGAACGCCGGGTCGATGGCCATCAACGCCGAGAGCCCGATGTCCTGGACCAGCCCCAGGCTGTAGGCGGTGTCCGCCTGCGCCGGGTCCAGGTGCTTGGCCACGAGCTGCGCCAGGTGTGCTTTTTCCATGCTGTTGATCCAAGGCAGACGGGCCGCTTCTGGGTCAAGCCCGGACTGTTCAGACAACAACTGCATACCGAACGCCATCGCGATGGAGCGGGCCCGGCTGGCGCCCATGTGGACCACGGCCCGTCGGATGTCGCTGATCTCACCGACCACGCCGATGGCTGCGGAATTGGTGACGCTCAAGACGCGCGCGCTGAGCACTGGCGATTGCTCTAGCGCCTTGATGACCTTGTCCGGATCCTTCGGCGAGGCTTCGAGCACCTTCATCAACGGCCCGGACTGGATATCCAGTCGGTGGATTTTCTTCAGCGTCACATCGCCGCGCCCGCGCAGCCGGCCGGGGCTGGGGCTGCTGACCCGGCGCATGGGCCGGGCCCCACGTGACTTCGATGGGTCTGGTCTCTTATCCATAGTCGATCCTGCCGTTGATGTCCCGGCACTGCACGGAACAGGTCTTAGATAGATGAATCGACACAAAAGAGGCTTAAATGAAGTTGGTTACAGCCCGGTATCTCATCAAACGCCGTCACAGCCACGGCGGTGTGCGATCAGTTCTCGGGCCTTGCTGAGTACATCCAATAACATCGCCGGTGTCAGCCTTCCGGTAAACGTGTTCTGCTGGCTGGGGTGATAACTGCAAAGCAGGGCCGGCGCAGCGTCGAAGCGGAACACCGCCCCGTGGGCGAACGGGCATTGGTTAAGACGCTGGACGTGTCCGCGTTTTCGGTACAGCCCGAGCACCGAGCGGTGGGCGATTCGGCCAAGGGACAGCACCACCTTCAGGTTGGCAAGGGCATCAAATGTTTGATCGAGGAAACCGCTGCACCGGTCGAGCTCACAAGCGGTAGGTCGGTTACCAGGCGGTGCGCAGTGGCACGCGGAGGTGATCGCCGTGTCGATCAGTGTCAGGCCGTCATCCCGATCGGTCGAGGTGGGTTGGTTGCACAGCCCCGCCTGGTGCATGGCTAAGTACAGGAAGTCCCCCGATCGATCGCCGGTGAACATTCGGCCTGTGCGGTTTGCGCCGTGTGCGCCGGGCGCCAGACCCACAATCAGCAGCCCGGGCCCTTCCGCCTTGCCTGGACCTGGCGGCAGCAGATTTGCCACGGGCTTGCCCCAGTAGGCCAGGTCCCGGTAGCGGGCGGTTTTCTCAGCCGAAACACGCTCACAATGCTCACGCAGCCGCGGGCATCGCCGGCATCGGATGATCCGATCGTTCAATGCGAGGATGTCCGGTTTATGGCGCATGCGTAAGCTACGGCAATCATACCGGTCAGGCGGCGGGTGGACGTGGTCAGTAGCGGCAAGTCTGACATTATCGGCAGCTCGATCTCAACCCAGACCCGGCACAGGCCGACATGATCCTTGTGTCTAACCTCAGAGGGACCGTATGCGTGTGCTGATCGATAGCATGATTGCTGTGATGCTGGCAGGCCTGATCGTCGGGATGATGGCCTATCGCCACACATCCCAGCGGCAGCAGCGCCATGAGCAGACGGTGCGCGCAAGCCTCTCGCAGATGCGTGAGCAGGTGTCTTTCCACGGCGCGATCGAGCAGGGTGAGCAGGATGAGGCCGTACACCCGCCGCAGATCCAGCCCCGGTGGTTCATCAATGGGGTGCCGGGGAATCCGTTGACGTCCAAGGATCAGCCCTGGATGGATATCGCCCCCGCCAACGACTTCGCCGACCAGCCCCCCGACCCCATCGTGACCCGGCCGGGGCAGGCGGCGTTCTGGTACAACCCGAACCTGGGCGTGGTCCGCGCCCGGGTGCCCCAGCGGGTCAGCGAACGGCTGACGCTTGAGCTGTACAACCAGGTCAACGAAATATCCCTAAGCGCGCTGCCCTACGACCGCGACGCAGACCGTGTCCCCCTGGCGTTTAACCCAAGCCCCGTGACCGCCGGGCAACACGCGACCCCCGCCCCGCAGACGGTCAGGCAGGTCAGCGCCCAGCCGCCTACACGTGATCAGCCACAGGGAATCGAACCATCGCAAGAGCCTTCCACCTCACAGGACGCCGAAACACCGTGGTGGGACCGCTCGGCGAATCTGCCCCCCCTGGACGCCCAGCCGGCAGGTGATCTTTCACCCGATGACACTGATAGCCGGCCCTCGCTGCTTTCACCGTGACCCCGTCTCTTCCCGGTGTTGCGCGCCGCGATCAACGGGCTTAGCCGCTACAATCCGGGCATGAGCCTGATCCATCAAGAGCAGTTGCCCAACGGGCTGTGGCTGGTCGCCGAACCTAACGACTCAGCCCAGTCGCTGTCGATGACGATGCTGACCCCCGCCGGCGTCGCCACCGAGCCCGCCGGTCAACAGGGCGCCGCGGCGCTATTGGATGAGATGTTGGCGCGGGGCGCAGGCGGGCTCAGTGCGCGGGAACACTGCGATGCGCTCGATCAACTGGGTGTGCAGCGTGGCAGCGGCGTCGAGACCCACCACATCCGGCTTAGCGCCACGATGATCGCCGACAAGCTCGCCGAGGCGCTGCCGCTGCTGCTGAACATGATCAAGGCCCCGGCCCTGGAGGACACGGCGCTTGAGCCCAGCCGGGACCTGGCGCTGCAGACGATCCAGTCGCTGGACGATGAGCCTCAGCAGAAAGTTATGCTCGACCTGCGCGACGCCTTCTTCCCGCCTCCGCTTGGACGCTCGCCTTACGGCAATAAAGACGATATCCAAACGCTCACCGCAGACGACCTGCGCAAGTTCTGGCGGGCGTCGTGTGTGCCCGGCGGGACGATCCTGGGCTTTGCGGGAAAACTCGATTGGCCTCATTTGCGCGACTTGGTCGGCGAGCACCTGGGGGGTTGGTCCGGAGCAAGGGACCAGACCCAGCCCAACGGGCAGGCACCGCGCGGCTACCGACACAGCCGGGCCCAGACCTCACAGGTCCACATCGCCGCCGCCTACGACGCCGTCCCCGAACCCGATGACGACAGCATCCTGCAGCGCATCGCGGTCGCGGCGCTGTCGGGGGGGATGTCCGGCCGGCTATTTACCGAGGTCCGAGAGAAGCGGGGTTTGTGCTACTCGGTCTACGCGACCTACGCCGCTAACCGCCAGCGCGGCGCGGTGTTCGCCTACGCCGGGACGACGACTCCCCGGGCGCAAGAGACCCTGGACGTGATGGCCGGGGAGCTGCGCCGCCTGGCGCAGGGCGTCGATGAGAGCGAGTTTACCCGTGCGGTTGTGGGGATGAAGTCCCGGCTTGTGATGCAGGGCGAATCGACCGGCGCCCGGGCCGGCGCGATCGCGACCGATCAATTTAACCTCGACCGGCCACGCGGCCTCGACGAATTGACCGACCGGGTCGACGCCGTCACCCTCGACCGGCTCAACCGCTTCCTAAGTGACCATCCGCCGGCAGACATGACCATCACGACCATCGGCCCCGAGCCGTTGGAGGTCGAACAAAACGTCGGCTCGGGGGCGTAATATCACCATGCGCATCCTCGTCACCGCCGGTCCAACCCGAGAGCCGATCGACGCGGTGCGGTTCATCAGCAACCGCTCCAGCGGTCGGATGGGGATCGCGATCGCGCAGGAGGCAGCCAAGGCCGGGCACGACGTGACCCTGCTGCTGGGGCCGGTGCTGATGCACGGCTCGCTGCATGAAAAGATGCGGGTCTACCGCTTCGGGTCGTCGGCAGAACTCAAGCAGATGCTCGAGGCACACTTTAGCGACTGCGACGTGCTGGTGATGACGGCGGCGGTGGCGGACTACCGGACCGAGCAGGCATCCCAGGGCAAGATCAAGCGGCAGTCCGACGCCGAGTTGACCCTGCGCCTGCAACCCACGCCCGACCTGGTCGCGGCGGTGGCGTCGACCAAACGCCCGGGCCAGTCGGTGGTGGCGTTTGCCCTGGAAGAGCCCTTGGAGATGGAATCGCGTGCGCTGTCGAAGATGAAGCTTAAGGGCGTCGACGCGGTGGTGGCTAACCCCCTGGGGACGATGGAGGGCGAGCAGATCACGCCCCTGTGGTTGACCGCGGTCGGCGGGCGTGAAGAGCCCGGGCGGATGAGCAAGGACGATTTCGCCGCCTGGCTGGTCGACCGTTTGCAGGGGCTGTAGCGAGCCTGCGTCCACGGGGATGATGCGCAGAAATCTAATTGATAAGACCCCTTGGCGCACCTGCCTGCCGGGGATAAGCTTTAGGTGAACGGGTGGTCATTTCTTCCAGGTGTTAGGGCAGTTAAACATGATGAATACCCACGTGGTGCCGTGCCCGGCGTGTCAAACGCCGCTGAATGTCCCGCCCAGCGCGGTTGGCAAGCGGGCGCGCTGCCCGGCGTGCGGTGACCGGTTTATCATCCCCGCCCGGACCGACCTGCTGGACGACACGCTCGCCGGCTGGATCGAGCACGATGTCGACGAGATGATCGAGGACCGCAACCGCCAGGACGACCAGAACCAGGAGTCGCAGGTCCGTCATGCGATCCCCCAGCCGGTGCAAGCGGAGGACGAACCGGACGCCTCGGCAGAGTTGGACGAGACGATCCTGGGCATCCCGGTTGTGCAGGAGCCCGCCCCCGCGGTGGTTGAACGACCGGCCCCCCGGCCTAAACCCAAAGCCGCACCCAAGCCGGACGACGATAGCAAACGTGATTACCCCAAAAACCTGCGGACCAACCCCAAGTCGCCGCACCTGGTCGTGCTCAAGTGCGGAAGCTCGGGCGTTCGGTTTGCATTCGACGCCAAGTGGCTGGCGGACGAAGGGTTCCGCGCATCCATGCCGATGCGGTGCATCTACAGCGGCAACGCCGACCGGTCGAAGCTGATCGCGCGCCCGATGGTCTTCGCCGACCGAAGCCGGGCACGGAAGGTCGATGTCGCTGAGTTATGCAGACACCTGGATGTCCGTAGCCTCGGCGACAGTTCGCCCAGAGAGCTGATGAAGATGATGAGCGCGATCGAGAGCATGCCAAGCCCGTTTATGTACGCCGCGCCCTACTACATCAGCAACCGCTACGCACACAAGATGATGCACTGCATGACACGCGACCGGGTCAGCGGGGGCATCACCGCCGAGGTCATTATCCCCGATGCGATCTGCGCGTTGGACTGGCTTGCGCGTGTCAACGGGGTCTGTGGCAAGGAATACGAGATGCTTGAGCGCGACACCTCGATGTTGCACGGCGACACGTTCAGGGAGCTGTCAGAACTCTGCCGAACAAAGATCCAGTCCTGGTGCAAGCTTCGGCCCCGCGAGGTCTTCCAGCTGTACCTCAACGACGCGGACTTTGGGCGACGCGATGAGGGGCTGGCCGGGGTGATCGTCACCGACCAGCGGATCATCTACTGCAAGTACCACCACCGGGGCCAGGCGCGCCTTGACAACGAAGAGGCGGTGATCCAGGCGAAGGTCGATGGCCGTTTCGCCAAGCTCACCTTGCAGGTCGGCGACGAACGCGCACGGATGGTCAAGCTCCACGAGGCGGACATCGCCAAGCTGCAAAACGCACTGGGCAAAGACGCGAAGCTGAGCGTGGTCGTTCGGTGAAGCCGCGCATAAAGCATTTCTATTTCAATCGTAGCGTGTAATGTTTTAGCCGCCGCGACCACGCGGCGAACTCCGGGCGTGGCTGCCCGGGCTAAAACCGTTGGTGCAGCGTTACTGACAAAGTGAAACTGCGCCAAACAGTACCCGGCCGCGGATCGGCCTACCCCTGGCGCGCTTCCCGGGGGATGCTCTGACGGCCGCGGATCAGCAGCTTGATCGGGACTTCGGCGTACGGCAACTCTTCACGCAGGCGGTTGATGAAAAACCGGAGGTAGTTGTTGTCGAACATGTCGGGGATGTTCACGAACAGGGCGATTGTCGGCGGGTCGACCTCGAGCTGTGTGGCGTAGTAGATCTTCGGCTGCTTGCCGAGCTTGCTCCTGGGTTGGCGTACGGCCATGATCCCTTCCACGACTCGGTTCAGCTCGGCTGTCGAGACACGGTGGCGGGCCTGCTCGTAGAGGTTCATCGCCATCGCTACCGCCTCGCGCATCCCCTCGCCGCGGTCGGCGCTGGTGAACACGATCGGCGCGAATCCCAGGCCCTTCAACTCCTTGTCCAGGTACTCGACGTACTCGTCCTGGGTGTGTTCCTCCTCGGCCAGATCCCACTTGTTGACCACGACCACCGTCGGGCGGTGATGGGTGAGGATCTCGTCTGCCAGTTGGCGGTCGACCTGGCTGACCGGGACGGCCGCGTCGATCAGCAGCAGGCAGACATCCGCCCGCCGGACGCTGCGCAGCGATCGGTGCATCGAGTAATACTCGATGTCGCCCTTGAGGCTCTTTCGCTTGCGGACGCCGGCGGTGTCGATCGCGGTGAACACCTTGCCGGCAATCTCGAACCGTACATCGACCGAGTCCCGGGTAGTCCCCTCGACCTCGCTGACGATCACGCGCTGCTCACCCGCCAGGGCGTTGACCATCGTACTCTTGCCGGCGTTGCGTTTGCCGACCATCGCGATCAACGGGCCGGGGTCCATCGGGTCCGCGTCGTTCTCGTTGTCGGCCTCGAACCGGTCGAAGTCGATCGCGCCGTGCAGGCGTTCGTAGAGCGTGTGCTTGTTGTACCCCGTCGTCGCAGAGACCATGACCGGCTCGCCGAAGCCAAGCTGCATCGCCTCGTAGGCCTGGGCCTCCAGCTTCTCCACGTCGACCTTGTTGGCGATCAAGACGACCGGGGTGTTAGCGCCGCTGGTCCGAAGCAGGCGTGCCACGGTCTGGTCCAGCGCGGTGACGCCGTCCTGTGCATCGATTACGAACAAAAGCAGGTCGGCCTCGCCCAGCCCCTGCTCGATCTGCCGCTCGATCTGGGGCGTCAACTCTTCGCTGTCGGTGAGCCCGTACCCGCCGGTGTCGATCAACTCCGCGTGCCGGAGTTTTTGACCCCGGCTGATCAGCGGCAACTCAATCGTCGTGCTGACCCGGTCGCGCGTCACCCCCGCCGTCGACTCGACGATGCTCACACGGCGTCCGGCCAGCAGGTTCAGCAGGCTTGACTTGCCGACGTTGGGCCGGCCGATGATGACGATCTTGGGGAGCATGGAGGGTAGGGGTTAGGGATTGGGGGTTTGGGTAAGGGTCGGATTTGCAGTGGGCGGGACACCATACCATGACGCCTGCCAAATGCTAATAGCTGGAGGCCAATGGCTAATCCCCCGCTTGTTCTCCCCCGTGATGCTGGTTCCACAGTGTCACGGCCTCGGGCTCACGGATATATAGCGGCGCCAGCGTCATCGGGTCGCTTGCCGGGCCGGTCGCCGCCGCCCGCTGCCCAAGCCGCCAGACCGCCTCGCTGCGGGCCTGAGCGAATGTCGCGTCTAGCACGGACACGCCTTCATCGAGCCCATCCGGGATTGCCGGCAACGGGTCTCCGATCAGGCACACCGGCCGGGGACAGGTCTCCAGGAGTTCGGCCATCGTGCGGAGCCCGGGCTCTAAGACGGCCGTCATGTCTTCGCCGTCTCGACGGTACACAGCGCTGTGAACGGTGTCGCGCTTGAGGTTCAGGCAGACCGCAACATGCGCCGCATCGCTCGGTGCGTTCTGCGCCAATACATCCAACGTCGGGATGCCGTACACCGCCGCCTTGCCGGCCAGCGCCAACATCTTCGCCGTGGTGATCCCGACGCGAAGCCCGGTGAACGAGCCGGGGCCCAGAGATACATACACCCGCCCCACCGCGCTTGGCACAACTTCGTGCTTTTTGCAAAGCGCGTCAATCTTTGGGATCAATTCCACGTTGTGGCGGCGCTTGTGCTCAAGTCCGGCGGTGTCAAGTATCTGGTCGTCCCGGCCAAGGGTCACCGACCCGCCGCGCCCGGACGTTTCGATTGCCAGGTTGTAAGGCCTGTCGCGCATCGGGGCATTGTAGTGCCTGGTTGCCACCTTGCCGTTAGCCCGGCCTCCTTCGTGCGATCAGGTAGGTGAAGGACCCGCTGAATCCGAACACGATGATCCCCTGCAGGCTGAAGATGCGTCTGATCGCCATGTCCAGCATGAACGGGGAGTAGATCTGCGTCTCCGCCCAGATGAACCCGGCCGCCGCGCCAAGCATAGCGATGACCACGGCTGCGATCGCCAGGCCGTGGGGCACACCCTTGCTGACCAGCCGAACCGCCAGGCCCACCAGTGCGCCCATCGCCAGCACCGGGACGTCCTGGCCCAGCAGGAGCTTTCCGCTTAAGACGTAGATCAACACGGCCCCCGCCGCCGACGCGGCCAGCGCAACACCGATCGCCACAGCCGGGTTGGCTGGGTTGCCTGGTGATCCCGATCCGATGCCCGCGGGGTCAGTGTGATCTTCCACGATGTGCTCCCGGGTTAGTCGGCCTTTGTCGGATCGGCCTGGGTGATCTCAACGAGCTTATCCAGCGCCCGCTGCGCCTTGCCGGAGTCGATCGACTCGGCGGCGACCTCGATGCCCTCGACCAGATCCTCGACGATATCCGCGACGACCAGCGCCGCCGCGGCGTTAAGACAGACGATGTCGCGCGCCGGGCCGTGGGCGCCGTCAAGCAGGTCGCGTATCACCTTGGCGCTCTGGTCCGGGCCCTGAACGCGCAGCCCCTGGGGGTGAGATAGCGGCATTCCCAGGGTCGTCGGGTCGACCTCATAGGTCTTGATCTGATCGTTCTTGACGTGGCTGATCTGGCTGGGGCCGCAGGCGCTAAGTTCATCCAGCCCGATGTGCGCCTGGCCGGTGGGCATAGGTAACTGCCCGTGCACGACCATCGCGTGCTCGCAGCCCAGCTTCTTTAGCACGTTGGCAAGCGTGATGGTCAGCGCGGGCTCGAACACACCGACGACCTGCCGCGTTGCGCCGGCGGGGTTGGTCAAGGGCCCGAGGATGTTGAAGATCGTGCGGAACCCAAGCTCTGCGCGGATCGGCGCCGCGTGCTTCATCGCAGGGTGGTGCGCCGGTGCGAAACAGAAGCAGATCCCCGCCTCATCCAGGCATTTGCTCAGCGTGTCGGGCTGGACCTGTAGCTTCACCCCCAGCGTCTGGAGGACCTGGCTTGACCCGGACTTGCTGGTGACGGCCTTGTTGCCGTGCTTGGCGACGACCACATCGTGGGACCTAGCCGCGCCCGCGGCGACCAGGGAGGCGGCGGTCGAGATGTTAAACGTCCCGGCATGGTCGCCGCCGGTGCCCACCAGGTCGATCGCCGTCAACCCGCCGGGGACCGTGACCTTCGTCGCCTTGGCGCGCATCACCTGTGCCGCGCCGACGATCTCATCGACCTTCGCGCCCCGAAGACTTATCAGCGACAGCAGCGACGCGGTCTGTGCAGGCGTCGATTGCCCGGTCATGATGATGTCAAACGCACGGACCGCCTGATCGACGGTAAGCGACTGTCCGACGGCCAACTGTGCGAGGATCGATTTCATGGGCTGGGGCCTGATCGGGTTAGGTTTGTGTGTGAAGGGGTTTGGGTCGGCTCAGTAGAACAAGAAGAACGCACACCGGGGGATCGTCCGGTTGCTCGTTGATTTCGACTAACTAGACCAATTCGGTCAGTATCCACAGCGCCAAGGCCGCCAGGATCATGAACGCCACGATCTGGGCCGCCAGCACCGACGCCTCACGCGGGATCTTGCTTAGCCGATCGGTCTTGATCGTTTTGTAGACCACCGAGATCGCCACAACCATCGGCAAGAGAAGCAGCAGCCAGTACCGGTCGATCGGAAGCGGGTCCAGGAACGGGCGAAAACCCAGCGTCGTCGGTAAGGCCCCGGTCAGCACGCCCGCCACAGATTCAATCAGCGCGGTCAGCTCGGTCATGCCACGTCTCCCGCGCCGGCCGGCTCGGCTTGAGGCCCGCCGTCCCCCGCCTCTGTGTCACACGACTTCAGCCCGCGGTGACGCGGGTCTGACGGGTCGCGGTACAGCACATCGATCACCGCCAGCAGGTTCAGCATCCCCGCCAGCGACGTGTACAGCACACCCTGCTCGTGGACGTGCCCGTAGCTGGGTTTGTACCGGCCAGCGGGGTTATCGGGCCTGGGCGGCTGGCTGTTGGGCTCCTGCAGCGACCGGTGAAAAACATCCACAATCACCGACGGCGCGAGCAACATCTGACCCATGAACCAGATCGGATGGCCTTTGCGGTCCAGCACGCTCACCCCGCCGATAAAAAACCCGCTAAGCCACAGCAGGCCGATGCTCACCATCAGGATCAGGCCGCGCCGCCACTGCCCAAGCAGCAGGTGGCCCAGCCCCGGCAGCAGCCAGGCGGCGATCGCCCCGATGAAGTGCCATCTCGGCAAAGAGGTTTCACGGGTCAAGTCGTCATGCTCCTCACGGGCCCGCCGCCGGCCCCTCTACAAGAAAATTTCCGCACCAGGGGGGCTGATTATCATTGACAAACCCCACGGGACAGATAGTTTAACCGCGGGAATGGTGTCCGGCCACCGATGATCCCGGCCCCCCCGATCAGCACGGCACGGCGAACCCGGCCCATACCCGGACAAGGAGACAATGATGTTCAGCCAAACCCATAAACTGACCGATCCGCTCTTTGAGTCTTTATTGGGTTATCGCCTCACGCCATCCCCCACAACCGCCGTTCCTATCGGGTCCGAAGACAGCGATATGGAGGACGACGACTTTTTAGACGATGAAGAAGACGACGACTTCGACGACGATATGTTGGATGACGACGACGATGACGATCTCCTTGACGATGAGGACGACGACGACCTCCTTGACGACGACGAATAAGGCCGGGAGCCAACGGGTTGTGCCGTTATTTCAAGGCGCCTCACGGGGGCGACCCAGACAGGAGCCAGCCCATGACAGACCACGCCAAGCCACCAGCGGACGACGCCAAGTCAGCCGACAATCGCAGGGAAGGGCAAGGCCCCGACCGGCGCAAGTCCGTCGTCGACCTCCGCGCCCCGGGCACCGGGCTTGAGCGCAGGCGCGGTCCGGGCCGACGCCGAAGCGACTTCATGAAGGCCGCAGAAGAAGGCGAGATGACCCACGAGCAGTTCCTGTTCATCAAGGCTATCGACGCCTACAAGCGCGTCAACGACAAGCCCTTCCCGACCTGGACCGAGGTCCTGGAAGTGATCCGCAAACTCGGCTACCGAAAAACCGTTGACTCGTCGTTGAAGCTCGACGCCGTCGAAGACTGGACCGAATCCGCCGACGCCCCGGCCTTCCCCCCCAACGAGGAAGAGATCGAAGACGCGGCGTGACGGGGCGAATCGTCTGCACTTAGCTAATAGCACTTAGCCCTTGGCGCGAGCCGAGGGTTTTTTTTAAGATTGGCGCCGTGTGACGGTTGATCTGATCTCCGGGGATATCTCACCACAGAGCCGCAGAGACGAGAGAAAGAAAAGAGTCCACAGATGTACAGGGTATTCAGGGTGGGATTCATAGAACCTCGGCCTTAACTTCCCGACCATCTTGTTAATCTGCGGATGCCCCCGGATTCTCAGCGATCCAGCGAGACTTCCTGGTAAATCTTCGACACCGCCTCGCCGTCGAGTTTGTCGAAGTCTTCGCGTCTTGGGGTGATCAGCAGGCCGAGCATGTCGACCAGGCCGGGGCTGACCAGGACTTGACCGTCTCCGGCCCCGAAGTTAGTGGGGCGGTGGGAGGTGCGGGGGAAGAGGATGACGCGGAGTTTGCCGTCGGTGTGCAGGGCCAGCGCATTGAGCATGGGCTCGGGGTCAGCGGGGTATTGCTTGGCCAGCTTCGCGAGAAGATCCTCGACATGTTCTTGCACGGCCAAACGGTCCGTGCCATCAAGGGCAATAGCCACAGGCCAAGGTTCACTTGTCTGACCGATGGCCCCGCTACCGCTCTTGTCGATCCAGCCAATAAAGCCTTCAGGGTCTGCGAGCAACTGTTGCTCGAACGGCGTCGAGCCCAGCGGGCTGGCCTGCAGGTGCAGGTGGTCGGGCGCGGACGCGCCGCACTTCGGGCCGTTGTAGAACACCGTGTATTCACCGCTTAACCGCTCGGCGAGTTCGAGCATCTTGGGTAGGCAGTCAGCGATCAACTGCGGCTGGTGAGACAGCGTCGGGATCGTGAAGTGCGGGTTGAAGATCGGCATCGGGTTGCAGAGGAAGACATACCCGTCCCCGGCATCGACCCCGCGCTGCTCGGCGGGGCGGTTCTTCTCACAAAGAAAGCAGGGGCGCGCCGCGATCGACTTGGCGTCTACTTTTGCTGACGCGCTGACGACCCGGCCGGGGTTGAACTGCAATCTGCAACGCAGCCCCCCGTGCTCGACTTCTCGCAACTCGGAGTTGGCGAGATACTCGACCCCGCGCGCCATCATCGGCCATTCGTCTGCCTGCTCATCCCACAGCGCCTGTAGCCGCCGGGCCAGGTCATCTGCTGCAGCCACAGGCCACCCCCGCGTTGAGCTTCTGCCGCGTCATTACCTCCAGCGTCCGAAGCCGGTCTTTGTACAGGTCGTGCCTGTTCTTTACGTCCAGCGGCAGGTCGGCGTCGGTGTTGTCGTCCCACCTTCGGCAGAGGTAGAGCGCATCGTAGATCCGGCCGATCTCGTAACGCCGGGACAGCGCCATCGCGATCCCGTAGTCCTCGCCGTAGCTGGTATTGGGTAGCGGGTTTTGGCGCATGATCCTGGTGCTGAACGCACGCGGTGCTCCGATCCCGTTGACACGCAGCAGGTTGTTTCGGCCGTTGTCCCGGGTCCACTCCTTGTGGTCGATCAGCCCCGGCGGGATCTCCTGCAAATCAAAGTTCACCATCCGGTAGGCCCCGACAACCATCGCGTAAGGCCCCGCCTCCAGCGCGCCCACCATGTTTGTGACCGTCTTCTCGTCGCTGTAGATGTCGTCCGAGTCGAGCTGGACGGCCCATTTGCCGCAATGCTTACTTTGCAGCGCATAGTTCCAGCACCCGCCTATCCCTAAGTCTTTCGTGTCGGGGACGAGGTGGACGAGGTTGGGATACTTCTTGCAGGCCTCTTGAAGAAGCTCGGTCGTGCCGTCGGTCGAGTGGTTGTCAACGATGATGACGTTGAAGTCGAAGTCGGCCGACTGTTCGCAGGCGGATTTGACCGCGTCGCTGACGGTTTTGATCCGATCACGCACGGGGATGATGACGCTGGCCCTGACCGGGAAATCGCCGTCGACATCGGGCGTCTGGAAGGAAGGCTCGAGATACACGCCGATCCGTTTGAGGTGCTCGGTGACGATTTTTTCTTTTTCGAGTTGCGCCGCCTGGTTGCGTGGGTCGACGTAGTCGAAGAGTTTTTTACCGGTCGGGCGGTCATCGGGGTTGGGCCGGGTGTAGAGCGGCTCGGGCAGTCGTATCGGCATGCCGACCGCTGAGATGCGCAGGCGCAGGTCGTAGAATGCGCCGCTTTCAGAATCCATCAACTCGCCCGAGTCGGCAAGCGCCTGTCGGATGGCCTTGCCCGACCACGCGGTGACAGGCCCGAATTCGAAGTCGTCGCGAAGGCTGCCGAGCTGGAAGTCGTTGGTCGCGCAGGGCTTTGGCCCGTCGGCCGAGTCCTGTGTGTAGTGGCTGTACATCATCGCCGCGCCGCTACCGCAGACCGACTTGGCGAGCCTGAACAAAGACGCCGCCGGCATCGTGACCTCGTCCTGCACGCAGAGCATCGTCCCGTTGTCCAGCGACGACAACACTTCGCGCCACACCGCACCTGACAGCGGCTTGTCGGTGACGACCTGCTCAACGGGGAACGTCGCGCCGGGGGAACCGGGGGCGGGTGTTTGCGACTCTGGGCCGATCAACACGACACGCTTGATCGGCGTGGGGGCCCAGGCGGACAACAGTTGGTTCAACCAGCCATCGGTCAGGCCGGCGTGGGGGATCACAACGGTAATCACTTAGACGTCTCCAAAAAAAAGTTGCGTGTGCTTCGGCGGGTTAGGTATTGAGCCATCGGCGGGCATCGGTCGGGTCATAGGCCGTATTGCCCTGGTCGGCGCAGGCCTCGTGGCTGAACATCTGGTCAGCGAGTTTGCGGTGTTCATCACAGCCGATGATCGACAGGTCCGGGTCTTGCAGCGGGGGTTTGGCGTAGTGTTGATTGAACTTATCCTGTCGGCGATTGGCGATGGCGACCTGCTTTGCGAGCGAATCATCTTTCTCAGCGGCCTGTATAAGTGTATCGATCGCCGAGTGCATCACCTCGGGGTGGTGGCACGCCAGCAAGCAGTCGGCCCCTGCGGCGGTACCGACCACGACCGCCTGATTGACGCCGAAGTGGTCGGTGATCGCTTTCATCTCCAGGTCGTCGCTGATGACCAGCCCGTCGAAACCCATTTCCTTTCGAAGCAGCCCGTCGATAATGGGCTTGCTCATGGTCGCGGGGTATTGGCTGTCCAGCGCTTCGTAGATGATGTGCGCGGTCATGACACTGGCAACCCCCGCACGGCAGGCTGCGCGGAACGGGGGCAGTTCGATTTCGTTGAGCCGGGCCATGTCGTGGCGGACGTGGGGCAGGTCCTTGTGACTGTCTTCGACGGTGTCTCCGTGACCCGGGAAGTGCTTGGCGCAGGCGGCCATCCCTTCTGATTGCAGCCCCTGCATCAACGCCACACCCATCCGTGTGACCAGGTCCGCGTCGTCTGCGAACGACCGGGCGGCGATTACGGGATTGTCCTCGTGGGTATCCACATCCAGCACCGGGGCGAGGTTCATGTCGAACCCGACCGCTTGCAGTTCCCGGGCGAACATCTTCCCGACATTTCGGACCAGTTCTTCGTCGCCGATCTTCCCGAGCACGCGCATCGGCGGGGTCTGGGTGAACGGCTCGCGGACACGCATGACCCGGCCGCCCTCGTGATCGATCGACACGGGCAGAGGTCTGCTTACCTGCCGCTTCATGTGCGCGATCAGCGCCGCCGCCTGCCTGGGCGATTCGATGTTGCGGGCAAACAGGATCACCCCGCCGACCCCCCGATCAAGCAGGCGCATCAGGTCGTCGCTGGGGGTGGTCCCATCGAACCCGACCCAGAACATCTTCGCAACGGCTGATTGCAGATCGGGCATCTTACATCTGGCTGCTTAGGCGTTACCGCCTCACACGCCTACTCCGACCCCGGCTCGATGCGGAACTCGATGTTGTTACGTTCCAACAGTGTCCCGGTCGCCTGGTACAGCCGGGCGATGGCGTTGTGGTAATCGGTCAGGGCCTGGGCCTCCTGGACCTCTGCGTCGGCGAGGCGCTCCTGCGTCGACAGCTTCTGATTGATCAGGAACTGCGGCGTCAGCGCCACCCCCGACGCCTCCTGCACCTCGATCGCACGCAGGCTGTCTGCCGCCGCACGCCTCGCCGCACGGGTCGCGCCGATCAGCTCGTAGGACGTCTGTACGTTGCGCAGCGCGGTCTTGACCTCCAGCACCACGTCCTGGCCCTGACGCTGATACACCAGCGCTGTAGCCCGGCGTTCCAGTTGGCGCTGGCGGTAGAGCCCCTGCGCCTGGCGGTTGCCGATCGGCATCTCGAACTGGGCGCCGAGGATGTAGTCGATGAAGTCGCCCTCGCCCAACTCCCCAAACGCCTCCTGCCCGTTGCCGATCGCCACACCGTTGAACTGAGCAACCGCCGCGAGGTTCAACAGCGGCAGCCTGGCGTTGTCGGCGACGCGCTGGCGGACCGAGGCGTCCTTGATGTCCAGCAGTGCGATCTGCATCTCCGGCCGATGGCGAAGGGCCGTGGTCACCATGTCCAACAGGCTGAACCGGATCGGCTCATCGGTCGGTAAATCGACCGTCATAATCAGGGTCTCGTCCGCCAGGGGGAGCGAGGGCGAGTTGATCAGCCGCTTGAGCTGGTCCGAGGCGTTGCGGACATCGGCCCGGGCACGGATCACATCCGCGCGGTGCAGCTCGACGAAACTGTTGGCCTCGGTGATCTCGACCGGGCTGGCGTCGTAGCCACGCCTTTCGATCAGTCGGTCGCGGTCATGGGTCGAACGCTCGAGCAGGCGGGTGCGGATCAATAGCTGGTGATGGGCAAACACCAGGCCCCAGTAGCCTTGCTCGACCCGGGCCGCGACGTCCAGCAGCCTCTGACGTAGAAGCTGCGCCTCGGCCATCCGGTCGTTCTGCGACAGCACGATGTTCGACCGGTTGATGTCCGACCCGAAGTTGCGCAACAAAGGCTGCTGGAGGTTGACCAGCACATCCGAGTCATAGAACTTTGGCACGCCGAAGACCGAGGGCACCGCCTCGTTGCGGTTGAGGTCGGCCTGGACCGTGATCTGCCCGCCGGAGATCAGCGGCTTTCGTATCCCCGTGCTCAGTTGCACGTCCTCGCGTTTGGTGTTGCCGCTGAGCCCCGGGACAAACCCGCCGGGCTGGGGCGTATCCAGCTTGCTGTAGTTGATGTTGGTGAAGAACGTGGCGTCGAAGACGGCCTTGGCCTGCGTGATCCGAGATTCGCTGATCGCCGGGGTCATCCGCGCGACCTTCAGGTCCAGGTTGTTCTTCACCGCCAGCGCGACCGCTTCCTGCAGCGACAGCTTCACGCCGGTTTCATCATTAATGCCCTGCAGGTCCGGGCCGAAGTCCTGCCCACGGTCCTTGTAGGCCGACATCCCGCTCATCCCGTCCAGCTCGGCGCGGCGGTCGTCGCTGAGCTCCGACTCGACATCGCTGGGAACCCGGCTGAGCTCAACGACCTGCGCCGAAGACACCGCCGACAGGTGCGCCCGGTGCGCCGCGATCATCGATTCACGCAGCGCCTGCTCGGGCGTGCGCGCCATCGGGCTCTGGCACCCGACCAGCCACAGCGCCGTTGCCGACGCGAGGCCAAAGCACACCCAGCCCGCCTGCTTATGCCGATTCTTTTGCATGGAAAAGGGATCATACGCCCCTATCGACGCCGACGCCAACCCCCGACGTACGGCGTACGGCAGCGGCCCGGCCCGTGGCCCAGCCCGCCCGCGGCTGCTACAATGCCTCGCTCGGTGCGGCACCCCGGGAGCAGACCCCAGCCCCGATGCCGCCCGGTAAACACCAGCATAAAACGCGATTACAACGACACAGGACCGATACGCCATGCCCAGACCCATGACCATGACCGAGAAGATCTTCGCCGCACATGCTGGCAAGGATGATGTCAAGCCCGGCGACAACGTCTGGGTCGATGTCGATGTCCTCATGACACACGACGTCTGCGGCCCCGGCACCATCGGGATCTTCAAAAAGGAGTTCGGCCAAGACGCCCAGGTCTGGAACAAGGACGCCCTGGTCATCATCCCCGACCACTACATCTTCACCGCGGATGAGAAGTGCCACCGCAACGTCCAGACCCTCCGCGACTTCGTCAAGGAGCAGGGGCTCAAGTACTACTACGACCCCGACTTTTTGAATACCGAAGAGGGCTCGGGCTTTCCTAACCCCTACCGCGACCCGACCAAGACCAACTACAAGGGCGTCTGCCACAAGGCACTCCCTGAAGAAGGCCACTGCCGGCCAGGCGAGATCATGCTCGGCACCGACAGCCATACCTGCACCGCCGGCGCGTTCGGCCAGTTCGCCTCAGGGGTCGGCAACACCGACGCCGCGTTCACGCTCGGCACAGGCAAGACCTGGCTCAAGGTCCCCCCGACCATGAAGTTCACCTTCCATGGCTCGATCCCCCCGTACCTCACCGCCAAGGACCTGATCCTCGCGGTCATCGGTGAGATCGGCGTTGCCGGCGCAACCTATAAGACCATGTACTTCACGGGCGAAGGCATCACGTCGTTGTCCTTAGAAGACCGCATGACCCTGACCAACATGGCCATCGAGGCAGGCGGCAAGAACGGCGTCTGCGATGTCGACGAGAAAACCCTCGCCTACGTCCGAGCCCGCTCCACCAAGCCTAACTGGACCGTCTATAAGGACGACCCCGACGCCGAGTACTGCTACGAACACGAATGGGACCTTGGCACGATGGAACCCATGGTCGCCAAGCCACACAGCCCAGACAACAAAGACACCGCCCGCAACTGCAGCGACGTCCAACTCGACCGGGCCTACATCGGATCCTGCACCGGCGGGAAGATCACCGACATGATCTTCGCCGCCGCGCTCTTCCAGGGTAAAAAGGTCAAGATCCCCACCTTCGTCGTCCCCGGCTCCACCGAGGTCCACGCCGACATGCTCCGCCTGAACGTCACCGGCGAACCCAAATCCGACGGCGAAGAGAGCATCTACGACATCTTCGTCAACGCCGGCTGCCAGATGAGCGCCAGTAGCTGCGCCGCCTGCCTGGGCGGGCCCAAGGACACCTTTGGCCGACTCAACGAGCCCATCAACTGCATCTCCACCACCAACCGAAACTTCCCCGGCCGCATGGGCCACAAGGAAGCCGGCGTCTACCTGGCGAGCCCGTTGACCGTTGCCGCATCCGCCCTGACTGGGCACATCACCGATCCGCGGGAGTTTGTCAGCGAACCCATCGCGACGGGGTCGGCTGGGGTGGTGTAAACTTTGGGAATGCCCGAAGACTATACAGTTCCTGTAAAAGCACTTTTATTCGAGGTTGATCAGCCTGATTTTGACAAGCTTATTAGCAGTCTAGGCGAACTTCTCGATAAAGTTGTTTCGATGGGTACGCATCTTGTTCGTTGGCAAACCGATCCCAGTTTAGACTCACCATCAGCTATCCATAGAAGCTCTCAATATCTGTTATCTCTGCACCTTGTTGAGCAGATAGATGCTATTGCAAACTTGGTTCGGCAAGGCCTATCAGAGCCATGCAAACTTGTTCTTCGAGCGATGATTGAGTCAATGTTAGGCATCGCATACATGCACGAAAGTGATGTTGTGCAAAGGGGCTTGTCATACCATGTAGGGCACATACACGAGCAAACTGCCTGGTTTCGGAAACTGGATCCCGATACGCAAGAAGGGATGCAATATAAAGCGAAACTCGACCGTAACTTTTGCAAGATCAATTTGTCGATAAGTCCCGAAGTTGCCCGTGTTGAGGTGGAAAAGTATATGGCAATACTATCACGGGATGAGTTTTCGCCAATTGAAGCAGCGTGGCAAGAGACGAAGAAAAAGCAACGTCGAAGACCAGCGTGGTATTCATTATTCGATGGGCCCCGTAATGTTGGTGACCTGGCTGATCATTTGCGCCGGTCAGCTTGGTATGAGGGGCTTTACCGTATCTGGTCGGCGGATATTCATGCAACAGATTCTTTGGGCAACATTATCCGTGGTCCTACGAATCAAAAGGGGATTAGGCCTATTAGGCATCCTGAAGGCATTGAGACTATAACTTGCCATGCTATCAGTATTGCACTGGATGCCTACCGTGTGATTATTGAATCGGTGGTCCCTGGAAAACGAGATGAGTTTCTCAGATGGTATGTTGAACACATACAAAAAAGCTATATGACTATCGCCGGGGAGAAACTAGTCACTGTAAATTTTATGGATCAAAATGAGTAATATTGGATCGAAGGTTGTGACATTAACCGGTAAACAGAAACGTCTCTTCAAACAACGCGGCCAGAGCCTGGCTGACGGGTGTCAGTTTGGTAAAACGCGGCTGGGGCGGCGTCAGCGTTGATGGGGTATATCACTGGCCTGCAGGGGTTTGTGGGTGAGGGGATTGCGATGGGGTTGGCTGGGGTGGTGTGAACACGACTGATATTCTCCGCTAAGCCGCAAGCGGCCCTTCTCTAGCCGCTTGCGGCTTAGCGCACATTACCTCACAATCCCATCATGTCCGGCCAACCCATCGTCCTCGCGTATCACATCATGTGGACGCTCTACGGCTGGTGGCTCCCCAACGATCCGCGCGGCTCCACCTCACATACCATCCGCAACGACCTCATCGCCGAACTGGGCGACCTGCACCTCGGCCGCAAACAATTCCAACCCGCCAGCCACGACCTGCGTGCGTTCTACAACCAGGCCGCCACCGCTCTCAAACACGAACTACAACAGTTCACGCGCGAACAATTCCACTTCGTTGCCCAAGCCTTCAGTGAAACCATCACCAAGCACAAGTACACCTGTTACGCCTGCGCCGTCATGCCAGACCACATCCACATCCTGATCCGCCGCCACCGTGACCAGGCCGAAGACATGCTCAGCAACCTCCAATCCGAAAGCCGCTCGCGGCTTAGCGAACTTGCACTGCGTCCCTTAGCCCACCCCACATGGACCCGTGGCGGCTGGAAAGTCTTCCTAGACCATCCCGACGACATCCAACGCACAATCCGTTACATCGAAAACAACCCATTGAAAATGCGCCTCCCCGCCCAGCACTGGGGATTCGTGCAAACATACGACAACTGGCCCCTCCACGACGGCCACTCACCGAATTCCCCCTACGTCAAAGCCCTGAAAGGTGCCCGCCGGTATCCGCGCTAAGCCGCAAGCGGCGGCAAGAGACGGGCAATGATGGCTTGTTTGTGGCCGCTTGCGGCTTAGCGGACAACCCCTACCCACCACCACCCGAAAATTAGTCGGCGATCAGACCTCAATGAGAAGCTAGGATGTGGTGTAGTAACAGTTGAATATCACGCAATTAATACAGGCCGTCTATTCAACCTACAATACCAAGCTACCTACCCCTTTAATTAATCTGATACAACGATATATTCCCTATGCCCCTATCCCCCCAACAAAAACGTCTCCTCAAACAACGCGGCCAGACCCTCGCTGACGGCTGTCAGTTGGGCAAAGCCCGCTTGACCGACGAGTTTCTCGATCACCTCAACGGGCTGCTGGACCGGGATGAGCTGGTCAAGATGCGGTTTGCTGAGCTGGAAGGCTCGGCGAGGAAAGAATTGGCCAAGGCGGTGAGTGAGGCGGTGAACGCGGAGTGTGTGCAGGTGGTGGGGCGGACGGTGCTGATGTACCGCAAGGGCCGGAAGGTGAAGAAGAAGGCGAAGGGTCGGAATCCGGGAAGTCCGGGGGCGGGGGCGGGGGCGGGGGATTAGGTTTTCGGGGCTGAGGGGGGAGAAGATGCGCTTGTGTCGTGTATTGCCCCCGCCATCATCACGGGTCGCTAACGTCATGCGCTTCATGCGTCACCGGGGCAATCTGTGCGCCGCACTCGGGGCAGGCGGTCGATTCGTCGGGGGTGCCGCGGAGGTCGTAACGGCATATTAGACAAGCGCTGGATCTTAGACCAATACGATTAAGTTCTTGATGAATCCATCGTTTGCGACATCTGACATGAATAGGTATCGCCAGTTCCAATAAGACTACCATCAAAGGCGCAAGCACGATGAATTCGATGATCGTCATTACGGTGCTTTGCGGAATCAGGTATTCGTAGCACAAGAACAATCCAATCAAAAGGAATATCCCAGGAATGGCTACTGCACAGTATGGCAGACAAAAGTACGATTGCTTCCAGCTATCAAATGCTAATTGCTTCCACTGATGCTCTGGAAGGTTTGACAACTCTGGAAAAATTTTGTTGTATCGCCACTTTCTTGAGGCACCAATCAACCACATGGGCTACTCTACTTTCAATTCCCGGCGCATGATCTTGCCGGTGGGGTTGCGGGGGAGTTGGTCCAGGTGGTGGATCTCTTTGGGGACTTTGAATTGGGCGAGTGATTCACGGCAGTGGTTGCGGAGGCTGGACTCGTCGAATTCGGCGTCATCTTCGATCTCAACGAAGGCGATGGGGACTTCGCCGCGCATGCCGTCTTGTTTGCCGACGACGGCGGAGGCGGTGACGGCGGGGTGGGTGTTTAAGACCTCTTCGATCTCGCGGGGGAAGACGTTTTCGCCGCCGATGATGAGCATTTCTTTTTTTCGGCCGGTGATGTAGAGATAGCCATTTTCGTCGAGTTTGCCGATGTCGCCGGTGCGGAAAGCGCGGAGGGGTTTAGATGCGCCCGGGGGGGTGATCTGTGTGATGACCTGTTGGGTCTGCTCGTCGAGCTTGTAGTAGCCCTTCATCAGGTTGGGGCCTGTGAGGATTATTTCGCCCTCTTGGTTGGGCCCCAGAGGGTTGTCGTCTGCGTCGACGATGACGTTCCCGACGCCGGGGAGCGCCGGGCCGACGGAGTGGCGTTGGTGTCGGTCGATTGTGCACCAGTTGGTGCAGGGGGAGGTCTCGGTCAGGCCGTAGCCTTCGAGGAGTTTGAGGTTGAAGCGCTCCTGGTAAGCCTCGTAGGTCGCGTCGGGCAGCGGCTCGGCACCGGAGACCGCCAGGCGGATCGACTTGAAGCTCTCGGGCCCGGCCTGCTTAACCGACAACAGCGCACCATACATCGAAGGCACCGCGATGAAGATATCCGGGCGGTGCTTCTCGATCAGCGAGACGATCTTACGCGGGATGAAACGGGCGGTGTAGACGACCTTCGCACCGACAAGCAGGGGCATGAGCGTCAGCACGGTGAGCCCGAAGCTGTGGAACTGTGGGAGCACACCCAGGAATGTCTCGGCCCGTGTGATGCTGGCGTGTTCGATAGCGGCCAGCGCGTTGCTGTGGATGTTGCCGTGGGTGAGCATGACGCCCTTGGGTTTG
The DNA here is from genome assembly GCA_021773335.1 of Gammaproteobacteria bacterium. GTDB lineage: Bacteria > Pseudomonadota > Gammaproteobacteria > JAJFKG01 > JAJFKG01 > JAJFKG01. Next base: position 119,893 of record JAJFKG010000057.1, read on the forward strand.
CCGGACGTGCCGGAGGTGTATAGCAGCACCGCCAGATCGTCGTCGTTTGGGTTCGGTGGCCAGCGTAGCGGTGGCAGGCCTTTGAACTTAACTTTTTCTAATTCGATAAGGCGAATCTGATCCGGGAGTTTTTCTGCTCCGCCGATGAATTCGAGCATCTGGCTGGAGGTGATGATCGTGTCGATGTCGCTGTCACCGATGACGTATTTCAACTCGTCTTCAGAGAGCAGGTAGTTCAGCGGCACAGGAACCCGCCCGGCGAGCCAGGCACCGAGGATGGCGATCGGGAAAGCCCCGCTGGTGGGGAGCATGACCCCGACGTGGCGTGCGTCGGTGGCTCGTTTGATCTCCCGGGCAACAAAAAGAGCCCCGGCCAGCAGCTTGCCGTAGGAATAAGCTTGGCGGTCGTCGATCACGGCCACACGCCGGGGGTGCTTTAACGCTTGTAAGAGGATTGGCCGCAGCAGACTCATGATGTTGTCCTATATGATAGACCCAGCCGTTGCGCTTAAACTATATCAGGCCCAGATCGGTTGGGCAGGGGGCGGTGCTGTGGAACGGTGCGAGCCGGGGGATACGTCGGGGTGTCACGCAGGGTTAGATCAGGGATAACAAAGATGAACCAAATCGCTATCCATTTCAAACTGTCGCTGGCCTTGTTGGCCGTTTTTGTGGTGCTGCCGGGCTGCAACGTGGCCCGGGGCCCGACGCCGACGGAGTTGGCCCAGGCTCATTACCAGCGAGGCGATTACGCCCGGGCCCAGACAGCCGCGGCCCATGCGGCATCGACCGCCGGGGGTGCCCAGCGTGACCTGGCCCACTACATGGCGGGGATGTCGGCGTATCGGCTGAATAACTTCGCCACCGCCGAGCGTTACCTGCGTGTCGCGGCCACCAGCCGGGATGCGTCGATGGCGGCGGACGCCCGCTCTACTCTTGGGTTGATTTATTCGGGTCAGGGCCGTTACGCCGACGCCGCCGACGCGCTGCTGCGTAGTGCCGGCCAGCAAACCGGTGAGGACCGGGCGCAGGCGTATTTCTATGCCGGGATCGCGCAGCAAAAATTAGGACGTTGGCCTCAGGCGAGGACGAGTCTGCTGCTGGCCCGCCGATCAGCGCGCGACCCCGGTCTGGTCCGTCAGGTGGATCAGCATCTGGCTGTTACGGGTTACACGATCCAGGTCGGCGCATTCACCAGCCGCGCCAATGCCGACAAGGCCGCCAGCCGATATGCGACGAAGGCCGCCGCAGGCAGGCTTGGCATCGTGCGTGTGATCCCCACGTCCCGGGCCGGCGGCCGATCGGTCAACCTGGTCCAGGTCGGCCGGTTCGCCACCTTCAACGCCGCCAACACGGCGCGCAGCCGATTGGGCGACCCCGGTGCCGTGATCGTGCCGCTTCAACGCTGAGTTTTTGGTTGGATTAGTTATACGAGCAACGGAAGATGAGTTGGTCGGTCACGACGCGAGCCAATTCCCCGAGCCGACGCTTCAGGTCGTCAGTCAGGTCCGCGAACTCCATGCCGTAGGTGTGCTTGCGGAAGCCACCGCGTTCGATCCAGATCACCCGAGCGGTGAGTGTGATCGCGGGCTCCCCGGCGTCTGAGTGGACGCTGATCTGCAACTCGTCTCCCACATCCATAAGAGGCCGGCCACGCCGCTGCACACGCATCCCCGAAGCCGAAAGATCCACGACCTGCCCCACGCAACACGAAGTCTGCTCACACCGCAGCCTGCCGTGGCGGCGGCGATCACTCTCGGCACCGGCGCCGTCCTCGGCACGGTCCGCCTTGTCTTCCATGAATAACTTGGGGTTCCGTGATAGCCTCATACGTTGGGCATCGGCCAGACTCGCCCCAGCCTAGGCCTCAACACCCCCAGCCGGGCCATGCCGGTGGCAGGGTTTGGCAGTTGTAGCGGTTGGGCAACCCACTGGGCCCAATAACGTGATTTACCCCAGCCCATCATTGGTGAGCCGACGACGGATGCGTTCGATGCCACGGAGGATGTCGTCCGCTGTCTGGAACGGCGCCTGGCCCTGTTCTTTGGGCCGAAGCACCGCCGCGGTCAACGAAGAGATAGCCTGGGCCTGGACGCTGTCTGGCTCGTAGTCGACCAGGTGCGCAAAATGGGGGTTGTGGCACGGCTTGTTGATCTGCAAAGCCAGGTAAAAGGTGTCGATCGCTGGGTCGGCTTTGTGATGTACGCATGTGAATGAGCGGTTGGTGACCTGGCCCTTCTCGAGCATGCGTCCAAGCATCCGCTGGATCTTGCTGGTCTTCATCATCTCGCCGAACAGGCTCGCGAGCATCGGGCTCTGGCTTATGTCTTCACCGACCCGCGCCGCCGACCCGAAATCGACGAACCCGACGCCTCGTGGCGTGAGCACGAAGTTGTCAAGCCGAAGATCCAGGTGCATGACCTTTGCACTGTTGTGCAACACAGCCAGGAGTTGTGCGCTCTGACGCGCAAACTCGATCTGTGTGAGCCGGGGGCCACCGGTGCGCAGCCAACTCATCGCAAGCCGACGGACAAACCCGTTGCCGTCTTTCTGCACGCCCAACGCCTTGGGGACGTGGTCGCAATAAGGCTTTGGCATCTCCGTCTGAAGGATCTTTAGGATCGCCGCCTCGCGGGTGAGGAAAGTTGGGAAGACACTATCGACCAGCTTGCGTGTGCGTGCCAGGATATCCTCGTCGCTCGCTTGGGGGAACCGATTACGCAGCCGGTAGTTGACGTCGGCGTAGGAGGGGACTTCCTTGCAGACGATGTACCCATGCTCCGCGCTGGGCTCGGGCATCAGCTCGACCTTGTAGGTGAAGCGGTCGGTGATCTCTCCGGGCTGGATCAGCCCGACCTTGCGGGCCGCGAAGTAGTGCACCCGTTTTGAGAACCCCGGCAGGCGTATCCCTAGCCGACCCGCCCACACATGTGCTGCGGGGGTTTCGAGGATGAACCCACGTTTTTTGTTGTAGTCCTGCGCGATCCGCCTGACCCTGTTGGCGTCCCGGTCCGCATAAATAAACAGCCCGCCCCACAACAGACGATCAAAAACTTCGTCGGGGAGTTTGGGGTCTTGGCCGCTGGCAAAAAGAAAATCCACCGGCGGGCCATCATGCACCGCTGCGCTGCGAGCCGATAGGAACCCATCCATCGCCGGGAGGTAGACACGCCCAGCGACCGCATCGATCAGGCGATCGCCGAAGACCCGCCTGTCAGATGCCTGGCGTAACCCACCGCCGTCCTCAGCACGGACGAGGTCACCGCCCGGCAGGGGGTTGCCCGAGACAGACTCTTCCCCGGTCACCCGCGCTGATGCCATTGTTTTCATCAAAGCCCCGTGTCGTGGTGTACTCGACCCGGCATCGCACCGGGAGCCGACAAACAGGCTTGTCTTATCGACATCTTAGCCGGTCAGGCAATCTTCGCCCAGCGCTTTTCACACGGCTATATGGTTTTAACCGGATTATCGGCGTGCCGAGCCCGTATAATCCCGCTATGGACACACATACGATCAACCGGCGTAAGTTCTTGGCGACTACCACGGCTGTTGCGGCGGGGGCACTTGCGCTTCCGGGCGTGACGAGGCAGGCCAGCGCATCCACCCCGACGCCGGGAACTTCGGCCACGCAACCCGGGTCGTTCGATTTCATCCACCTCACCGACATGCACGTCACCACCCGGCGCAAAGGCGATCAGGGTTACCGAAAGTGTGTCGAGTCGGTGTTGGGTATGAAGAACAAACCCGAGTTTGCACTGATGGGTGGCGACCTCGCGTTTGACGGTCTCTACACGCCCAAGGCCAAGTACGTCGAGCAGGTCCGGCTGTACAAAGAAATATCCGACAGCCTGGGCATGCCGTACTACAACTGCATGGGCAACCACGACGTGCTGGGTTGGAGCGGTCGGCGAAAAGTGCAAGCCACCGACCCCGACTTCGGCAAGAAGTACATCATGGATGCGCTGCAATGGGACCGCCCGTACTACAGCTTCGACCACAACGGCTGGCACTTCGCGGTGTTGGATTGCATCTACCCGACACAAGAAGACCACGGCACAGGCTACGAGCCACGCATCGGTGACGAACAACTGCAATGGCTCGCTTACGACTTAGGCGCAGCAGGTGATAGGCCCAAGGTCGTGATGACGCACATCGCGGCATTCTGTAACCGCGCACAGATCAGAGGAGACCCTGAAATTTCGGGTATGCCCCCGGGGATCGTGCTGCGCGATACCGCGAAACTTCAGGCTGTACTCGAACGACACAACGTCAAGGCTCTATTGCAGGGCCACACCCACCGCCCCGAAGAGTACCGCTGGCGGGGTGTCTGGTACATCACCAGTCCGGCAGTGAGCGGCGCCTGGTGGGCCGGCGACTTCACCGGAGCTGGCCCGGGGTACACGGTCTTCCACTGCGGCGCGGATGGCGAACTGACTTGGGACATGCTTCCTTATGACTGGGATGCGCAGCTCGAACTCGACGATGATCGCGAGCGCGAGCGCAACGCAAAGGCCCATGCCAAGCGTGAAGATCAAGTCCGTTTACGCGATTTGGAACGCGCGGTGCATTAACCATATAATTAATTATCAACAAAGCGGAACGATACATCCGGAGGCCTCTGTGAATACTTCCATAACGCCAAACCACAAACCCGAGCCAAACGAAGCAGGCTCGGCTGGCTTGGGACTCGCCAAGCTCGCGGGGATCGTGGGCGGATCCCTCTTCCTCATCGTCGTGATCCTCGCGCTGCTGCTGCCGGCGTTAGATCACAGACACAGGGGACACGGATATACAAGAAGGACCACACAGGTCCGCGGCATCGTCCAGGGCTTGGTCAACTACGCTAGCGGTAACAAGGAAAGGATGCCCGGCACCACCAGCAAGGGCTACATCATCTACGACAACGGCGATGTGCTTACCTCCGATACCGGTGCCTCGGGCCACGGCGCCACTGTCGAAGCACGTTTCTGGCTGATGCTAGACAACAACAACTTCTCAGGCGACTACGTTATCAGCCCGTCCGAAAACAAGACCGCGTGGACGACCGGCCCGGTCACGTCGGACAACTACTCGTTCTCGCTATTAAATATCCACGATGGTAAGTCGAACCCGACGGGCAAGAAGGACAAGACGGACAAGGTGCGCCCCAGCGAGTCCGGCCGCGTCCGCGAATGGAAGCAGTCGATCAGCACCCAGGCCGTCCTCATTGCCGACCGCGCCCGTATCCCCGGCGGCCGCATCGGCAACGACTACAACAAGATCTACAGCATCCACACAACCGAAGACAGCGAGTATTGGGCCGGTGGCATCGGGCGCGGCGACGGTAGCGCTTCGTTCGAAAACGAAAACACGCAGGATACTAAGTACGGAGTAGGGCCAACGATCGAAGCCGACCGCCTCTTCGCACTCGATCAGGATAGTGACGCGAACATCGACGTCATCCAGGACACGGACGCCACATGGGACGACAAGTCCAACGCTCTACTCGGCTACACCTCCGTCGGCTACGAAGACGGCGACATCGCCAGCGATTGATTAAGGGCGAGTAGGTTCATTGACAAAAAAGCCCAGAGCTTTCGCTCTGGGCTTTGGTTGTCATGTTAATTGTGTGATCTAAATCAGACCAGCCCGCGTTCCGCCAACGCATCCAGCAGGGCCTGGACCGACTCTTCGATGCTCAGCTCGTGGGTCTTGATGGTGATCTCAGCCTTTTCAGGGGCCTCGAACGGGGCGTCGATCCCGGTGAAGCCCTTGATCTCGCCGGCCCGGGCCTTCTTGTAGAGGCCTTTGGGGTCACGTTCCTCGGCCTTTTCCAGTGAGCAGTCCACATGCACCTCCAGGAAGGGGATGCCGGCGTCGTCGTGGAGCTTGCGGACCATGTCGCGGGCTTCTTTGTAGGGGCTGATGAAGCTGGTGACGCTGATGATGCCCGAGTCGGCGAAGAGCTTGGTGACCTCGCCGATCCGACGGATGTTCTCGTCGCGGTCTTCGGGGCTGAAGCCCAGGTTCTTGTTTAGGCCCATGCGGATGTTGTCGCCGTCCAGGCGGTAGGCGTGCTTGCCCCGTTGGAGAAGAACCTGCTCTAAGGCTACTGCTACGGTGGACTTACCGCTGCCGGAGAGCCCGGTCATCCAGAGGGTGCAGCCCTTCTGGCCCATGTTTGCCTGGCGTTCCTCGGCGGTGACGTTGCCTTCGTGCCAGGTGATGTTCGTTGCTTTCTGCTCGGCCATTGGTTGGTTTCCTGTGTGTGTGCCCGGAGGGGTAAGTGGCAGGGTGAGAGGGGATCGTAGCGGATGTTTTGCCGCTTGCAATTCTCGGCCCAACCCGGCTCGTGGTCCGGCATGCCGACACTTGGTGATAGCCATCGGGCATGTTTGTTGTCCCAATCGCCTCCCCCGCCCTTACCAGTACTGATCTGGGGGGCTTTATCGGCCCGGGACTTTTACGGGACACCCGCGTCTCCAAACCCTGCTTTCACCTCAATTAGAAGTTGATTACACACGCCTGCTTCGCCGATGGAAGTGATGTGCGGTTGCGCCCGGCACGGCACAAACGTGGTCCGGCCAGTGAATCCTTCAGTGAGTTGGGTAAGGAGTTTTTCTTATGATTCGTCGCGCACTAGCAGTCTTGGCGTTCGTTCTGGCCAGCACCTCGGCAACCGCCGCCACGGTCAGTTTCAATGACCCGGGGCAAAATCAGCAGTGGTACCTGGACGCATTAAACTTCGGCGACGCCTGGGCCCAGATCCTGGCACTGCCCACCCGAGGCAGGATCCAAGTTGCTGTCGTCGACTCGGGGTTCGATATCGGGCACACCGACCTGCAGGATAACCTGGCGTTGTGGAAGCGACGCAACGTCGTCAACGGCACACGCAACGTCAACCCGGTCAACCCGCACGGCACAGGCACGATCGGGCTGATCGCCGCGACCAGCGGCAACGGCCAAGGCATCACACAGGCCGCCTGGGGCAGTAAGGCGATTCCGATCCGTGTCAGCAACCGCTCCGACGGCGCCGCTTATACCAGCGATCTTGCCGACGGCATCCGTTACGCCGCCGACCAGGGTGCCCGGGTTATCAATATCAGCTACGGCGGTGTACACCTCAATACCCTGCAACGCGCCGCACGTTATGCCCAGACCAAGGGTGCGGTGGTTTTCATGGCGGCCGGGAACGATGGCCTCAACCACAGCCAATGGCAGAACCACAAACAACTCATCGCCGTAGGTTCGACCGATCGGAACGGCAATGTCTCGAGCTTTTCAAGCCGGGGTAAATTCGTAGATCTGGTCGCGCCGGGCAGTAGCATCCTCAGCCTCACCACCAACGACCGCACCCGCACATGGTCCGGGACCAGCTTCGCCTCACCGATTGCCGCCAGTGTCGCCAGCCTCATGCTGACCGCGAACCCCGAGCTAAGCCCTTGGCAGGTCCGTCAAATACTCGCACTCACCGCCAAAGATATCGGCCCCGCCGGTCGCGATATCGCCTCGGGCTTCGGCCTGATTGATGCCGGGGCCGCCGTCGCAGCCGCCATCACCACAACAGGCCGATACACCGACGATGTCGCCGGCCGGAACATCACGATCGTCTCAAACGACCTCAGTTCAACTTCGGGCCTGCGGCTGGTCAACCAAATCGGGGCGATCCCCGGCCCCATCGAGCCGGCCGCCATCCCCGAGCCCGGCACGATCTTGATGCTCGGCAGTGCAGCAGTCGCCATCTTTGGTCGACCGACTCGCCGTCGGGGGGTGGCTTTGTGATTCAGCCAAACACCTGGAACGACGCGTCATCGACCTGCGCCTCAACCCCACAAGACTTCCCCCAAGCCAATACCTATTCGCCACGTCTGGATACAGCCGTGTCGATCCCGAGTGGAGATTCCATGTCACCGCACATGCCCGAGCCAATCGAACACGCCTTGCGTCCGCTGTTTGATGCGCTGCCGATCAACCGCGCGATGGACCACTTGGTAGTTAACGGCCAAGCCCCCAGCCCACATATCGCGCTGGTCGAACAAGTCTTGAGTGACCCCGCCCTAGAAGATAAAGGCACGATCGAGGCCGGGCTCTGGCTCTACGTCGATGACTTGCAGCGCAGCCACACCGTCAGCCAAGGATTAAAGAGGCCCTCCGGTTCGTTCTGGCACGCGATCATGCACCGCCGGGAATCCGACTTCACCAACAGCCACCACTGGTACCGAAAGATCGGCCAACATCCCGTGCTCCACCGGATCGACTCCGGCGGCGGCGGGGCGGGGGCAGGCACCGCCATCGGCGCCTACGAGCCCCACAAATTCGTAGACCGTGTCGAGCGCGCCGTCGCCCAGCAAAGCGATTCCCCCGACCTCGTTGCCATGCAACGACTGGAATGGGTCGCCCTTTTCGAGTGGTGCGTCGAACACCACTGACAGGTGTAATCAAATATTACCGCGCAGTAAGAAAGCCCACGTTCGATGAACGTGGGCTTTCTTTCATTGCTCGGAAAGGCTCATATCACATCAATACCGGTTGTAGTGGTGTAGGTTCCTCCGACAGTAGTGGGGGACCCATACTTTCTTTGAATACCCCGCGCGGATGACCACCGTGTAGGGGTCTCCGCAATAGTCGTATCGGGTCGCCCTTAACGGAGGGACCCACGTCGTGGTGTAGTACCCACCCTTGCAGCAGGTGTGACGCCGATGCCCGTGGTCGTAGTAGAACGACGCCGAGTCGTGCGACCCGAAGCTGATGCGGAAACCGACCCGTGACTTGCTGTCGTGCCGGCTGGGGTAGCCATAGCCGTAACCGTTGCGCCCGTAGCTGTCGTGGCGTGATCCGCCGCGGTAGGTGCTTTTGTGATGGGTGACGGTTCTTGTCGGCTTATAGTGATGCGTGCTGCGCGTGACGCGTTGGGATTTGTGACGCAGGGTCTTCACCCGATGGTCCCGTTTGTGTTCGCGTTGACGCAGTTTTGGGCCGTGCGACCGGACGTTTTTCTCGACACGGTGTTCTCGGCTTTTCACCAATTGCTGGCGTTCACGGAGGTTCTTTCTCTGCGAGTTGACGCCCCAGTTAGTCCCGCGCTCGTGGCTACCGGCACGCACCACAACAGCCTTGCGGGGTTGTGACCGTTCGTGTTTCCGACTTGCTTTTACCTGCCGTTCGCTGGTGTGCCGATCTTGCGACCGCCTCTCGCCACGTTGTGACCTTGCTTGGGCGTTGCCCTGGCGGTGCTGTCCGCTTTCTTTCTGCGCCTGGCGCTGCCTTTGTTTCTCACCCCGCTTGCCTGGCCTCGCATCGACGCTCAGTGCCAGCACGGCTACTGCTAGTACGGCGGCGGTCCATCCGACTCGTTTAGTGATCTGTAACCTGGTCATGGTCGGCCTCCTTCGTGTTAGACGTTCACGGTCTGCCCAGGCGGAGTGCCCGGGCCCCTAGTCAGGGCTTGGTTTTTCATTGCCCTTTCCACTTGGAAGGCCAGAACCGACGGATTGACCCTTCGAAAACTGCCAATAATCAACCTAAGTATTGGGTGTGTAGTAAGTAATAAAACATTCGCTTGGCCCACGCCCCGGCCAGAGCCCGAGTCGGGTCGGCAGGAGGCCGAAAAATATCTTTATATTCCTAACCGACTGACTTATAATAATTTACGCTTGGAACCCGGAACTTTCGACAGATTGGTGCGTCAAAAACCGTAGGGTTTGCGCGTTGTATAGGTGAGGCAATCATTCTCTCACACAGGAGCACACACATGCGTGGCAAAAGAATCACAAGATGGGTAGCCGTGCTGGCCGCATTAGCGATGTCGCTTTGGCTGGTCAGCCCGACCTGGGCCGAGTCCGGCTGTCACAAGGTTAAAGGCAAGCCCGGCGGCTCCACCCAAGCCGTTCAGGTCGTCGGCTAACTCACCGCCACCCTCGGGGGAAGCTCCCGGCTTTCCCTCGCGAGACCGTCATGCCCACACCGGCACGAACCAACTCGAACCACGCATCGCCTTTCGGCGCTGACGAATCACGTCAACGCCCCCGGACGATCTATGTGGACTTCGCCAGGCTGGAAGCCATAGGCGCGGCGAGGGTGTATCGGCCGACGAACGATGACGTCTCAAGCAAGCCCAGCCGTGTCACTACGGTCGATGATGAAGTCACCGGGCTGCGGGTGAATGTTAAGGACGCCGCCCGAGCGGTGTTGACTTGGCTCGCGTCGGTGACCCAGCACGATAGCGATGGGAACCTGGACCGTGTGCTTAACCGATGCCTTCGCCCCGGCGCGGACGCCTCTGCCGTTAACTACGCAGCGCTAGCCGACGAGGTCAATCAGTCGCTGGGCATGAACCTGTCCGCCAAGCGTATCCAGACCGCGATCCGTCATCTGCGTGACGCCGCAACGCAGAGCCGTGAGCAGGTGTCTGATAAGCAAACAGTGAAGACACCCACGCTGCCCCAGCGTTTCGACGCTCTGCACGCTCGACTCCAGGCCAATCACGACAAGCTGCTAAGCGGGCAGGGGCAGGCCGACGCCACGTTTCGCCGTGCGATGGCACATGATGTACTCGGCGTCCTGCGTGCCTCCGCCGGCCGACTGATCGAATGCGGCTTCGGTGAAGGTATCCCCCAGCACGTCGATCTGGACGCGACCCGTCAGCGTTTTCTGGTCTTTGTCCAACACGCCGCAACCCGTGGGTTGGGCGCGGATGAACCATGCGACGTCCGCGACGACCTGACCCGCTTGCTGTCCGCTTTGCATGATTATGACGGCACAGCAGACGCCGATATGCAGTTGGTCGTTACCGGCGCGAACGTCGTCGCCGACCTCGCCGGCCCCGACTCACTCCCCGGCCTGATGGCCCGTCTCAACATCCTCATGGCCGGCCGACCTCTGTTGGAGACCGAGTTTTTCGTCACCCAGATGCTCGAAATCGCAGACTCCGCAGGCAACCTGATCGACGACAAAGCGACCCAAACTTATATGAGTTGGGTCCGTCACCAGCCACAGGATCGCCAGGCCCCAAGCCCTAACCGTGTTAGAAGCTACTGCCTGAACAACGCCGCGACTCACATCCTCGAACGACTGCACACCGGCGAGTTGGCAGGCGGGCATTGGTTCGAAACGGCACAGCGTTGCTTCGACACGATGAAAAAACACGACCGCGGCTTCCAGCTTATTAAGACCACCGAGGCGATCATGCTCTGCGTATTGGCGGAGATGACAGGAAGCACCGAGCCTTCCAAAGACTTCTTCCAGCAGCTTGGTCCGACCAAGAGCCTCGACCTGCTGTGCGATCTCCGAAAATTCGATAACAGCGATGCGCTTAACCGTTTGGTCCGCCATGGCGCTATCGCCGTCCACCCCCAACTCAAGGGCCAACTCCTGGTCCTGCCGGGTTAACCATTGGCATGTCTAATTTTTCAACCGAGACGTAAGCGGTCCGACTTAATCGCCACCGGCCAAGTCACGGATCACGGCTTCTAGTCCATCAACAATCCTGGCCATGCGCTCGTAGTCGAGGCGGTCGGCCGTGTCCGTGACTTGATGGTAATGCTCGTATCTGAACGGTAACGTATCTGTGACCATGAAGCTGGCGGGATATCCGTTCTCTAAGAAAGCCCAGTGGTCTGACCAATCGACGCCGTGAATCCAGCGTGGCGCGACGATTCCAACTGACGGGAAAGACGCCGTCTTGCGGAAGGTGCCTGTCGCACGGCGCACCGGTGAGGGCAGGGACATGCCGCCGACAAACGAGATGAAGTCGGCCTTGTTACGGAAGAGCCAGCCCGCGGATAACGGGTAGTCCTGGCTGTCCTGCTCGTTGCTGTAATACCCAATCCCATCGATCGACATCATCGACACGATCTGGTCACCGGATGCCCGGCACGAATCTGCGTATCGCAAACTGCCCATGAGCGGGAGCCTGAAGAACGGCGGCTCCTCGTTTGCGAATGCGACGAATCGGATTGTGCGGGGCGTTGGTTTGGAGGCCAGGCGGCGGGCTAATTCCAATACCACCGCCACGCCCGACGCGTTGTCGTCCGCGCCCACCGTGCCCATGAATGAATCGTAGTGCGCCCCCACCACAACGATCTCATCGGGTATCTCGGCTCCCGTCAGCTCGCCGATCAGGTTGTGACAGGCAATAGGTTGACGCTGGTCTTTCGGCTTAACGTCCGGTGGCTCCGGCAAAGGGTTCCCATCGTCATCGCTCCAGAAACCGAAGTTATGCTGCCCTTGCTCGTTGACCCCGTAAAACATCGCGTAGGACTGGCGTGTAACGCTGATCGGTGGGATGCTCAACGACTCTTCGATGTAATCTGCTGCTTGGTGGTAGCCCTCAATCTTATTGATGTTTCGTTCGCCGATGTGTTCCGCTAATTGGTAGACGTCATTCTTGAGCCGTTCGGCTGTTTCAGACTGTGCCTGGCTAAGCGGCGGCAGAGGACCATCGAAAGATCGCCCCGGCATGCACCCCGTCGTTAGAATGCAATAGGCCGTCACGAGCACGACCCGCCAAGAACGGTACTTGATGCTGGAAGATGATCGTGTCAGATTCATATCTTTGTCCCGAAAGATGACTACTCGATTAGGCTGACCCAACAATGGGCCTTCCTGACGCGAATCGAGGGTAGCGTACCCATATGGCGACTGATGATCGGATTATGTTAACCGCACGGATGAGTCCCGTGTTTTGACCGCCGGACCGGCAGGGCGTTGCGCTTCTGGGTTAAGACCAGACCCCGTCGCCGAAAAATGAATTGTTCCCCACCACCATCACGTCATACACCGCGTGCGCCCCCGCCACGATCCCAAAGCCCCGCATGACGTAGATCAACGCCAGGTACACCCCCGCCAAGGTGTAAAACGCGAACCGCCCCCAGTCGAATCCGTCGAGCGTGAACCCGACCCAGGCGTCCGGGTTGGCCCGCATGAAGTGATACAACGCGAACGCCACCGCCGAGACCCCGATCGATGCCGCCCCCCCGTGCTTCTCCGGCAACGCAAGCACATCCACAAACAACATGTGCAGCACCGCGATCCCGATCAGCCGAAACAACAGCTCTTCATATACCCCCGCCCCGATGCTGAAGACCAGCCCCGACTGCCAGTTCGGCACGCCCTGAACCATCTGTGCCTGCGCCGCTGGCACATCCCGGACCAGCACCATCGCGAACACAAACAACGGCAACGCCCACCCGATCGTCTCCAGCCACATCACTCCATACAGCTTCAACTCGGGTCGCCAGGGGTCACGCCTCACCAGGTGCAGGCAAAACAGCACCACCACCGCGATGATCGCCGGCAGGTGAACACCGGTCACCCCAAACCACTGGAAACACTTATCGAGCAACGACTCGGCCACGATCGGTGGTAGGCGTTGATCACCAGCCGGCGCAAGCCAAAACGTCCCCAACTCATATAACACCAGTAGCGGCAGCAGGAAATACAGCCCCTGCAACGGCCACTGGCTACGGTCCCAGTATCCGGCGTAGGCGTGGCTGGCAGGATGATGACTTGAGCTATGCGTCACGGTCTTGTGGGCCCAATGTGCGGCGGTCTAAAAAGATAATCGCGGAATGCCCGGCGTTGGGGCCCTCCCGCAGGCCAGTCATTCATAGGTCAACACTGCGTGGACCGAGCCGTGGTCACTGACCATGTCTCGGCCGGGTAGGAACCCCAATTCGATCAATACCGTGATCCCCACAATATCCCCGCCCATCTTGTCGATCAGGTCGCAACTGGCTTTCATCGTCCCCCCGGTCGCCAGCAGGTCGTCCACCATCAGCACCCGCTGGCCCTTGAACACCGCGTCGGTGTGGACCTCCAACGTGTCGCTGCCGTATTCCAGGTCATAACTTACCGAGTGGGTCTCGGCCGGCAGTTTGTTGGGCTTGCGGATCGGGACGAACCCGGCCGACAGCGCCTGGGCGATCGCCGTCCCGAAGATAAATCCCCGAGATTCAGCCCCACAGACCAGGTCCACCGCCTTGCCACGCCACGGGCTCGCCATCAGTTCCACCGCCATCGCCAGCCCCGACGGGTCTCGCAGCAACGGCGTGATGTCTTTGTACTGGATACCCGGCTTAGGCCAGTCCGGGACGTTTCGAATCAGTTCGTTTAGGTCCATGATGTTTGTGGAGGCTTGGGTTACGAACAGGGTCAGGAAACGCGGTGCGTTTGTCCGATACTACTATGAAGACAAGCGGCGCACGTTGTACCATGACCACCTCGCGATGTCTTGTGCATCCGCCGATCACCCTCCGATACTCGACACCCCAAGCCCCGAACCCTG
>JAJFKG010000058.1 GCA_021773335.1 Gammaproteobacteria bacterium
CAAAATCTTTCGCTTCGCCACCGTGTGCTTTCGACGCCACTGTCGTTATCGCCGCTGTCAATGTCGTCTTACCATGGTCTACGTGGCCAATCGTTCCTACATTGATATGTGGTTTGTTGCGTTCAAATTTTTCCTTAGACACGACTACTTACCTCTTAGTTTTAAGATTAATATTACTGTTTCTTCATCACTTCTTCGGCGATATTATTTGGCGCTTCAGCATACTTAGCAAACTCCATAGAGTAGGTTGCACGACCTTGCGTCAAGGAACGCAAATCAGTTGCATAACCAAACATTTCCGCCAATGGAACTTCTGCGTGAATTGTTTTACCAGCAGGCACATCATCCATACCTTGTAAGATACCGCGACGACGATTCAAATCGCCCATCACATCACCCATGTATTCTTCAGGGGTGAGAGCCTCTACTTTCATAATTGGTTCTAAGAGTACTGGTGACGCCTTCTGCGCACCCTCTTTGAAACACATAGAACCGGCGATCTTAAACGCCATTTCGCTCGAGTCGACATCATGGTATGAACCGTCATACAAAGTAACTTTGACATCCACAACGGGATACCCCGCGATCACGCCATTTTCCATCTGTGCTTGAACGCCTTTGTCAACAGAAGGAATATACTCTTTCGGTACTACCCCACCAACAATCGCATTCACAAACTCATAGCCAGAACCTGCTTCGAGCGGCTCGATGCGCAACCAAACATGGCCATATTGACCCCGACCACCCGATTGACGCACGAACTTGCCTTCTTGTTCGATACTAGAGCGAATCGTTTCACGATACGCAACTTGCGGCTTACCAACGTTAGCTTCAACACTGAACTCACGCTGCAATCGATCAACAATAATTTCTAAGTGTAATTCGCCCATTCCTGCAATAATGGTTTGCCCTGATTCTTCATCAGTCCACACACGGAAAGAGGGATCTTCAGCGGCGAGTTTACCCAAAGCAATGCCCATTTTTTCTTGGTCTGCTTTGGTTTTGGGTTCAACCGCAACTTGAATAACTGGCTCAGGGAACTCCATGCGTTCTAAAGTGATGACTTTGTTCTGATCACACAGTGTATCACCAGTCGTTGTTTGCTTAAGGCCTACTGCAGCTGCAATATCACCAGCGCGGACTTCTTTAATCTCTTCGCGACTATTAGAATGCATCTGCAAAATACGGCCGATACGCTCACGCTTGTGTTTAACGGGATTAAATACCGTATCACCTGAACGCAGCACACCAGAGTAAACACGAAAATAAGTTAAAGTACCTACGAAAGGATCAGTAGCAATCTTAAATGCCAACGCTGCAAAAGGTTCTTCGTCATTGGCGCTACGTTCACCTTCGGAACCTGCAGCATCATCCAAAATACCCTTAATTGCAAGCACATCACCTGGGGCAGGCATATATTCGATAACCGCATCTAGCAATGCTTGCACGCCTTTATTTTTGAATGCAGAACCACAAAATACCGGAATGATTTCATTGGCAAGCGTACGTATACGGATGCCTTGTTTAATTTCCTCAGACGTCAGTTCACCTGTCTCAAGATATTTTTCCATGAGCTCTTCGGACGCTTCAGCTGCTGACTCAACTATTTTTTCATGCCATTCCTGACAGGTGTCTTGCATATCCGCAGCGATATCACGTTCTTCAAATTTGGTACCGCGACTTTCTTCATCCCAGTAAATCGCTTTCATCTTAATAAGGTCAACAACTCCTTCGAAATGATCTTCAGCACCAATCGGTAATTGCATCACGACTGGATTCGCTGCCAAACGTTCATTGAGCTGATTGGCTACCCGCAAGAAATCTGCACCAGCACGATCCATCTTATTCACGAATGCCATACGTGGCACACCGTATTTGTCAGCTTGACGCCATACGGTTTCAGTTTGTGGCTCCACACCACCAACCGCGCAGAGAACCGCAACTGCACCATCGAGAACCCGCAGTGAACGCTCAACTTCAATAGTGAAATCAACGTGCCCTGGCGTATCGATAATATTGATACGATGCATAGGAAATTGTGCTGCCATGCCTGGCCAGAAACAAGTCGTTGCCGCAGAAGTAATCGTGATACCGCGCTCTTGCTCTTGCTCCATCCAATCCATGGTTGCTGCACCATCATGGACTTCACCAATCTTATGAGATACACCTGTGTAAAACAGGATACGTTCCGTCGTTGTTGTTTTACCCGCATCGATGTGGGCCATGATGCCAATGTTTCGATACAGTTCAAGAGGGGTTGTTCTGCTAGTCACGTTTATACCTACTCAATTATTACCAGTGATAATGTGCAAATGCTTGGTTTGCCTTAGCCATGCGGTGTGTATCTTCGCGTTTTTTCACTGCACCACCACGCCCTTCTACTGCGTCAAGAATTTCACCCGCTAAGCGTAGGGCCATTGTTTTCTCACCACGCCCCTTAGCTGTGTCTACAATCCAGCGCATTGCCAATACAGTGCTACGTGAAGAACGTACTTCAACCGGCACTTGATAAGTCGCACCACCAACACGGCGAGACTTCACTTCAACAGTTGGACGCACATTATCCAAGGCTTTTTCAAGGATTCTAAGGGCTCTTTGAGAACCGCCACCTGATGAGCCACCGCTTTCACCGCCTTCCCCTTCATCCGCGGACTGCTTGTTGCCACGCTCACCTATCTTATCTAATGCACCATAAACGATTTTTTCAGCGACTGATTTTTTACCACTTTTCATGACATGGTTGATAAATTTTGCCAACATCTCGCTGCGATACATTGGATCGGGCAAAATTTCTCGTTTCGGGGCTGCTTTACGTCTCGACATATCAATTTATTCCTAATATATATTCCTCAAAAGAGCTATAACCTATTGATCTTTAGGCTTTTTAGTTCCATATTTAGAACGTCCGCGCTTACGGCCTTGAACACCAGAGGTATCCAAACTGCCGCGCACTGTATGGTAACGAACACCAGGCAAATCCTTTACACGACCGCCGCGAATTAAAATAACTGAGTGCTCTTGTAAGTTATGGCCTTCACCACCAATATAAGTAGTCACTTCCATACCATTCGTTAGCCTCACACGAGCCACTTTTCGCAGTGCTGAGTTCGGCTTCTTTGGCGTAGTCGTATAGACCCGCGTACACACGCCACGTTTCTGCGGACACTTAGCCAAGGCGGGCACAGCACTTTTTTGCGTTATTTTGCGACGCCCTTTGCGTACTAACTGATTAATTGTTGGCATATTTTTGGACTCCAGCCCTACTCAATTACTGCGAATTTTCGCATGGTTAAAGATTTCAGTATTTCATCTGCAAATTTGGTCAGAAATATTCCAGACCCAGATAAAAAGAGACAGTTGAGGGAAAGCAAAAGTGGCGACTATTGCCTTTCCTCAACTGACATATAACTTACCAACCCCAACAGTAATTATTGGGGAGGCGGGATTCTAAGTTTCCCTGGGTTGCATGTCAAGCCCATGACCATAATGGGCACCCACCTGGGTGCCCATAGGTCAAAAAATCCGCTTTCGGTCATTCCTCTGGCGAGTTCAGGGCCTCACTCAAGGCTTGCTCAACATCACTCGCCGTGATTTCTTTAACTGGCTCTTCCGCCGGCATCTTGGCCGCTTCACGACGTTCCCGGCGCTCACTGTGGTAAGTCAGTCCAGTACCAGCCGGTATCAAGCGCCCAACAATCACATTCTCTTTCAAACCACGCAAATCATCGTGCTTTCCACATACCGCTGCTTCAGTGAGCACTCGCGTCGTTTCTTGGAACGAAGCTGCTGAAATGAAAGATTCAGTTGCCAGCGAAGCTTTGGTAATACCAAGAAGAATTCGCTCAAATTTAGCCTCGTCTTTGTTGTTGGTGGCCATCACTTCATTTTCTTCAAGGATACGGGTTACTTCTAATTGCTCACCTTTCAAGAACTTAGTATCACCGGTTGATGTCACAATCCCTTTACGTAACATCTGCCGCACAATAACTTCAATATGTTTATCGTTAATCTTCACACCTTGAAGGCGATATACATCTTGGATTTCATTAACAATATAATTGGCAAGTGCACTAACCCCTAACAAACGTAAAATATCATGTGGGTTTGGTGCACCATCAGCAATGACATCACCCTTTTCAACATGTTCACCTTCGAACACACTGACGTGACGCCATTTAGGAATGAGTTCTTCATAGACTTCTTCATTTTCGCCCGTAATTACCAAACGACGTTTGCCTTTGGTCTCTTTACCAAAACTAACAATACCAGTAATTTCAGCCAAAATAGATGACTCTTTTGGTTTGCGTGCTTCGAACAGATCGGCTACGCGTGGCAAACCACCGGTGATATCACGTGTCTTCGAACTTTCTTGTGGGATACGAGCAACAATGTCGGCAACCGCAACCTTACTGTCAGCCTCTACATTCACAATTGCGCCGGTTGGTAAGAAGTAATGTGCCGGCACATTAGTATTCGGCAAACATAAATCTTCACCGCCATCATCAACCAATTTAATCATTGGCCGTAACTCTTTACCACTAGCACTACGCTGTTTCTGATCGGTAATCACGATACTAGATAAGCCCGTCAATTCATCAACCTGACGGTTCATAGTGACACCTTCGTTCATGTCGACAAACTTAACGATACCCGACACCTCAGTAATAATCGGGTGAGTATGTGGATCCCAGTTAGCAACAATTTGCTTCGCTTCAACATTGGTGCCATCCGCTTCAGTTAAGATTGCACCATAAGGAATCTTATAACGTTCACGTTCACGACCGTTAATATCAACAAGCGTTAACTCACCAGAACGCGATACAACGACAAAATTTCCTTTGGTATTTTGTAACAATTTAGTGTTGTGTAATTTAATCTTACCGTCTGACTTAATTTGAATGTTATTTTCAGCAGTTGTTCGCGATGCAGCACCACCGATGTGGAAGGTCCGCATGGTTAACTGTGTACCTGGCTCACCGATTGATTGCGCAGCAATCACGCCCACGGCTTCACCAATATTGACTTGGTGACCACGCGCTAAATCACGTCCATAACACTTAGCACAAATACCATAACGAGTCTTACAAGTAATCGCTGAACGCGCCCTAACCATGTCTACGCTATTTTTCTCTAAGACATCAACGAGGTCCTCATCCAATAAAGTACCAACAGGTAGCACTTGTTTACCGTCATGAGTAAAGGCATCTTCTGCCAAGATACGACCAAGTACGCGTTCGCGTAATGGCTCAACAATATCGCCACCTTCAACATGCGGGGTGATGATCAAGCCATCAGTCGTACCACAATCAACTTCAGTAACCACAAGATCTTGCGCAACATCAACAAGACGACGTGTTAAATAACCTGAGTTAGCCGTTTTTAACGCGGTATCAGCCAAACCCTTACGGGCACCGTGAGTCGAAATAAAGTACTGTAATACGTTCAAACCCTCGCGGAAGTTTGCAGTAATAGGTGTTTCGATAATTGAGCCATCTGGTTTAGCCATCAATCCACGCATACCAGCTAGCTGACGAATCTGGGCTGCCGAACCACGCGCACCAGAATCTGCCATCATGTAAATCGAGTTAAATGACTCTTGTTCTACCTCTTCTCCCGCAGCATTCCTTACCGTGTCAGTCGCAAGCATTTTCATCATCGCACTTGCAACCTGGTCACTGGTGCGTGCCCAAATATCAATAACTTTATTGTAACGCTCACCATAGGTTAACAGACCTGAAGAAAACTGCGCTTCAATTTCTTTAACTTCTGACTCAGACTGATCGATAATCGGTGCTTTCTCAGGTGGAATCACAAAATCTTCAATCCCGATTGAAACTCCTGCAACGGTTGCATATGAGAAGCCGGTATACATAAGGTGATCAGCAAAGATGACCGTTTCTTTGAGACCAACACGACGATAACACTCGTTAATTAGAGATGAAATCATCTTCTTGCTTAGCGCACAATTGATCAATGAAAAAGGCAAGCCTTCTGGCAAGATATCGGCAAGCAACGCACGTCCGACCGTTGTTTCAATTAACTGTATACCTTCAGCTTTCGGCTGCGGCACTTCAACATTGGTTGGATCAGATTGCACTGGTCGAATTTGCCCTAATAAACGATTAGGCATGCGTACTTTGATTTTCGCGTGCAATTCAGCCGCACGAGAGGCATAGGCGCGGTGAACTTCTTTGAGATCAGCAAATATCATACCTTCGCCTTTAGCATTTACACGTTCACGCGTAACGTAATAGAGGCCCAAGACAACGTCTTGTGATGGTACTATAATCGGCTCACCATTCGCCGGCGATAAAACATTATTTGTCGACATCATTAATGCGCGAGCTTCTAACTGTGCTTCGACAGTTAACGGTACGTGTACAGCCATTTGGTCACCGTCAAAGTCGGCATTGTAAGCACCACACACGAGCGGGTGTAATTGAATAGCTTTACCTTCAATCAACACCGGTTCAAATGCTTGAATACCCAAACGGTGAAGTGTTGGAGCACGGTTAAGTAATACAGGATGTTCACGAATTACTTCTTCCAGAATATCCCAAACCTCAGGACCTTCACGCTCTACCATCTTTTTCGCTGCTTTAATGGTCGTCGCCAAACCACGCAACTCTAACTTACTGAAAATAAAGGGCTTAAATAACTCCAGCGCCATCTTTTTAGGTAGCCCACATTGATGCAGTTTCAACGTTGGACCAACCACAATCACTGAACGACCAGAGTAATCCACACGTTTACCCAACAAGTTTTGGCGGAAACGCCCTTGTTTACCTTTGATCATATCGGCCAATGATTTCAGCGGGCGCTTGTTAGAACCCGTAATAGCACGGCCACGGCGACCATTATCCAACAAAGCATCAACCGCTTCTTGCAGCATACGTTTCTCATTGCGCACAATGATATCCGGCGCATTCAAATCTAATAGACGCTTGAGGCGATTATTACGATTAATCACTCGACGATATAAGTCATTCAAATCAGATGTTGCAAAACGGCCACCATCAAGCGGTACCAACGGACGTAAATCCGGTGGTAATACTGGCAAAACTGAAAGAATCATCCATTCAGGTTTATTACCAGAATCTAAAAATGCTTCAACCAGCTTGAGACGTTTAGCCAATTTCTTCAGTTTGGTTTCTGAAGACGTGCTTTCAATTTCTTGACGCAAGGTAGTCGCTTCAGTTTCCAACTCAAGGTTATTAAGTAATTCCTGAATCGCTTCAGCACCCATGCGCGCATCAAACTCATCGCCATATTCTTCAATGGCATTGAGGTATCCTTCATCTGAAAGTAGTTGTCCACGCTCTAATTGCGTCAAACCTGGATCGATGACAACAAACGCTTCAAAATACAAGACTCGCTCAATATCACGTAAGGTCATATCCAATAATAAGCCAATTCTTGATGGCAAAGATTTTAGGAACCAGATATGCGCCACTGGGCTAGCTAGTTCCATGTGTCCCATGCGCTCACGACGCACTTTCGCCAAGGCCACTTCAACCCCACACTTTTCACAAATAACACCACGGTGTTTAAGCCGTTTATATTTACCACACAAGCACTCATAATCTTTGACGGGCCCAAAAATTTTCGCACAAAATAGGCCATCACGTTCAGGCTTGAAAGTGCGATAGTTGATGGTTTCTGGTTTTTTGACTTCGCCAAAAGACCACGAACGAATCATTTCGGGTGATGCCAAGCCAATACGGATCGCATCAAATTCTTCGATTTGCCCTTGTTGTTTGATAAGACTGAGTAAATCTCTCAAGGTCATTCTCCTCAACTAGTCGGTTTCAAGCCCAATATCAATACCTAAAGAACGAATTTCTTTGACTAACACATTAAAGGACTCTGGCATGCCAGGCTCCATACGATGTTCACCGTCAACAATGTTCTTATACATCTTGGTACGCCCGCTAACGTCATCAGACTTAACGGTTAGCATTTCCTGTAAGGTATAAGCAGCGCCATATGCTTCCAGCGCCCACACTTCCATCTCACCAAAACGCTGGCCACCAAATTGTGCTTTACCACCCAAGGGTTGTTGGGTTACTAAGCTATAAGAACCGGTAGAACGCGCATGCATTTTATCGTCAACCAAGTGGTTCAATTTCAGCATATACATATAGCCAACTGTCACTGGTCGATCAAAGTATTCACCAGTACGACCGTTAATCAATTGCGCCTGGCCGTCTTCAGGTAAATCAGCAAGACGTAACATCCGTTTAATTTCTTCTTCACTTGCTCCATCGAAAACAGGTGTCGCCATCGGCACGCCACCGCGTAGATTTTTAGCAAGCTCTGTAACTTCTGCATCACTAAAATTATCAAGGTCAACTTTTTTATGCCCACTCTTAGATTTATTGTAAACTTTATCGAGGAACTCGCGCACCTTAACTAACTCTTCCTGACGCGCAAGCATATCGGCAATCTTGTTACCAAGACCTTTAGCCGCCCATCCTAAGTGTGCCTCTAGTACTTGTCCGACATTCATACGCGAAGGTACACCCAATGGATTTAATACGATATCAACCGGCGTACCATCTTCTGTGTATGGCATATCTTCAACGGGCACAATAGTAGAAATCACCCCTTTATTACCGTGACGCCCAGCCATCTTATCACCCGGTTGAATGCGACGTTTAACAGCCAAGTAAACTTTAACTATCTTCAACACGCCCGGTGCAAGGTCATCACCTTGGGTCAACTTCTTACGTTGTGCTTCGTATTTCTCTTCGTAGTCTTTCTTCAGTTGCTTCAATTGCTCAGCAGCAACTTCAAGCTGTTGGTTCGCAGCATCGTTACGCAAACGAATTTCAAACCATTTTTCACGTGCGATTTCATTTAACACCGCCTGTGAAATTTTCGCGCCAGCCTCTATACCGGCAGGTCCGCCTTCGGCAACTTTATTTAGCAACAGTTTTTCGACGCGCAGATAGGCATCATCTTCACGAATCCGCAGCTCATCGCCTAAATCTTTCTTGGCTTGTTCGATTTGCTCAGCTTCAATTGCCTTAGCACGTTCATCTTTTTCAACACCATCACGTGTAAAAACTTGTACATCGAGTACAGTACCTGACATACCTGTTGGAACACGCAATGAAGTATCTTTTACATCCGATGCTTTCTCACCGAAAATCGCTCGCAAGAGTTTTTCTTCTGGCGTTAGTTGAGTTTCACCTTTAGGCGTCACTTTACCTACTAAAATATCCCCAGAACCGACTTCCGCGCCGACATAGACAATCCCAGACTCATCAAGCTTAGACAGCGCACTTTCACCCACATTGGGAATATCGCCGGTAATTTCTTCCGAACCTAACTTGGTATCCCGAGCCACACAAGATAATTCCTCGATATGAATTGTCGTAAAACGATCTTCTTCAACCAAACGTTCAGAGATAAGGATAGAATCCTCGAAGTTGTAACCATTCCAAGGCATGAATGCAACCAAGAGGTTTTGCCCCAGGGCCAACTCACCCAAATCAGTTGATGGGCCATCCGCCAGGACGTCGCCTTTACTAATTTGGTCTCCACGTTTAACCAATGGACGTTGATTAATACAAGTATTTTGATTGGAACGCATGTATTTAACGAGGTTATAAATATCAACCCCTGTCTCACCAGCTCCAGTTTCATCATCATTGACACGAACCACAATACGCCCAGCATCTACTGAATCGATAACACCGCCACGTTTAGCAACCACAGTCACACCCGAATCACTCGCGACCTTATACTCCATACCAGTACCCACTAAAGGCTTTTCAGCTTGCAAAGTTGGCACCGCTTGACGTTGCATGTTCGACCCCATCAGTGCACGGTTCGCATCGTCGTGCTCAAGGAATGGAATGAGTGATGCTGCTACTGACACAATTTGTTTAGGCGAGACATCCATAAGTTGGACTTTTTCAGCCGTAGTAAACGTAAACTCATTATTGTGGCGACAAGGCACTAAGTCATCAATTAACTTGCGATCACCATCAAGGCCAGCATTAGCCTGTGCAATAATATACTCACCCTCTTCAATCGCAGATAGATAGGTAATCTCATCCGTTACCTTACTATCCTCAACTTTACGGTAAGGCGTTTCCAAGAAACCATATTCATTGGTGCGCGCATACACAGCTAATGAGTTAATCAAACCAATGTTTGGGCCTTCAGGCGTTTCAATCGGACACACCCGCCCATAGTGGGTAGTATGTACGTCACGCACCTCAAAACCAGCCCGCTCACGTGTTAAACCACCAGGTCCTAAAGCTGAGACACGGCGTTTGTGTGTCACTTCAGATAGTGGATTATTTTGATCCATGAACTGTGACAATTGGCTAGAACCAAAAAATTCTTTAATTGCGGCAGAAACCGGCTTCGCATTGATGAGATCTTGTGGCATTAAGCCTTCTGATTCGGCAATACTGAGACGATCTTTCACTGCGCGTTCTACACGCACTAAGCCAACCCGGAATTGGTTTTCTGCCATTTCACCAACACTACGCACACGACGGTTACCTAAGTGATCAATATCATCAACCTCGCCTTTGCCATCGCGAATAGAGACCAACATCTTAATCACTTCGAGAATATCGTCTTTGGATAAAGTACCTTCTCCCGTGATTTCAGTACGTCCAACGCGACGATTGAACTTCATTCGTCCAACAGGCGACAGGTCATAACGTTCTGCAGTAAAGAATAAATTATTATACAGTGTCTCAGCCGCGTCTTTAGTTGGCGGCTCACCGGGGCGCATCATACGATAAATTTCGACTAGTGCTTCAAGTCGGTTAGTGGTTGGATCGATACGCAAGGTATCTGAAATATAAGCACCTCGATCTAATTCATTCGTATATAAAAATTCTAGTGTATCAACACCAGCTTTCTGGATTTCAGCCAACAACTCTTCCGTAATTTCGCTGTTCGCTTCGCAAATCACTTCGCCGGTTTCTTTATCAATCAAAGATCGCGCAACAACTTTACCATACAAGTATTCTGCAGGAACTTTAAGCGCTTTAACGCCCGCTTTCTCCAGCAAACGTGTATGGCGTGCGGTAATACGTCGTCCTTCTTCTACTAATATTTGTCCACTGCCATCTTCAATAGCAAACTGTGCTATATCACCACGCAAGCGATCAGGTACAAGCTCTAACTGAAAATCGTCGCCATCAATATGTACCGTATTTGTATCGAAGAAAATTTCTAAGATTTCTTCAGTTGAGTAACCCAAAGCACGCAACAAAATCGTTGCCGGCAATTTACGACGTCGGTCAATACGTACAAATAAACAATCTTTTGGATCAAATTCAAAATCTAACCATGAGCCGCGGTAAGGGATAACGCGAGCAGAGTAGAGTAATTTACCTGAAGAGTGGGTTTTGCCGCGGTCATGATCAAAGAAAACACCTGGCGAACGATGCAACTGTGAAACCACAACCCGCTCAGTACCATTAATCACAAAGGTACCAGTATCCGTCATAATAGGAATTTCACCCATATAGACTTCTTGCTCTTTAATATCTTTTACTGTTTTACTACCAGCAGGCGCATCTTTGTCATAGATAACTAAACGAACCTTGACGCGCAACGGTACTGCGTACGTTAAGCCACGTAATTGACATTCACGCACACTAAAGGCTGGCTCACCCAGGGTATAACTAACGTAATGCAACTCCGCATTGCCAGAATAACTGGCAATTGGGAAAACAGAATCGAACGCGGCATGTAAACCTGTCATCGTTCGTTCTTCAGGTGTGATGCCCATCTGCAGAAACTGCAAAAAGGAATCTATCTGAATAGAAAGTAAATAGGGTGCATCGAATTTTAAATCAGCAGATTGCTTACCAAAATCATTCCGAATACGCTTTCTCTCAGTGTATGAGTAACCCATCAGCTTACCTCGAATTAGCTAACCATGATCCCCGCAGCGAACCACGGGACGCAGAAAAAGGAACATTTAATGAAACATTGACATGACGCATTACGCTCGTACAAGCATTCCATGCACATAAAACAACGCGCTTGTGAGAGTCACAAGCGCGTTGTGCGACAGACTTACTTAACTTCAACTTCAGCACCAGCTTCCTCGAGCTGTTTCTTGATGTCTTCAGCTTCTTCTTTGCTTGCGCCTTCTTTAACTGGCGAAGGAGCACTTTCAACAAGTTCTTTCGCTTCTTTAAGGCCAAGTCCAGTAATTGTACGAACAACCTTAATAACAGCAACTTTGTTTCCGCCAAAGCTTTTCATCACAACATCAAATTCAGTCTTCTCTTCAGCAGCAGCAACTTCACCACCACCTGCAGCAGGTGCAGCAACGGCAACAGCAGCAGCTGAAACGTTGAATTTTTCTTCCATTGCTTCAATCAATTCAACAACTTCCATCACACTCATGTTGGAAATCGTGTCTAAGATATCTTCTTTTGAAACGGCCATTAGTTAAATCTCCTAAAAAAATAATTTGAATTACAGTCTGAATCCTAGGACACAGCTTGTTTCTGCTCTTTAACTGCAGCAATCGTACGCACCAATTTGCCATGTGGCTCAGCCATAGTTCGCACAAATTTAGTAATCGGTGCTTGCATGACGGCTGCCAAGCGCCCAAGCGCTTCTTCTAGCGTCGGCAACGATGCAACAGTATTCAGATCTTTACCATCCAGCAATTTACCGCCGATAGATAAAAATTTCGCTTCGAGTTGTTCATTCTCTTTCGCGAAGTTCTTGATCAATCTAGCGCTAGCGCCGGGATCATCTATTGAAAAAGCTAAAACAAGCGGACCAACTAAGGAATCTTGCATACAGGCGAAATCTGTTCCCTCAAATGCACGACGGGCGAGATTATTGCGCACAACACGCAAATAAATCCCCTGCTCACGGGCTTTAGCCCGTAATTGTGTCATTTGTGAGACAGATAAGCCGCGGTAATCTGCAGCAACAGCAGAAATAGCTTTACCCGCTACTTCAGCCACTTCTTTTACGATTACCTTTTTATCTTCGAGTCTCAGTGTCACTTATTCTTACCTCCATTCCAGAAATCACTACCTCTGGGTATTTACTGATAATGGCATTGCAAAGCAACTCCATCATCAGCGTCTGCGCAGGCCAGCGAATAACTATTAAGTACTACTTAGTGATTAACTCATTAAGCAGTACACCTGCGGTCTTAGACAGTCAGAAGGCATAAGTGCGCCAACTGGCCGCTAATACTTAGAGCCTGTTTACAACGTTACATTGCAAAGTGTAAACAGCTCCTAAAATGCTACGTGCACATCTTGCTTCTAGACTATGCCTCTATGCTTGACTGATCGATAGCCAAGCCAGGCCCCATGGTGCTAGAAACAACAAGTTTTTTTAGATAAATACCTTTAGAACTGCTTGGCTTTGCTTTCTTTAAATCAGCCAACACGGCAACAAGGTTTTCTTTTAATTTTTTGGCATCAAAATCGACTTTCCCAATCACACAATGGATAATACCGTTTTTATCAGTACGATAACGTGCTTGACCAGATTTAGCATTCTGCACTGCAGTTGCAACATCGGGAGTCACGGTACCCACTTTGGGATTAGGCATTAAACCGCGCGGACCTAAGATTTGCCCCAACTGGCCGACAACACGCATGGCATCAGGGCTAGCAATAACAACGTCAAAATCAAGGTTGCCCGCTTTTACCTGATCAGCTAAATCGTCCATACCAACGATATCAGCACCCGCTTTTTGCGCAGCTTCAGCATTTGCACCTTGCGTGAAAACGGCAACACGTACTGTTTTACCGGTACCATGAGGCAGCAAAGTCGCACCACGTACCACTTGATCAGATTTACGTGGGTCAACCCCGAGATTCACACTAATATCAACAGTTTCAACAAACTTAACGCTAGAAACAGACGTTAAAATTTCAAATGCTTCATTGATGTCGTAGAGTTTGTTCGGTTCAATTTTCTCAGCAAGCGCACGCATACGTTTAGATAATTTAGCCATTACTCTACTCCCTCAACATCAATACCCATGCTACGCGCACTCCCTGCTAAGGTGCGTACAGCAGCATCCATATCGGCGGCAGTAAGATCCGGCATTTTAACCGTTGCGATTTCCTCTAATTGTGCGCGCTTAAGTTTGCCAACTTTTTCTTTGTTAGGCACACCACTTCCCTTCGCAATACCCGCCGCTTTCTTAAGTAAATACGATGCGGGTGGCATCTTCATTTCAAAGGTAAAACTACGATCGTTATAGACTGAAATAACGACTGGCACAGGCGCGCCTTTTTCTACAGTTTGTGTTTGCGCATTGAATGCCTTACAAAATTCCATGATATTAACACCATGCTGACCTAAAGCCGGGCCAACAGGTGGACTAGGATTCGCCTCACCCGCCGCCACTTGCAGCTTGATGAGTCCGACAACTTGCTTTGCCATGAATTACTCCTTTATGGGTACCAGCGCCTGTCTGCTATATAAAGCTATCAGGCTCCCCAACATTATAATTAACTAAGATCGTCGCACGATCTAGCCTTTTTCGACTTCGCCGAATTCTAATTCTACTGGCGTCGAACGACCAAAAATCAAAACCGCCACACGTAGACGACTCTTTTCATAATTCACTTCTTCTACCACACCATTAAAATCGGCAAATGGCCCATCGATAACGCGAACGATTTCACCAATTTCGAACAACACTTTTGGTTTTGGCTTATCAACACCTTCTTGGATGCGGTCTAAGATACTATTAACTTCTTTTTCCGATAATGGCGCAGGTCGGCTACCACCAGAACCACCACCGATAAATCCTAATACGCCCGGGATATTCTTGATAAGGTGCCAAGTTTCATCGTCTAACACCATTTGTACCAACACATAGCCGGGGAAAAATTTACGTTCACTCTTACGCTTTTGGCCGCCGCGCATTTCGACAACTTCTTCTGTCGGCACGAGAATCTGCCCAAACCTATCATTGATGCCTGCACGCTCAACGGCATCCAGAATAAGCTTTTTAACTTTTAATTCATTACCCGAATAGGCATGCACTACAAACCAATGTTTCGCATCAGTCATTGTTGGAATCAACCCCTTTGTCCTGTCAGCCAGCTAACTGCCCATAATAAAATCGAATCTACGCCCCACAAAAACAAAGCGACAATAATCACCATGACGATGACAATTGCCGTCGTTTGGATTGTTTCTTGTCGATTTGGCCATACGACTTTGCGTAATTCAGTGCGGGCCTCCTTGGCAAAACCCAGCGCCATACGGCCTTTGGCAGTTTGTGCGGCAATAAATGCCACAACCCCAGCCAAGATGATCCAACCAATCAATCGGATCGCTAGAGCTTGTTGGTTATAGTAATAGTTAGCAGCCACGCCAGCGACTATCAGCGCCAACACCGCAAACCATTTCACTAAATCAAATTTTGAAGTTACATCGCCTTTAGTTGCCATCTTTACTCTTACGCTAATATGGCAGGCCAGGAGGGAATCGAACCCCCAACCTGCGGTTTTGGAGACCGCTGCTCTGCCAGTTGAGCTACTGGCCTATGAAAGATCACTCAATAACCTTCGTGACAACACCAGCCCCGACGGTACGACCACCTTCGCGGATAGCGAAGCGTAAACCTTCTTCCATTGCAATTGGCGCAATTAATGACACATCCATCTTGATATTATCGCCAGGCATCACCATCTCTACGCCTTCTGGCAAC
>JAJFKG010000059.1 GCA_021773335.1 Gammaproteobacteria bacterium
GATGAGCGACGAAGACGATCTCGTATTGAGCGAGTTGGACAATGACGAGCTTGTCCAGCAAATGCATGATGACCTTTACGATGGCCTCAAAGAGGAAATCGAGGAAGCCGTCAACATCCTGCTTGAACGCGGATGGGCGCCTTACAAGGTTTTGACGGAAGCCCTGGTTGAAGGCATGCGCATTGTCGGTATCGACTTTCGCGATGGCATCCTGTTCGTGCCGGAAGTGCTTCTCGCCGCCAACGCCATGAAGGGCGGGATGTTCATTCTCCGCCCGCTGCTGATTGCAACCGGTGCCCCGAGGCTGGGCAAGATGGTCGTCGGTACGGTCAAGGGCGACATCCACGACATCGGCAAGAACCTCGTTGGAATGATGATGGAAGGCGCCGGCTTCGAAGTGATCGATCTGGGGATCAATAATCCGGTCGAAAATTATCTTGCGGCGCTTGAAGAGCACCAACCCGACATTCTCGGAATGTCCGCTCTGCTGACCACGACCATGCCTTACATGAAGGTGGTCATCGATACCCTGAAAGAAAAGGGTCTTCGCGACGATTACATCGTCCTGGTGGGAGGCGCGCCGCTGAACGAAGAATTCGCCCAGGCCATTGGCGCCGACGCCTATTGCCGCGATGCGGCGGTCGCAGTTGAGACGGCTCAGGAGATGATGAAGCGCAAGCACAACCAGATGGCGGCGGCATCCGCCTGAGAGGTTGGTACTCAGCGATACAAATCAGGCCGCAGTGCTCCACGCACCGCGGCCTTTTTCTTTCTCAGGCGTTCAAACGGCAGGGCTATTTGCCCATGGCCTTCTTGATGACGCCGACGATCACCAGGAGAATGGCGCCGCCGACACCACCGCCGGCAACCTGGGTGATAATGCCGCCAATATCCATGCCACCCTGCGCACCAAGCACCTGGGACAGGATCTGACCGCCAATGCCGCCGCCGACGATGCCGGCAATGGAGTTGAACAGCACCCCGAGATTAAACTGCTTTAAAATGGCGCCGGCGACATTGCCGCCCACCGCGCCCGCGATCAGTTGAATGATAAGATTTTCCATCGATACCTCCTCGTGGAAAAGCCGTCCGTTAGTTCTTCAGCATACCGATTCGGAGCCACATGGACAAATCCTTGGTGTTCAGTGTCCGCGGTTGAAATCGTTCCGCCCTGTCTTGTCTTCGCCGCGGAGCAGGAAGAGGGCACGGTTGGAATAGCCGTGCGGCGAGCCGGCGTCTTCCTTGTTCTTGCCGCTGTCGTGGTTGTAGAAACTGGTGGCGGGCAACAGCCGCAAAACCAGCCCCATGCGGCGGCGGTCCGAATGATTGGGGCCAGAGCCATGCACGAGATAGACATCGTGGATCGATATCTGTCCGGGCTCGAGCACAATGTCGCGCGCTGAGTCGAGATCCACCTGATCGTCGTCAATCACCTGGGCCAGGGTATAGTCGTCCCTGTGCTCCCAGTGATGCGAGAACAGCCGGTGCGGTTTGTGCGAGCCTGGAATGAATCGCATGCATCCTTGCTCGGGAGTTGAACCGTCGAGGGAAATCCAGACCGTCGTCGTTTCCAGCGGTTCGATGGGATAATAGTCACCATCTTGATGCCACGGTGTCGCCTTGCCGTTGTTGGCCGGTTTGCCGAAAATGGTAATGCCCCAAAGAACCAGGTCGGGGCCTGCCACCTGTTCGACCATGTCTAGGATTTCAGGAATTTGTGCGAATTCAAGCCACACCGGATCGCCCTTGACGCCGTATGAGCCATCCGCCCCCAGGTGCGGTCCAAGGATAAAATCAGGCGAAAAGTCCGGCGCATCCTTATTGCTTTCAAGCAGTTGATCATAGGCCGCATGGATGCGGGCGAGGGTGGCCTCGGGCACCCGGTAGTTTTGCGGGATCACAAGACCGTCCTCGTGATAACGGGCAACTTCCTCTGCGCTCAACGTCATACGCGGTGCCTCCTTCGAAATTTACTGTCTCACTCTTTCGATAGCACGGGATTTACCAGTTTTGAACCATGGTTGGATCCGGTTGGTGGCTCAGCTTGACTTTATGTTGGAACGGTATTATCTGTAGTTTCAGTATAAACAGAAAACACAGAAAGAAAATCCAATGGAACTCACGCGCGCCATGGAATCCACCGTCCTCCATTGGGGGGAGATGGGGTCGCGATGGGGGGTGAATCGCTCAATCGCCCAGATCCACGCGCTGCTCTATC
Organism: Gammaproteobacteria bacterium; assembly: GCA_021773335.1. GTDB lineage: Bacteria > Pseudomonadota > Gammaproteobacteria > JAJFKG01 > JAJFKG01 > JAJFKG01. Next base: position 2,219 of record JAJFKG010000059.1, read on the forward strand.
TCTCTACCAAGCCAATCACCGCCGATGAGATTACCGAAACGCTGGGGATCGCGCGATCCAACGTGTCCACTAGCCTGCGCGAGCTGCAGAGCTGGAATCTTGTGACCCTGACCCACGTCATGGGTGACCGGCGCGATCATTTCGAAGCCAAAACGGATTTGTGGGAAGTCCTTCTGATCATCGTTGATCAGCGCAAGAAGCGCGAAATCGATCCCACGGTTTCGACCTTGCGTAAATGCGTGCTCGATGCCGGCGGCGATGGCACGCCCGAGGACGTTAAGTCAAGGTTGAACGATATGCTGCAGTTCGGTGAGACGCTCACCACCTGGTACGAGCAGGTGAGCCGGCTGCCGACGACGACACTCGTCAAGCTGATGCATATGGGCGCCAAGATTTCCAGGTTCGTTAAGGGATAAAAATTTTGAGTGGCAATTTCTGTATTTACAGAAATGAATGAAACCGACATGAAGACGCACGAAACATATTTCAGGCGGCACGGGTGCGAGGACATCGCGGAAGTCGCACGTCTTGGCAGCGGCGAGCTTCTCCGTGCCCACCGAACAATACGCGATCTCGTGGGCGAAGCAGGATGGTGGCGGCTCGCGGCCGCCGTGCGTCAGCGTTTCGGGTCGATACCGGCTCCAGACGAGCGCTGGCGCTTTCACGGCAGCATGGAAAGGGTCGACTTAACGCCGCCTGGCCGGTTGATGGCCTGGGCATCGCGCGCCATCGGTGCTCCCGTGGCGCACCGTTCAGGGTGCAACATCCCAATCGATGTCTACGTCTATCTCGATAAGGGAGGAGCCGCTTGGGATCGTCTCTATCATTTTCCGAAGGTAGAAACGGTCACCGCCAGGACGGTGAAACGCATCGATCAGAACGGGCAGATGCTCGAGTGCTTCGGCATGGGCTTTGGAATGGAACTCGATGTTTATGAAGCCGATGCCGCCCTGCATTTTCGCTCAACATCTTTCTACCTGGACATCGGCCGCTGGCGTGTGCGGCTGCCGCGCTTGCTGAGCCCCGGAACTCTTCTGGTCGAACATATCGATGAAGGTGAGGGCGCGTTTCGATTTCGCATGACCGTCGAGCATGATCTGTTCGGCCGCGTGTTCTTCCAGGATGGTGTGTTCCGAAAAGTGGAGGCTTAGATGGAACTGGTTCTCTGTTTATTGGTCATTCAGGGCGTCATGGGCGCGTTCGACAACTTCTGGCGCCACGAGATTACGGAAGCTCTTCCGAGTAAGCCTTCGGCGCGAGACGAACTCGCGCTCCATGCGACCCGCGAGTTTCTCTACGGCATCATCTTCCTTGCGCTCGGCTGGTCTGAATGGCACGGCGCACTCGCCTGGATCCTCGCTGCGATGCTGGTCACGGAAGTGGTGGTGACCATGTGGGATTTCATTGTCGAAGACCTGACACGCAAGCTCCCGCCGCTTGAGCGCGTTCTGCACACCTTGCTGGCCATGAATTACGGCGCAGTACTCATAGTGTTGATCCCCATTCTGTGGGGTTGGTCGAAACTGCCAACCGCCATGGTGGCCGCAGATCATGGGGTCCTGTCCTGGATCATGACGCTCTATGCCGCCGGTATCCTTGTCTGGGCACTGCGCGATGCCATTGCTGTGGTCAAGTTGAGCCGGCTGCAGGCACCGGAGTGGGAGCGGCGTCCGTTTGCGATCGCTCACAATACGTCACCAAGAACCGTTCTGGTGACCGGGGCGACCGGGTTCATCGGCGGTGCGCTGTGCCGCCGGTTGATTGAACGCGGTGATGAGGTCATTATTCTGACACGCGACCGCGACAGTGCGGAATACAAGTTCGGGCCGCATGCGCGCATCGTTACATCGTCGTGTGAACTTGATGACGCCTTGCCAATTGATGCAATCATCAACCTGGCCGGTGCTCCGGTGCTCGGGCTGCCCTGGACCGGAAAACGGCGCGCCGAAATCATGCGCAGCCGCGTTGGCACGACCAACGACATCCTGGAACTGATCGGCCGCCTCAAGACGCGCCCCGAAGTCCTCATCAACGCCTCTGCCATCGGCTATTACGGCGTCACAGACGATGTTGTGTGTGACGAAGCGCACCCGCCACAGGCGATCTTCATGTCGGACCTGTGCCGGACTTGGGAAGAGGCCGCGCGCCGTGCCGAAGATTATGGTGTCCGTGTCTGCATCATGCGGCTGGGGCTGGTCCTTGGCCGTGACGGTGGCCCGCTACCCGCCCTGGCGTGGCCCATGCGGTTCGGTGCCGGATCCGTCATGGGCACAGGCCGCCAGTGGATGTCCTGGGTCCACCTTGAAGACGTTTTGTCTTTCGTGGAACAGGCTCTTGGGCGTCCGAAGCTGGCCGGTGCCTACAATGTGACGGCGCCTGAAACGGTTACCCACCGTGAATTCATGACCGTTCTTGGCCGGATCCTGCGGAGTCCGGTGTGGTTCAAAATTCCGACCTGGCCGCTACGCCTGGCCATGGGCGAAATGGGTGATCTGTTGCTTGAAGGCCAGCGCACGTCATGCGCCAGGGCGCTTGGGCAGGGAGTGGAATTCAAACATCCCTGCCTTGAGGGCGCGCTGCGTGACCTCCTAGTGGAGCCACATCGTCAGGTTACCGTTCTTTACAATGCTGACTGCCCGGTGTGTGACGCCGAAATTTCACACTATCGCCACGCGGCAGGCAGGTCGGATGCGCCCCTGGCCTTCACCGACATCAACGCCCATCGTAACCACCTGGCGCATCGCGGCATCACAGATGGGGAACTCAAGCGGCGCCTGTACGTGTTGGGAGAGGGGGGTGAACTTCTGTCTGGCGTCGACGCGTTCCTTGCCATATGGCGCCGGTTGCCCGGATACGCCTGGTTGGCAGCGCTCATTGCGCTGCCGGGTCCGCGCCATCTCTTTTCCGCCATCTATGAGTGGGTTGCAGTACCGGTTCTTGCGGCATGGAACGCCCGCCGCGAGCGCCACAGTCATCACTAAGGAGGTCGTTATGTCACTTTACCAGGACTTGCTTGGCGCAGAATACCTGAAGCTCCCGCCCGTGGTGCAGCAGATGCACATGGTGAATGGAGAGGTGCATGCGGCCGGTACCTGCAGTGTCGATCGTGGTTCAAATCCGGTGAGCCGATTTCTGGCCACGATATTGGGCATGCCGAAATCCGGCACCTGGATCCCGGTTCATGTCACGTTCAGGCGCGAAAAGGATGGCGAGTGGCTGATCCGGAACTATGACGGCCAGGTCTTCTCAACGCATCAGGGCGCAGGCTCTGGTGCCGATGCCGGCATGCTGCTCGAGGGGTTCGGCCCCCTCCGGCTCGTCATCTCCTTGGATCTCGAGGGCGACGCGCTGGCGTTCAGACTGCGGTCTGTACGGTTGTTCGGTTTGCCGCTGCCGCACGCGCTATGGCCGAAACTCAAAGCCTATGAGTCAGAAGTTGACGGCTGGTACATTTCCTATGTCGACATCGGCCTGCCGTTCATTGGCCGCCTGATCCGCTATTGCTGCCGTATTAGGCCGGAGGCTCTAGTTTCCGAAGCTGATTGAAACGTCGCCGATTTCAGTCACACTGAATGAAAATGTTTCACCCGATTGCGGAAACAGGGTCTTCACCAGACTGCCGGTGAGCACCACATCGCCCTTGCGCAGGCGTTGACCGCGCGCCGACAGATGGTCCGCAAGCCAGCCTATGGCCTCATAGGGGTGGCCGAGAGCAGCGCTTCCCGGGCCACTGTCCACCACCTCGCCATTCCGCGTAACGGTACCGGTGACCGCGGCAAGATCCTGCGGCGGCTCCACGAAGTCTGAGAGGATGGCGGCGGCATTCCACGAGTTGTCCGCAACTAAAGTCAGCACATCGAGTGCGCCATAATCCGCGTTCCGGTCATCGATGAGTTCGAACGCGGCGCAAACGCCGTCAACCGCAGCGGAAACGTCTTCCCGTGTCGCTGGTTCGCCAATACGGCCCAGATCGGCGGCAAGGCGAACGCCAACTTCAAACTCGATGCCGATCCGGCCATGTGCTGCGAGTGAAACCTGAACGCCACTGTGCAATTCGCGGGTCTTTAGAACACGCCCTGCGATGGGCGTGCCGAACCCGACCATTTTCTGCATCGCCTTGGAGGTAAGGCCAACTTTGTAGCCGCAGGGCTCGCCCCATTTCTCCTTGAGCAGGGCCACGAATGCGTCTTGCACATCATACGCCGCGGCGGCATCCGTGATGCCAAAGTCCCGTGAGATGCCGATAAACTGCGTCCCGTTGGCGTGTTCGTCAAACAGCCGTTTCGCTGCGCGTTCAGATTGGGAAGTCATGTCAGTCCTGCTTCCATGTGAAAGGATCATGTTCTGATGCGGCGGATCCGCGATGACATATGTCGCTTTTTACCAGAAAAATCCCATATGGTGAGGTAACACTAGGTCCCGTTAAACAGCAATCGATAGACTGGCGCCCATGGATATCAATCCGTCAGAGGGCTTTGACTTCAAGAAGGGCAGGGGCAGTGTGCTGCTGATTGCCTGCGGCGCGCTGGGGCGTGAGATCATTGCGCTCATCGAAGCCAACAACTGGCAGCACTTCGATGTCACCTGCCTGCCCGCCAAATGGCATAACACGCCGGACAAGATTCCAGGCGGCGTGCGCGAAAAAATCCGCGAAGGTAAAGGACGTTACGACAAGATCTTCGTGCTTTACGGCGATTGCGGAACAGGCGGCCATCTCGATACCGTGCTGGAGGAAGAAGGTGCCGAACGGATTGGCGGCCCGCATTGCTATTCCTTCTTCACCGGTAACGAGTTGTTCGAACAACGCCACGACGACGACATGACTGCTTTCTTCCTCACCGACTATCTGGTGCGCCAGTTCGACAAGCTGATCTGGGAAGGCCTCGGCATGGACCGCCATCCCGAACTGCGGGACATATATTTCGCCAACTATACCAAGGTGATCTATCTCGCCCAGATCGAAGATCCTGCGCTCGAGCGCCAGGCCCTCGCGGCGGCGGACAAGCTTGGCCTGGCCTACGAGTTCAGAAAAACCGGCTTCGGTGATCTTGAGAGCTTTATGCAAGAGAGCTCACCCGAAAAGGTTATGGGTTGAAGTTGCCGTCCTGGCAGCGCCACAATAATTCGTCTCGTCAGTAGTCTCCATCCTGCCGTCAAGTTGCAGCGAAATGCGCAGAAGCGTTATTGATTCAGATCAATGAGTGTTGTCCACGCCCTCGCTACGTTCGCCATGGTCGAGGAAGGTCTGGAAGGGCAGGACGATGGAGAGACTGACAACACTATTCCGCAGATGGCTTGAGCGGGAGAGGGACATAAAATACCTCACCGGCCTCAGCGGTATGGAAGCCTCCGACCTTGATATGTCCCGCACCGAAGCGCTGGAACTGGCGGCGGCGCCGCTCGATACCTACGAGCGCATGCGTATCATGGCGCACGCCCATGGACTGCCCGACCGGGTTCTCGGTCAGGATCGCTGGCGCAATATTGAAATGGCACACACCTGCGCGCGGTGCTCCAGCCGGGCGGACTGCACAAGCTGGATGCGCGAGGAAGATCACAAGATCGCCAATGCCCGCTTTTGCCCAAACACGGCGCAGTACGAAGAGCTTGTCGAAACGGGCGAAGCGACGCCAGGTTCTTCGTAATATTGCGTGCACGGTGCCGCTGGAGATTCTTCCCCCCGAATGCCTTGAACAAACTTTTCGCTTGAAGGCGCAGTCACTTTCAGGTTCTCGTCGAGCTTGAGCCAAGAAGTGTCGTCATTGTGTCGGACACAATGAGCACTCCTGACCCATAGCGTTGTCTGAAGCGATTCTTTGCGAAAGATCGGGACCATCCGCCCATGTACACTGTCCGCCGTTTCGTGGTTCGGCATTCGAGGTTTTTCGAATGGGTCTATGGCTGGTTTGAGCCAATATTGGCCTTTCTCGATCCGCTGTGGAGCCGGTTGGGCTATAACCAGATCGAGCGTCCGGTGGCCTTCGCCGAGCGCCACATCAAGGGTTTTCTGTTCGATTGCCAGATGTGCGGCCAGTGCGTGCTGTCGTCGACCGGCATGTCGTGCCCGATGAACTGCCCGAAAAACCTGCGCAACGGACCCTGCGGCGGCGTGCGTGAAAACGGCAACTGCGAAGTGAAGCCTTTGATGAAGTGCGTTTGGGTCGACGCCTGGGACGGGGCATCGCGTATGCGCGGCGGCGACAAGATCGCTATTGTACAACCGCCTGTCGACCGCTCGCTTGAGGGCTCGTCGAGTTGGTTGCGGGTGGCGCGCGAGCGTGCGGAGGAAAAACGTGCGAGCCGTGATGCTGCTCGCCAGGCCATGGCGGACGCTTTTTCCGAGGCACGCGAGGAGGAGCCCGCCGCGGCACCACTGGCGCAAGAGCCGCCCAATGCGCAGCCCATGCAGGAAGCCGATGAAAGCACCACGATCATGACCGTTGAGAAAAACTGAGCCATGGCACAGGATTCTCTTTTCGATCCCATCGACCCGCTCAAGGTGCATACCAAGCCGCCAGAGGGGCACAGCTCCAATTCGCGGCTTGAACGGGTTCTGCGCCAGGGCCGCTTTGCCGTGACGTCTGAATTGAACCCGCCGGATTCAGCCAATCCGGAAGACGTCTATGATGCGGCGCGCCCATTGTCGGAGGTGGTGGATTCAATCAACGCCACCGATGCATCCGGCGCAAATTGCCATATGTCTTCGCTTGGCATCTGTTCTTTGCTAACCCGGGTCGGCTATTCACCGGTGCTGCAGATTTCCTGCCGCGACCGCAACCGCATCGCCATTCAGGGTGATGTGCTGGGTGCCGCTTCTGTCGGGGTCGCCAACATCTTGTGCCTCACCGGCGATGGCGTGGGAGTGGGCGACCAACCAGGTGCAAAGCCGGTGTTCGACTTCGATTCAATCTCGCTCCTGCGCACGCTGCGCACCATGCGCGATGACAGCATGTTCCTGTCCGGTCGCAAGATCACACAGCCGCCGCGGATTTTTATTGGCGCAGCCGAAAACCCATGCATCCCGCCCTACGAGGTCCGCGCAGAGCGGTTGAAAAAAAAGGTGGAAGCCGGTGCCCAGTTCATCCAGACCAACTACATCTACGACGTTCCACGATTTGAAAGGTTCATGGCGCGGGTGCGTGATCTCGGGCTGGACGACAAGGTCTTTATTCTGGCTGGCGTCGGTCCGCTGGCATCGGCCCGCGCCGCCAAATGGATGCGCGCCAATGTTCCCGGTATTCATGTGCCCGATCATGTCATTGAACGGCTCGAGGGCGCGGAAAAGCAGGGCGAAGAGGGTAAGAGGATCTGCATCGAACTGATCCAGCAGATGCGCGAGATTAAGGGTGTTTCCGGTGTCCACGTCATGGCCTACCGGCGCGAGGAACTGGTTTCCGAAATCATCCAGGAATCAGGCGTCCTCGAAGGCCGCCACGCCGCATTGCGCGGCAGGCGGGCGCGGAAGCTGGAAACTTGAACGGGACGCTGGTGTCCTGACTGAGCGCCATCAAGGGCCAAAGAGCTTCCAGCGCTCGCAAACCATCACTCACCTTCGGCCAGGATACATCCTCCCGCAGACATCGAGCTGCCGACCCCGATGCTGTTTGCGCCATAGAGCATGCGCCCGTTGGTGCTGCGCTGGACCCTGTGCTAGCGTTGGCCTAGCGTTGGCCCCCGCCTGACGTCACCTACGTGATGGCGATGCGAATAAACCCTTGCCAGCGTTATGCGCTGGATGCAGAACCAATGGCGATACTCCTGTTGGAAGGATAAGCGGTTGTCTGATCGTACTTACTATGCCCCACTTGGCGGGCACTCGCCACAAAGCGACCTCCTGACCGGGCGCGCGGTTTTTACGGAAGCCTATGCGGTCATCCCGAAAGGGGTGATGCAGGATATCGTCACCTCCAACCTGCCGTTCTGGGAGGGCACAAGGGCCTGGGTACTGGCACGCCCTTTATCCGGTTTTGCCGAGACCTTTTCGCAATACATCATGGAACTGGCGCCGGGCGGCGGCAGCGACAGGCCCGAACCTGATGCAGACGCACAGGCCGTGTTCTTCGTGGTTGAAGGTGAAGTGACCGTGACACACGCCGGGCAGGCTCACGTTCTGGGGCCTGGCGGATATGCTTATGTCCCACCTTCGAGCGACTTTCAGATCAGGAACAACACCAGCGCTGCCACGCGGTTCCACTGGATCAGGAAGGCCTATGATGAGGTCGACGGCATCGAGGCGCCCGAGTTCTTTGTCACCAGCGATCACGAGGTTGCCCCGACGCCGATGCCGGACACCGACGGCAAGTGGGCAACGACGCGCTTTGTCGATCCTGACGACATGCGCCACGACATGCATGTCACCATTGTCACCTTTGAGCCGGGCGCAGTGATCCCGTTTGCAGAAACCCATGTCATGGAACACGGGCTTTATGTGCTCGAAGGCAAGGCAGTCTACCGCCTCAATCAGGACTGGGTTGAGGTCGAAGCCGGCGATTTCATGTGGCTGCGCGCCTTCTGCCCGCAGGCCTGCTATGCCGGCGGCCCCGGCAACTTCCGCTACCTGCTCTACAAAGATGTGAATCGTCACCCCAGGTTGCGGCTGTAAGCCTGTGTTGACACTGGCAATTCTTGCCGTGCTCGTCGGACTTGCGGTCGTCTTGACGCTGGCCTTTTTGCCACGGCAGCGGGCGGCCCAACCGGAGCCACAAGCAGTGCTGGAACATGTCACGCAAAAGGAAATGACCGATGCGGCGGATCTCGGTGGCCGGCTTCCTGCCGATGGCGAGATGTATCGCGGGCTGGGGCTTTATTTGTGCCGGAACATGATGGAGGAGTACCGTCCGGGCCTCGACTACGATATCACGCTGACGCCGGACGGCATGTTCGAGAACATATCGCCGGTCGAACCGGACCCGCGCCACGACCCGGCCGACTTTCCAGTACGGATCGACAGCGCCAAGACCCGTTACCGGGGAATTTCAGCCGCCCTGGAAGCTCTGGCCCGCCTCATGGAGGCGCACGGCAACGCCGGACATGCGTCCGAATTCCGCTCGGCAATCGCGGATCTGCCCGTCGACGATTAGAACAATCCCACTCACTTGACGAATTCTGGGCTCAGTAAGGTGTTTCACTGTTAGGTTGAACGGCGCTTAAGGGGCTAACGCCGCATTTCACCTGCATGATGTCGCGCCGGTGCGATCGTGGTCTGCGGTGAATGGACTAGAAGCCTGCTACGATGCGTTGCTTGAATTTGCGTGCGAACAAAGCCTGCGCTTATATTTTCCGTAACAGAAGGCGAGACGGCGAAATCCGTTTCCGGCGGCCATGATCATAATTCCCGACATCGAGTTGCAGAACGGCAAATGCGTCAATCTGGTGCGCGGCCAGATGGACAAACCGGTGGTCTACAAGAAAAATCCGGTCAAGGCGGCCCAGGATTTCCAGGATGAGGGCGCAGAGTGGCTGCACATTATCGATCTGGACGCAGTGGGCCTGCGCGAGAACGACAATTATGAGCTTGTCTGCGAGATCATCGACGCGGTCCACATTCCGGTTCAGGTGGCGGGCGGTATCCGCTCCATGGCATCGCTCGAGTGGTGGCTCGGACATGGCGCCGGACGCGTGGTGATCGGAACTGCTGCGGTAACGGACCCGCAATTCGTCAAGGAGGCCTGCACCCGCTTCCCCGGTCAGGTGGTCGTCAGCGTCGATGCCCGCGATGGCCGCGTGATGATTGAAGGCTGGACCGAGGCGACCGCCTTCACAGCACTGGAATTTGCCCGTCAATTCGAGATCGACGACATTGCCGCCATCATCTTCACCGATATCGATCGTGACGACGATATGCCGGAGAGTTCGCTTGCAACCACGACCAATCTTGCCACCAAACTCATCGTGCCGGTGATCGCATCCGGTCCGGTGAAGACACTCGACGACATTTCAACCCTGAGGTATCTGCCCAATATTGCAGGAGCGATAACCGGCCGCGCACTGTTTGGCGGGGCGTTCACCCTGCCGGAAGCCATCGCGGTGGCGACCGCGCAATAGGCGGGCGGGCCTGGCTGCAAGCACCACCCTTGTCAGGATGAGGTCGGTTCCTGCAACTTGTGCGCCTCTTTGATTGCCCGCATGTGACAGCGATAAAAGCCGCCACACTCAATGGCCGCCGTGCGGACCCCGGTTCGCGCGGCGAACGCCGCGTATCCTGCCGCGCCAAGCTCTCGCGTCAGCCGGTCGCGGGCGTCGCCTCTCACGCGCTCATATGTTGCTCGTGCTTCCTCCAGCGTTTGCTGATGATCTTCGCTCAGGAGGATATCGCGGAAGCCTGATGCCTCAAACGTGGATCTGTGCTCATCCGCCGTCACAAACCGGAAATGCAACCCCGCTGCGCTCAGTTGATCGAAAAACGCCTGCACTTCGGGCGGTTGTGGATCGGGCCCGGCCGTTACCCAGTCGCTGCCAATGAATGACCCGCCCGGCTTCAACAGGCGGAAGATGTCCTTGAACACGGCCACCTTGTCGTCGATATGACAGATCGCCTCCTTGGAGAATATGACGTCAAACGTGTTGTCGGCGAAGGGCGCGGCACCGGAATCAACCAGCTGAAAGGCCACCTGATCGCCAACGCCATTGGTGCGCGCAAGGGCCTGGGCCGCATCCAGCGAAGCCGCCTCAAGGTCGATGCCGATGACTTCGTCGGCGCCGAGTTCGGTGGCGAGCGCAATGGTGGCTCCGCCCACCCCGCAGCCCCAGTCCAGCACCTTGCATCCGGCAAGGGATTGTCCGCCGAATATCCGGAAAATTTCGCGTGGGCCACCCGGAGACAAAAAGCCCTCTCCGAACAGGAACTGCATACCGTCCACAACCGCTGTGCTGTACTGGCTTTGAGTGCTCATGGCTTCGCTTCTCTGTATGCTTGCTATATACCGTCTGCTTTGAAGGGCCGAGGCAACACATTTTACGGGCGAAATGCAAGTGACGCAGACCGAAGCGATCGAAAAGACCCATCAGGTCGTCGCCTGCAAGGGCGGGGAGGCGACCGCACTGGAACGCCGCACCATGCCGCGTACCGGGCCGGGAGAAATCCTTTTGGGTCTGAGAGTTGCCGGGTTTTGCGGCACCGATTTGTTCAAGCTCAAGACCGGCACCGCGGGCATCGGGTCTGTGCTCGGTCATGAAATTGTCGGCGAGGTCATCGAGTTGGGCGAGGGTGTGTCCGGCTTTGCCCTTGGCGACCGGGTTGTGGTGCCGCACCACGTGCCCTGCGGCGCCTGTCTTTACTGTCGGCGCGGCAACGAAACCATGTGCGAAACGTTCCGTGAAAACCTCATGGACCCGGGCGGCTTTGCCGACACTGTTCTGATCCGCTGGCGCGCGGTCGAACAGGCTGCATATGTTGTGCCCGACGCTGTGAGCGATGCGCAGGCGGTTTTTGTCGAACCGGCAGCCTGTGTCCTGCGCGGCGTGCATCGGTCTGGCCTGGCGGAAGATGGAATTGCGGTCGTGATTGGCTGCGGCAGCATGGGATTGCTGCATCTCCTGGTGATCAAGGCGCTTTATCCAGGTTCACAGGTCATTGCCGTTGATCTGGATGAGGCGCGCTGCAAAATTGCAGCCGACCTTGGTGCAGACAGCGCAGGACCGCCGGGCGATGGCGCCAAACAACACATCGAGGCCTTGAGTGAAGGTGCTGGCGCGGATGCAATCTTCGATACGGTTGGCGGCCCGAAGACCCTTGAAGCAGGAATATCGTTGTCAAGGCATGGCGGCTCCATTGTCCTGTTCGCTCATGCGCCCGAAGGCGCGCGGGCGGATTTTGATCTCAATGCTCTGTTCAAACATGAACGCCGCATCATTGGGTCCTATTCGGGCGCACTGGCCGAACAAAAGGAGATTTTCGCCATGATCTGCGCGGGACGGCTCGATCCGGCGCCACTGGTGACCCACACCATGCCGCTCGATGATTTCGAGGCAGGTGTTGGCCTCGTTGTTGCTCAAAAGGCGCTGAAAGTGGTGTTCACGCCTTCGCGCACCGCAGGGGCCTGAGCGCATGAGCCTGCCGGCAACAATGCAGGGCGCCATGCTTTTGGGGCCGGAGCATATCGAAGTGCGCGATGTGGCGGTTCCGCGGCCGGGCAGGGGTGAACTGCTTTTGAAAGTGGAGGCTGCGACCACCTGCGGAACCGACGTCAAGGTGTTCAAACGTGGCGGCCATCCACGGATGCTGAAGGTGCCGACGCTTTTCGGCCACGAAATGGCGGGGAGCGTTGCCGCACTGGGAGTAGGCGTAACCGAATATACCGAGGGCGAGCCTCTTGTAATTGCCAATTCCGCACCATGCCTGGACTGCGAGCCGTGCCGCCGGGGCCGTGAAAATCTGTGCGAGGACCTGCAGTATCTGAACGGTGCCTTCGCGGAATATGTTCTCGTGCCGGCGCGGTTCGTCGAACGCAACACGCACCGCATTCCAGCGGGCCTCCCGTTCGAGAAAGCCTCACTGGCCGAACCGCTGGCCTGCGTGCTGCACGGAATGGATGCCTGCGATCTTGAGAAATATGCTGCGGGAGGACCGCTCGAAGTGGTGCTGTTCGGTGCCGGGCCCATCGGTCTGCTTTTCGTAGCGGCACTTGCGGCGTTGGGGCACCGTGTCATTCTGGCGGACCCCAATCCTGGCCGCCTGGAGACCGGGCGGCAGCTTGGTGCGGCGGATACGGTGGAAATCGTGCGCGGCGGCGGTCAGGCCGACATGGTCCGGACGAGAACCCGGGACGGCAAAGGCGCCTGGATCGCGGTCGATGCTTCCGGCGTTCCCGAGGTCTGGCTCGATGCCATCGCCACCGTGCGCCCGGGCGGTCTTGTAAATCTCTTCGGCGGCTGTGCGCCGGGAACTTCCATTCCCCTCGACACACACCTGATCCATTATTCCGAGATCACGGTCAAAGGCGTCTATCACCACCGGCCCGAAACATTCAGGCGGGCGCTGGCACTGCTTGCCAATCCTGCGTTCAAATCCGAGCTTCTTCTGTCCGGCGCGCGGCCAATCGCCGAGACCGAGGCGGCCCTGCGCGCGATGATCGCCAAACTGGCACTCAAGGTAGTAATTCGAAACGATTGATCAGATCGGTTTGAGAGGATGCGATGACTGTCCAGTATGTTGATCTTGAGGACGCAGTGAACCGAGATGGTCTTCGCATGGTCGTCGTTGGTAACGTCCCGAGCCCCTGGGGCGAGGCCGCCAAGGGCATCTTGCACATCAAGGGCATCGATTGGGTCGCGGTGCGTCTCGATTACGAGAACCCGTTGCTGAAAACGTGGGCGGGCCGGCGCAGTGGTCCGGTTGCGATTTACAACAACGAGCCACCGCGTCACGCCTGGGCGGACATACTGATGCTTGCCGAGCGCCTGGCGCCCACGCCTTCGCTGCTGCCGGCGGATCCCGAAGAACGGGCCCTTGCCTTCGGGCTTGCCCACGAGCTAAGCGGGGAAGGGGGGCTGGGCTGGTGCCGCCGGTTGCAAATGATAGATGCCGGGCTGAACGGCAAGGGCGGGTTCCCCGAAGCGGTGGCGAAATATCTGGGCAGGAAATACGGCCACAGTCCTGATGCGGCGGACCATGCCAGTCGCCGCGTCGCGGATCTGTTGCGCATGTTTGCAGCCCGACTTCACCGGCAACATCAGGATGGCTGCCAATATTATGTGGGAGACGCGGTGACGGTGGTCGATGTCTACAGCGCCACCGTTATGGCGCTGTTCGATCCCTTGCCGGACGTGCAGTGCAATATAGACGCGAGGACGAGGCGGACATTCGAGACGCGCGATGAAACAACCACCGCGGCGCTCGACCCCGTCCTCATTCAGCATCGCGACATGATGTTTCGCGATATCCTGGAGCTGCCGCTTTCGCTCTAGTTTTTGCCGTCCAGCAGTTTCTCAAGCGCTTTCCAGTAGCTGAGATCAGCGCCGTCGGCATAATCCCTGAACAGCGCCAACACCCGTTCCGGGCCGTGGATGAGCAGGTTGCTGCGCGCCTCCCGTTTGCGCTTTCGGGCATGCGTGGCGCGGACCGCGGCTTTTTCAGGTTCGCGCGGCACGAACCCCAGCGCTCGGCCGGCTTCGGCGGCATCCGCAATTCTGTCTCGATCGCCGCCACGTTTCACCGGTGAAACGTGGCGGCGATCGAGACAGAATTGCGGATGCCGCCGAAGCCGGCCGAGCGCTGGGGTTCGTGCCGCGCGAACCTGAAAAAGCCGCGGTCCGCGCCACGCATGCCCGAAAGCGCAAACGGGAGGCGCGCAGCAACCTGCTCATCCACGGCCCGGAACGGGTGTTGGCGCTGTTCAGGGATTATGCCGACGGCGCTGATCTCAGCTACTGGAAAGCGCTTGAGAAACTGCTGGACGGCAAAAACTAGAGCGAAAGCGGCAGCTCCAGGATATCGCGAAACATCATGTCGCGATGCTGAATGAGGACGGGGTCGAGCGCCGCGGTGGTTGTTTCATCGCGCGTCTCGAATGTCCGCCTCGTCCTCGCGTCTATATTGCACTGCACGTCCGGCAAGGGATCGAACAGCGCCATAACGGTGGCGCTGTAGACATCGACCACCGTCACCGCGTCTCCCACATAATATTGGCAGCCATCCTGATGTTGCCGGTGAAGTCGGGCTGCAAACATGCGCAACAGATCCGCGACGCGGCGACTGGCATGGTCCGCCGCATCAGGACTGTGGCCGTATTTCCTGCCCAGATATTTCGCCACCGCTTCGGGGAACCCGCCCTTGCCGTTCAGCCCGGCATCTATCATTTGCAACCGGCGGCACCAGCCCAGCCCCCCTTCCCCGCTTAGCTCGTGGGCAAGCCCGAAGGCAAGGGCCCGTTCTTCGGGATCCGCCGGCAGCAGCGAAGGCGTGGGCGCCAGGCGCTCGGCAAGCATCAGTATGTCCGCCCAGGCGTGACGCGGTGGCTCGTTGTTGTAAATCGCAACCGGACCACTGCGCCGGCCCGCCCACGTTTTCAGCAACGGGTTCTCGTAATCGAGACGCACCGCGACCCAATCGATGCCCTTGATGTGCAAGATGCCCTTGGCGGCCTCGCCCCAGGGGCTCGGGACGTTACCAACGACGACCATGCGAAGACCATCTCGGTTCACTGCGTCCTCAAGATCAACATACTGGACAGTCATCGCATCCTCTCAAACCGATCTGATCAATCGTTTCGAATTACTACCTTGAGTGCCAGTTTGGCGATCATCGCGCGCAGGGCCGCCTCGGTCTCGGCGATTGGCCGCGCGCCGGACAGAAGAAGCTCGGATTTGAACGCAGGATTGGCAAGCAGTGCCAGCGCCCGCCTGAATGTTTCGGGCCGGTGGTGATAGACGCCTTTGACCGTGATCTCGGAATAATGGATCAGGTGTGTGTCGAGGGGAATGGAAGTTCCCGGCGCACAGCCGCCGAAGAGATTTACAAGACCGCCCGGGCGCACGGTGGCGATGGCATCGAGCCAGACCTCGGGAACGCCGGAAGCATCGACCGCGATCCAGGCGCCTTTGCCGTCCCGGGTTCTCGTCCGGACCATGTCGGCCTGACCGCCGCCGCGCACGATTTCCACCGTATCCGCCGCACCAAGCTGCCGCCCGGTCTCCAGGCGGCCAGGATTGGGGTCCGCCAGAATGACACGGTGCCCCAACGCCGCAAGTGCCGCTACGAAAAGCAGACCGATGGGCCCGGCACCGAACAGCACCACTTCGAGCGGTCCTCCCGCAGCATATTTCTCAAGATCGCAGGCATCCATTCCGTGCAGCACGCAGGCCAGCGGTTCGGCCAGTGAGGCTTTCTCGAACGGGAGGCCCGCTGGAATGCGGTGCGTGTTGCGTTCGACGAACCGCGCCGGCACGAGAACATATTCCGCGAAGGCACCGTTCAGATACTGCAGGTCCTCGCACAGATTTTCACGGCCCCGGCGGCACGGCTCGCAGTCCAGGCATGGTGCGGAATTGGCAATTACAAGAGGCTCGCCCTCGGTATATTCGGTTACGCCTACTCCCAGTGCGGCAACGCTCCCCGCCATTTCGTGGCCGAAAAGCGTCGGCACCTTCAGCATCCGTGGATGGCCGCCACGTTTGAACACCTTGACGTCGGTTCCGCAGGTGGTCGCAGCCTCCACTTTCAAAAGCAGTTCACCCCTGCCCGGCCGCGGAACCGCCACATCGCGCACTTCGATATGCTCCGGCCCCAAAAGCATGGCGCCCTGCATTGTTGCCGGCAGGCTCATGCGCTCAGGCCCCTGCGGTGCGCGAAGGCGTGAACACCACTTTCAGCGCCTTTTGAGCAACAACGAGGCCAACACCTGCCTCGAAATCATCGAGCGGCATGGTGTGGGTCACCAGTGGCGCCGGATCGAGCCGTCCCGCGCAGATCATGGCGAAAATCTCCTTTTGTTCGGCCAGTGCGCCCGAATAGGACCCAATGATGCGGCGTTCATGTTTGAACAGAGCATTGAGATCAAAATCCGCCCGCGCGCCTTCGGGCGCATGAGCGAACAGGACAATGGAGCCGCCATGCCTTGACAACGATATTCCTGCTTCAAGGGTCTTCGGGCCGCCAACCGTATCGAAGATTGCATCCGCGCCAGCACCTTCACTCAAGGCCTCGATGTGTTGTTTGGCGCCATCGCCCGGCGGTCCTGCGCTGTCTGCACCAAGGTCGGCTGCAATTTTGCAGCGCGCCTCATCCAGATCAACGGCAATGACCTGTGAACCTGGATAAAGCGCCTTGATCACCAGGAGATGCAGCAATCCCATGCTGCCGCAGCCAATCACGACCGCAATTCCATCTTCCGCCAGGCCAGACCGATGCACGCCGCGCAGGACACAGGCTGCCGGTTCGACAAAAACCGCCTGCGCATCGCTCACAGCGTCGGGCACAACATATGCAGCCTGTTCGACCGCGCGCCAGCGGATCAGAACAGTGTCGGCAAAGCCGCCCGGGTCCATGAGGTTTTCACGGAACGTTTCGCACATGGTTTCGTTGCCGCGCCGACAGTAAAGACAGGCGCCGCAGGGCACGTGGTGCGGCACCACAACCCGGTCGCCAAGGGCAAAGCCGGACACACCCTCGCCCAACTCGATGACCTCGCCGACAATTTCATGACCGAGCACAGACCCGATGCCCGCGGTGCCGGTCTTGAGCTTGAACAAATCGGTGCCGCAAAACCCGGCAACTCTCAGACCCAAAAGGATTTCTCCCGGCCCGGTACGCGGCATGGTGCGGCGTTCCAGTGCGGTCGCCTCCCCGCCCTTGCAGGCGACGACCTGATGGGTCTTTTCGATCGCTTCGGTCTGCGTCACTTGCATTTCGCCCGTAAAATGTGTTGCCTCGGCCCTTCAAAGCAGACGGTATATAGCAAGCATACAGAGAAGCGAAGCCATGAGCACTCAAAGCCAGTACAGCACAGCGGTTGTGGACGGTATGCAGTTCCTGTTCGGAGAGGGCTTTTTGTCTCCGGGTGGCCCACGCGAAATTTTCCGGATATTCGGCGGACAATCCCTTGCCGGATGCAAGGTGCTGGACTGGGGCTGCGGGGTGGGCGGAGCCACCATTGCGCTCGCCACCGAACTCGGCGCCGACGAAGTCATCGGCATCGACCTTGAGGCGGCTTCGCTGGATGCGGCCCAGGCCCTTGCGCGCACCAATGGCGTTGGCGATCAGGTGGCCTTTCAGCTGGTTGATTCCGGTGCCGCGCCCTTCGCCGACAACACGTTTGACGTCATATTCTCCAAGGAGGCGATCTGTCATATCGACGACAAGGTGGCCGTGTTCAAGGACATCTTCCGCCTGTTGAAGCCGGGCGGGTCATTCATTGGCAGCGACTGGGTAACGGCCGGGCCCGATCCACAACCGCCCGAAGTGCAGGCGTTTTTCGATCAACTGAGCGCAGCGGGGTTGCATTTCCGGTTTGTGACGGCGGATGAGCACAGATCCACGTTTGAGGCATCAGGCTTCCGCGATATCCTCCTGAGCGAAGATCATCAGCAAACGCTGGAGGAAGCACGAGCAACATATGAGCGCGTGAGAGGCGACGCCCGCGACCGGCTGACGCGAGAGCTTGGCGCGGCAGGATACGCGGCGTTCGCCGCGCGAACCGGGGTCCGCACGGCGGCCATTGAGTGTGGCGGCTTTTATCGCTGTCACATGCGGGCAATCAAAGAGGCGCACAAGTTGCAGGAACCGACCTCATCCTGACAAGGGTGGTGCTTGCAGCCAGGCCCGCCCGCCTATTGCGCGGTCGCCACCGCGATGGCTTCCGGCAGGGTGAACGCCCCGCCAAACAGTGCGCGGCCGGTTATCGCTCCTGCAATATTGGGCAGATACCTCAGGGTTGAAATGTCGTCGAGTGTCTTCACCGGACCGGATGCGATCACCGGCACGATGAGTTTGGTGGCAAGATTGGTCGTGGTTGCAAGCGAACTCTCCGGCATATCGTCGTCACGATCGATATCGGTGAAGATGATGGCGGCAATGTCGTCGATCTCGAATTGACGGGCAAATTCCAGTGCTGTGAAGGCGGTCGCCTCGGTCCAGCCTTCAATCATCACGCGGCCATCGCGGGCATCGACGCTGACGACCACCTGACCGGGGAAGCGGGTGCAGGCCTCCTTGACGAATTGCGGGTCCGTTACCGCAGCAGTTCCGATCACCACGCGTCCGGCGCCATGTCCGAGCCACCACTCGAGCGATGCCATGGAGCGGATACCGCCCGCCACCTGAACCGGAATGTGGACCGCGTCGATGATCTCGCAGACAAGCTCATAATTGTCGTTCTCGCGCAGGCCCACTGCGTCCAGATCGATAATGTGCAGCCACTCTGCGCCCTCATCCTGGAAATCCTGGGCCGCCTTGACCGGATTTTTCTTGTAGACCACCGGTTTGTCCATCTGGCCGCGCACCAGATTGACGCATTTGCCGTTCTGCAACTCGATGTCGGGAATTATGATCATGGCCGCCGGAAACGGATTTCGCCGTCTCGCCTTCTGTTACGGAAAATATAAGCGCAGGCTTTGTTCGCACGCAAATTCAAGCAACGCATCGTAGCAGGCTTCTAGTCCATTCACCGCAGACCACGATCGCACCGGCGCGACATCATGCAGGTGAAATGCGGCGTTAGCCCCTTAAGCGCCGTTCAACCTAACAGTGAAACACCTTACTGAGCCCAGAATTCGTCAAGTGAGTGGGATTGTTCTAATCGTCGACGGGCAGATCCGCGATTGCCGAGCGGAATTCGGACGCATGTCCGGCGTTGCCGTGCGCCTCCATGAGGCGGGCCAGAGCTTCCAGGGCGGCTGAAATTCCCCGGTAACGGGTCTTGGCGCTGTCGATCCGTACTGGAAAGTCGGCCGGGTCGTGGCGCGGGTCCGGTTCGACCGGCGATATGTTCTCGAACATGCCGTCCGGCGTCAGCGTGATATCGTAGTCGAGGCCCGGACGGTACTCCTCCATCATGTTCCGGCACAAATAAAGCCCCAGCCCGCGATACATCTCGCCATCGGCAGGAAGCCGGCCACCGAGATCCGCCGCATCGGTCATTTCCTTTTGCGTGACATGTTCCAGCACTGCTTGTGGCTCCGGTTGGGCCGCCCGCTGCCGTGGCAAAAAGGCCAGCGTCAAGACGACCGCAAGTCCGACGAGCACGGCAAGAATTGCCAGTGTCAACACAGGCTTACAGCCGCAACCTGGGGTGACGATTCACATCTTTGTAGAGCAGGTAGCGGAAGTTGCCGGGGCCGCCGGCATAGCAGGCCTGCGGGCAGAAGGCGCGCAGCCACATGAAATCGCCGGCTTCGACCTCAACCCAGTCCTGATTGAGGCGGTAGACTGCCTTGCCTTCGAGCACATAAAGCCCGTGTTCCATGACATGGGTTTCTGCAAACGGGATCACTGCGCCCGGCTCAAAGGTGACAATGGTGACATGCATGTCGTGGCGCATGTCGTCAGGATCGACAAAGCGCGTCGTTGCCCACTTGCCGTCGGTGTCCGGCATCGGCGTCGGGGCAACCTCGTGATCGCTGGTGACAAAGAACTCGGGCGCCTCGATGCCGTCGACCTCATCATAGGCCTTCCTGATCCAGTGGAACCGCGTGGCAGCGCTGGTGTTGTTCCTGATCTGAAAGTCGCTCGAAGGTGGGACATAAGCATATCCGCCAGGCCCCAGAACGTGAGCCTGCCCGGCGTGTGTCACGGTCACTTCACCTTCAACCACGAAGAACACGGCCTGTGCGTCTGCATCAGGTTCGGGCCTGTCGCTGCCGCCGCCCGGCGCCAGTTCCATGATGTATTGCGAAAAGGTCTCGGCAAAACCGGATAAAGGGCGTGCCAGTACCCAGGCCCTTGTGCCCTCCCAGAACGGCAGGTTGGAGGTGACGATATCCTGCATCACCCCTTTCGGGATGACCGCATAGGCTTCCGTAAAAACCGCGCGCCCGGTCAGGAGGTCGCTTTGTGGCGAGTGCCCGCCAAGTGGGGCATAGTAAGTACGATCAGACAACCGCTTATCCTTCCAACAGGAGTATCGCCATTGGTTCTGCATCCAGCGCATAACGCTGGCAAGGGTTTATTCGCATCGCCATCACGTAGGTGACGTCAGGCGGGGGCCAACGCTAGGCCAACGCTAGCACAGGGTCCAGCGCAGCACCAACGGGCGCATGCTCTATGGCGCAAACAGCATCGGGGTCGGCAGCTCGATGTCTGCGGGAGGATGTATCCTGGCCGAAGGTGAGTGATGGTTTGCGAGCGCTGGAAGCTCTTTGGCCCTTGATGGCGCTCAGTCAGGACACCAGCGTCCCGTTCAAGTTTCCAGCTTCCGCGCCCGCCTGCCGCGCAATGCGGCGTGGCGGCCTTCGAGGACGCCTGATTCCTGGATGATTTCGGAAACCAGTTCCTCGCGCCGGTAGGCCATGACGTGGACACCGGAAACACCCTTAATCTCGCGCATCTGCTGGATCAGTTCGATGCAGATCCTCTTACCCTCTTCGCCCTGCTTTTCCGCGCCCTCGAGCCGTTCAATGACATGATCGGGCACATGAATACCGGGAACATTGGCGCGCATCCATTTGGCGGCGCGGGCCGATGCCAGCGGACCGACGCCAGCCAGAATAAAGACCTTGTCGTCCAGCCCGAGATCACGCACCCGCGCCATGAACCTTTCAAATCGTGGAACGTCGTAGATGTAGTTGGTCTGGATGAACTGGGCACCGGCTTCCACCTTTTTTTTCAACCGCTCTGCGCGGACCTCGTAGGGCGGGATGCATGGGTTTTCGGCTGCGCCAATAAAAATCCGCGGCGGCTGTGTGATCTTGCGACCGGACAGGAACATGCTGTCATCGCGCATGGTGCGCAGCGTGCGCAGGAGCGAGATTGAATCGAAGTCGAACACCGGCTTTGCACCTGGTTGGTCGCCCACTCCCACGCCATCGCCGGTGAGGCACAAGATGTTGGCGACCCCGACAGAAGCGGCACCCAGCACATCACCCTGAATGGCGATGCGGTTGCGGTCGCGGCAGGAAATCTGCAGCACCGGTGAATAGCCGACCCGGGTTAGCAAAGAACAGATGCCAAGCGAAGACATATGGCAATTTGCGCCGGATGCATCGGTGGCGTTGATTGAATCCACCACCTCCGACAATGGGCGCGCCGCATCATAGACGTCTTCCGGATTGGCTGAATCCGGCGGGTTCAATTCAGACGTCACGGCAAAGCGGCCCTGGCGCAGAACCCGTTCAAGCCGCGAATTGGAGCTGTGCCCCTCTGGCGGCTTGGTATGCACCTTGAGCGGGTCGATGGGATCGAAAAGAGAATCCTGTGCCATGGCTCAGTTTTTCTCAACGGTCATGATCGTGGTGCTTTCATCGGCTTCCTGCATGGGCTGCGCATTGGGCGGCTCTTGCGCCAGTGGTGCCGCGGCGGGCTCCTCCTCGCGTGCCTCGGAAAAAGCGTCCGCCATGGCCTGGCGAGCAGCATCACGGCTCGCACGTTTTTCCTCCGCACGCTCGCGCGCCACCCGCAACCAACTCGACGAGCCCTCAAGCGAGCGGTCGACAGGCGGTTGTACAATAGCGATCTTGTCGCCGCCGCGCATACGCGATGCCCCGTCCCAGGCGTCGACCCAAACGCACTTCATCAAAGGCTTCACTTCGCAGTTGCCGTTTTCACGCACGCCGCCGCAGGGTCCGTTGCGCAGGTTTTTCGGGCAGTTCATCGGGCACGACATGCCGGTCGACGACAGCACGCACTGGCCGCACATCTGGCAATCGAACAGAAAACCCTTGATGTGGCGCTCGGCGAAGGCCACCGGACGCTCGATCTGGTTATAGCCCAACCGGCTCCACAGCGGATCGAGAAAGGCCAATATTGGCTCAAACCAGCCATAGACCCATTCGAAAAACCTCGAATGCCGAACCACGAAACGGCGGACAGTGTACATGGGCGGATGGTCCCGATCTTTCGCAAAGAATCGCTTCAGACAACGCTATGGGTCAGGAGTGCTCATTGTGTCCGACACAATGACGACACTTCTTGGCTCAAGCTCGACGAGAACCTGAAAGTGACTGCGCCTTCAAGCGAAAAGTTTGTTCAAGGCATTCGGGGGGAAGAATCTCCAGCGGCACCGTGCACGCAATATTACGAAGAACCTGGCGTCGCTTCGCCCGTTTCGACAAGCTCTTCGTACTGCGCCGTGTTTGGGCAAAAGCGGGCATTGGCGATCTTGTGATCTTCCTCGCGCATCCAGCTTGTGCAGTCCGCCCGGCTGGAGCACCGCGCGCAGGTGTGTGCCATTTCAATATTGCGCCAGCGATCCTGACCGAGAACCCGGTCGGGCAGTCCATGGGCGTGCGCCATGATACGCATGCGCTCGTAGGTATCGAGCGGCGCCGCCGCCAGTTCCAGCGCTTCGGTGCGGGACATATCAAGGTCGGAGGCTTCCATACCGCTGAGGCCGGTGAGGTATTTTATGTCCCTCTCCCGCTCAAGCCATCTGCGGAATAGTGTTGTCAGTCTCTCCATCGTCCTGCCCTTCCAGACCTTCCTCGACCATGGCGAACGTAGCGAGGGCGTGGACAACACTCATTGATCTGAATCAATAACGCTTCTGCGCATTTCGCTGCAACTTGACGGCAGGATGGAGACTACTGACGAGACGAATTATTGTGGCGCTGCCAGGACGGCAACTTCAACCCATAACCTTTTCGGGTGAGCTCTCTTGCATAAAGCTCTCAAGATCACCGAAGCCGGTTTTTCTGAACTCGTAGGCCAGGCCAAGCTTGTCCGCCGCCGCGAGGGCCTGGCGCTCGAGCGCAGGATCTTCGATCTGGGCGAGATAGATCACCTTGGTATAGTTGGCGAAATATATGTCCCGCAGTTCGGGATGGCGGTCCATGCCGAGGCCTTCCCAGATCAGCTTGTCGAACTGGCGCACCAGATAGTCGGTGAGGAAGAAAGCAGTCATGTCGTCGTCGTGGCGTTGTTCGAACAACTCGTTACCGGTGAAGAAGGAATAGCAATGCGGGCCGCCAATCCGTTCGGCACCTTCTTCCTCCAGCACGGTATCGAGATGGCCGCCTGTTCCGCAATCGCCGTAAAGCACGAAGATCTTGTCGTAACGTCCTTTACCTTCGCGGATTTTTTCGCGCACGCCGCCTGGAATCTTGTCCGGCGTGTTATGCCATTTGGCGGGCAGGCAGGTGACATCGAAGTGCTGCCAGTTGTTGGCTTCGATGAGCGCAATGATCTCACGCCCCAGCGCGCCGCAGGCAATCAGCAGCACACTGCCCCTGCCCTTCTTGAAGTCAAAGCCCTCTGACGGATTGATATCCATGGGCGCCAGTCTATCGATTGCTGTTTAACGGGACCTAGTGTTACCTCACCATATGGGATTTTTCTGGTAAAAAGCGACATATGTCATCGCGGATCCGCCGCATCAGAACATGATCCTTTCACATGGAAGCAGGACTGACATGACTTCCCAATCTGAACGCGCAGCGAAACGGCTGTTTGACGAACACGCCAACGGGACGCAGTTTATCGGCATCTCACGGGACTTTGGCATCACGGATGCCGCCGCGGCGTATGATGTGCAAGACGCATTCGTGGCCCTGCTCAAGGAGAAATGGGGCGAGCCCTGCGGCTACAAAGTTGGCCTTACCTCCAAGGCGATGCAGAAAATGGTCGGGTTCGGCACGCCCATCGCAGGGCGTGTTCTAAAGACCCGCGAATTGCACAGTGGCGTTCAGGTTTCACTCGCAGCACATGGCCGGATCGGCATCGAGTTTGAAGTTGGCGTTCGCCTTGCCGCCGATCTGGGCCGTATTGGCGAACCAGCGACACGGGAAGACGTTTCCGCTGCGGTTGACGGCGTTTGCGCCGCGTTCGAACTCATCGATGACCGGAACGCGGATTATGGCGCACTCGATGTGCTGACTTTAGTTGCGGACAACTCGTGGAATGCCGCCGCCATCCTCTCAGACTTCGTGGAGCCGCCGCAGGATCTTGCCGCGGTCACCGGTACCGTTACGCGGAATGGCGAGGTGGTGGACAGTGGCCCGGGAAGCGCTGCTCTCGGCCACCCCTATGAGGCCATAGGCTGGCTTGCGGACCATCTGTCGGCGCGCGGTCAACGCCTGCGCAAGGGCGATGTGGTGCTCACCGGCAGTCTGGTGAAGACCCTGTTTCCGCAATCGGGTGAAACATTTTCATTCAGTGTGACTGAAATCGGCGACGTTTCAATCAGCTTCGGAAACTAGAGCCTCCGGCCTAATACGGCAGCAATAGCGGATCAGGCGGCCAATGAACGGCAGGCCGATGTCGACATAGGAAATGTACCAGCCGTCAACTTCTGACTCATAGGCTTTGAGTTTCGGCCATAGCGCGTGCGGCAGCGGCAAACCGAACAACCGTACAGACCGCAGTCTGAACGCCAGCGCGTCGCCCTCGAGATCCAAGGAGATGACGAGCCGGAGGGGGCCGAACCCCTCGAGCAGCATGCCGGCATCGGCACCAGAGCCTGCGCCCTGATGCGTTGAGAAGACCTGGCCGTCATAGTTCCGGATCAGCCACTCGCCATCCTTTTCGCGCCTGAACGTGACATGAACCGGGATCCAGGTGCCGGATTTCGGCATGCCCAATATCGTGGCCAGAAATCGGCTCACCGGATTTGAACCACGATCGACACTGCAGGTACCGGCCGCATGCACCTCTCCATTCACCATGTGCATCTGCTGCACCACGGGCGGGAGCTTCAGGTATTCTGCGCCAAGCAAGTCCTGGTAAAGTGACATAACGACCTCCTTAGTGATGACTGTGGCGCTCGCGGCGGGCGTTCCATGCCGCAAGAACCGGTACTGCAACCCACTCATAGATGGCGGAAAAGAGATGGCGCGGACCCGGCAGCGCAATGAGCGCTGCCAACCAGGCGTATCCGGGCAACCGGCGCCATATGGCAAGGAACGCGTCGACGCCAGACAGAAGTTCACCCCCCTCTCCCAACACGTACAGGCGCCGCTTGAGTTCCCCATCTGTGATGCCGCGATGCGCCAGGTGGTTACGATGGGCGTTGATGTCGGTGAAGGCCAGGGGCGCATCCGACCTGCCTGCCGCGTGGCGATAGTGTGAAATTTCGGCGTCACACACCGGGCAGTCAGCATTGTAAAGAACGGTAACCTGACGATGTGGCTCCACTAGGAGGTCACGCAGCGCGCCCTCAAGGCAGGGATGTTTGAATTCCACTCCCTGCCCAAGCGCCCTGGCGCATGACGTGCGCTGGCCTTCAAGCAACAGATCACCCATTTCGCCCATGGCCAGGCGTAGCGGCCAGGTCGGAATTTTGAACCACACCGGACTCCGCAGGATCCGGCCAAGAACGGTCATGAATTCACGGTGGGTAACCGTTTCAGGCGCCGTCACATTGTAGGCACCGGCCAGCTTCGGACGCCCAAGAGCCTGTTCCACGAAAGACAAAACGTCTTCAAGGTGGACCCAGGACATCCACTGGCGGCCTGTGCCCATGACGGATCCGGCACCGAACCGCATGGGCCACGCCAGGGCGGGTAGCGGGCCACCGTCACGGCCAAGGACCAGCCCCAGCCGCATGATGCAGACACGGACACCATAATCTTCGGCACGGCGCGCGGCCTCTTCCCAAGTCCGGCACAGGTCCGACATGAAGATCGCCTGTGGCGGGTGCGCTTCGTCACACACAACATCGTCTGTGACGCCGTAATAGCCGATGGCAGAGGCGTTGATGAGGACTTCGGGGCGCGTCTTGAGGCGGCCGATCAGTTCCAGGATGTCGTTGGTCGTGCCAACGCGGCTGCGCATGATTTCGGCGCGCCGTTTTCCGGTCCAGGGCAGCCCGAGCACCGGAGCACCGGCCAGGTTGATGATTGCATCAATTGGCAAGGCGTCATCAAGTTCACACGACGATGTAACGATGCGCGCATGCGGCCCGAACTTGTATTCCGCACTGTCGCGGTCGCGTGTCAGAATAATGACCTCATCACCGCGTTCAATCAACCGGCGGCACAGCGCACCGCCGATGAACCCGGTCGCCCCGGTCACCAGAACGGTTCTTGGTGACGTATTGTGAGCGATCGCAAACGGACGCCGCTCCCACTCCGGTGCCTGCAGCCGGCTCAACTTGACCACAGCAATGGCATCGCGCAGTGCCCAGACAAGGATACCGGCGGCATAGAGCGTCATGATCCAGGACAGGACCCCATGATCTGCGGCCACCATGGCGGTTGGCAGTTTCGACCAACCCCACAGAATGGGGATCAACACTATGAGTACTGCGCCGTAATTCATGGCCAGCAAGGTGTGCAGAACGCGCTCAAGCGGCGGGAGCTTGCGTGTCAGGTCTTCGACAATGAAATCCCACATGGTCACCACCACTTCCGTGACCAGCATCGCAGCGAGGATCCAGGCGAGTGCGCCGTGCCATTCAGACCAGCCGAGCGCAAGGAAGATGATGCCGTAGAGAAACTCGCGGGTCGCATGGAGCGCGAGTTCGTCTCGCGCCGAAGGCTTACTCGGAAGAGCTTCCGTAATCTCGTGGCGCCAGAAGTTGTCGAACGCGCCCATGACGCCCTGAATGACCAATAAACAGAGAACCAGTTCCATCTAAGCCTCCACTTTTCGGAACACACCATCCTGGAAGAACACGCGGCCGAACAGATCATGCTCGACGGTCATGCGAAATCGAAACGCGCCCTCACCTTCATCGATATGTTCGACCAGAAGAGTTCCGGGGCTCAGCAAGCGCGG
The DNA here is from genome assembly GCA_021773335.1 of Gammaproteobacteria bacterium. Classification (GTDB taxonomy): domain Bacteria; phylum Pseudomonadota; class Gammaproteobacteria; order JAJFKG01; family JAJFKG01; genus JAJFKG01. The sequence goes on from JAJFKG010000059.1 coordinate 29,520, forward strand.
CAGCCGCACACGCCAGCGGCCGATGTCCAGGTAGAAAGATGTTGAGCGAAAATGCAGGGCGGCATCGGCTTCATAAACATCGAGTTCCATTCCAAAGCCCATGCCGAAGCACTCGAGCATCTGCCCGTTCTGATCGATGCGTTTCACCGTCCTGGCGGTGACCGTTTCTACCTTCGGAAAATGATAGAGACGATCCCAAGCGGCTCCTCCCTTATCGAGATAGACGTAGACATCGATTGGGATGTTGCACCCTGAACGGTGCGCCACGGGAGCACCGATGGCGCGCGATGCCCAGGCCATCAACCGGCCAGGCGGCGTTAAGTCGACCCTTTCCATGCTGCCGTGAAAGCGCCAGCGCTCGTCTGGAGCCGGTATCGACCCGAAACGCTGACGCACGGCGGCCGCGAGCCGCCACCATCCTGCTTCGCCCACGAGATCGCGTATTGTTCGGTGGGCACGGAGAAGCTCGCCGCTGCCAAGACGTGCGACTTCCGCGATGTCCTCGCACCCGTGCCGCCTGAAATATGTTTCGTGCGTCTTCATGTCGGTTTCATTCATTTCTGTAAATACAGAAATTGCCACTCAAAATTTTTATCCCTTAACGAACCTGGAAATCTTGGCGCCCATATGCATCAGCTTGACGAGTGTCGTCGTCGGCAGCCGGCTCACCTGCTCGTACCAGGTGGTGAGCGTCTCACCGAACTGCAGCATATCGTTCAACCTTGACTTAACGTCCTCGGGCGTGCCATCGCCGCCGGCATCGAGCACGCATTTACGCAAGGTCGAAACCGTGGGATCGATTTCGCGCTTCTTGCGCTGATCAACGATGATCAGAAGGACTTCCCACAAATCCGTTTTGGCTTCGAAATGATCGCGCCGGTCACCCATGACGTGGGTCAGGGTCACAAGATTCCAGCTCTGCAGCTCGCGCAGGCTAGTGGACACGTTGGATCGCGCGATCCCCAGCGTTTCGGTAATCTCATCGGCGGTGATTGGCTTGGTAGAGAGATAGAGCAGCGCGTGGATCTGGGCGATTGAGCGATTCACCCCCCATCGCGACCCCATCTCCCCCCAATGGAGGACGGTGGATTCCATGGCGCGCGTGAGTTCCATTGGATTTTCTTTCTGTGTTTTCTGTTTATACTGAAACTACAGATAATACCGTTCCAACATAAAGTCAAGCTGAGCCACCAACCGGATCCAACCATGGTTCAAAACTGGTAAATCCCGTGCTATCGAAAGAGTGAGACAGTAAATTTCGAAGGAGGCACCGCGTATGACGTTGAGCGCAGAGGAAGTTGCCCGTTATCACGAGGACGGTCTTGTGATCCCGCAAAACTACCGGGTGCCCGAGGCCACCCTCGCCCGCATCCATGCGGCCTATGATCAACTGCTTGAAAGCAATAAGGATGCGCCGGACTTTTCGCCTGATTTTATCCTTGGACCGCACCTGGGGGCGGATGGCTCATACGGCGTCAAGGGCGATCCGGTGTGGCTTGAATTCGCACAAATTCCTGAAATCCTAGACATGGTCGAACAGGTGGCAGGCCCCGACCTGGTTCTTTGGGGCATTACCATTTTCGGCAAACCGGCCAACAACGGCAAGGCGACACCGTGGCATCAAGATGGTGACTATTATCCCATCGAACCGCTGGAAACGACGACGGTCTGGATTTCCCTCGACGGTTCAACTCCCGAGCAAGGATGCATGCGATTCATTCCAGGCTCGCACAAACCGCACCGGCTGTTCTCGCATCACTGGGAGCACAGGGACGACTATACCCTGGCCCAGGTGATTGACGACGATCAGGTGGATCTCGACTCAGCGCGCGACATTGTGCTCGAGCCCGGACAGATATCGATCCACGATGTCTATCTCGTGCATGGCTCTGGCCCCAATCATTCGGACCGCCGCCGCATGGGGCTGGTTTTGCGGCTGTTGCCCGCCACCAGTTTCTACAACCACGACAGCGGCAAGAACAAGGAAGACGCCGGCTCGCCGCACGGCTATTCCAACCGTGCCCTCTTCCTGCTCCGCGGCGAAGACAAGACAGGGCGGAACGATTTCAACCGCGGACACTGAACACCAAGGATTTGTCCATGTGGCTCCGAATCGGTATGCTGAAGAACTAACGGACGGCTTTTCCACGAGGAGGTATCGATGGAAAATCTTATCATTCAACTGATCGCGGGCGCGGTGGGCGGCAATGTCGCCGGCGCCATTTTAAAGCAGTTTAATCTCGGGGTGCTGTTCAACTCCATTGCCGGCATCGTCGGCGGCGGCATTGGCGGTCAGATCCTGTCCCAGGTGCTTGGTGCGCAGGGTGGCATGGATATTGGCGGCATTATCACCCAGGTTGCCGGCGGTGGTGTCGGCGGCGCCATTCTCCTGGTGATCGTCGGCGTCATCAAGAAGGCCATGGGCAAATAGCCCTGCCGTTTGAACGCCTGAGAAAGAAAAAGGCCGCGGTGCGTGGAGCACTGCGGCCTGATTTGTATCGCTGAGTACCAACCTCTCAGGCGGATGCCGCCGCCATCTGGTTGTGCTTGCGCTTCATCATCTCCTGAGCCGTCTCAACTGCGACCGCCGCATCGCGGCAATAGGCGTCGGCGCCAATGGCCTGGGCGAATTCTTCGTTCAGCGGCGCGCCTCCCACCAGGACGATGTAATCGTCGCGAAGACCCTTTTCTTTCAGGGTATCGATGACCACCTTCATGTAAGGCATGGTCGTGGTCAGCAGAGCGGACATTCCGAGAATGTCGGGTTGGTGCTCTTCAAGCGCCGCAAGATAATTTTCGACCGGATTATTGATCCCCAGATCGATCACTTCGAAGCCGGCGCCTTCCATCATCATTCCAACGAGGTTCTTGCCGATGTCGTGGATGTCGCCCTTGACCGTACCGACGACCATCTTGCCCAGCCTCGGGGCACCGGTTGCAATCAGCAGCGGGCGGAGAATGAACATCCCGCCCTTCATGGCGTTGGCGGCGAGAAGCACTTCCGGCACGAACAGGATGCCATCGCGAAAGTCGATACCGACAATGCGCATGCCTTCAACCAGGGCTTCCGTCAAAACCTTGTAAGGCGCCCATCCGCGTTCAAGCAGGATGTTGACGGCTTCCTCGATTTCCTCTTTGAGGCCATCGTAAAGGTCATCATGCATTTGCTGGACAAGCTCGTCATTGTCCAACTCGCTCAATACGAGATCGTCTTCGTCGCTCATC
>JAJFKG010000060.1 GCA_021773335.1 Gammaproteobacteria bacterium
GATAAAATTGCTCCGCAAAGGCGGGTGCAAGTAAACATTTAGCATCAGCGGATTCTTTACTCAGTGCTTGGATGGTTGATTTACTCGCATTTTGGAAATACTTTAATTGTTCTTCTTTAATGGCTTGGAGGATGGTGTCAAGTGTGTTTTGACCACTTTTGACAACATAGCGATGGATTTTTTCGCTCTCAAAAAGTTTAATTGCTTCATCCTTATCAGCGTATGCAGTTAATAGAATGGCCTGGGGATATAGGGAGAGCTTGTGTAACTCTTGTATGAATTTGGCACCATTTGGATGCATGTTGTAGTCGGTAACAAGAACTGTTGGTGCTGAGAAACGTTCTAATCTATAGATGGTTTTATAAAGAGCAGATATATCAGTGTGAGTATAATCAGCCTCTGTTGAGTTAACTACAGAAAACTCAGATTCATTTATCCATTGCATAGGCCATGTCATTTCTTTTAAATCATCTAGCGCATCTAAAGGATTTTGATAGCCACTGCAAATAATCTGGTGTTCTTTGAGATCTTTCGTAATTTCTGATAAAAAAATCTTTTCATCATCAACAAGATAGATAGTGCCTGGTAAAAAGTATAATGCAAGTCGTTGATCCTTCATGTGCAATATTCCGCAGTTTGAGAGTTTTAAGATTTAGGGAAAGTTAAGATAATGTCAGTATAATGACCTAATTCTGAAATGCAATCTATGTTGCCTTTGTATGCCAGCATAATAATTTTACATAAGGCCAAGCCTATCCCTGCACCTTGACCGATAGGTTTTGTCGATACACCCATTTCGAAAATGTTATCTAGTATATCTGTTGGTATGCCTGTGCCAGTGTCCTTGATATGAAGGCGATGCGAGGCTTCTAATTCTTCATGCCAAATATAAATCTTATCTTCTTGGCTAATGTGATGTACGGCATTATTGAGTATGTTGTAGAATAATATTTCTGTAAGTACAGCACTGCCTCTATATTCAAAGTTGACAGTTTCATGGTAAACAAGGTTTTTTCTTTGTTTTCTTGATAGGGGGAGTTGTTGTATGATTTTTTCAAGCTGAGGCAGGATAGATAATTGGGTGAAGTTGTCATCTTGGATGGTTTCATTTTTTACATACGCCAATATGAGGTTAATAATGGTTTCTGCTTTCTGTGCGGCTTGTTCGACCGTTTTAATATCATCAGCGATGGTACTTTTTGAGCCTTTAACTGAAGAGATTTTACGTACAATCCGTTGTATCCCTAAGTTAACGATACCTAATGGGTTTCTAATTTCATGAGCGATACTATAAGCTAATATTTTAATGCCTTGCAGTTTTGCTTGTAATTCTTCTGTTTTTTTCTCAGCTAACTCAGCTTTTTTCTTGTCAGTGATATCGACAGATACGCCTAGAACACCAATGACTTTTTGTTTGCTGTCATAAAGTGGGATTTTACGCGTTAATACGGTAGAGGGCATCTTTTGCCAAGCCCATGTTGAGACTTCTTCTAATAGTATGGGCTGGGCTGTCTCTATGACCGTGCGATCGTTTCTTCTAACTTCATCTGCGTTGGCATGCCAGGGCATGTCGTAGTCAGTTTTACCGATGACGTCTTTCCTGTTTGATAATCCGGCGTTTTTCACCACTTGTTGGTTGCAGCCGAGATATGTGCCATTGATGTCTTTCCAATAGATATGCTCAGGTATTAGCGCTAGAATTTCTTCGAAGTAGTTTTTAATGCCTATTACGTAATCGAGAGGGTAATCTAGTTTTTCTATGTTTGGCCCTACAACTTCCTTATAAATTTTTTCTATCTGATTTGCTAAGTTGCTTGTTAATTTTAGAGTAAATATAATAAATCTATCGTTACTATCTGTCATCTTGACAGGATAGTGTTTCCATTGGTGTTGAGCACAATTCTCATTGCCACTACTAATATATTCAGAATTGTTAAGCTTGCTTTTTACATACTGTAAATCAGGTAAATTAAGTCGCGATTGTTGGTAGAGTTTTTTATAGGTTTCAAATTCAGAGACAGTAGGCGCAGCTTGTCGTACTAGCGCACTAAACGCCGAGTTCCAGGCTATTACATCTTGTGTAGTCTCAAGTATTGCGAACCATGGTTGGTCAAGCTCATCGAGCCAAAGGTTGTGCTTAATTGAAATGGTGGCTTTTCTGTGGTTCATATTAATTTAAAGTAAGCTCCATGCTGTGCGATTTTCTGGCAGAAATATCGTTCACGTGATAATATCATCGAGTCTAGAGTTCATAGTAGTCGATGTTACAGTATCTTTTGAAAAATTTAAACCAAAACAGATAGTTGTTCCATGTGTGAAATTTCATTCAGAAATAAGGGTAAACCTGCGAATTTTTGTTCAGATGGTTGCTAGTTGGATGTACTTTCAAATGTGAATAAGAAGTAAAAATGTTAAATCTTCCCGACGTTAAACAAGGTTGCAGTGACAATAATTTGAAACTGGTTACTGGTTCCCAGAGTGAAAAAGGCGAGGCAATGTTTTTGAGGCAGTTTGAATATCAGGTTGAAAGTACGCCAGACGCCATTGCGGTAAGCTTTCAGCGTGTATCACTTACTTATTTTGAGCTTAATCGACGAGCAAACAAATTAGCTCGATTTTTACGAACTTTAGGGGTGTGTCGTGAGACTTTAGTTGCGCTATGTTATGAGCGTTGCACTGAGATGCTAATTTCGATAATTGCCGTATTAAAAGCAGGGGGGGCATACTTGCCAATCGACCCTAGTTATCCTATATCTCGTATTTACTATATGCTTGAAGATGGTGGGTTACGATATGTTTTAACTAGCCCAAACTATAACTGTATATTTGATGCTTACAAAAGCCAAGCGGTTAAAGATGAGCTTCAAATTATCCAACCACATGAATACGGTAAACTTCTTGCTAAGCAATCCTCTGCCAATTTGGCCTTGTGTCCAAGTGGTAATAGTTTAGCTTATGTTATGTATACCTCTGGTTCGACTGGTAACCCAAAAGGAATTATGATTGAGCATGCAGGGATCTACAACCGCTTAGAGTGGATGGTTAATTACTTTAGTCTTAATGAAACTGATAAAGTCTTACAAAAAACTTCGTATAGTTTTGATATTTCTGTATGGGAACTCCTCTGTCCGTTGCTTGTTGGCGCAGAAGTGGTTTTTGCTGCACCAGAAGAACATAAAAATCCTAAATGCCTTTTGCGAATAATTCAATCAAGAGAAATAACAACTCTCCACTTTGTGCCAAGTATGCTAAATATTTTTTTGGATAGTGTCGATATTAGAGAGGGTAGTTCATTGAGGCGAGTTATCTGTTCTGGAGAAGCATTGTCAGCGAGCTCGATAAATGATTTTTTTAATCAAGTTAAAGGGGTAGAGTTATATAACATGTACGGCCCTACAGAAGCATCGGTTGATATTAGCTATTGGCAATGTCACCCCAACTTAGAGTGTGGTAATGTGCCAATAGGTAAGCCAATCTCTAATATGAGAATTTATGTTCTTGATAAAGAACTCAAGCCAGTTTCGGTTGGTCAGGTCGGGGAGCTGTGTTTAAGTGGAATTGGGTTGGCGAGGGGGTATTTGAATAAGCCTGAGATTACTAAAGAAAATTTTTTGGATAATCCATTTTCTAGCGGTGAACATGACAAGCGTTTGTACAAAACAGGTGATCTTGGTTATTGTGATGAAGCTGGCTATTTTTATTTTTCTGGGCGTATAGATAATCAGATAAAATTTCAAGGGTTTAGAATTGAGCTTGAAGAAATTGAAAGACATGTTTGTAATATCACTGGGGTAAAACAAGCTATAGTCGTTAAGCACTTAAGTGAGAAAGGAGATTTTTTGGTTTGCTATCTGACGCTAAATAAAGAGGTTTATGAAATTGATGCAATGAAGATTAAACATGAGCTTGCTAATAAACTCCCCTATTACATGGTGCCTTCAAGGTTTATCACCATACCATCAATGCCAATTACCGTAAATCATAAGGTTGATCGAAAAGCGCTGAGCCTATTACCTTTACCTTTGCCAGTGCCAGTGCCAGTCGCAAAGCAAGCAGAGCTACAATCAATAAAGGGTTATTCTGTTAACTATGTTAGCTTGGCCATAACCAGCCACATTGGCGAAGTGCTCAATTTGAATCACAAATTAATTGATATTGGCGATAATTTTTTTTCACTAGGTGGGAATTCGATTGATGCTATTACAGTGGTGAATAATATCAGCCGATGTTTGAGCGTTGATATCAAAGTATGTGACCTTTATAAGGCATGTAGTATTAGTGCTTTTATAAACACTGTGGTAAAGCAAATTAAAAATAAAAAACTTAACTTAGAGGCTCGCCAATCTGTAGAGCAGGAATTAGAGTTGTTGCCACTTTTACCTAGTCAGCAAGATATGTGGTTGGCTAGTGAGGTTGCGGCGAATAAATTGGTATATAATACGGCATTGCAACTAAACTTTAAAAATCACCTTAAACCGAACTTATTAGAGTTGGCTTTTGAAAAAGTTATTCAGCGGCATGAGTGCTTAAGAGCTTTGTTTGTACTTAAAGGTCGCAAGTTATACCAGAAGATATGCCCATTATTTGAGATTAAAAAACAAATACTTCCCTTGTCTGTAATTCATGCTGCAAGCAAAAAACAACTTTTAGAAAATATTCAAGATTTCGTTAATAGACCGTTTGATTTGACAAAACAATTTCCGATTAGATTGCGGATTTTCTTGACTGAGAAAAGAGAACATGTGCTCATAATTTGTATTCACCATATAGCTACTGATAGTTGGTCAAATAATATTATTGTGAGTGATTTGCTCGAGGCGTATAAGAATTTAGACTTAAGTAAGTTACCCTCTACTGAAAAATATCGTGTGAGTTATTCAGATTATGTTAAACAATATACCAAGCTCCCAGAACAGCTTATGCAACAGCAATTGCAGTACTGGTCTGAAAGGTTAGCTGACCTACCTTATTTAAGCCTTCCAAAGGACTATTCAAAACAAGAAAAAATGGTTTGTCGAGGTGATTACGTCTATTTTAAGATTAATAATAGACAGCATAGGTTGTTAAAATTAATTGCCAAAAATCTTAAGACAACATTATTTACCGTACTGCTTACGCTACTTGATATTTTATTGGCGTATTATACACGACAGCGAGATATAGTAGTCGGTATTATATCCGCGGGTCGGGCGAATCCTAAATCATACCAATTAGTAGGGGCCTTCATTAATACAATAATCGTTAGAAGCCGTGTTGAGCATGACTCATTTTTTAAAGATTTGGTAGCAACTAACCATACTCTTATTCACGAGGCATTAAATAATCAAGAGATACCATTTTATGAATTAGTACAGAAATCTGTGTTTGCTAAGTCGGCTAGTGTTTTTCCACAGGTATTATTTAATTTTGAGCCGTTATTGTCCGAAAATTGTTTGCTCAATGAGCTAGGTGTTACTTTAGATACTGTCGATTTAAACTATGCAATGACTGAGGTTACTCTATTCTTGAAAGAAAAGTCTGACTGCATTAATGGGAAGATCCAGTTTTGTTCGGAGTTATTCAACTCTAGTACGATAGCCAGTATGGTAAGCACTTTCCTTTCTCTAATTAATGCAGTAGTTGAAGACGATAATAGACAATTTCTTGAGTTTGAGCATTTGATGCAAAGAACAAAATTTTCAGAGGCGATATTGGTTTCTGAAATAAGAAGTACGAGCGATTTAGACTATGAGCTGCTACATGTTATGTTTGAATCTCAAGTGAATAAAACACCTGATCGAGTGGCAGTTTCTGATGCGAAATGTAACATCACATATTCTGAGCTTAATAAACGTGCTAACCAAATGGCACATTATCTTAATAAGCTGTCGCTTGGTAATGAGTCGCCAATTGGCGTTTTGCTTGAACAAACGGTTTATGTGCCAATTGCTATTTTAGCTTGTTTGAAGTCAGGTTGTACTTATGTGCCCCTGAATAAAAATGACACGAAGAAGCAACTGAAAGCGTTAATTTATACCTGTGGAATTCAATGTATTATCGGTCAAACGAGCTTGACTAGTAAAATCGATAGTAAAGAATTAACTCTTATTACAATGGATGCATCTGATGCCTGTTTCTTGCGTGAGTCAAACAGCAATTTGAACACGGCCTTCTCTGCAAACAAACTAGCCTACATCATGCATACCTCTGGTTCTACTGGGGCTCGAAAGGGGGTGTCAGTAGAACATGCAAGCGTTATAAATGTTATTCGATCCATTGCCAAAGAAATTGAGCTAACAGCAAATGATAAGTTATTGTCTTTCACCCCAACCTCATTTGATATTTCAGTGTTAGAGTTGCTAATGCCAGTTTTATATGGTGCACAATTATTTATTGCAGATGTTGCAAAGATAGTTGGCGAACTAAATTATTTGAAAAATTTGTTAATAAACTTATCTCCTACGGTAATTCAAACCACCCCATCTATCTGGCACATTATCCTAAAATTGTGCCCTGATTACGTTGGTAAACTTAAAATTCTTTGTGGTGGTGAAATGCTACCAATCGGCTTAGCCAAAGAGTTGGCCATATATGGTAAAAAATCATGGAATGTTTATGGGCCGACAGAAACTACTATTTGGTCAACTTGTGCAGCTATCACGTTCGATAAACTTAGTGCTGGCATTAAAAGCTTTCCTATAGGCAAGCCAATTGCAAATACTCAAGTATATATACTCGATAGCCAAATGAAGCCTGTGCCAATGAGCGTTATTGGCCATTTGTATATTAGTGGCATTGGCGTTGCTAGAAATTGTTACAATCAAGTTGAATTGACGCAAGAAAAGTTTTTCTCAAAAAAGCTAGGAAGAGATCGATTTACTAGAGTATATAAGACGGGTGATCTAGCCCGTCGATTACCCGATGGCAATATAGAATATATTGGAAGGGCTGACAGGCAGGTCAAACTAAGAGGAGTTAGGGTCGAGCTTAGTGATATCGAAAACCAAATATTAAGTTATTCAGGTATCAAAGAAGCAGCAGTAGTAGTGCCAGAATCAAATAATACTTGTTGTGATGAGTTGTATGCTTATATTGTTTTTGAAAAGGAATTAAAAGATAGTTCAGCTTGCAGTGAAAATTACGATGAAATAACTGGGCAGTGGCGAAAAGTGTTTGATAACACTTATTTTTCATCGTCTCAAAAAGAGCAAGAAGGTATTAATATTGCAGGTTGGAATAGGAGTGTTGATAATACTGCTATTCCAGAAAATGAAATGCGAGAGTGGATTGATAACACTGTAGAACGAATACAGAATTTAGCGCCAAGAAGCATATTCGAGATTGGGTGTGGTAACGGCTTATTACTAAGTAGACTTGCTCCTGCGGTAGAGAAATATGTTGCAAGTGATATTGCTCAGGGGGCTATCGATGAAATCAGACTCAAGATAGCGCCTGAAATATTGAAAAGTGTTTGTTTGATCAATAAAGCAGCACATCAGCCATTAGAAGTCGGACAAGTTGATACTGTTATATTGAACTCAGTCATTCAATATTTCCCCAGTGCGGGTTATTTATCAAGAGTTATTCAAAATGCAATGAATTGTCTAACAGACTCTGGACAAATATTTATTGGTGATGTGAGAAGTTTATTACATCTTAAGCTTTTCTTTAAGTCTTTATGCTTTGAACATTCTAACAAGCAGCTTGACAGTGATTTTGATCAATATTTACGATATCGTGAAAAAGAGCTTGTCGTTGTTCCACAATTATTTATTAATTTTGCTAAAATTTTGCCAGAGATAAGTGGTATAAATGTTGAGCTGAAACAAGGTTCGTACGTTAATGAACTCAGCCAATTTCGTTATGATTTGACTATATATAAAAATAAACCCTTTGCTCAGTTAGATGTAGATTATGAGGTTGATTGGCAAGAATACAGGCTTTCTCTATTTGATATGGAAGAAATTATTCGGACTAAATTACACTCTAAACTTATTATTAGAAATATCGTTAATGCTCGCTTAATTTCGTTAAGTTCTCAAGATCTCAGGCCTGATGTTGTTGATGGCATTTTTCCTGATAGTTTATATCAGCTGGCTAAGAAATTTAAACTATATGGTTTGGCAACTTGGCCTAGTGCATGTGATCCTATGTTATTCGATATGATTTTTTCAATAAAACCACAAATTTCTCACAGCAAAATTGATTCCTTACCAGCGCAAAATAATATGCAAGAAGTTTCTAACCATCCCTATGCAGTAGAAACGTATACTAAAATTATGAATGATTTATTTCGCAAGCTGAAAAAGAAAATACCTGAATATATGTTACCGTCAGCTATTATTATTCTTGATGAAATGCCGCTTACTCCTCATGGAAAAATAGATTTAAATCATTTGGCTAGTTTGCTAAGGGTTAGTAATAAACGTTTTTTACCTTCTCGAACTCAATCTCAATCTCAATGTCAATTGGCAAGTATATGGGCTGAATTTCTGCCAATAAAAAAAATTAGCTTGAATGACAACTTCTTCGACCTCGGTGGCCACTCACTACTTGCCGTGCAAATCGTGCATAAAATCAAACAGCAGTTTGATGTGGATATTCGTGTTAGTGACTTGCAGCAGAATCCAACCTTACAAGCCTTGGCTGCGTATATTGATACTGTATGTGCAACCAGAGAAGAAAGGGTAACAGAGCCAGCCGAGTAAACAACTATGCTTTTTGCTGCGTTAGATAATCACTTAAAAATAGAATATCTTGTCGCTGGAAGTCGTAGTTAGACACATCTGTCACTAACGCTTGGTAAAAACCCGGCAAGCTAGATATAACTTTGGCTTCATGCAGAAACGGCGTCCAGTCGTTGGGGTTTGTCATCATATCGTTTTGGGTCAAAAAGAAAGGGA
>JAJFKG010000007.1 GCA_021773335.1 Gammaproteobacteria bacterium
TATCTTGCTTGCCAGCTCGTCAGGCGACATCAATACTTTCACTATAAGAAACTCAAAAGCGCTTTAATAAAACTACAGCTGTTTGCTCAGGAGTGCCAGATATGTTCATAAATTCGCGCCGATCTCTCAGATCCGGGCTACTGTCTTTGCGCCAAGCCCAGATGTAGCCTTGATAAGCGCCGGCTGTTCTACAGTTGGCGCGCATCAAGGGAAGGTGGAATCTCGCTGAATCCCTTGATGCGCCGCTACGCGGCTTATCAAGGCTACACAAGCATCAAGTCTGCTTTAGTTCAGGATGAGGATGATGCTCGAGAGTCTTAAAAATCAAACTCACCTTAGCTAAGGCTTCGTTGTATTCAGCGTCACAGCCTGAGTCGGCGGTAATAGCGCCGCCGGCGGCACAGTGAATTGTATCCTCGTTAAACGTGAGTGTGCGGATAGCGATATTGCTATCCATATGCCCGCAAAAATCGATATAGCCTATGCTGCCGCAGTAGATGCCGCGACGTTGTGTTTCTAATTCATCGATAATTTCCATCGCACGTACTTTGGGCGTGCCAGTAATCGAACCACCGGGAAAACAGCTACGCAGTAAATCCACGGGGTGTTTAAGCGGCTGCAGTTCTCCACAAATGGTGCTTACCAAATGATGCACGGCGGGATAACTTTCGAGAGCAAATAATTCTTTAACGTGAATGGAGCCGGGACGGCAAACTTTACCTAAGTCATTTCGCAATAAATCAACAATCATTAAATTTTCGGCCCGATCTTTTTCACTCTCGAGTAAGTCGAATGCCAATTGTCTATCACGCTTGCGATTGTTGCTGCGCGCACGCGTACCTTTGATGGGCTTGGTTTCAACTAAGCCATGCTGGACTTGAAGAAAACGTTCGGGCGAACAGCTTAAGATATCAGCAAAGGGATAACTTAGGTAAGCCGAGTAAGGCGCCGGGTTGTGTTGACGCAGCGCTTGATAAGCGTGCCAACTCGAACCTTGATAGCTGGCAGTAAAACCCATGGCTAAGTTGGCTTGATAGCAGTCACCTGCGTGGATGTAATCTTGCAAGCGTGCAAATGCTTGCGCGTAGGCTGACTTGCTCATAGCGGGAGTGAAGGCTGAACTGAGCGTGAAAGTGTGAGGAACTTGCGCAGGCTTTGCTTGTGGCGCAGCAAGGGTATTCATGATGTCCTGGCATACAACGGCAGTGTTGGCATCTTGATCGTGTGTCGTCAGATACGCTTGGCGTTTTTGATGGTCGACCACAATAGCCCAGTCATAAATTCCCATCGCCATATCAGGTAGTTTAATTGGTGTGGATGCCAGAGACGGCAGGTGTTCAATATAACGTGCCAAATCATAACTAAAGTAACCCAGTGCACCGCCAGTAAAGGGTAATTCGGTGTCGCGTGCAGGCGTGCATTGCAAACTTTCTTTTAGCAGTTGAAAGGGATCATCAGCACAATGTTGTATGCCATGCTGAGTATGGATTTCAGTGTTGCCATGCAGCGTAATGAGTGTTTGGTAAGGTGCGGCAGTAATCACATCGAACCTTCCGTTACGAGGTTGGGCGAAGCAACTATCTAAGAATACCGCCCAAGGTAGGTGGGCGATAGTGTCAAAATAGAAAGTACTATCGTGATAATAAGGTAGTTCACGGATGTGGGGATTACGCATGAAAATGTGTTATTTTTATACTAAACAGGGTGCCAGGATAGCGTAGCTGTTTTGGGCCTGCAAGTTTTGCGCTTTGACGCGGAATCCATTACAGTCGCACTGCAACGGAGGTTGTGAGGGCACTGTGGTTTGGACTTGAATATTATTTGAGCTTACTCTTCGTCATCCTGAACTGACTTATCCCCACGAATGAAGCCCTAAAGCAACCTTGATGTGTCACTGCACGACTTATCAAGACTACAAAAGTCATTGATTTTAAGTAAATTTGAAAAAATAATCCGTGGAGATACATCGGCTCAGGATGACGCGGATTTACACTAACGAGGAGGTAATTATGGGGGTTGGAGCAGGTTTAGAAGGCGTGGTCGCAGGCCAATCAGCGGTATGTACTGTTGGCAAGGAAGGGTTTGGACTAAATTACCGCGGTTATGCCATCCATGATTTGGCTGCACATGCAAGCTTCGAAGAAGTGGCCTACCTGCTAGTGCATGGCAAATTACCCAATAGAGGTGAGCTGGCGGCATACAAAGAACGTTTAAAGGCGCGCCGTGGTTTGCCAGCAAGCTTATGTAGTGTACTCGAACAAATTCCTGCTGATGCCCATCCTATGGATGTGATGCGTACCGGGTGTTCATTTTTAGGTACGGTTGAGCAAGAGACAACAGGTACGCCCGAAGTTGATATTGCCGATCGCTTGATTGCGAGCTTTCCAGCGATGTTGAGCTATTGGTATCAGTTTGCCAAATCAGGCAAACGCACAGAAACGATCAGTGATGAAGAATCTGTGGCTGGACATTTTCTCTATTTATTACATGGTAAGAAACCGAGTGATTTGCATCGCCGTGCAGTGGATGTTTCTTTAGTCTTGTATGCAGAACATGAATTCAATGCGTCAACATTTGCGGCACGCGTAACGGCGGCGACATTGGCGGATTTTTATTCTGCGGTGACCTCAGCGATAGGTACTTTGCGCGGCCCCTTGCATGGTGGCGCCAATGAAGCGGCGATGGAATTGATCGAACAGTTTGATTCACCAGCCCAAGCCACCGCCGGTATTCAAGAAATGCTAGCCAATAAAGCAAAAATCATGGGCTTTGGCCATCGTGTGTATCGCGTGTCTGATCCACGCTCGGATGTCATCAAAACGTGGTCGAAGAAACTCAGTGAAGCGGCGAATGAACATATCTTGTATCCCGTGTCTGAAGCGATTGAAAAAGTGATGTGGGATGAAAAGAAACTATTCCCAAATTTGGATTTTCACAGTGCTACAACGTATCATTTCTGTGGTATTCCGACCGCAATGTTTACGCCTGTTTTTGTGATGTCACGCATTGCCGGTTGGTCGGCACATATCATCGAGCAACGCGCGAATAACCGTTTAATTCGACCAACGGCAGATTATATTGGTCCAGAACCTAAAGAATTTGTGCCACTCGAAGATCGATAGTGTGCGCATAGTACAAAGTAGTTAGCCCTGAAGAAAATTATCAGGCGAGAAAAGGAGCAAAAGAACAATGACAATGGTTGATGAAAATATCCGTCCCGATTACGACCAAGAGATTCAAGCAATTGCGAAATATATCGTTGATTATAAGATCGATAGCCAAGAGGCATATAATACTGCGCGTAATTGTTTGATGGATACCTTGGGCTGTGGTTTTCTTGCTTTAGGTTTTCCAGAGTGCACGAAACACTTAGGCCCGATAGTTACAGGCACACAAGTGCCTTTAGGCGCGCGCGTGCCAGGTACACAGTTTGTGTTAGATCCTGTCAAAGCAGCCTTTGATATTGGTACGATTGTGCGTTGGTTGGATTTTAATGATACGTGGTTGGCAGCAGAATGGGGCCATCCTTCCGATAATTTAGGTGGTATTTTGGCGATTGCCGATTATCTGAGCCAGCAGCGTGTTGCGCATGGTAAAGACCCCTTCTTTATGCGAGATGTGTTAACGGCGATGATCAAGGCGCATGAAATTCAAGGCTGTATGGCCTTAGAAAACAGTTTTAATCGTGTTGGCTTGGACCATGTGGTGCTCGTTAAGTTAGCAACAGCAGCTGTGGTCACACGTATGTTAGGTGGCTATGATGAGCAGATTTGTGATGCAGTGTCACAAGTGTGGGTAGATGGACAAAGTTTACGGACTTATCGTCATGCACCTAATACAGGTTCGCGTAAATCATGGGCCGCTGGTGATGCGACCAGTCGCGCCGTGCGTTTAGCGATGATGACCATGGGCGGTGAAATGGGGTACCCCGGCGCATTAAGCGCGGGCACATGGGGTTTTTATGATGTATCCTTCAATAAGCAAAAATTTGCCTTCCAGCGTGATTATGGTTCTTACGTGATGGAAAATGTGCTCTTTAAGATTTCTTTCCCGGCGGAATTCCACGCGCAAACGGCGGTTGAGTGCGCAGTGAAATTGCACGAACAGATTAAAGGTCGCATGGATGAGATCGACAAGATTGTCTTAACAACACATGAGTCAGCAATCCGTATCATTAGCAAACGTGGCCACTTATATAATCCGGCAGATCGCGATCACTGCTTGCAATACATGGTAGCAGTAGGCTTAATCTTTGGGGATCTGAAAGCGGAGCATTATGAAGATAATGTGGCGCAAGATCCGCGTATTGATTTCTTACGTGAACGTATGGAAGTTGTCGAAGACAAAGGTTTTACTAAAGATTATATGGATCCAGAAAAACGCTCGATCGCCAATAGCATAGAGATCCATTTTAATGATGGTGGCAAAACTGAAAAACTGACAGTTGAGTATCCGATTGGTCATCGCCGTCGTCGTGAAGAAGGCATTCCAGTGTTGGAACATAAATTCATGAGTAACTTGTTGACGCGATTCCCACGCCAGCGTGCGCAAGCGATACGTAAGCTGTGTTTAGATCAAACAAAATTGGAACAAACACCAGTTAATGAGTTTATGGATTTGCTGGTTATTTGAGTGTGGGGCGATCGAATTTATGCGCTTTTTTGGTTAGTATTTGCCCTTGCTTGTTCGTTATGGCGCAAGGCTTGCCTATACTACTAAAGAGGAATTGAAAAAGGGCTTGTGTGACTTAACCATGTTTAATCTCAAACATCGTGCACATGGATGTGTACTGGTCGCTATTCTCATATTGAGCGTCTTTCTCAGTGGCTGTGGCGATAAGGATCAAACCCTCAATAATCCTTATCGCGCGAAAGATAAGCATGCCAATATTTATTATTCTGCATTTGCTGAACGGCCTAAGACCTTAGATCCAGCACGTTCTTATACGAGCAATGAAACACTGTTTACCAGTCAAATCTATGAACCACCGTTGCAATATCATTATCTCAAACGCCCTTATACTTTAGTGCCACTCACGGCAACCCAAGTACCACAGCCAATTTATTTAGATGCGAATGGCAAAGTCTTACCTGAGGATGCGCCAGCGAATAAAATTGCTACCAGCGTTTATGAGATTAAAATCAAGCCGGATATTTTTTATCAGCCACACCCGGCATTTGCCAAAGATGAACGGGGCAATTATGTTTATCATAAGCTTAAAATTGACGATTTAGCGGAAATAGATACCTTAAGCGATTTCAAACGGCAAGGTACACGGCGATTGCTTGCTGAGGATTATGTCTACCAGATAAAGCGCTTGGCTCACCCAGAATTGCAGTCACCGATCTTTGGCTTAATGAGTAAGCATATTGTAGGTATGCAAGCCTATGCACAAGTATTGCGGGAATATTATGATGAACAGCGTAAACAGCATGGGGAGGATACTTATCTCGATTTGCGTGCTTATGATCTAGCGGGCGTTGAAGTTGTCGATGCCAATACTTATCGCATTAAAATTAAAGGCAAGTACCCACAAATCCTCTATTGGTTGGCGATGCCATTCTTTGCCCCGATCCCGTGGGAAGCTGATTATTTTTACTCACAGCCAGGTATGCAAGCTAATAACATCAGTTTTGATTGGTTTCCAGTTGGTACAGGGCCGTATATGCTCAGTGAAAATAATCCTAATCGGCGAATGGTGTTGAGTAGAAATCCCAATTATCATGGTGACACATACCCGACACAGGGTGAGGAGGGCGATGCCGCACAAGGTTTATTGCAACGAGCAGGACAATCGTTACCCTTCATCGATAGTTATGTTTTTAGTCTTGAGAAAGAAACGATTCCGCGTTGGAATAAGTTTCTGCAAGGTTATTATGATCAATCGGCAATTAGTTCTGATAGCTTTGAACAATCGGTTAAAGTTGGTAGCGATGGACAAGCACATCTAACGCCAGAGATGCGTGATAAAGGCATTCGTTTGAACACGAGTACTGGAACAGCAACGTATTATTATGGCTTTAATATGTTAGATGAGGTTGTCGGCGGTAATAGCGCACGTGCGCGTTTGTTGCGTCGAGCGATTAGCATAGCGTTGGATCAAGAAGAGTATATTAGTATTTTTCTTAATGGTCGAGGTATTCCTGCGCAAGGGCCATTACCGCCAGGTATCTTTGGTTATCGTGAGGGTGAAGCGGGAGCAAACGCGCAAGTCTATGAGTGGCACAATGATAAAGCGCAGCGCAAAACACTTGCACAAGCCAAGCAACTCTTAGCGCAAGCAGGTTATCCAGATGGGCGTGATGCAAAGACGGGCGAACCCTTAGTATTAAATTACGACACTCCAGCGAGTAGTGGGCCAGATGATAAGGCGCGCTTGGAGTGGATGCGTAAGCAATTTGATAAGTTGGGGATCCAACTGAACGTGCGCGCTACGCAGTACAACCGCTTTCAAGAAAAAATGCGTAGTGGTAATGCGCAAATCTTTTCGTGGGGATGGCTGGCCGATTATCCTGACCCTGAAAATTTCTTGTTTTTACTGTATGGGCCGAATGGTAAAGTCAAATTTGGTGGTGAAAATGCTAGCAATTATACCAACAAGAAATTTGATCGCTTGTTTGAAAAAATGCGCAGTATGCCTAATGGGCCACAAAGACAAGCTGTGATAGATGAAATGTTAGAACTCGTGCGCTATGATGCGCCCTGGGTTTGGGGATTCCATCCACAGAATTTTTCGCTCACTCATGCGTGGTTATCACCAACAAAACCCAATGAAATTGCCAATAATACGTTAAAATATTTGGCCTTAGCACCAAAACAGCGGGCTAAAGCACGAGCTTTGTGGAATAGCCCGATTTTTTGGCCGCTGGGCGTTGGTTTTGGGATTTTTGTGTTAGCACTCGTGCCAGTAGGCATTCGTTATTGGCGTAAAGAGCATCGGCCATTGCGTAAGAAAAAATTAGGGGGGAGCTGATAACTCAGCACTGCGCATTGTCAATAGCCCCTAGAACCAGACGAGTAACAGGGAAGTCATGTTAGCTTATATTATCCGCCGCTTTATTTATGCGATTCCAATTTTAATAGGCGTTAACGTTTTAACGTTTATGTTATTTTTTATCGTCAATTCCCCGGATGATATGGCGCGTGCACACCTCGGGCAAAAGCATGTGACAAGCCAAGCAATTGCCAATTGGAAACAACAGCACGGTTATGACAAGCCACTTTTTTATAATCCGCAAACGAGTGGTGTCAATGGTTATTCTGATACCTTGTTTTTCCAAAAATCGGTGGGTTTATTTGCTTTTGATTTTGGCGTGTCAGATGCGGGGCGTGACATTGGTGCGGATATTAAGCAACGCATGTGGCCAAGTTTGGCGCTTGCCTTACCCGTTTTACTTGTGGGTTTATTGACAAATATTACTTTTGCCATGTTGATGGCGTTTTTCCGCGGTACGTATTTAGATATTACCGGTGTGATTTTGTGTGTGGTTATGATGTCGGTATCGGCTTTGTTTTATATTATTGGGGGCCAGTATTTAGTGGGTAAGTTGCTACACTTAGTGCCGATCTCTGGTTACGACACAGGCCTTCAAGCGTTTAAGTTTGTTTTATTACCGGTGATTATTGGCGTGATTGGCGGTGTCGGTGCTGGTTCACGCTGGTACCGTACGATTTATTTAGAAGAAATTAATAAGGATTATGTGCGCACCGGGCGCGCTAAAGGTTTATCCGAATTAACCGTATTATTTAAGCATGTGTTAAAAAATGCCTTAGTACCGATCCTCACTGGGGTAGTCGTGGTGATCCCAACGTTGTTTTTAGGTAGTTTGTTGATGGAATCATTTTTTGGGATTCCTGGTTTGGGGAGTTACACCATCGATGCAATCCAGCAGCAAGATTTCGCAATTGTTAGAGCGATGGTTTTCTTGGGGTCGGTTTTGTATATTGTGGGTTTAATTCTGACGGACATTTCATATACCTTAGTTGATCCAAGGATACGCCTACAATGACTATTCAACCCGTCATTTTATGGACTGACGCACTGATCTATTTGTTGTTGCTAGTGATTATCTTTTTTGTAGTGTATGCGCGTAAGCATGAACACTTACGTACGCCATGGCGATTGGTGTGGCGTAGCCACCTGGCAATGATATCAGCTGTTTTTTTGGCTGTTTTTGTCATTATTGGCTTGCTAGATTCTATTCACTTTCGAGCAGGATTTGAGACGCCAGCGAGCAATGGGGTCACTCACTATTCAGGCGAAGTTGAGAGTTTGTTTGATAAATTGGTTGCGCCCTTAGGGGAGAATGATGAAAAATCTTACTCTGCGCCATTTGCGACACATCTATACAGCAAAGAGACGAAAATTCTCGCCAATGGCCGTGTGGTGCAGGTATATCCACGTTTAAAATATGCGGGTAAACAACTTGCTAATCCCGAATTAGATCGCGCAGCGGATATGCAAACACGTTTTATAAGGGCGTTTTGGCAGGCTGGTTTGCTATGGATAGTGGTGAGTGGCTTGCTCGTTTTGCGCCTGACGCGTTATTATGGCGAGAATTATCGTTTAACGTTAGTAAAGGTATTACGCCTGCGTTATCAAGTGCCGTGGCTGACGTTATTATTATCATTAGGTGTGGTTGTTTTTTTGCTTTTGTTAGCCATACAATTGGCTACTGTCTATCATATATTCGGCACTGATAAGGTGGGTCAAGATGTCTTTTATGAAACGCTTAAGAGTGTGCGTACGGGCTTGGTGATTGGTACGTTGACCACCTTGGTTATGCTGCCATTTGCCGTATTTTTAGGTACTATGGCGGGCTTTTTTGGTGGCCGTATTGATGACATTATTCAATATGTTTATACAACCTTGAGTTCAATTCCCGGAGTGTTGTTGATTGCGGCAGCAATCTTGGCTCTACAAATCTTTGTTGCGAATCATCCCGACGCATTTTCCACAATTGCGGCGCGAGCTGATACACGCTTACTGGCTTTATGTGTTATTTTAGGGGTGACGAGTTGGACTGGGCTATGTCGTATGTTGCGCGGTGAAACACTGAAGTTGCGTGAGATGGATTATATCCAAGCGGCGCATGCACTGGGCGTGCGTTCACGTCATATTATTACGCGTCATGTGTTACCGAATGTGATGCATATTGTTTTAATTGCAGTGGTACTAGACTTTAGTGCTTTAGTGCTGGCTGAAGCAGTCTTATCTTATGTCGGGGTAGGGGTGGATCCCACGACCATGAGTTGGGGCAATATGATCAATAGTGCACGTCTCGAATTGGCGCGTGAGCCAGTTGTATGGTGGCCATTACTGGCTGCATTTATTTTTATGTTTGCCTTAGTACTCGCGGCGAATCTATTCTCAGACGCGATACGTGATGCCTTTGATCCACGGATTAGGAAATAATATGGCAGATGCCTTACTCACTATTGAACAATTATCCGTGTGTTTTGCAACGCCACAAGGCGATGCGCGCGCGCTGGATAAAATCAGTTTTACGATTCGTCGGGGTGAGACATTAGCCTTGCTCGGCGAATCAGGCTGTGGTAAATCTATAACTGCCTTAGCCATTATGCAATTGCTACCACCGGCTGCGGATATTTTGCAAGATAGCCAGATATACTTAGAGCGGCAAGCTTTATTCGAATTATCTGAAGTGGCAATGCGCAATATACGTGGTCAACGTATTGCGATGATTTTTCAAGAACCGATGACCTCTCTAAATCCCGTATTAACCGTTGGTGAACAGATTGGTGAAGTGGTGCGAAACCATAGATCATTAACCCGCAGAGAGGAAAACGAGCGCGTTCTTGAATTGCTTGATGCGGTTGGCATTCCAGCACCACGCCAACGTATACAAGAATATCCGCATCAACTCTCGGGCGGAATGAAACAACGGATAATGATTGCCATGGCGCTCGCTGGTGATCCTGATTTACTCATTGCCGATGAACCTACCACTGCCTTAGATGTCACGATCCAAGCGCAAGTATTGGATTTGTTACGTGAATTACAGTCAAAAACGGGTATGTCGATTTTATTAATTACTCATGATTTGGGGGTGGTTCGAGAAACCGCAGATAGGGTTGCCGTGATGTATGCAGGTCAGATCGTAGAGCAAGCTGAATGCCAAGCGTTTTTCGCTAAACCTCAACATCCGTATAGCCAAAAACTATTTGCTGCTTTGCCGAATGTGGATAAGCGTAACCAAGCCTTGACAGTGATACCTGGTATGGTACCGCCATTAACTCAAACCTTTAAGCAATGTCGCTTTGCTGAGCGTTGTCAGTCTGCTCAGCATATTTGTTATGAGGTTGCCCCTCGCTGGTTGACGCAAGACAATAATACAGGTGTGCGTTGCCATCTCTATGACCCAGATTATCAAGAACAAATGCATGCCGTGGTGCATCTCGATACGCTAAGAAAAAATGCTAAGGTTATTGATTTTCCACGCTCAAGCCAGCAAGAATTATTACGTGTTGAAAATTTGAAAGTCCATTTCCCCATTCGTCAAGGTTTATTAAAGCGTACAATTGGGTATGTAAAGGCAGTAGATGGTATTGACTTGCACCTTAAAGCAGGGCAGACCCTAGCCATTGTTGGTGAGTCTGGCTGTGGTAAGACGACGGCTGGGAAGGCGATATTACACTTGATTAGACCTAGTATGGGACGGGTACTTTATGCAGGCAAGGATGTAGCAAATGCTGCAGGGAAGGTTGATCGTAAGCTACGTAAAGAATTACAAATTATCTTTCAGGATCCTTTTTCATCATTGAATCCGCGTATGATGGTTAAAGATATTATCGCTGAAGGAATGCTAGCACAAAAGCTCTATGCGACTGAACGTGAGCGTGATAAAGAAATTAATGAACTATTGCGCCAAGTGGGTTTACCATTAGCGAGCAAGTATCGCTATCCACATGAGTTCTCTGGTGGCCAACGGCAACGTATTAGTATTGCGCGGGCACTTGCTGTTAAACCACAAGTAATTATTTGTGATGAACCTACCAGTGCTCTGGATGTCTCTGTGCAAGCGCAAATACTCAATCTACTAAAAGAGTTGCAGCGTGGGTTGGGTATTGCTTATATCTTCATTACACACGATTTGTCTGTCGTCGCTTATTTAGCTGATGAGGTGATGGTTATGTATTTAGGGCGTATGGTGGAACAAGGCAGCGTAGACGATATTTTGCAAACCCCAAAGCATCCTTATACTCAAGCCCTGTTAGCAGCAGTGCCGCAAGCTGATACGGATAGTCAGCGCAAGACACAGCAGCTTAGAGGCGAACAACCTTCGCCGATAACGCCTCCAGCTGGTTGTCATTTTAATCCACGTTGTCCAAAAGCCATGTCACAATGCCGTCGTGCATATCCAGGTGAGACTACACTTGAAAAAGCACACCGAGTGAAATGTTTTCTCTATGATACTAAAGTTGATCCAGACAGGGACTAAATACTGACTAAGCCATAACGATTTGCAGCATGTAGCAGTTGTACGTCATTTTTAATACCGAGTTTGGCAAACATGCGATAGCGGTAAGTGTTAACAGTTTTCGGGGTGATTTTAAGAAACTCCGCAATATCATTGATTTTTTTCTTGGCAACAATCATCAGCATAATTTGTAATTCGCGGTCGGATAATAACTCTATTGGTTCTGGGCTTAGACCGCCGATATGTTTGAGTGCGAGCTGACGTGAAATCGTCGGAGAGATATAAGTTTTACCCTCATAACTATCACGAACTGCACTGAGAAGCTCGTCTCCCGTCGCTTCATCGTTGAGATAACTGGTTGCGCCAACACGAAATGCAATACTCGGTAAAAATAAATTATTAGAGTGGTTCAATATGATAACTTTGGGCTGCGGTAATAATTGCTTAGAATGTTCTAGAATATTTAAGCCTGGGATATCTGGGGTGATGACGTCGGTGATAATGATATCAGGATGCGTTTCATATGCGAGTTGCAAAGCCACTTTAGTACTTGCCTCACCGACGATGAGGATATCTTCGGCCTCTTGTAATTTTGTTCTCAGCTTTGTGTGAAGTTTATGTTGATGCTCTACAATTATCAGTCTAATCATGTGTGTCCATCCGAGTACATACTAATCGTTTTTTGATGTTTTAAGTCTTGTTATCCTAGGTTCACTACCTGGCTTTTTCACTCTCGAGATATTTAATTCGTAATAGTCTTTTGCTTCTGCAAAACGATTCAAACGTAATAAGTTTTTTATATGATGCTGTGCAGATTTGGGTAGAGTAGAAAAATTAGATTTGCTTTTGTGGGTGTCCCTTTTCATAAATTCCTCTCCATTTGCTTATCCTTGTATGCCCATGTGGGGCTAGCAAGATGAGTGAGCATATTGTTCCCGACTAGACGTTCTCTGTCAACATTTAATTGCAGCAATTGCAAGCAAAATAAGAGGAAGAGGGTTGTCATGTGTGGGATATTTTTACATCTGACGTTTCGTAAGCGTAACCTCGCCCTTGTAATTTTCTACAAATACAATAAGTTATGTTGATCTCGGTCACGTATAAGAGTACTCTCGTCCGCGTACCAAGGAGAGTAGATATGCCAAAGCGTAGACGCGAAGGGATTCAAACCCAACCTAAACCTAGTCGTAGTAATGATAGTAGTGAAGTTGAGCCGTCACAGGCCACGGGTTCGAGCCGAGATGAAGCCAGTAAGCGTAAACGTCAGAAAACGGCTGATCGAGTTAATCAAGCAAATAAATCTTTTTATGCTTCATTATTTAGTCCGGGAGCTGGTGGTACCAAACCACATTATACCGACGCGGGCCTGCATCAGTGCGCTGACCTCAAGCTTGCCCGCGATAAGGATATGTTGCCACGCGATAAACGGGCCAGGATATTAGAGTTTGGTCCCGGTGATGGGCGTGTGCTTAAATTTTTATTAGCGAATGGTTACAACGATATTACTGCTATAGAACGTGATGCAGCTGCAGTGGGTAAATTACGCAAAAAATTTGCTGGACGTGTGACGATTATTAAGGGTGATTTCACTCAGTATCGATCTAAGACCACCTATGACTGTATCTTATGGTTATGGTGTGGTTTTAGTGACTTTAGTAGCGAAGGCCAACAGGCAATGCTCCATCAGGCGATGTCTTTGCTAACACCCGGAAAAGGTAAATTATTACTTGATATTGCTAGGCCTAAAAGCGATGCAAATGTGACTTCAATCGGTGGCGATAAAGTCTACAAAGGGGGAACTTATTCACACACAAGAGTGATTGGTAACAGTATTTACCGCGCGTATATGCCTGATTCTCGTGAGGTTCGCCACTGGCTGTTGGCAATGAAGCGTGGGGGGCTTGTCAATAATAGTCGGAGCGTTGATTATGCGCCAATAGGTAGTCGCCGGCGTGCATTGTTTGAGATTTATCGTGGTACTACGCCAGTCGTCACTGCCGTTGCGGATGATGCTGATGATGCGGATGAGGCGGTTTTTTCGTTGGCATTGACCAAACACAACTAGTGATTAAGCATCGTTGGTGTGATGATTATTCTTATTGCTTATTCGAATACAACCATTAAAGAAAGAACTATTGGCGGGAAATTCTCCGTGATGAGGTGAATTGACTTCGTGAAAGTTTTTATCAGCTTGAGAGATTTGTTTGCTTTCGTAAATGTCGGGATAGTTTATGGGAGCGCGATGAAAATGATCGAACTGTACTTTAAAAGGTACCTTGGCCAAAGGGGTATCGCCAATGCGAAAGTCTTCAGCCAGTAAGCCGTCGATATATTCCTTAGTCAGCATTTGGATTGCTTCTAGATCGGCAATTGCATGCGTGCGTGTCGATAGACGTGGTGCAAGCTCAATGGCACTCGGATATTGCAATGACAGATACACAGGTTGTTGAGTTGTCTCTGATTGTGAAAAGAACTTTGGTTGCATAACAATAGGGGGATAGTGTTTGAGTTGATAAAACTCTCGATAAGCCGCTTGGATAGTTTGCACGGGGCCTGCGCTTTCGTCGGTTGCTGGCGCAAATCCTGGTAAAGCGCCAACACTAACCATAAAAGCCTGTTGCGTCAGGTCGGCAATATAGGGGTTGGGTTTTAGCTGTCGTCGCGTTTCTATACTCGTAAAAATTAACTTCCAGATAAATTGATTGCGCCAGAAACTATTGTTTTCCCAGGCTGATCGTAGCAGATAGCGATGAAAATTAGCCCATGCAGGATCGTCCAAGTGCTCAAACCACTCTTTACTAAAAAACAATAATTCACTGTTCCAGGGAGAGTCTGGCTGCATGCTATGGGTGATTTCACGAAAAATTTGCCAATGATCTTGCATATGTCCTGGTTTACCGGCGTGTAGATTAAAATGATTTTTTAAGCGATTGTGACATATGCCATCGGAGATTTTTGGTAACATGAACATAGAGCGCGCACCAGCGGTGATTCCCCAGACAAAAATCAGTGGACAGTGTGAATACTGGGAATCTAGAATGCGCCATAGCCCAAATAGGCGGCCGGGTTGGATTAAAGCAAACGGAATAATGCGGTTATCAAGTTTTATAAATAATTCAACGGAGTTTTTTAGTACTAAACTAACGGGGTTGGTTTGATAATTATACCCTAATGCTTTTTGCAAGCCGGGTTTGAGCCCATTAAAAGGAGTTAAATTACCATTGTTGCCGGGTAGGTTAAATTGAACATGGCTAAGAATTTCGCTGCCAAAAGGGTAGTCGGCTTTAATAAACGTGAACTTATCACTCGGACTGAGAGCGTCAATGACACTGGCCAAGCTTGGGTTGACGCTGTGCACTTGTGTGCGGACTTGTTGCCAAGTCAATTGCTTGAATTGCTCGGGCATATTGCTTATTCGCTTGTTTCTTAGCCGATTAACAGCAGGTACCTAACTAACTGTAAACAATAATAAAACAATTAATTAGCGAGCAAAAGGTTTATTCGTCTTTAATTTACGTGAGAATCTGTATGTCTTACACTTACAATAACCTACAACCCAGTGTGGCGAGCTGCCAATATCCCTCACTAAGAGCGGTATATTACGAGCTTTTGCCCCGGATGGATATATTGCGAACGTGATAAATGATTCCAGTGGCGTAAATCAGCGATGCTCACTCCGTAATGCTCACCTATGCGACTAAGAGAATCGCCTTTTTTCACCTGATAAGACACGCGCAGACCTTGATGTTTGCTTGTTTGGTGAGAGCGGTGATTGCTGGCATGGCTTACATGCCGGGGCACAAGAATAACTTGCCCAGGATGAATCGTACTGTCTTGCTTATGATTAATGGTCTGTAGAGTGCCTACTGTCGTGTGAAAACGATTGGCAATACGTGATAATGTGTCGTCGGCCTTGACTTTGTAATAAGTTTTGGGCACATGGCGATAACGAGTATTAGCATACTGAGTATGGTGGCGGTGTTTGGGCACCCATATAATGAGCTTAGTTCCCGCTTTTAAGTGCTTTTGATTGCCTAGTTGGTTCCAAAAACGGATTTCCGATACTTTGACATCATAGCGATCGGCCAAGGTCCACAAGGTGTCAGACGCTTTAACGGTGTGAATAATTTCTTTAGGGCCTGGTAAATTTGGCACATAACCTGTGTAACGCTTATAGTGACTCGTCTGGCGTACTGTGTAGCTTGCCAAGTTGTGTGTGCCTAATGGAATTAGCAACACTGAGCCGACTTTAATTCTATTACTCGGCAAGTGGTTTATTTTGCGTAAGATAGCGGTTGATGTATCTGAGCGTTTAGCAATTTCTTGTAATGTATCGCCAGGCTTGACCGTATGACGCTTCCAAGTGACGCGCTGTGATTTGGGTAGTTTTGCAAGATTTACTTCAAACTTGGCAACCTTATCTACGGGTAAAAATAAATGGTAAGGGCCGGTGGGATCAGTTGCCCAACGCTTATAGCCGGGATTCAAATTATAAATTTCTGCAGTACTGATACCCGCCATTTTCGCCGCATGTGCTAAGTCTATTTGTGAGCCAACATTGACTTCGGCAATATAAGGCGCATTTTTAAGTGGCGGTAGTTTGACGGGATATTTTTTGGGATTGGCGACAATCGTTGCTAAAGCGAGTAATTTAGGCACATAAGCTTGGGTTTCGCGTGGCAAGTGTAACGCCCAAAAGTCAGTGGGTTTGTCGCGCTTAGCGTTACGTTCAATAGCATGTTGCACCGTACCTTGACCGGAGTCATACGCTGCGATGGCGAGATACCAATTACCATTAAAATAATTTTCAAGATAGGTTAAATAGTCCAGTGCGGCATTTGTCGATGCATAAATATCGCGTCGCCCATCGTACCACCAATCTTCTTTCACACCGAAACCTGTTGCAGTGCCGGGCATGATTTGCCATAAACCGGCAGCACCGACATTGGAGTACTCAGTCGGATCATAGGCACTTTCGATAAATGGTAATAGCACAAGTTCGCCTGGCAAGTCACGCTTTCTGACTTGTTGAAAAATGTAATACATGTAGGGTGATGCTTGTTGCGCCATCGTGTAAAGATAGGTTTGATGGTGCATATACCATTTTATCTGTGCTTGTACTTCGGGATTATTGCTGTTGTGATTGAGGGTGAAATTCCTCGCGATGCGTGGCCATAGGCTACCCACGTGCGTTACTGGGGAGTCAGCAGCTTTTTTCTCTGCACCCAATGAAGCTTTGGTGGCATTACCTTGTTGGAAGCCCGTACAGCCATCGAGGGTACTAAAGAAAACAAGCAACATGGCTAAGGCCGTTAATTTAATGATTTTTCGACACATCCGAACCATTCTACGGCCATATTAGAATTGGTCAAGCTACGAAATCAGTAAAAAACAGAACGATTACGAAGATTTTCTTTGATATCATGAGGCTAGCGAGGGGAAATTTTTGTATATTTTTTTTACAGCAAGACGCAGAGAAGTAGGATATATTACGAAAAACGGGCAGTTTTCTTGATTTAATCACTCAATCAGACGCAAAATAGGCTGCTTTACACCACTGACGCCTGTACAGCGTTAATGTGGCGTTGTTTTAACCGCTTAAGCCAGATTTTGATACTAACTTGATGAATAATAATACAATTAAGTTGTTGACTGACGTCAATCTTGAGCACACAGGGATTAACTCATTATGAGTCGTGGGATGAGCTTACAGACATGGTATCAAATGTCCTTGGGGCAAGACTTATTGCGAGAAGAACAAGTTCAGCTTGCCAAATGGCTGCCCAAATTTTTTGGTTATCACCTGTTGCAACTGGGCCTACCGTTACATCGTGAATGGTTGGCTGCTAGCCCCATTTCGCATCGCTTTTCACTGGGGGAAGGTTGGCTAGATTACGAGGGTTGCTCCGCATGCAGCCAATCTTTTTGCCAATTGCCGCTACAGGCTGATAGCCTTGATGTGGTGTTGCTCGCCCACGCTTTGGAATACACAGTTAACCCACAAGCTGTTTTAGAAGAAGTGTATCGCACCTTAATTCCAGGAGGCTACTTGATTATCTTGGCGTTTAACCCAATTAGTACCTGGGGTTTGTGTGGCTTATTTAAATCAAAACGCAATGCGCCCTGGAGTGCCAACTTTATTACCACGGGTTCGCTACGGACTTGGTTGCAGCAACAAGATTTCAGTATTATCGAAGAGCAAGGTATACAGTTTCAATTGCCATTACGCTCGGTTAATACGCGCAAAAAATTTGGATTTATTGCACGCCTTGGTGCTCGTTTTTGGCCATCTTGTGGTGCGACGAGTATGATCATTGCGAAAAAAGAGGTGGCTCGCGTGACACCGTTACGTGCGCCTTGGCGTGCGAAGAAACGCTTCTTGCGTGATGAAGCGATCGAACAACAACCGCAATCACGTGCTGGTGGTGGACAACGTTAATGGGGGATAAGACTGTGGAAATTTTTACGGATGGCGCGTGTCGTGGCAACCCTGGCCCAGGAGGATGGGGGGCATTACTGCGTTATGATGGTAAAGAGAAAAGCTTACATGGTGCTGAAAAAAATACCACAAACAATCGCATGGAATTAATGGCTGCTATTAAAGCGCTTGAATCACTCAAAAGGCCGTGTAAAGTGATCTTAATGACTGATTCTAAGTATGTCATGAATGGCATCACGTCGTGGTTAGCAAACTGGAAGCGTAATGGTTGGAAAACAGCAGCGAAAAGGCCCGTGAAAAATGCGGATCTATGGCAACAGTTAGACCTTGAAGTACAAAAACATGACATCGAATGGCAATGGATCAAAGGGCACAGCGGTCACCGCGAAAATGAAATTGCCGATGAGTTAGCGAACTTGGCGATTGATACTTTGTTGTAAACTATAAGCTGATCTGTAGACTACTGTCTTTGTGTCAAGCCCAGATGTAGCCTTGATAAGCACGTAGCGCGCATCAAGGGAATGTATTAGCAAACGCTGCTCCTTGATGCGCGCTACGTGCTTATCAAGGCTACAAGCGTAGTGCACTCAGGATAAAAAATTGGTTTTGCGCACGAATATAGAGGGACAAAGAATGACAGCTCGTCAAATTGCATTAGATACTGAAACCACAGGCCTTGATCCACAACAGGGCCATCGCGTGATTGAGATCGGTTGTGTTGAGCTGATTAATCGTCGCTTAACGGGTAATACTTTTCATTGTTATGTCAACCCTGAGCGTGAAGTCGAAGAGGGTGCTTTGGCAGTCCATGGTATCACCAATGAATTCCTCGCCGATAAACCGCGTTTTGCTGATATTACACAAGCGTTTTTAGATTTTATTTTCGGTGCGGAATTGATTATCCACAACGCGCCATTTGACGTTGGCTTTTTGCAACATGAACTAATGTCATGTGGTCAAGGGCGCGTAAAGATCGTCAAGCGTTGTCAAATTCTCGATACCTTGCCTCTAGCACGGCAAATGCATCCGGGGCAACGTAATAGCTTGGATGCGCTGTGTAAACGCTATGGCGTTGACAACTCCCACCGAGAATTACACGGGGCCTTACTTGATGCTGAATTATTAGCATTACTCTATTTAGCAATGACCGGTGGCCAAGAAAGCTTGTTTAGCGATGGAGAAAAACGCAAAGGTGGTACACCACAGCAAGCAATTGTTAACCAAGCATTGGCGCAAGCGTGCGATGATTTACTGGTGATTAAAGCGAACGATAATGAATTGGCTGCGCATCAAGAATGCGTTGCTGCTCTGAACAAGAGCAGCAACGGCAAGTGCCTGTTTGAAAATTAAGTCAACGTTTTATAGAACAAATCTGCGTTTATCCAAATGTGTACATAAATAGCTGCTGCATAGCCGAGGGCAATGGCCCACGTCCATTTCAAATGGCTGAAGAAAGTATAACGGCCTTTAGTTTGCCCCATTAGCGCAACGCCAGCGGCTGAACCAACTGATAACATGCTGCCGCCAACACCAGCGGTGAGTGTGACTAATAGCCATTGGCCTTCGGACATGGATGGGTTCATGGTTAAGACACTAAACATGACGGGAATATTATCGACGATGGAGGACAATACACCGACAGTGATATTGGCCGGTGTCGCCGCATGAATTTGTGCTAAAGATGCGCCCCAATCTTGATACATGGTTTGTGATAATAAACCAAGATAACCTAAGGTTGCCAAACCGCCGACACACAAGATAACGCCGTAGAAGAATAATAAAGTATCCCACTCGGCACGCTCGACTCTACGGAAAATATCAAATGGTATATGGTGTTGATCATCATCAAAATCATTAGTAATTTCGGGATTCTCTTCACCTTCACCAACAACAGAAGTGCTCATCTTTAAGTAGTAAGCAAAAAATTGTAACAAAGCAAAACCTGTCATCATGCCAATGGCTGGTGGCAAGTGTAAGACTTGGTGGAAACTTACTGCCGTGGTAATCGTGATTAAGAAAAGTAGGATGATGCGCTTAGCACCGCGGCGCATTTTAATTTGCTCATCCAAGGCATCGGGCTTAAGCTTTGGTATCGCGAAATGCATGATTGTTGCAGGAATAAGAAAGTTCACTACTGAAGGAATAAAGATCGCGAAGAAATCAGCAAACGGTAATATACCCTTTTGCCATACCATCAAGGTGGTGATGTCACCAAAGGGGCTAAAGGCGCCGCCTGCATTCGCGGCAACGACAATATTTACACAGGAAATAGCGACAAAGCGAGGGTTATCGGCACCGACCGCCATTACCACCGCACACATCAGAAGCGCGGTTGTTAAATTATCTGCAATGGGCGAAATGAAAAACGCTAAAATGCCTGTAATCCAAAATAATTGGCGGTAGCTTAAACCTTTGCGTACAAGCCAGGCGCGTAAGGCTTCAAAGACTTGACGTTCAGCCATGGCATTTACATAAGTCATTGCCACTAATAAAAATAGAAGTAGTTCGGCATACTCTAAAATATTATCGCGGAGTTGCGCTTCAACGGCAGTCGCTAAGCTATTACTATGTGTCGACCATGCAATCAACCCCCAAATGACGCCAGCGGCGAGTACCACTGGTTTTGATTTGCGTAAATGTAAAAATTCTTCGCCCATCACAGCGCAATACGCGAGCATAAATATGCAAAGTGCAGAAATTCCTATCGCAGTGTCGGTCATATTAAGATTTAGAGGCTTGCTATCACCTGATGATGCAAGCGCAAAGACGGGAAATAATAATCCGAGCAAAACACAAATGAAAATGGTTATTTTCTTATTCAACTTTAGGCCCCTCTTTGTCTAATTGGAGTGAAATATCCAACAAGCTGCCGATCATGACAAGTTTTGCTTAATTTTTCAATGAATTACGAGAAAAAATCATTCTGGAGGGCAACTGTAACTTGATACAATTTCACCTTTTTCATCAACAGTTTCGAGTATGACGGGAAATCCCCAAAGGCGATAGAGATGTTTCATGATTTCGTCAGTGGATTTATCGAGAGGTTTACGACTGTATTGATAGTGACGTAATGTCATTGCACGGTCACCACGAACATTAACATTATAAACTTGGATATTTGGTTCATTGTCACCAAGATTATATTGTTTTGAGAGGGTATGGCGTAATGTGCGATAACCGATTTCATCGTGTATGGCTGAAATACATAAAGTGTCTTCACGGTCATCGTCCATTATTGCGAAAAGTTTCAGCTCGCGCATCAGGCGAGGTGAGAGATATTGGGCAATAAAGCTTTCATCTTTAAAGTTGCGCATGGCGAAATCTAAAGTTTTCAGCCAATCAGTATTAGCAAGATCAGGGAACCACTCCTTGTCTTCGGTCGTGGGGTTTTCACAAATGCGCTTGATATCTGCCATCATGTTATAACCTAAAGTGTATGGGTTGATACCGGTATAATAAGGGCTATCAAATGGCGGTTGGTAGATCACATTGGTATGTGACTGTAACACTTCAATCATGAATTCATCAGTCACCAGGCCTTCATCGTAGAGAGCATTGAGTAGGGTGTAGTGCCAAAAACACGCCCAACCTTCATTCATTACCTGCGTTTGCCGTTGCGGATAAAAATATTGCGCGATCTTACGTACGATACGTACAATCTCGCGTTGCCAAGGCTCGAGTAGTGGAGCATTTTTTTCGATGAAATACAGTAAGTTTTCTTGTGGCTCTTCAGGAAATTTAAATTGATTTTCTGCTTGTTCTTGCGCAGCATTTTTTTCTTTTTGTGGAATAGTGCGCCATAAATCATTAACTTGTGATTGCAGATATTCAGCGCGTTTTTTTTGACGAGCTTGTTCTTCACGTAAGGATAATTTTGATGGATGGTGATAACGATCGACGCCGTGGTTCATCAAGGCATGGCATGCGTCTATGGTTTCTTCAACCTCATCAATGCCATATTTTTCTTCGCAACGAGAGATATAGTTACGTGCAAATAATAAATAATCAATAATTGAGTCGGCGTTAGTCCAAGTTTTATAGAGATAATTGTTTTTAAAAAATGAATTATGGCCATAACAGGCGTGAGCAATGACTAAGGTTTGCATTGCTATGGTATTTTCTTCCATTAAATAGGCGATACAAGGATTGGAATTGATCACAATCTCGTAAGCTAAACCCATATGGCCACGTTTATAATTTTTTTCGACGTTGACAAATTGTTTGCCGAAAGACCAGTGGTGATAGCCGATCGGCATGCCAACAGAAGAATAGGCATCCATCATTTGTTCAGCTGCAATAACTTCTAATTGAATAGGGTAAGTATCTAGGCCAAAATCGCCAGCAATACGTGCGATTTCACGTTCATAACGTTTAATTAAATCGAAGTTCCACTCTGAGCCTGTCGAAATGGGATTTTGATTTTTTTTGACTTCGCTTTTTTGTGTCATGTCTCTTGCCTTTTGAAAAGTTCACGAAACACGGGGTAAATATCCGCAGGATCATTAATGTTTTGCATAGCAAAGTTAGCGAAGCGTTCTTGGATAGAAAGATAGGCTTCCCACAGGCTTTGATGGTGGCGCGGCATAATTTCTACATAAGCATAATATTGTACGACGGGCATAATACTATCAGCAAGTAACTCTTTACAGTAGGGTGAATCCGCATTCCAATTATCCCCATCGGAGGCTTGTGCTGCGTACAAATTCCATTCGCCGGTTGGATAACGTTGTGCAATGATGTCACGCATCTGTTCGAGTGCACTTGAAACAACGGTGCCACCGGTTTCACGCGAATAGAAAAATTCATTTTCATCGACTTCTTTGGCTGAGGTGT
The DNA here is from genome assembly GCA_021773335.1 of Gammaproteobacteria bacterium. Lineage (GTDB taxonomy): Bacteria > Pseudomonadota > Gammaproteobacteria > JAJFKG01 > JAJFKG01 > JAJFKG01. Next base: position 22,714 of record JAJFKG010000007.1, read on the forward strand.
GATGACGGATGAAAACGACTTCGATCTTGTCGTAGTTACGTTCTAAAAAGAGATAGAGTAAAATAAAAAAACGTTTGGCAATATCTTTTTTACTTTCATCCATCGAACCAGAGACATCCATGATGCAGAACATAACTGCTTGCGTACTAGGTTGAGGTTGCATCACGCGATTGTTGTAGCGCAAATCAAATGGATCGATAAAGGGAATGGCTTTACATTTTTGTTCTAAAAACTCGATTTCTTTATGCAATTGTTTAACTTTGGGATCGTCTTTGCTACAGGTTTTTAAAAGTTCTTCAATTTGTGCTTCGGTTTCGTGGATTTTTTTCTTATAGGGCGAACGTAACGCAATGCGTCTAGCCAATGCCCCCCGCAATGAGCGGATCACGTTAATATTGGTAGGTACGCCGGTCGTTGTGAATCCAGCACGCACACTTTTCATTGACATGGTTTCACCGATTTGGGTTTTAATCAAGTCTGGTAGTTCAAGGTCGTCAAAGAAAATTTCTAAGAACTCTTCACGTGAAAGTTCAAAGCCAAAGTCATCTGTGCCTTCGCCTGTATTGCTGGCATTACTACCGCGACCTTGTCCGCCGCCTTGTGGTGGGCGCTTAATACGGTCACCTGTGGCGAAGTCTTGGTTGCCAGGGTGGATGATTTCGCGCGTACCACCTTGTCCATGATGAAAGACTGGTTCAGATAAATCTTTAGCCGGAATAGTGATTTTGTCACCCTTGTTAACGTCAGTAATACTGCGGTGGGCGATGGACTCGGAAACAGCTTTTTTTATTTGCTGCTTAAAACGACGGATAAAACGTTGGCGATTGACAGCGCTTTTATTTTTGCCGTAACGCCTGCGGTCAATGAATTGTGTCATGCAACACCCACCATAACCCTATGAGGACTTACGTACCCGCAGGTACCATTCGCACAATAAGCGCACTTGTTTTGCGGTATAGCCTTTTTCTACCATACGATTAATGAAGTCTTCATGCTTTTGTTTTTCTTCGGTAGAAGCCTTAGTGTTAAATGAGATGACAGGCAGCAAGTCTTCAGTGGTTGAAAACATTTTCTTCTCGATAACGGTTTTGAGTTTTTCGTAACTATGCCAAACCGGATTCTTGCCGTGGTTATTGGCGCGTGCGCGCAAGACAAAATTAACAATCTCATTACGGAAATCTTTCGGATTACTGATGCCTGCTGGTTTTTCGATTTGCTCTAGTTCTTCATTAAGCGCTTTGCGATCGAGGATTTCACCGGTGTCAGGATCTCGGTATTCTTGATCTTGGATCCAAAAGTCAGCATAAGTAACATAACGATCAAAGATATTTTGACCATACTCAGAATAAGACTCTAGGTATGACGTTTGAATTTCTTTACCGATGAATTCAATGTACTGAGGCACTAAAAAACCTTTCAAATAAGAAATGTAACGATCAGCCACTTCTGGTGGGAATTGTTCGCGTTCGATCTGTTGCTCTAAGACATAGAATAAATGCACAGGATTAGCGGCGATTTCTGTCGTATCAAAGTTAAACACACGTGATAATACTTTAAAAGCAAAGCGCGTAGATAGGCCTGTCATACCTTCGTCGACGCCAGCAAAATCGCGGTATTCTTGGAATGACTTGGCTTTAGGGTCGGTGTCTTTGAGATTTTCACCATTATACACGCGCATTTTTGAGTAAATGCTGGAATTCTCTGGTTCCTTAATGCGTGATAAAACCGCTAATTGCGCCATCATGGCTAAAGTGTCTGGTGCACAGGGTGCAGAGTGCAGTGAACTATTTTGCAACAGTTTTTTATAAATTTTGACTTCTTCTGAGGCGCGTAAACAATAGGGTACTTTAACGATAAAGATGCGATCAATAAAGGCTTCATTCTTTTTGTTGTTTTTGAAAGCTTGCCATTCAGATTCATTAGAGTGAGCGAGAATGATGCCTTCGAATGGAATCGAAGACAAGCCCTCGGTGGCGTTGTAATTACCTTCTTGTGTCGCAGTCAATAAAGGATGCAGTACCTTAATTGGTGCCTTGAACATTTCCACAAACTCGAGCAACCCACGATTGGCACGGCACAAACCGCCCGAAAAGCTATAGGCATCCGGATCATCTTGTGAAAATTCTTCGAGTTTACGGATGTCAGTTTTGCCTACTAAGGATGAAATGTCTTGATTGTTTTCATCACCGGGTTCTGTTTTTGCGACGGCCGTTTGCGTTAACTTAGATGGCTTAATCTTAACGACTTTAAAGCGCGTTATATCACCTTGATATTCTTGCAAACGTTTAATTGCCCATGGTGACATGATGCCATTAATATAGCGCTGTGGAATATTGTATTCTTTTTCGAGGACATCTGCGTCATTTTCATAAGAGAAAAGTCCTAATGGCGATTCATGGACGGGCGAACCTTTGATGGCATAGAAGGGAATGTTTTCCATCAAGGATTTTAATTTTTCCGCTAAGGATGACTTACCGCCACCGACAGGACCCAATAGATAAAGGATTTGTTTACGTTCTTCTAAGCCTTGTGCCGCATGCTTGAAATACGATACGATTTGTTCGATGGCTTCTTCCATACCATAGAAATCATCAAAGGCCGGGTAGTGATAAATAATTTTATTGGCGAAGATACGACTCAAGCGTGCTTCTTTGCGCGTTTCAATGACTTCAGGTTCACCCATGGCAGCCAACATGCGTTCAGCCGCATTGGCATAGGCGAGTGGATCATCACGGCAGATTTCTAAATATTCTTGTAACGTAAATTCTTCTTCAATGCCTTCTTCATAACGATCCTGATAATGTCTGAAGATATCGGTAACATCATTCATCACTGGGCTCCTTGTGAAACCGTTGCTGACGATAAGTATAGAACATGCTGATTAAAGGACAATTTACTGGGGGTAGTTAAGAGAAATAAAGGGTAAAAAATACCATATCTTTTAAAGTATATATGGCAGTTGAATATATTTGCTCATAAATTTTCCTGATTCTGGTTTTGCATTCAAAATGCTGTTTTCGTGCTATTAATTAATGGTATGGATTACGTGTAAGCCAATTGCAGGAAGCATAGAGTCTTGATAACAATTCAGCTAAATATTCGCCATCTTTGTCTATGGCTTGGGGTAAGTTTGTTGTTTGCACCCAGTGCTTTTGCAAGTTGGGAGATTGCACTTGCTGCAGAGCGTACAACTCAATCACAAGTGACGCAGCAAAAAGCCAACGTTCAGCCAAGAACCACAACAAAAAAATCTGCCACAAAAAAACGAATAACTAAGAAAGCAGCAAAACAGAAAGCTTCAGCTAAGAAAACCACAAAAGCAAATGCAGAACTACTCAGCAAGTTAGAATTACAGCGCCAAGATTTTCTTACCGCAGAAAAACTTATTCAAGCAAACCAATTTGACGAGTTTCAACAATTAGTGCCTTCGCTACGAACTTATCCTCTTTATCCGTATTTACTCTATGCGGCTATCAAACAACGTATCGACACCTTGCCGTATGCTGATGTGGATCGCTTTTTCGCACAGTATGCTGATCTGCCACTCGTAAAAAGTCTGCGTTATCGTTGGTTATTAGCGTTAGCCAAACAAGAGCGTTGGCAAGATTATCTGGTTTATTATCAGTTGTCCAAGTCAAGCAAATTACAATGTCATTTTCTACAGGCACAGTTGGAAGATGGTGATAAAGAAGAAGCATTAGAACAAATTCAGGATATGTGGCTAGTCGGCTATTCACAACCCAAAGAGTGCGATGATGCTTTTGATTATTGGTTTAGCACAGGCGGGCCCAATCATGCACAAATTCGTGAGCGTTTGCAAATGGCTTTGCAGAACAAACAACATGGTCTTGCCAAATATTTGGCGAGCCTAACCACAGCGCAAGATCGCCAATACGTGAAGCTCTGGCGCCGCGTCGCTCACCAACCTCAGCTCGTCAAGCAAGTCGGCTTATTTAATAAATCCAACCCTATGGTGGGGGATATGCTAGTCAATGGCGTGCAACGTTTGGCGCGCCGTGACGGCATGCAAGCTTTTCAAGCGTGGCGTATTTTAAAATACCACTATCCATTTAACCGCGAGCAAAGACAACAGATCATTCGAACTATTGGCATGTCCTTAGCTATTCAAGGCCATCCTGATGGCCTGCTATGGTTAGTGAAGGTTGATAAAGACTATGTCGACGCAAACGTCGAAGAGTGGCGTGTACGCAGTGCTATCACCCACAGCCGTTGGCAGCAAGCCTTTTATTGGGTAGCACAATTACCCTTAGATAAACAAAAAAAATCAATCTGGCAGTATTGGAAGGCGAAATCATTACTCGGCATGCAACAAAAAATCAAAGCCAATAAAATTTTTCAACAGCTCAGCAAAGGCAATGATTACTATGCCTATCTGGCGAGTCAACAACTCGGGCGCAAATTCACACTAAAAACCGACAACTTCAAAGACAAAGATAATTTTCAAAAAAACTTTGCCCAACTTGCCGGCATCCAACGTGCCAAAGAACTTTTTACACTCAAACGTTATCGTGCTGCACGTCGTGAGTGGCAAGCCATTGTGAGTGAGTTACCGGAACAACAACGCTGGGCGGCTGCGGATTTGGCTTATCAATGGGGTTGGTATGAGCGTGCGATATTTAGCTTATTCAAAGCCTATGATATTGACGATCTGGAAATAGAATTTCCTATCGTGCACAAAAAGTTGGTAGTGAAAAAAGCCAAAAGACTCAAACTCAATCCCGCTTGGGTCTACGCCATGATGCGCCAAGAAAGTGCCTTTATGCTGGATGCACATTCACACGCGGGCGCCATGGGTTTAATGCAATTAATGCCACCCACGGCGCGTACTGTTTCGCGCAAGCATAAAATTCCATTAAAAAGTCGCTATGAATTATTAAAGCCCGCCAAAAATATTACCCTAGGCACACGCTATCTGCGTGACATGTTAGACCAATTCGATGGTGATTTAATTTATGCCACAGCGGCCTATAATGCTGGTCCAGCACGCATTACGCGCTGGTTAGAAAAAAGTCAAAATTTACCCGCCGATGTCTGGATTGATACCTTACCTTGGTACGAAACTCGTAAGTACATCAAAAATATCATTGTATTTGCCAAGATTTATGGGCAACATTTAGGGATCGATGTTGATATAAGTTCAACATTTAACAATAAGAAATAAAATTCATATATATCAATTGATTGTCGCGAAAAACTAATAAATGAGGTTAAGTCATGGCGAAAAATAATACCCAGTCACCACGTACTATTTATCTGAAAGATTACACGCCCCCCGCCTATTGGATTGATGCGGTAGACCTCTATATCGACATTCATAACGATGCTACTAATGTTACCACGACGCTTAATATGCGCCGCAACCCGGATTACGCCAGTGCCACTACGCCGCTGGATTTACACGGTGACGAAGTCGAACTCGTGTCACTGGCGATAGATGGGGAAAAATTAGCCGCCGCTGAGTACCAAGTCACGGCTGAAGGTTTAACCATCAAATCAGTCCCTGAACAATTCGTGCTAACTATCGAAAACACCATCAAGCCACAGGAAAATACGGCATTATCGGGTTTATACAAATCAAAAAGTATGTATTGCACGCAATGTGAAGCCCACGGCTTTCGACGCATTACTTATTTTCTTGACCGCCCCGATGTAATGGCCAAATACACTACAACAATTGAGGCAGACAAAGCCAGTTGCCCAGTTTTACTTGCCAATGGCAATAGGTTGGATCAAGGGCAGAGTAGTGATCCTTCCCGACATTGGGCCAAGTGGGAAGACCCTTTCAAAAAGCCATCGTATCTGTTCGCCATGGTTGCTGGTGATTTAGTGAAGATCGAAGATAGTTATACCACTGCTTCTGGACGTGAAGTTGCTTTACAAATCTTTGTTGAAAACGGCAATGAAGATAAATGTCAACATGCCATGCAAGCACTACAAAAATCCATGCGCTGGGATGAAGAAAATTTTGGACGCGAATACGATCTCGATATCTACATGCTAGTTGCTGTTGGCGACTTCAATATGGGTGCCATGGAAAATAAAGGGTTAAATATTTTTAACACTAAATATGTCCTCGCTAAACCTGAAACTGCGACTGACCGTGATTATCAAGGTGTAGAATTGGTGGTTGCGCATGAATACTTTCACAATTGGACAGGTAACCGCGTCACTTGTCGCGATTGGTTTCAATTGAGTTTAAAAGAGGGGCTGACAGTTTTTCGCGAACAATTATTTACTGAAGATCAAACCTCAGTGCCAGTATGCCGTATCGAACAAGCCAAGACCATTCGTTCTGCACAATTTTCACAAGATGCAGGCCCAATGGCACATCCCATTCGGCCTGATGCCTATGTTGAAATCAATAATTTTTATACTGTTACGGTTTATAATAAAGGTGCCGAAGTTATTCGTATGCTGCGTACTTTGGTGGGCAAAGCGGGTTTTCGTAAAGGTATGGACTTGTATTTTGAACGCCACGATGGCCAAGCGGTGACAACGGATGACTTTGTTGCTGCGATTGCCGATGCTAACCAAGTTGATCTATCACAGTTTTTATTATGGTATTCACAAGCAGGCACGCCCGTGATCACTGCCAAAACCAATTATGATGCAAGCAAGCAAGAATACACCTTTGAGCTTAGCCAGCATTGTCCAGCCACACCTGGCCAGCCCGAGAAAAAACCTTTTCATATGCCATTTGCAGTGGGTTTGCTCGATGAAAATGGTGAGGATATGGCGCTGCAACTAAGTGACGAATCACAAGCCGGAGTTGATGGGCGGGTGCTTGAATTACGTGAAACAACACAGCAGTTTACGTTTATCAACGTGCCGCATCGGCCCGTGCCGTCCTTATTACGCAATTTCACGGCGCCAGTGAAGTTAGCGTATGCTTACAGCGTAGATGAATTGGCGTTTCTATTCGCTCATGACAGTGACCCTTACAATCGTTGGGAAGCAGGACAGCAATTACTAGCAAGTACCTTATTTGATTTATTAGAAAAACAGAAACAAGGCCAAACACCACAATTGCCAGAAAATGTCGCTACTGCTTATCGCAAAATTTTAAGCGATGAAAGCATCGAAAAAACCTTACGCGCGCATCTGTTAATGCTGCCTAGTGAAACCTATTTGGCTGAGCAAGTTGATATCATCGATGTTGATGGCATTCACCGCATGCGCCGTTTTATTCAAGAACAGTTAGCGCTGCAACTGCAAGACGTATGGCATGAGTTTTACCAATATAATAAGGCCGCTGGCCCGTATTCCAATGATGCCGAAGCCATGCGTCAGCGTTGTTTGAAAAATCTGTGCTTAGCTTACCTCGCCCAAATCGATGATGGTGGGACACATGAGTTGTTAATGCAACAGTTTACGCAAGCCGATAATATGACAGATAGTATTGCTGCATTGAGTGCGTTAGCAGACATTGATTGTCCGCAACGTGAAACAGCATTAGCGCAATTCTATCAACGTTGGACCGATGAAGATTTAGTGTTAGATAAGTGGTATGCAATACAGGCAACGTCATGTTTGCCGGATAGACTCACTGAAGTGCAGCGCTTAATGCAAGATAAAACCTTTGATATTAAAAACCCTAATCGTATGCGTGCACTGATCGCTGCATTTTGCACGGGCAACCAAGTACAATTCCATGCTGCTGACGGAGCGGGCTATGTTTTCTTAACCGAGCAAATCCTGCATATCGATGGCTTTAATCCGCAAATGGCTGCACGCCTTATGGAACCTTATACGCGTTGGCGTAAGTTTGATGATGAACGCCAGAAGCTGATGCAAGCGCAACTCAAGCACATCGTGGAGCGGGCTCAATTATCTAAAGATGTGTATGAAATTGCGGCGAAGAGTCTAGAATTTTAAATCGTAGAGTGGCTTTCATGTGCTCAGCGACTATTTTGTCAACGGAAGCCACATTGAACCAATGAGTCATTTATTGCTTTTAAGCGCTTCACAAGGTGAAGCGATTAAAACTGTCGTTCCGCTAATCTATTGATAATAAAGAAATTAATTCTAATGCGCCTTGATGCGCGCTATGCGCTTATCAAGGCTACGCTAGGCTTGGAAGGTTTCGCACAAGAGGTTGAGTCGGGATGGACCTCCTGTCACATATTGGGATAGTTAGGTCCACCTCCACCTTCCGGCGGTACCCAGTTAATGTTTTGAGTTGGATCTTTGATATCGCACGTCTTACAGTGCACACAGTTTTGCGCATTGATTTGCAAGCGTGGCTCGCCACCTTCGGTGACGATTTCATACACACCAGCAGGGCAGTAGCGTTGTTCCGGTGCATCGTAGTTTTCGAGATTAATGTCAATTGCGACATTGGGATTTTGTAATTGCAAATGACACGGTTGGTTTTCTTCATGGTTAGTATTGGAAATATAAACTGAAGACAATTTATCAAAGGTTAATACACCATCGGGTTTTGGATAATCGATCTTATCGCATTCATCTTTGTGCTTGAGGCAGCAGTGGTCTGCATGTGTCTTTAACGTCCAAGGCGCTTTACCACGTAAGATATAAGTATCTAAGGCGGCATAAGCTAAACCAAACCATAAACCACGGGTGAAAGCAGGGCGGATATTACGGGCTTTATAGAGTTCTTCCCACACCCACGATTGTTTGAGCTTTTCGGGGTAGGTGAGGGCTTCATGCTGATCATCAGCGTTTAATATCTCAAAAATCCCTTCAGCAGCCAGCATGCCCGATTTCATCGCCGTATGATTGCCTTTGATCTTCGGTACATTCAAAAAGCCGGCTGCACAACCGACGATAACACCACCGGGAAACGTCAATTTTGGCAAGGCTTGTAAACCACCTTCATTCAAGGCGCGTGCACCATAGCTAATGCGCCGCCCACCGGCAAAGATATCTTTGAGCGCAGGGTGTGTTTTAAAACGCTGAAATTCATCGTAGGGACTTAAGTATGGATTTTCATAATCCAAGCCAATCACAAAGCCGACTGCGACTTGGTTATTTTCTAAGAAATATAAAAATGATCCGCCATAAGTCTTGCTATCTAAAGGCCAACCAAGCGTATGCATTACCGTGCCCGCCTTGTGTTTGGCTGGATCAATTTCCCATAATTCTTTGATTCCGAGGCCATAAGTTTGTGGCTGCGCATCAGCACGTAAATCATAACGGTTGAATAAGCGTTTCGTCAGTGAACCGTGACAACCTTCGGCAAATACCGTTTGCTTGGCTCTCAATTCCATACCCGCTTGATAGTTCGCGGTATGTTCACCATCTTTGCCAATGCCCATATCCCCAGTGAGAATACCGCAGACTTTATCATTGCCATCATAAAGCACATCCACCGCAGCAAAACCCGGATAAATGTCGATCCCCATAGCTTCCGCTTGTGCGCTTAGCCAGCGACATAAATTCCCTAAGCTAATAATATAATTACCTTGATTGTGCATTTGCGCCGGTGTGGGTAAGCGCCAAGCTTTTTTGCGACTCAGAAAAATAAACTGGTCATCGCTCACAGGCGTGTTCAACGGTGCGCCACGTTCTTGCCAATCGGGGAATAATTCATTGAGCGCGCGCGGCTCAAAGACGGCGCCAGAGAGGGAATGTGCGCCGATTTCAGAGGCTTTATCGATCACACAAATACGCATATCGCGTTGTTGTTTTTCGGCTAACTGCTTTAAGCGAATCGCTGTGCTCAGCCCGGCAGGACCAGCACCGACAATCACCACATCAAATTCCATCGCCTCTCTTTCCATCAATCTCTCCAGTTGATTATTTATTGGACACGCTGTATGCTTTTTTCGCAAAAGCCAGGATAAACAGGTTGTCTATATTGACCTCGTGTCTATTTAACGTCAAGATTCCCCGAATTTTTTCACTATTTGGTCTGTCTCAGTTTTGACCATGGCCAAATTGATTTAACAACGTGAGGAAGCTATGAAAGTTTTAGTCGCAGTCAAGCGCGTGGTTGATTATAACGTCAAAGTCCGGGTTAAAGCTGACCACAGCGGCGTTGAGACCGCCAACGTTAAAATGTCGATGAATCCCTTCGATGAAATCGCCGTTGAAGAAGCGGTGCGTTTAAAAGAAAAGGGTAGTGTCACGCAAATCACTGTCGTTTCGATTGGCCCGACGCAATGCCAAGAAACGTTACGTACTGCTCTAGCGCTAGGTGCCGACAAGGCCATCTTGGTTCAGAGCGACGATGAGTTACAACCCTTGGCGGTTGCCAAAACTCTGCAAGCGGTGGTCAAACAAGAAAACCCAAATGTAGTGATTCTCGGCAAGCAAGCCATCGACGGCGATAATAATCAAGTTGGCCAAATGCTCGCGGCTTTGCTCGATTGGCCTCAAGGTACTTTTGCTTCTGAGTTATTCCTCGAAGGTGAGCAAGTACAAGTTACACGTGAAATCGATGGTGGACTCGAAACACTTGCTCTACAGTTGCCAGCCATTGTGACTACCGATTTGCGCCTCAATGAACCGCGTTATGCTTCATTACCGAATATCATGAAAGCTAAGAAAAAACCGCTGGACACGTTGAACCTCGCTGAGTTAGGCGTAGACACAGCTCCACGTTTAGAGACCATTAAAGTAGAACCACCGCCACAACGTCAGGGCGGTATTAAGGTCGCAGACGTCGATGAGCTGTTAGATAAACTAAAAAACGAAAAGAAGGTGATCTAATGACAGTTTTAGTAATTGCCGAACACGATAATCAAAATCTTGCGCGTTGCACCTTGCACAGTGTGACTGCCGCACAACAACTGCATGATCAAGTGCATCTTTTAGTGATTGGGTATCAGTGTGCTAGCGTTGCCGAACAAGCCAGCCAAGTGCTTGGGGTTAACAAAATCGTATGTGCCGATGCAGCGTGTTATGAACATCCGCTGGCAGAAAATATGGCGGCGCTGATTGTAGCCATCGCCAAAGGTTATACCCATATCCTCACACCGGCAAGCACCTTTGGTAAAAACTTTATGCCACGCGTCGCTGCGTTATTAGACGTAGCACAGATCTCTGATGTCATCAAAATCGAAGATGCTCAAACCTTTGTACGTCCTATTTATGCCGGTAATGTGATTGCGACGGTGCGTAGTAAAGACAGCGTCAAAGTGCTCACCGTACGTGGTACGGCTTTTGATTGTGCTGCCGCAGAAGGTGGCAGCGCGACGATTGAAGCCCTCGATAATGCCATCGAAAGTGCTCATTCAAGCTATGTGAAACGTGAACTTACTCAGTCTGAACGCCCTGAGTTAACTGATGCACGTGTCGTGATTTCAGGCGGACGCGGCTTGCAAAGTGGCGAAAATTTCAAACTATTGGAGCAACTAGCGGACAAGCTGAATGCGGCCATTGGTGCTTCGCGTGCCGCAGTTGATGCGGGTTACGTGCCCAATGATTATCAAGTCGGCCAAACCGGCAAGATAGTTGCGCCGGACTTATACATCGCCATCGGTATTTCTGGCGCGATTCAACATTTGGCAGGGATGAAAGACAGTAAAGTCATTGTCGCCATCAATAAAGATGAAGAAGCACCGATATTTCAGGTTGCGGATTATGGTTTAGTGGCCGATTTATTTGATGTGTTGCCACAACTGATTGAAAAATTATAACGGAGAATTGTATGTTGATAGGTGTTCCAACCGAAGTAAAAAACCGCGAATATCGCGTTGGTTTAGTCCCAGCAAGTGTCAGTGAATTGACTCATCGTGGCCATCATGTCTTAGTGCAAAGCGGGGCCGGTGAAGGTATTGGCATCAGTAATCAGGAATACATTGATGCTGGCGCTGACATTGCCGATGATGCCGAAACTGTATTCGCCAAAGCCGAAATGATTATTAAAGTCAAAGAGCCACAAGCTGAAGAATGTAAGCGTTTGCGCGAAGGGCAAGTATTATTCACCTATTTACATTTAGCCCCCGATCCTCAACAAGCAAATTTATTGAAAGAATCGGGTTGCACAGCGATTGCATATGAAACGGTGACGAGCGATCGTGGCGGTTTACCCTTATTGTCGCCCATGAGTGAGGTTGCAGGGCGTTTGTCTATCCAAAAGGGTGCGCAATGCTTGGAGAAAGCTTTGGGTGGTATTGGTATTTTGCTGGGTGGTGTCCCTGGCGTAGCCCCCGGCAATGTTGTCGTTGTGGGTGGTGGTGTCGTGGGTACCAATGCGGTGCGCATGGCCATGGGTAAAGAAGCACATGTGACTGTGCTGGATAAATCACTCGACCGCCTCAAAGAGTTGGATCTACAGTTCGGCGCTAAACTCAATACCATTTATTCGACTCGTGGCACGATTGAAGAGTATGTGATGGACGCTGACTTAGTCGTCGGTGCTGTGTTGGTACCTGGAGCTGCGGCACCTAAGCTTGTCAGTAGAGAGATGGTGAGTAAGATGCGTCCGGGTTCTGTTATGGTCGATGTAGCGATCGACCAAGGTGGTTGCTTTGAAACTTCACGCCCAACGACGCATGCTGAACCCACGTATGAAGTCGATGGTGTCGTCCACTATTGTGTGACGAATATGCCAGGCTCAGTACCACGTACGGCGACATTTGCCCTCAATAATGCAACCATGCCGTTTGTTTTGAATCTCGCTAACAAAGGCCCCAAGCAAGCAATGTTGGCTGATCCGCATTTGCTGAATGGTTTAAATGTCCATCGTGGGCGCATCACTCATGCAGCCGTAGGTGAGGGTCTTGGCGAAACGTACCTCTCCGCTAGGGAAGCCCTATTGGCGTAGTGAGAGCAGCCTTTGTCGCGATACCAACAATAGGAGCCACTGCATGTTTGCATTCTACTTAAAAAGCACTAAAGACAAATCAATTCCGCTTATACTCGTGCAAACAGATGAATATGCTAGCTGGTTAAAAGCGCAGAGCGAGACTGCACAGCAATGGCTACAGACGAATCAATTTATGGCTAAAGCCCATAGCCATTGTTTACTCCCTCATGCAAATGGACAACTCCAAGCAGTGATTGTTGGCGTCGAAGATCTGCACAGTTGGTGGTCTTTGTCGCACTTACCTAAGCTATTACCCACGGCTGTTTACCAGATTGATGTTGCTGCCAGCAGCCCAGCTATCGAGGTTGCCGCGAGGGCTGGCGACGCCTTGAATCGCTTAGTTGCATCATGGGGCTTAGGTGCATATGAATTTAATGAGTATCGCCCCTCAGCTATAACTACTGTTGCACAGTTACTCTTGCCGAATGATTTAGATTTCGCACCAGTCGACAATCTAGTGCAAGCGACATTTCTTGTCCGTGATTTGATTAATACTCCAACTGAACACCTGGGACCAGCGCAACTCGCACAACACGCAGCCGATTTGGCGCGTAACTATGGTGCGACCGTCGAAACCATTATCGGCGATGATTTGCTCGCAAAAAAATATCCCGCTATTCATGCAGTAGGGCGCGCGAGTGCACAAGCACCGCGTTTGATCGATATGCGTTGGGGACAGAGCAAGCATCCTCTGCTTGTATTGGTGGGTAAAGGCGTTTGTTTTGATACGGGTGGCTTAGATCTTAAATCTGCGAGTGGCATGGCTATCATGAAAAAAGATATGGGTGGTGCTGCGCATGTCTTAGGTTTAGCACGCATGATCATGGCGGCACAATTGCCGATTCAATTGCGCGTGTTAATTCCAGCGGTAGAAAATTCAGTGTCTGCCAACGCCTATCGCCCCGGCGATGTGATCCCCACACGTAAAGGTCTGCAAATAGAAATCACTAATACCGATGCTGAAGGGCGTATGGTTTTAGCTGATGGTTTGTGTGAAGCGAGTAGTGCCAAAGCCAAGCTTATTATCGATTTTGCGACGTTAACGGGTGCAGCACGTGTTGCTTTAGGCACACAAATCCCGGTGTTTTTCACTAATAATGATCAAGCCGCAGCACAGTTGCACCAAGCTGCCATACGTGCAGATGAGTTAGTGTGGCGTTTACCTTTGCATAAACCTTATCGTAGTATGCTCGATAGTCGTATCGCTGACATGAAAAATTCCCCTGAGCAGGCTTATGGCGGTGCTATTGCAGCAGGTTTATTCTTGCAAGAATTTGTCGAGACTGATATTCCCTGGTTTCACTTCGATGTGATGGCGTGGAATATTAGCAGTGAACCAGGTCGTCCTGAGGGCGGTGAAGCCATGGGTTTGCGTGCTGCTTTCGAATTTATTCGTGATTATTTTGCATGATAGTTTTGTAAGCGTATCGGAACACGCTTGCGGCCCCAATCACCAACCGCGCCCATGAAAATGCCACTGCAGCTTGCGCCACAAGCTAGGCAATGACCATCATCACTCAGGTTATAGGCACTAATGATATGCCAATCGCGCACGATCAATGGTTTTTTACAGTGATGGCAAAAAGTCGTACCACCTTCAAGATCGTGTACATTGCCCGTGTAAGCGTAACGAATGCCATTTTTTATCGCAATTTCACGCGCCATAGTGAGTGATTGCTGTGGCGTGCGCGGCTTGTCCATCATTTTCCAATCGGGATGAAAGGCGGTGAAATGCATCGGTACATCGGGGCCGAGGTTGTCCATAACCCACCGTGTCATTTCTTCAATTTCGGCTGGAGAGTCATTTTCACCAGGAATAATCAAGGTGGTTAATTCAAACCAGACATCGGTTTCATGTTTTAAATAGACAATCGTATCGAGTACTGGTTGTAGGTGCGCGCCAGTGAGCTTGTAATAAAAGCGTTCGCTAAAGGCTTTTAAATCGACATTTGCCGCATCCATATGTCGATAGAATGCTTCACGTGGGCCATCACCATTGATATAACCCGCAGTGACAGCGACGGTTTGGATGTCATAGGCATGGCAGGCTTGTGCTGCATCGATGGCGTATTCCATAAAAATTACTGGGTCATTGTAAGTAAAGGCGATACTTTTACAGCCTAATTCATGCGCAGCACGCGCGATATTTTCGGGCATTGCCGCATCGGCAAGGGTATCGAATTCACGTGATTTACTGATATCCCAATTTTGGCAGAATTTACAGGCGAGATTACAGCCAGCGGTGCCAAAGGAGAGTACAGGAGTACCTGGCAAAAAGTGGTTTAACGGTTTTTTCTCAATGGGATCAATACAATATCCGCTAGAGCGTCCGTAGGTCGTCAAGACAACTTGGTTGTCTTGATTAGCACGGACAAAGCACAAACCGCGCTGGCCTTCACGCAAGCGACAATTACGCGGGCACACATCGCATTGAATGCGACCATCATCCAATTTGTGCCAATATTTTGTCGGAAATGCTTCAGGTGGTTTACGCATATCCATGTTGATTTGCCTCTAGCTGAATAAATTACTCTATACTTAAGTATAGGCGATTAGCGCTATAATATTATCAAATTCAGACTGTTAACTTAGAGCAAAATGCAATGACAAGCATACGTGAGCCGGCCGTCGCCGGGCAATTTTATCCCGCCGATAAGGTGGAATTACAGCAGATGGTCGCTGCTTGTTTGGCGCAAGTCAAAGCAGTTCAACCCGTACCCAAAGCGATTATCGCACCACATGCTGGGTTTATTTATTCTGGACCTATTGCTGCAACCGCCTATGCGTGTTTGCGCGCAGTCAGTGACAAAATCAAAAAGGTTGTCCTCTTGGGGCCAGCCCATACCGTGGGCTTTCATGGTTTAGCGGTGAGCTCTGCCGATAAATTTCACACACCGCTGGGTGACGTTGTTATCGATAGAGAATTACAAGCTAAAGCATTAAGCTTTCCGCAAGTGCAAGAGTTCGACGATGCGCATACGCGTGAGCATAGCCTTGAAGTGCAATTGCCATTTTTGCAAACCTTGCTGGATGATTTTATTGTGTTACCGATAGTGGTCGGTAATGCTATACCCGCTAAAGTTAGTGAAGTCTTAGAGGCATTATGGGGTGGTGA
The DNA here is from genome assembly GCA_021773335.1 of Gammaproteobacteria bacterium. Taxonomy (GTDB): domain Bacteria; phylum Pseudomonadota; class Gammaproteobacteria; order JAJFKG01; family JAJFKG01; genus JAJFKG01. The sequence goes on from JAJFKG010000007.1 coordinate 38,625, forward strand.
TGAGACTTTGATTGTCATCAGTTCGGACTTGAGTCATTATCACGATTATCAAACGGCACAACGCATGGATAAAGCGACTTCGGCAGCCATCCAACAATTGAATTATCAAGCCTTAGGTTTTGAGTCGGCTTGCGGGCGCAATCCGATTAAAGGCTTACTGCATTTGGCACAGAAGAAAGGCCTACAGGCGCGTATCTTAGATTTGCGCAACTCGGGTGATACCGCAGGACCTAAGGATCGAGTAGTGGGTTATGGTGCTTATCATTTCATGGAAGGTGGTGTGAATACCAAACGGTATGGCCAACAGTTATTAGCGACTGCACGCAGCGCGATTGATTACTATCTTGAACATAATGCGATGCCCGGTATTGATATGGCAAACGTGCCTGATGCATTGAAAGTCACCGGTGCGGCCTTTGTTACCTTGGAAAAAGGTGGACAATTACGTGGTTGTATTGGTTCATTACAAGCGGTACAACCTTTGATTGTTGATGTGGCGCAAAATGCCTGTAAAGCGGCATTTTCTGATCCACGTTTTCCACCATTAACGGCACAAGAGAAAGATCAAATTGAGCTATCGGTTTCGGTATTGTCACCACCGGCACCGATGCAATTTTCATCCGAGGCTGAGTTGATCAATAAACTCCGTCCTGGCATCGATGGTTTGATTTTAAAATACGGTTCGCAACGTGGAACCTTTTTACCAATAGTGTGGAACAGTATCCCCGAGCCAAAAGAGTTTTTGCGCCATCTCAAACAAAAGGCAGGCTTGCCAGCAGATTTTTGGTCTGATTCCATCGAAGTGTTGCGATACACGACAGAGTTGATTAAGTAGCACTCGTCAGAAAAATTAAAGCAGAGTGTTCTGCTTTTGTTATGGATTCAGGCTGGCAGATCTGTAGTTGCCAATGCGAGTATGCAGACGCGCTTAGAAAGGTGATAATCCTGGCACTTTATCCTCGTCAGTGTCACTACTGAAACTATCATCGCTCATATCACTTTTGCTTAATGAGGCGCTCGATGACGAGCTTGATGCAGGCGAGGACAATGGCGAAGTTACAGATGTCTTCGTTCCCCCCAAAAACGGAGCAAGCGGTGCGTCATCGTCATGCCAAAAGCTCACCTTCAAAGTGCCGTCACCGCTAGCGTCCAGGGTTGAATCCACAAAGTCTAATTTTTGGCTGCTCGACGTTCGCTTCGAGTCCCTTGAGCTAGATATTGCCGCTCTGGTACCTGCCGATTTTCTCGGTGTTTCCCAAGCAAATTCTTTGAAAATCACGGTGCCTTTGTTACCTGGTTTTGGCAGTTTGACCGCCATGCCCATAAACATTGCCGTATCGATTAAGTCTTTAATCCGTGCAGGCATGGCGCGTGACCCAGGGGTCATTGTGTTATAGCGAGGATCGTTTTCGGCTTGTTCAACAATATCTTTTACGTGAGCATGTCGACGTCTTTGTTGAGTGGAGAGTTGTTTGGCAGATGGTGTGTGAGGCGTGGTGCTTGATTTGACTTCGACAATCACAAGCTTGGCATGGCGTGGTGAATAAAAAATAGCATCAATGCCGTTACCAGATGCATTTTGTAGATGACCTAGGTATTTATAGCCGTAATGTCGCCGAATATGGGCAATAGCCATGTTCTCAGCCGCTTCGCCAATTTTTTTGGCGGCAGCATAAGGGCGCAAGCTAAAGGCATTCTTGATGACTGCTGCACGGGGTAAGCCGCTACGACGATTGCTACCATCATTCTTGCCCCAGTTCGAAAACTCAATTGTCACCGGCACTGCAGTAGTTGCACAAGAATCATAAGTCGGATAGCGTAAGCGTGCAATGTATCCAGTTTTTTCTAGGGCTAAAAGATCGCTAGCAATCAAACCAGTTGGATAGCCCTCGGCGTAAATCGCAGCTAACTGTTTTTCATCCCAGTTACGGGTATCACCATCGCGCAATAATTTTTTTATTGGTGCGTGAATGTAGGCATCTGGCTTGCGTTGTGCCGGTTTTAACTGTGCATCATTGGCTTTGATTTCAATGGCGATGAGACAAGGGTAAGCATCAGCTCTTATTGGTACGCCTACACCTGGATTGATAATTTTGTAAAGTTTAGCCAACTCGACCGCATTTTTAACGTAGTAGAGGGCATCGACGCTGTCTCTACTGGTGAAGATTGGCTTTAAGCCAGTGTTTTTCAAAATATACTTTGCGCAATGCTGTTCGGCCGCATCACCAATGCTATCTGCTGTGCTGAATATGAATTCGCCGGGTTTACCGGGTACGCGAGTAATGTAGCGATTGTTTGTTATAAACGTGTCAATTTTATTATTGGCAGTGCGTATCAGAGGAGAAGCTGAAAAGTGTGGGGCGACGGAACTTAAGATTGACCCATGGCTGCCGCCAATCGGTGTGTGGGGTGTTGATGCCACGGGGCGGGGGGTAGCCCTTCTTTGCCTTTTAGGCGTGCCAAGTCCAGGCCGAAGTTTGTCGGTGGCTTGTTGTTGTATGCGAAGGGAACGGCGGTTTTCTTTATTTTCATCACTGGTGGATTTATCGTCGCGCCCGCGTTTGTGGCGACGTGGTTCTCCGCTGCGCCCACGCTTTGAAGTAGTCTCAGCGGCACTTGAAGAGCTTGTGTCAAATGGGTTCGAAAACATTTACCTGATCGCAACTCAACCCCAAGGCATGCGATCCGGCATTTCCTGGTTAAAAATTCGTGATATAAAGAAGGCTTCCGATTTCTTCTCGTGAAATCGTCCGTGTGATCAAATTCATGGCTTGCAAGACTGAATTGTCCAACTTCCTGATTGGACAAAAAGAATCATATCAAAAAAGGCATATTCGCTCAAGGAAAATTTGCAAATTAATTAAACATTTGATTTTCTAACTTATTGAAAAATAATATTTTTATGTTTTTAGTTGGGCATTTTTAACTCGTTGACTTTGTAGGAGTAGTGATCAGATGTTTCCTATGTTGTGTTGTTAGGACGTTGATATTGTTGTGTTTTTCGGGTTAATTGCTGGGCTTAGTTAGTAATTCATTGTACAATTGCGCAAATTTGGGATGAAGGAGTTAAGGATGAGTCCACTATGGTTGGTTTTACTAATAGCGCTAATCTGGGGTTTAGCCTATAAGCGTGCATCACTCCCTGTGTGGACTGTCGCAGTGATTGCCTATCTCTTTTTCTATATGCAGTTTGTGCCGCTCATCACCCATGTTTTTGTGATTACTGCCAGTATTTTTGTGCTAGTCATACTGGGCTTAAATATCCCCGTCTTACGCCGTAATCTTATCAGCCGTTATATTCTCAAGCTTTATCGCAGAGTCATGCCAAAGATGTCAGCTACTGAACAACAAGCCTTAGCCGCTGGGCAAGTGAGTTGGGAAGGGGAATTGTTTGCCGGTATGCCGAATTGGAAAAAGCTGGCTGATATTCCCGCACCACAATTATCCCGTGAAGAACAAGCTTTTCTCGATGGCCCAGTCGAAGAAGTGTGTGCCATGGTTGATGATTGGGATGTTACCCACAAGCATGCCGATCTGTCACCGCAAGTGTGGCAATACCTCAAAAACCAAGGTTTTTTTGCGCTGATCATTCCAAAGAAATTCGGTGGTAAAGCATTTTCTGCCTACGCGCATTCACAAATTTTGATTAAGCTTGCTAGTCGTAGCGTGACGTTATCGTCAACCGTCGCGGTGCCGAATTCTTTGGGTCCAGCCGAATTATTGCTACATTACGGTACGCAAGCACAAAAAGATCATTATTTGCCGCGTTTGGCGAACGGCGAAGACGTGCCGTGTTTCGCTTTGACTGGTCCGCAAGCGGGTTCAGATGCAAGTGCTATTCCGGATATTGGTGTTGTTTGTCATGGTGAGCACGATGGCGAGCGCGTACTCGGTATCAAACTCAATTTCAATAAGCGTTATATTACCCTTGCACCAGTGGCCACGGTGATAGGCTTAGCGTTTAAAATGCAAGATCCCGATGGCTTGCTGGGTAACAAAAAAGATATCGGTATTACTTGTGCCTTATTACCACGTTCAACGCCAGGTATTACGATCGGTCGTCGCCATATGCCATTGAATATCGTTTTTCAGAATGGCCCTATCCAAGGCAAGGATGTGTTTATTCCCTTGGATTACATTATCGGTGGCAAAGATATGGCGGGCCAAGGTTGGCGTATGTTGGTTGAATGCTTGTCTGCTGGGCGTGCGATTTCATTGCCAGCGACGGCAACCGCAGGGGGCAAGGTCGCCGCCTTTAGTGCGGGTGCCTATGCGCGCGTGCGTGAGCAATTCAATAGTCCAATCGGACGTTTTGAAGGCATTATGGAAGCCTTAGCACGCATCGGTGGGCACGCTTATATGACGAATGCGGCACGGCGTTTGACTTTATCGATCGTGGATCAAGGCGTACAACCCTCGGTGTTATCTGCGATTTTGAAATACCACTCAACCCAATGGGCACGCTTGATGGCGAATGATGCCATGGATATACATGCGGGTAAGGGTATTTGTTTAGGACCCAATAATTATCTTGGACGTGGTTATCAAAGTGTGCCCATTGCAATTACCGTTGAGGGTGCGAATATATTAACGCGCAGCTTGATTATCTTTGGACAAGGCTCGATTCGTTGTCATCCTCATATTTTGCCGGCCCTACAAGCGGCGCACGGCAGTGACGTAAAAGCATTTGATAACGCTATTTTTGGTCATATTGGTTTTAGCATTAGTAATTTTGCCCGCTCTTTATGGTTGAGCTTAACGGCAGGGCGTTTAGTGCCTTTTGCTAAAAGTCCCACTCAACGTTATTATCAACAGTTGACGCGTTACAGTGCCAATTTTGCTTTGCTTGCGGATATGTGTATGTTGGTGTTAGGCGCTAGTTTAAAATGGCGTGAACGTATGTCAGCGCGCTTGGGTGATGTCTTAAGCCATCTTTATATTGCATCAGCGGTATTAAAGCATTTTGAAGATCAGGGTAGCCCTGCAGATGATCAAGCCTTAGTTGATTGGTCGTGCCAATATCTCAATCATGCGATCGAACAGGCGATGGCGGGGATTTTACGTAATTTGCCGCAGCGTTTTGCCGCTACTGTGTTACGCTGTTGTATCTTTCCTTATGGTGCCCGTGCCCGTGCAGCCAATGACCGTACTGAAAAACGTATCGCGGGATTACTGACACAAATGAGTGCAGCACGCCAACGCCTTACTCAAGGGATCTATACCACTTATCAAGATAATAATGCCTTAGCTAAGTTAGATGAGCTTTTCAAAAAAATTACCGCTTACGAAGGTTTAACGCGTACTGTCAAAGCGGCTGTGCGTCATGGTGAAATCAGTGGTGATACGTGGTTGGAAAAAGTCGCAAATGCCGTTAAAGAAAATATTCTTAACCAACAAGAAGCCGATATTCTGCGTGATATCGAGCGCATGCGTGATGGTGTGATTGCGGTTGATGATTTTGATTCAGCGGAGTTAACGTCTTCAGGCTAAACCAGATATAGGGGCTGGTGTAGCCTACTGTCTCTGCGTCAAGCCCATTTTCCCGGATGACGTTGCTGCGCAACTTATCCGGGCTGCGCCTAGGCTTGAGGCAGAGACAGTAGAGCCGTAGCCCGGATAAGCGCGGGACGCGCGTCATCCGGGGAGGGTGTCTCGCGCTGGCCCCGCGCTGGCCCCGCGCTGGTCCCGTCCCTGTGGGACGGGACCTTAAATTTACGGACGCTATGCGTCCGTTCATTTGATGCGCACCTACGGTGCTTATCAAGGCTACATCTGGGCTTGGCGCAGAGACAGTAGTCTACGGCTTATCAAGGCTACATTTATTGGTTTTTTCTAAGCTACTGCGTTTTCGACTTGACGTTTACGCGCTTGTTCGCAATCGGGCAGAGTAATATTAAGTTCAAGTACCGAGAATTCATCGCGTTGTTCCAACGCAACTTTAACTTGTTCTTCATCGATGTCGACGTACTTTGCGATCACGCCGACAAGTTCTTCTTGCAGTTTTGGCAAAAAATCGGGACCGTTCCTGGTCGCGCGTTCATGTGAGACAATGATTTGTAGACGCTCTTTAGCAAGTGAGGCCGAGTTGCGGCGGTGAGGGCGAAAATAATCAAATATACTCATACCGTTTCTTCCTCCTTCGTCTTAAAGATGCGGCTTAATATGCCTTTCTTTTGTGCGTTGATGAAACGATGAGGACGTTCTTCGCCAAGAAAACGACCGACGACATCGCTATAGGCTTGGCCTGCCTCACTGAGTTTGTCAAGGATGACGGGTACGCCCGCATTTGATGCTTGCAATACCGCTTTTGATTCTGGAATGACACCGATCAGTGGGATAGCTAAGATGTCGGTGACATCTTGTATATTCAACATATCACCGCGTTCCGCGCGCATGGGAGAATAGCGCGTTAATAATAGATGTTCTTTGACATGCTCTTGTCCATTTTCAGAACGGCGAGATTTACTTGCTAGGATACCCAAAATACGGTCTGAATCGCGCACCGAAGATACTTCAGGATTGGTGACGATAATGGCTTCATCGGCAAAGTACAGAGCCAATTGCGCGCCTTTTTCAATACCCGCTGGTGAATCACAAATAATATAATCAAATTCTTTGCTCAATTCATTCAATACGCGTTCGACACCTTCTTTGGTTAAAGCGTCCTTGTCACGTGTTTGCGAAGCGGGCAATATGTAGAGGTTACTAACGCGTTTATCTTTGATTAATGATTGAGTTAAGTTGGATTCTTCATTAACAACATTAACAAAATCGTAAACGACTCGACGTTCGCAACCCATCACCAGATCAAGGTTACGTAAACCGACATCAAAGTCGATGACGACAGTCTTGTAACCCCGTAAGGCCAAACCGGTGCCGAAGGCCGCGCTGGTGGTTGTTTTACCAACCCCGCCCTTACCAGAAGTGACTACGATAATCTTTGCCAAGGTTATATTCCTTCTATATTTATGCCCAAAACCAAGAGCGGCTTTTTTATCAAATCATACCGCAGAACACAACTGTTAATGTGTTTGCTGCGATGTTTGTTTATTCAAATCCTGCGATCTCAAGTTGATCGTCTTTGAGTAATATTTGCACATTGTGTTGTGGCATTTTATCTTCTTTTTCGTCACGCAAGCGATAACGACCAGCAATTGAGATCATATCAGCGTCTAATATTTTACAAAAAATCCGCGCATTGTCATCACCATTAACGCCGGCGAGTGCGCGCCCACGCAGTGTGCCGTACACATGGATATTGCCATCTGCCAGTAGCTCAGCACCATGACTCACCGTTGAAACGATGATTAGGTCTCCGCCACGCGCGTAAATCTGTTGGCCAGAACGCACGGGTTTGGTGACTAGCTTCGCAGATGAAGTCGCTTTAACGACGGGCGCAGCTTTTTTCTCAGGTTGCGTTTTATTTTTTTCCACGCGAAAATCTTCAGCCTTGCTGGCGGGGAAGACCGCGAGCCCGGCGGCTTTGGCTTGATCGTGTAATTTATTTTGTCCGCCTCTCACGCCCACAGGGACAAGGGTATTGAAACGCAATTCGCGGTTCAGCTCGATAAAATCGATGTCGTTAATCTGTTTATCAATTGCACTAAGATCGACCACAACAGGTGCGTGTGCGAAAAATTTAGGTGATTGTGCAATAATTTCACGCAACTGTTTGGCGAATGCATCCATGTCGCTACGCAGTAATTGAATGACGGTCAGTGTAAATAAGCTGCCTTTTAGATGGAACGCAGCACTTTGTTTTTCTGTTGGTTCTGCGAGAGTATCTACCATAGTGGTTCTTTTCCTTGAAAATTGCAGACACGAAGGCCCAATAAAGTCGGCTATTTTGCCGCATGCTGTCGAAAATGGGAAGCAGATTTTTTAACCGTGAGATTGGTGTTTCACGCGCGCCTTGAAAGTTTGGTGTTGCGAAGTTCTACCTATATAATATCGCTCAACAATTTTCCCAACCCAAAGGATAAGCGCGTGGAAAAAATCTGGCTTAAAAATTACCAGGAGGGTGTACCCGCCGAAATTGATGTCCATCAATTTGATTCACTTGTGGCGATGTTTCACGACAGTTGTGAGCAATTTTCTGACAGGCCGGCTTTGAGTAATTTTGGGACGTGTATCACCTACCAAGCGTTTGCTAAGCACTCGCACGCGCTGGCAGCGTATTTTCAACACGTGTTGGGTCTGCAAAAGGGTGATCGTATTGCCTTAATGATGCCCAATCTCTTGCAATACCCGATTGCTTTTTTTGCTGCTTTAGAGGCGGGCTTAGTCGTGGTTAATGTGAATCCGCTGTATACCCCGCATGAGTTAACCCACCAACTCAATGATGCTGGTGCCAAAGCGATTATCGTGATGTCGAATTATGCGCATGTGGTGCAAACGGCTTTACCTGCTGTCAAACTTGAACATATCATCGTGACTAAAATGGGCGACTTATTAAGTTTCCCGAAAAATTACCTTGCTAATTTCATTGTTAAACACGTTAAAAAGATGGAGCCCGATTGGGCTATTCCCAATACCATTGCGTTTTGTGATGCCTTAGTTCAGGGCAAACAACATAAGCTGGCGCCGCTCAAGCTAAGCAATAATGATGTCGCTCTGTTGCAATATACGGGCGGTACGACTGGAATCTCGAAAGGCGCTGTACTCACGCATGGTAATCTCAACGCCAATATCGAGCAAGTGTTGCAATGGTTTGCGCCTATGGATGGCGATTACGAAAAAGTCGTTATCACCGCGCTGCCGCTTTACCATATCTTTGCCTTAACCGCGAATTTGTTAACCTTTGTACGTTTCGGGGCGCATAATGTGTTGGTGACGAATCCGCGAGACATGAAGGGGTTTATCAAGATACTTATCAATACTCCCTTTAATGTCATCATGGGGGTGAATACCTTGTTTAACGGTTTATTACATCACCCCGATTTTGCCAAGATCGATACATCGCATTTACGTCTTGCCTTAGGCGGTGGTATGGCAGTGCAACGTGCGGTTGCCGAGAAGTGGCAAGAACTGACAGGCAAACCACTTATCGAAGGCTATGGTTTAACCGAAGCGTCGCCGGTTGTCTCAGTCAATCCACTTAATCTGGCGGAGTACAACGCCAGTATCGGCTTGCCAGTGCCATCGACGGATATTGCGATTCGTGATGAAGCTGGCAACGATGTCGCTATCGGTGAGTCTGGTGAACTGTGTGTGCGTGGTCCGCAAGTGATGCAAGGTTATTGGCAACGCCCCGATGAAACCGCCAAAGTCATCGACGCTGATGGTTGGCTGCATACCGGTGATATTGCGACGATGGATGAGCAAGGCTATCTACGCATTGTCGATCGTAAAAAAGATATGATCGTGGTGTCTGGCTTTAATGTATTTCCGAATGAAGTCGAAGATGTGATAGCCATGCACGCTGGCGTACGTGAAGTCGCCGTGGTTGGTGTTAAATCCGAATCTTCAGGCGAAAAAGTCAAAGCTTTTGTGGTGAGGGATGATGCTAGTCTTAGCGACAAAGCACTTATTGCCTTTTGTCGCACCGAATTAACTGCCTACAAAGTCCCTAAAGACATCGAATTTGTCGATGAATTACCGAAATCCAATGTCGGCAAGATCCTGCGGCGCGAATTGCGTGATGGTCATGATTGAGAATAATAAGCCAAGCCGCGGTACCTCATTATCTCTTTAAACAACCGTTGAACGGACTCAGCCCAGTCTGATTTTCCACAGTGCCAAAATAAAGAGCGCCTGCGTTTGTGAGTCCCAACCCCGTAAATTTACGGGTTGTCAATTTTTATCCTAATGGGTATTCTTGTGCCTGATTTTTAACCAGTGTTAGGCACACTGATTGTAGTAGTTTCATCACGATTGACCCGCCTTTTTGCAAGACGATATCGATCATACACTTGTTGAGGTTTTCTATGTCTGTTTATAACACTCTGATTTTTTGTACTAAATTATGGCTGGCGACTGGGTATTATCCAGTAAATGGTGGAGAAGCATCGCTAGCGGGTGTTCTTAGACCCGAATTCATATTGAAAGGCTCAGTTCTACAATTTATAGAGAGAGAAAATTTGTGGACTTGGTTTACGGCAGTTTGTGACATTAATGAAAGGCTTAAGGGTTGCCCAGAAGCAGCTAAAGAGGCTGCGTGGGGAAAAATCACAGTAGATTTGGCAAATTTAGAAAAAAATGAAAGTAGTGGAGCACAAGGTGAGGGTTTGGTAGGCAAAGCGATAAATTACTTGCGGTCATATGCTGCTCCGGAGCCCTCTCCAGTGATTGCTGCGCCGGTGGGTGTCTCTCTTTTGGATTCATACACACAAGTACTTAAATCTCCTAGTATTATGCGTAATGTTGCTTTCCTAACCTCGGTTATCCGTTTGTATCTAACGGATATTGTTGACAGCAATATTTATAAGGGTGTGACTTCGCTGGCACATGCAAGGAATTTTTTTGAAACTATGATTGGAAACCCTGTGCTGCTGAATGACTTTACTGGCCAATTTACGTCGGTTTTGGATGACAAGTTGGGCGGTGAGTTTTTGGGTGCGTCAATGTTGTATTGGCTTGCAGCGACACTCGCCGGTCAAGCGATATTAAATAAGCTATTTACACAAGAGAGTGTTGCTGCTGAGGCTGTCAATACTACTAATTTTAAGGGCTTTCTTGCGGCATTGTGTCATCAACGTAGTGCAGCGGCAGGTACATACGAGGGCACACATGAAGGTGCATCAGCACTGTATTGGCTAGCGAGCACTAAAGAAGGTCAGCAAATAGTAACGCAATTTTTTACGCAAGAGAATTTTGTAAAACAGGCGGCTAACTCTGAGGGTTTTCGTGCGGCGTTGTGTCGTCAGCGAGGTACAGCAGCGGGTATTCAAAAAGGTTCTTCGGCATTGTATTGGCTGGTGATTACTGAATCAGGTCAACAAATCTTAAGTCAACTTTTCGCGCAAGAAGACTTTGTAACATGGGCGATTAACTCTGAGGTGCTGCGGAGTGCTTTACATGCTAAGGTAACCCGCCAATTACCATCAGGTGCTTTGCTATCAGAATCAGTGAGCGCTTGTATTACAGATCAAGATAGCTCTCATGCTAAGGCGTTACAGCAAAAATTAGAGGCGTGTGGATTATTGACTGCTCCCGAACAGACAGTGGCACGAACACATAAAGGACCCTTGGCCAACGGTAGTCGTGTCGTTGCTAGCGCAAGCAGCTCAAGTACTTCTAGCTCAAACAATCCAAGTGGCTCAAATATTTTTTGTACTTCAACGATGTTCCCACTGTCACTCGCGCATAATCTTGGTCACTCTCATAGTCCGCGAGGTAAAAGGCGAGGGCAGCAGTCATCAGCTTCCAATAAACAAAATCTTGCTCCTCACTTACTTAACAGAACAGATGTAGCGGCTACTATGCGAGATAATGAGGGAGTGGAAGCTCTGCTTCGACTTAGTGCCATGCCCAACTAAACATCTGGTAGAAGATGAAGTTGTTGCGCGCCCAGATGTAGCTGTAGCCTTGATAAGCCCCGTAGGGGCGCATCAAGGAGCAGGGTTTGCTAATACATTCCCTTGATGCGCGCCGCTGGCGCTTATCAAGGCTACATTAGCATTTGTTCCTACGTAAGCCGTAGCCCGGATAAGCGCGGAACGCGCGTCATCCGGGGCGGGTCTTTGCGATTGCGGTTCCCGGATGACGTTGCTGCGCAACTTATCCGGGCTACCTCTGGG
>JAJFKG010000061.1 GCA_021773335.1 Gammaproteobacteria bacterium
TCCCTTTCTTTTTGACCCAAAACGATATGATGACAAACCCCAACGACTGGACGCCGTTTCTGCATGAAGCCAAAGTTATATCTAGCTTGCCGGGTTTTTACCAAGCGTTAGTGACAGATGTGTCTAACTACGACTTCCAGCAACAAGATATTCTATTTTTAAGTGATTATCTAACGCAGCAAAAAGCATAGTTGTTTATTAAAACGATTTTACTGTGGTATAAATAGCGAGGTAAATTATGAAAAAAATATCAGAAAAAAAACAGATCAACCTGGTGTTGCTGAGTAGGACACAACACTCACTTCAAACTTCTGCGCTGCCAAATAACCGGAGCTATCTTAGCGATTTCTATATTATTAATCGCAAAATCCTTAACTGTGGCATCAGGGTTGGTGCAAGATAAATTGAATGTAGCATCTGCATTTTTGCGTTGTAAGCGCCGGAAAAATACCCGCTTATCACGCGTCTGAATAATACAATCCTCCCCAACATAGTTTTGCAAGTCTTTGCGATAAGCAACACCTGCAATTAAATCACCCACATTATAATGCAACATACCATCGTCATTGATTTTAAAGGATAAGTGGCGAGGGTACGTTTGTGCAAACAATGCCAGCTCTTTAATCATCGCTTGATCATCTTTGGACTGAGTCGGGATACTCTCTGCACCTAACTCACTTTTACTCTCTTGCGCACTTTTGTGTTTAAAAACAGTCAAGATATCTTCGGCGGTTGGCCCCGGCTCAATGCCATAGAGTAACCACTCAAGTGCGACATTGATACCAAAAGTCTGTGCAACTGTAATAATTTTCTGTGCGCCCTTTTGACTTAGGCCACCATGCAGACCACCCAACCAACCTCGCAACGTAATCTCATTTAAGAAGTCATATTCACGACCAAGTTCAACCGCACTTTTCCCCAAGACTTGATACAGCAAAAACCGCAGGCGTTTACCACGTGATTCGGGGGTCATCAGGGCACTTGTTTGATCTTTTTTCATATTTTCAAAGGGTTAGCCAATATTTCTGTTAAAACTAAACGAAATAATTAAAGTTTGCAAATTATTCTGCGTTTTTAATCGTTTTATATTAAAAACTCTTGACTTTATTTTTAATGCGTGTTCTAATACTGACCAATTCACAAGTGAACACACTTGAATTGTAAGGAAAGGAACTGACTGATGAAATGGAACAAGCAGGGAAATCTGCAAATACTTATCACGGAAAACGAACGGCGCTTAATGACAATCCATGAGCACGTTTCTCAAGGGCTCCAACAAAGCGAGCAACCTCTGCATTTAATTCATAACTACCTCCATAGCATTAGCCAAACTTCCGAAAAAGGCATGATCTTTATTTCTGAAGAAAAATTACAATTACTCAACGAACAAGCCAAAGTGCTTTCACAGACTTTTCAAAATTTATTATCGCTAACACATCAACCGTCCATATAACACAGTAACAAGGAGATTGAACATGGAACACTTAACTCACTCATACCCTTTAGATCCCGAAACATTCGGCTACACACAATTAAGCGTGGCCTTACATAACTTAAAGAATCTTAAACGACGCTTAGAAGCAGCTCAAGTGGATGCCCACACGAAAAAAGAAATAGAACTGCTTAACCTACCGCTCAAATGCCTGCAACAAGCTCAACAGCAGCTGAGTACACTGATGACCAGGGAAAATCTACAATAGCAAAAAAGAAGGGAAAACATCATGAATGCTAGTTACAAATCCACGCCGCCATCTGATCCAAATAATTACTTGGCTATTACATTGTTAGAATCACTTGGCATAGATACACCTTCGCAAGAACAAATTGATAAGACAGAATATTTCATCGAAAAGTTCGTACACAGCAATCGTTCCTCATCGCAAAGCTTAAACGAATGCCTCAGCGAAGACAAAATCGCCCAACGATTATTGCAGCAGGTGACGGATTAGGGTTCTACTGCTCACAAACAAATGCATATTTAACGTTGAAACAGATAAGGAAATCATCATGAAAACACTTAAAAGTTACATTAGTCGTTATCACGAATTCTGGTATGCATTTAACGCAATTGCCGGATCCAGTCTGCTGGCACTTATGTTAACAGGAACTTTGCTATATTTATTCGTTATCAGCCTGAACCAAGTTTAGCAAGAATAGGAATTATATTTTGCCAGCAATAATGCAAGCAAAAATTGCAAACTCACAGAGTGATCCAAAATTGTTTGAACGCTTATCAAATTTAGTGCGACAATCTGGCATCAAAAATTTCTTTGCTTACTTAGTATTAAACAATAATTCTCTTATCGGTGTATCAACTAGTTTTGATTTTTTTCATCTCAACATTGAAACACGCGGTACGACAGATCTGGCTCTACTCAAGCTAAGTAGACAATTAGATAATGATGGTCGAAAAAAATCTGCTTGTCATATTATTCGTCATTGTCATGAGTGTAGTTTTATTTTTTACGCTTCAGACGGGAATTTTTTTGTGGCAAGGGACAGTGATAAGAAAAAGTTAATTGCCAGATTTGAATTTTTTTGTCTAGAAGCAATGAATTTAATTTGCCCCAAACTAAAATTATTTAACCCACAAAACGCTAAGTTACTCACATTGAATAATCCAAAATTACGTGAGCGCATCATTGCAAAATCACACTGGCCACTCAAAAAACTAACGCCCAGAGAGTCTGACTGTTTGCATTTAGCCTCACAAGGACTGTCAGCACGTGAAATAGCTGACCGCTTATTCAAAAGTCCTCATACAATTACTGAAAATATACAAAACATAAAATATAAGCTAGGAGCCAATGCTGTGGGAGAAGCACTACTCTATTCACTCTACACTGGGATCATCAACAACATCCCTTATTTTAATGACAGTGAAGTCTATGTTAGTCATTATGCCCCTCATATTTGAAGATGCGAAGTTCTAGTCGTTAGACATCGATTACACCCCTAGTAATTATTCAGCAAGTTTGCTGAATAGCTATTCCTGAATGATCGCCTGCGCTGGCAAAGCCAATTTCAGCGGGTTATAATACAGACACATAAAAGGCAATAGTTATAATTATAGCTATCACAAATAACGGGCTTGCAAGGTCACTTTAGTAGATCTTCCTGGACTACCACTCCTGTCACATCCTCTTCTGAATAAAGAGTTTTCTTCAATCCGTGAGCAGAAATCATGGCAATAAATATCTGTTTTTGTGTGCGAGTTTGCGCTTTGAAAACTTCGACTTTATTTAATAAAATTTTCGCATAGGCTTTATCTATAGAGAATGGTTTTAGTGTATATTTAATTTCGCATATTGTTATAGCACCATCTTCGCGATCAAATAGCAAATCAATCTGTGCGCCATCCTGCAACTCTTTTTTCCTTGGCACGTAGCGCCAGGTGCTTATTTCAGCATCCTGAGCTATATCTAATTTTTTCCTTATTTGACTCACATATTTGTAACAAATAGCCTCATAAGCATAGCCAGACCAACTTTCGAAACTACTATTCTTTTGTTTAGACAGCCAGTACCCTTTTTCTTTATCACGTCGCTTGATGCTATTAGCAACGGGCTCAATCCACTTGAGATAAAATAATGTGTACTCATCAATCACACGGTTAAAGCAATCCACCTTTTTATGGGGTGCAAGGCAAACAGATAAATCGAGCTACCTTAGACAACATTATATGGATATATCATTTATATCCTCTCACCTCTGCTGAGGTTAAGCATTTTGATTTATTGAAAGCCCTTCAACATGGATTGATTCCCCGCCACTATGATGCAGAGCCAGAATTTATTAATGACTATTTACAAGCTTATATCGATATTTATTTAACAGAAGAAATTCGCAATGAAGGTTTAGTAAGAAACCTTAAAGGCATTGCACGCTTCCTAGATATTGCAAGCTTAAGCAATGGGAAAATGATTAATGCGAATAACATTGCGCACGATTGTGGTGTTGATCGAACAACTGCGCAAGGGTATTATCAAATTCTTATTGATACTATGTTGGGCTATTACATATATCTCTACAGAAAAAAAATAAAACGTGACATCATCACAGCAACACCTAAATTTTATTTATTTGATGTCGGGGTTGCAAATTATCTTGCTAAGCAAAAACCAATAAGCTTAAAAGGCCAAGTTTCAGGTCAGAGTTTTGAGCAGTTTATTTTAATGGAACTTAAAGCATATATTGATTACTCACGTAAACGTATCGATATCACTTATTGGCGCACTAAAACAGGACTGGAAGTAGACTTTATTTTAGGCGATGCAGCAGTGGCTATTGACGTTAAAATAAGTGAGCAAACAAGATTTAAAAGGTTTAATCGGTTTTTGTGAAGAGCACTCTAAAGCAAAGCCAATTGTTATTTCACAAGATAGGCGTGAAAGAATATTGGAAGTCAGTGATAGTCTATCGATTCACATTATGCCGTGGCATTTGTTTTTGGAGCGGTTGTGGAATGGAGAGATTATTTGCTGAAAAATACTTTAGCAAGATCGAGCGATACTTGGCAAAGACATCAAAATAGTTAAGTTTGGCTAGCCATTAGGCATGCCCTTGGTTCGTAAACTCGATGAAAGCTTATGGGAAGTAACCTCTAAAGAAATAGCTAGAGTGACTATTATGGACAAATTAGCATATATACCCCCTCGTATTTTCAGGTACGAGGGGTATAATCATTCAATAACTACCGTAAAAACCTTGCATGCCTTGCGCAGGAACATTTCCCAAGCCTTCCATCGCTAAACCGTGATTACGTGGATCTGAAGCTGCTAACACACTGTTTTGTTTTTTATCCCACAAGACCGCTTGCATATTGCCATATTGTGCGTTGAGTCGTTGCAAGTCATAGCCCATTTTCTTTAAGCCTTTAATTTCACCAAAGGTAAAGCCACCTGGTTCATACTGCACGACATCGGGTAAGTATTGTTGATGAAAACGCGGTAGCGACACCCAGGAAGTTGGCACATGGCCGACACTAAAATCTAATATGCCAAGCAATACCATAGTCACAATGCGGCTACCACCGGGTGTACCAATCACGCCGACTCTATCTGACGTCTCTAAAAAGGTTGGCGTCATGCTCGATACGGGACGTTTACCTGGAGCTATTGCGTTGGCCTCTGAACCCACAAGACCATACACATTTTCCGCACCCGGCTTCGTCGCAAAGTCATCCATTTCATCATTTAATAAAACACCTGTACCTGGCACGACAAAGCCAGAACCAAAAGCGTAGTTAACCGTTACCGTGGCAGCGACATAGTTGCCTTGTTTATCGATGAGGGAATAATGTGTCGTGTGATGTTTTTCCTTATCCATCGCCACGGGCTTACCTAAAGCTGAACTTGGCGTGGCTTGATTTGGTTTGATCGATTGACGCAATTCATCCGCATTTTTCTGGCCCAATAAAAACGCTAATGGCATTTTTACAAAACCAGGGTCACCTAAGTATTGCGCACGCTGCCAATAGGCACGGCGCATCGCTTCAATAATATAATGGTCGCGCATAACAGGTGTTAGCGTCGGCAAATTATACGGCGCAAGAATGTTTAACATCGATATGATACCAACCCCCCCTGCCGACGGTGGTGGCGAGGTAATGACTTTAATCCCATGATAATTGCCAACCAATGGGTTACGCACAATAATTTTATAATTTTTTAAATCTTTAGCCGTCCAAATACCACCATTGGCACGCACCGCTTTTAACATCTTTTTGGCGACGGGGCCTTGATAAAAACCAGCATCACCTTTTGCTGCGATGCTGCGCAGTGTGTTAGCCAATTGCGGTTGCTTGATGACAGTGCCAATTTTAGGTATCTGTTTATCACGTAAAAATATTTTGGCCGCGGCCGGTGATTTGCGCAAAGCAAAAATACGCTGTTTAGCCGCTGTTTGATAATCGTCGCCCACCTTAAACCCTTGCTCCGCCGCACGAATTGCGGGTGCTAGCGATTCCGACAAAGGGAGCTTACCATAATGTTTAGCAATATAAACTAAGGCCGCAACCGTACCGGGAATACCTGCCGCAAACGGGCCATTCATTGAAGCATTTTCAATAATATTGCCTTTTTTATCCAGATACATTTTTTCGCTGGCTGCCGCTGGCGCCACTTCACGGCCATCGATAAAAATATCTTGTGCTGGTTTACCATCTTTAGAGGCCACGTGTAACAACCAAAATCCACCACCGCCTAGCCCTGAAAAATAAGGTTCCACAACCGCTAAGGTCGCTTCAATGGCTACGGCAGCATCAAAGGCATTACCACCTTCGCGCAAAACTTCAAAACCAGCATGGGTTGCTGCAGGCGCAGCGCTGGCAATACCGACCATAGGCGGTGTATTAACCGGCTTTGAGGAGGGCTGCTCTGCGAAAACTGTAGGTACAATCAATAAAAAGAAAAGCGCATAGCTAATTGGATTGATTAGTAGTCTCATTGATACCTTCCTTGGTCGTTAATTTTTGATATTTTTCCTGTAACTGCTCTTCACTCTCAACCCAATCTGGATTGATAATAATGCATTCTACCGGGCATACGACTTGGCACTGTGGTTCATCAAAGTGGCCAACACATTGTGTGCAACGGTTGGGATCGATTTCATAAATCACGTCGCCTTGATAGATCGCCGTGTTGGGACACTCAGGTTCGCACACGTCACAATTAATACATTCGTCGGTTATCAATAATGCCATTTAATACTAACCCTTGTGCTTTTTGGCCATACGTTGTTGCAGTGCCTTTGCTACCGCATCCGGCACGAAAGTACTTAAGTCACTACCATAATAGGCAAACTCACGTACCAGTGAAGAAGAGACGTGTTGATATCTTTCTGCCGGTGGCATGAAAATGATATCTAAATCGGGGGCAACTTGACGGCTCATGTTCGCCAATTGCATCTCATACTCAAGATCACTAGCCGTGCGCACACCGCGAATCACCACTTGTGCTTGCTGTTGGCGGATATAATCCACTGCTAAACAATCAAAACTATCCACCTCAACATTGGAGTAAGGTTGTAAAACTTGCTGCGCCAATGCCAAACGCTCAGTTAATTCAAGCAAAGGTTGTTTTACTTGATTGCCAGCCACAGCGAAGATAACGCGATCAAAAAGCTTAGCTGCGCGCGCGGCAATATCCACATGACCATGGGTAATTGGATCAAATGTACCCGGATAAATCGCTAATGTTGTCATTTTGTTACTCGTTTTTGCCTTCAAGCACACCGCCACACTGCCACGCGCGGGCCATATCCCGCGTACCTAACGATGCGAAGGGTACATACTTTATTCTATTGGCGCTTGCTTTTCTACCCCACAGCTTTCATAATTAGTACTAGTAAGGTACTAAATGAAATGAGTCACCTTGCAAAACTGAATTTTTCAATAAATTCACTTATAAATCAATAGATTATGGCAAATAATACGGGGCTTGGACTATACACTAGGGTGGTCTAAAGCACCATTTTTGCCAATTATTTGATTATGTTAGAAATGCCTTGAGTCAAAGGCCACCTGTACGTAACAGGTGTTTTGGCTCAAGACAAGACGTGGAACCTTTTTATGATGGCGTTTACTTAAGCGTAAATGGCCGATTAAAAATGTTGCCGCAACGCAGTATTGGGCCAAAAGGCGACGTTATGGACATAACGAGTATTTTGGCTCAAGACAAGGCGCGGCGGTTTTTTTTCGAGGGAGTTTATATGACATAAATGACCGAGAAAAAAGAATCGCCGCAACGCAGCATTGGGCCAAAAGGCGACGTTATGTTGAGAATAAGTAAGCTTGCAGACTATGGAACCGTCATCATGACCTTCCTCGCCAGCAAGCCAGACGCACTCTACGCGGCGAAAGATATTGCTGAAGCTACGCATATCACGCTGCCAACCGTTAGCAAGATCCTTAAGATTCTTGCCAATGGAGGGTTATTGCAATCCATACGCGGCGCCAAGGGTGGCTATTCCCTCGCACGTCCTGCAGAAGAAATTACAATCACTCAAATCATTAAAGTCCTAGACGGCGATTTAGCGTTGACTGAGTGTAGCCAACATGGCGAACATTGTGTCTTAGAACCACACTGTTTAATCAGCAATAATTGGCAATTAATCAATCATGCTATCTATCAAGCCTTAGATGAAATTAGCTTGGTCGATATGGTCCGACCAATGCCACATAATAATTTACAAACAACGAGCCAAACGATTAAATTTGTTACCCGCCCTACATCACAACAAACTACAAAACAGAATCAGCCCGGAGTGAAAGATGACGAAAGAAGCACATGACATCAGTAGCCTGCTCAGCCAAGAGTATAAGCATGGCTTCGTTACTGACGTAGAAGTCGATACCATCCCGGCCGGCTTAAGTGAAGACGTTATTCGCATCATTTCCGCGAAAAAAAATGAGCCTGAGTTTTTACTCGAATGGCGTTTAAAGGCCTATCGCCATTGGCTAACCATGGTTGAGCCAACTTGGTCTAGCGTGCGCTATCCTAAAATAGATTTTCAAAATATCGTATATTATTCAGCGCCGAAGCTTGATAAAGATCGCCCTAAGAGTTTAGACGAAGTCGATCCAGAGTTATTACGCACTTACGAAAAATTAGGTATCCCACTGAAAGAACAAGAGATGCTAGCGGGCGTAGCCGTCGATGCAGTTTTTGATAGCGTGTCGGTCGCCACGACATTCAAGGCAAAACTCGCTGAGCAAGGCATTATCTTTTGTTCTTTTTCTGAGGCTGTACAAGAACACCCTGAACTCATAAAAAAATACTTAGGCAGCGTTGTTCCACATACCGATAATTTTTATGCAGCACTTAATTCTGCGGTATTTAGCGATGGTTCATTCTGCTATATCCCCAAGGGTGTACGTTGCCCCATGGATCTATCGACGTATTTCCGTATTAATGCGGCATCGACTGGGCAATTTGAACGAACCCTTGTGGTCGCCGATGAGGGCAGTTATGTCAGTTACCTCGAAGGGTGTACAGCACCCATGCGCGATGAAAACCAATTGCATGCTGCTGTGGTTGAATTAGTTGCCCTTGAAGATGCCGAAATCAAATATTCTACCGTACAAAATTGGTATCCTGGCGACAAGGATGGCAAAGGTGGTATTTATAATTTTGTGACTAAGCGTGGTGCTTGTCGTGGTAACAATGCAAAAATTTCCTGGACCCAAGTAGAAACTGGTTCTGCCATTACTTGGAAATATCCAAGCGTTATCTTGCAAGGTGATAACTCAGTTGGTGAATTTTATTCGGTCGCACTCACAAACAATTATCAGCAAGCGGACACCGGCACAAAGATGTATCACATTGGCAAAAACACTCGTAGCACAATCATTTCCAAGGGAATTTCTGCAGGACATGGGCATAATGCCTATCGCGGCTTGGTCAAGGTTTTGAAAAATGCACGTAATGCGCGCAACTATACGCAATGCGACTCACTATTGATTGGCGATCAATGTGCGGCACATACATTTCCCTATATCGAAGTGAAAAACACATCTGCACAAGTAGAACATGAGGCAACCACCTCTAAGATTGGTGAAGACCAATTATTTTATTGTTTACAGCGCGGCATCAATACTGAAGATGCCGTATCCATGATCGTTAATGGTTTTTGCAAACAAGTTTTTAAAGAATTGCCGATGGAATTCGCTGTTGAAGCACAAAAACTATTAGGCGTTAGCTTAGAAGGCAGCGTTGGTTAATACAAAGAGGTACAATACAGATGCTCGAAATTAAAAATTTACATGCTAAAGTCACAGAACAAGATAAAGAAATATTAAAAGGCATTAGCCTTAACGTTAAGCCCGGTGAAGTCCATGCCATTATGGGCCCGAATGGTTCCGGCAAAAGCACATTAGCTAATGTACTTGCTGGTCGCCAAGACTACGAAGTCACTCAGGGTGAAGTCATTTACCAAGGCCACGACTTATTCCCCTTAGCACCTGAAGAACGTGCTCAGCAAGGGATTTTCCTCGCATTTCAGTACCCGGTAGAAATACCCGGTGTTAACAATGTTTACCTGCTCAAAGCGGCAGTTAATGCTGGCCGTAAAGCACGTGGCGAAAAAGAATTAGATGCCATGGATTTCTTAACCTTTATTAAAGAAAAGCTGGCTTTGGTCAAAATGGATAATAGCTTTCTCTCACGCGCGGTCAACGAAGGTTTTTCCGGCGGCGAAAAAAAGCGTAATGAAGTCTTACAAATGGCAGCTTTAGAACCCAAGTTAGCAATACTCGACGAAACCGATTCAGGCTTGGATATCGACGCACTAAAGATTGTCGCCGATGGCGTTAATAAGTTACGCAACCCTAATCGTGCCTTTATTATTATCACCCATTACCAACGCTTACTAGATTATATTGTGCCCGACTATGTACATGTATTATCAGGTGGGCGTATTGTGCGTTCGGGTGACAGCAAATTGGCATTAGAGTTAGAAGAAACAGGCTATATCAATGATAGCAACTCGGCGTCTGCAAACGCATGATGAGTAACAGATATCGACCAGAGGATTTAAAGTAATGAGTATAGTAACAGTCGAAAGTTACATAAACGAGCACAAAGATATCAAAAATAAATTAGCTGGCTCACAACACAACTGGCTACAGGCAGCACGTGACAATGCCCTACAGTCTTTTGCAAAACTTGGCTACCCGGATAAAAAAGTTGAAAATTGGAAATATACACGCGTCACACCAATTGCAAAACAACACTTGCCTATTCTACTGACACACTCAGAACATTATGAGAAGAATAAGGTTGTATCGCTTGTTAAGGCTATGCCAGACTGTCATTGTATGGTTTTCATCAACGGTTATTTTTCAACTGAACTTTCACTCTTATCTGGGTTGCCCGATAACGTGATTGTCTGTGACTTCTTAACGGCAACAGAACAACATTCAGAGTTATTGAAAAAGCACCTACAACAAGATGCTGCCACTAGCGATAGCTTTCTAGCTTTTAACACGGCATTTATGCATTGCGGCGCATTTATTCACGTGCCAGCTAATACGCAAATCGAAAAACCCATTCAACTCTTATTTATTTGTACCCCGGAAGCCAATACTCACACCATTAATTTACGCAATGTACTGATTGCCGAAACGCAGAGCAAAGTAAACTTTATTGAAAATTATTTGGCGATAACGGATGATAGTTACTTCGTTAACACCGTTAGCAATCTCATTTTAGAACAAAATGCACATCTCACTCATATTAAGTTGCAAAACGAAAGCCGACAAGCCTTCCATATAGGTACTGTTAACGCACAACAGGCTGCAGATAGTCATTTTCATTCACACTCTTTTGCACGAGGTGGTGCTTTAGTGAGAAGTGATACAAACACTTCACTCAATGCGGCAGGTGCACACTGTACTATGAATGGCCTTTTCATTGCGCAAGGCAAGCAACATATCGATCATCACACCTGCATTGAACATAAACACTCACACTGTAGTAGTCGCGAATACTATCGCGGTATTCTTGCTGAGCAAGCCCATGGGGTATTTAATGGTCGTGTGGTAGTTGCTAAAGACGCGCAAAAAACTGATGCTGTGCAAGAAAATAAAAACCTATTACTATCTGATAGTGCAGAAATCGATACTAAACCACAGCTTGAAATTTACGCCGATGATGTAAAATGTGCACATGGTGCAACCGTCGGACAGTTAGACAAGCGTGCCTTATTTTATTTACAAGCACGCGGCATTAATATCGAACAAGCGACAAAGATCCTAACCTATGCATTCGCTAAAGAAATTATCGAACGCATAGACTTCGCCCCAGTACGTGAACAGTGCGAAAATCTGTTACTGGACACGTATAAAATTGATACTACGCAAGAGGAAACTCATGAAAGTTGATAATGCTACTCAACAGCAAGCTAAGCAACAAAAAATGACAAAGAAAACCCAAAGCACATCCCTTGACGTCATGAAAATTCGTCAAGACTTCCCCATCTTACATCAAGAAGTACATGGCAAGCCGCTTGTTTACTTAGATAATGCGGCGACCACACAAAAACCACAAGCTGTTATTGACACTATCATGCGTGTTTATAGCCATGACAATTCCAACGTACACCGCGGCATTCATACACTAAGTGAAAGGGCAACCGCATTATATGAAGCTGCGCGTGATACCGTAAAAAACCACATTAACGCGCGTGAAAGCCGCGAAATTATTTTTGTGCGCGGCACTACCGAAGCTATCAACTTAGTCGCCACTGGTTATGGGCAAAGCGAAATACAAGCCGGTGACGAAATCATCATATCTGAAATGGAGCATCATTCGAATATCGTGCCCTGGCAAATGCTGTGCGAACGTACTGGCGCTATTTTGCGTGTCATTCCTATCAATGAGCACGGTGAAATCATCTTAGAGGAATATCAAAAACTCTTAAACACAAAAACCAAGCTAGTTGCCGTCGTACATATTTCAAATGCACTCGGCACCATCAATCCCGTCGCCGATATGATAACGCTTGCTCACGAACATAATATACCCGTATTAATCGATGGCGCTCAAGCCTTACCGCACTGCGGCGTCGATGTACAAGCCTTGGATTGTGATTTTTATACTTTTTCGGGTCATAAAACCTTTGCCCCTTCTGGTATCGGCGTGTTGTATGGTAAAGCTGAACTACTCGAAAAGCTGCCACCATACCAAGGTGGCGGCGAAATGATTAGTAGCGTTAGCTTTGACAAAACAACCTATAATGTAATTCCACATAAATTCGAAGCTGGCACACCTAATATCAGTGGCGCTATTGCACTCGCCACAGCGTTGGATTATCTAAATAATCTGGGTATCGAGAATATTGCACAATATGAAAAAGAATTATTAAATTATGCCACTGATGCTTTACTCACTATACCTGGCTTACGCTTAATTGGTACCGCGAAAGACAAAGCCAGTATACTTTCCTTCACGCTGGATGATATTCACGCCCATGATGTGGGTACTATCTTAGATTTTGAAGGCATTGCCATACGCAGTGGCCATCACTGTGCTATGCCCATCATGGAGCACTTTAAGGTTCCCGCGACCTCGCGTGCATCCTTGTCATTCTACAATACTAAAGAAGAAATCAATAAACTAGTCGCGGGATTACATAGGGCCAAAGAGGTATTTAAGCGATGAGCGATTTACGTGAACTCTATCAAGAAGTGATCATCGATCATAGTCATAGCCCGAGAAATTTTCACAAGCTTGATCACTCAAATCATGAAGCAGAAGGTTTTAACCCTTTATGTGGCGACAAACTAACACTTTATTTAAAAGTTAATGATAAGCTTATTGAAGAAGCCAGTTTCCAAGGTGCCGGTTGCGCAATTTCAACGGCTTCTGCTTCATTGATGACAGAAATATTAAAAGGGAAAACCATCGCTGCAGCAGAGGAGTTATTTCATGACTTTCATGGCTACTTAACTGGTGTATGCGACGAAAATACTATTGATAAGCTCGGCAAGCTTGCTATTTTAGCTGGCGTTAAGGATTTTCCAACCCGAGTAAAATGTGCAACGCTAGCATGGCATACACTGCATGCCGCTTTGAACAATTCACATAACACAGTGACAACTGAAATTTGAGGCATTGCAATGAACGACGACTTTATTAATGATAATTCTTTAGATGATGGTTCTGCTACAGATAGTAGTGACAAAAATGTCTTGCGTGAGAAAGTCATTACCGTATTAAAAACTATTTATGATCCTGAAATTCCTGTCAACATTTATGATCTTGGCTTGATCTATGTTGTCGATATTGATGACGATGCTAATGCGACAATTCAAATGACATTGACTGTACCCGGCTGCCCTTTTGCCCAAACTTTCCCTGGCATGGTGGAATATGAGGTACAAAATGTCGCAGGTATTAACGATGCGCGCGTTGAATTAGTTTGGGAGCCCCCTTGGTCTCAAGACATGATGAGTGAGGAAGCGCGCTTAACACTCGGCCTCTTGTGAACATCCTTTCGCTAAACACTTGCTGTAGAAATCTAACACCTTAAGTCTGATTCGTTGCAATACTTGCATTCTTTGCTTTCACGGGTTATTTTATTGCCTTCTGTAAACCCCAAGGAAAGCTAGGCATAATGACGATCTCGCATAGACGCACCTTACTTATCCTCATCATGTTACTGTTGTCATTCTTGCTGACCGCTTGTGGCCCCCCGAAAAAACCAGAAAATATCGAAAATATTTGCAGAATATTCTACCAGTACCCAAACTGGTATTGGGATGCGCGCAAATCACAGGCACGTTGGGGCGTGCCTGTTGCCGTGCAAATGTCAATTATCCGTCAGGAATCCAGTTTTAACGGCAAAGCGAAACCCCCACGTGGTAAAGTGCTATGGGTCATTCCGTGGCGTAAGAGTTCTGCTTATGGCTATTCTCAAGTTAAAAATGAAACGTGGAAAAGATATAAAAAAGCTACGGGCAGCCATTTTGTTTCGCGTGATGATTTCTCTGATGCGACTGACTTTGTTGGCTGGTTTGGCCAAGAGGCACATCGTCGCGCGGGAATTAACCCTAATAATGCTTATGCTTTATACCTGGCTTACCACGAGGGTATTGGTGGTTATGAGCGTAGAACCTATCGTAAAAAAGAATGGTTGATTAAAGTCGCTCACCGTGTCTCACTACGTGCTAACGTGTGGAACAGCGAGTTACGCCGCTGTGCCCATAAGATCAAAAAACCTTGGTATAAATTCTAACTTATTCTATTTCTCTGCGTCCAGAAAATCCAGTGAACCAAAGGAGAAAAATCGTTTCCCATAACCCCTGTGATACGCAATAAAAAACTTATACATTGAATAAGTCGTCTGCAACAAATTGTTTAAAATAACCAGAAGTGATTAAGTCTTTGATAGCAGCAATATCTGGAGCCAACATACGATCCTTATCTAAGTGCGGTACCCGTTTACGGATAGCAGCTTTAGCTACTTCTAAACGTTCAGAAGCACACAGGGGGGCATGAAAGTCTAAGCCCTGACATGCAGCAAGCAACTCAATCGCAATAATATGTGCCGCATTTTCAGCCATAGCATGTAAACGACGTGCCGCATAAGTCGCCATACTCACATGATCTTCTTGATTAGCCGAAGTCGGAATACTATCCACACATGCCGGATGAGCCAAACCTTTATTTTCACTTACCAACGCCGCCGCACACACTTGCGCATTCATAAATCCCGAATTTAAACCATTATTCTCCGCCAAAAATGCCGGTAAGCAACTCAAGGTTTCGTTGGTCAATAAGGCAATTCTTCTCTCCGATAAGGAGCCCACCTCAGCAATGCATAGAGCCAAATTATCTGCTGCCATAGCTACAGGCTCAGCATGAAAATTGCCACCTGTCACGATATCACCTTCCGTGCAAAAAATTAAAGGGTTATCGCTAACCGCGTTTGCTTCTCGCTCTAACACATTAGCAGCAAACTGTAACTGATCCAAACAAGCCCCCATGACCTGTGGTTGACAGCGAATTGAATAAGGTGCTTGCGCTCTTGGGGCATGCTGGCTTGAGAATAATATCTCACTATTATCAAGCAGCTTGCGATAGCTATTTGCCACCTTTTTTTGTCCCAGCTGCCCACGTCGCTCATGCACGCGCGCATCAAACGGTGCTTCATTAGCGACTGTAGCTACCGTTGATAAGCTCCCCGCAACCATTGCAGCCGCAAAAACATCTTCTATCGTAAACAAAGCACTTAATGCTAATGCTGTTGATGCTTCTGTGCCATTAATCAAGGATAAACCCTCTTTTACACTCAACTTTGTTGGCTTAATACCAACTTTGCCCAATGCCTTGGTCGCTGGTAATAATTTACCTTTAAAGAAGGCTTCTCCTTGGCCTATTAACAACGTCGCAATATGCGCCAGAGGCGCAAGATCACCAGAGGCACCAACTGAACCTTGCTCAGGAACAAATGGAACAATTTCACTATTGCATAACCTGACTAATGCCTCGATAAGTTCTAAGCGCACCCCCGAGTAACCTTGTGCAAGACTATTGATTTTCAGTAATAGTATTAATCGCACAACTTGCTCTGTCATTGGCTTACCCACACCGCTAGCATGCGATAAAATCAAGTTTTCTTGTAGCATTTCCAAATCTTTTTTTGCTATTCTTCTATCTAACAAGCTACCAAACCCAGTATTAATACTGTAAATTGGTTTGTCGAGTCGTACTACTTTCTCAACAAACTCGCGTGCTGTAAGAATATCTTTATGACAAGATTCATGCAAGCAAATAGGTTGCCTTGTATTAAGAAAGTCTCTTAGACAATGTAAGTCTAGCGATTCTTCATTATCTATCACTAACTCTTTCATCTAACTATCACTCTTTTAACATCGGTAAATTTAGCCCTTGTTTCTGCGCGCAAGCTATAGCCGATTCATAACCCGCATCTGCATGTCGCATCACTGCAGTTGCCGGGTCATTATATAAAACTCTCTGCAAGCGCTTGTGCGCATCCGCACTACCATCAGCGACAATAACAAAGCCCGCATGCTGCGAAAACCCCATACCAACGCCACCGCCATGGTGGATACTGACCCATGTTGCACCGCTCGCACAATTTAATAGTGCATTTAAAAAAGCCCAATCGGATACAGCATCTGAACCATCACACATCGCTTCAGTCTCACGATTTGGGCTTGCCACAGAACCACCATCTAAATGATCACGCCCAATCACAACCGGTGCCTTCAATTCACCTTTCGCCACCATCTCATTAAACGCTAGACCTATCCGCGCACGATCAGCTAAACCAAGCCAGCAGATACGACTCGGCAACCCTTGGAATTTAATTTTTTCCTTGGCCTTATCTAGCCAATTATGCAGCTGCTTATCGTGCGGCATTAATTCTTTTACTTTTTCATCAGTGCGATAAATATCTTCCGGGTCACCCGATAACGCCACCCAGCGAAATGGCCCTTTACCTACACAGAAAAGAGAGCGTATATAAGCTGGCACAAAGCCAGGGAAGGCAAAAGCATCTTTCACACCTGCTTCCAAAGCCATTTGCCGAATATTATTTCCATAATCAAATGTCGGTATATTTTGTGCGTGAAATCCCAACATCGCTCGCACTTGTTTGGCTATTGATGTTTTTGCAGCCATAATAACTGCCTGTGGATCTGACTCACGCATCTTTGCTGCCTTTTCTAAACTCCAACCTAAAGGCAAATAGCCATTTAGTGGATCATGTGCACTCGTTTGATCGGTCACAGCATCCGGGCGGACGCCTCTTGCCAATAATTGCGGAAAAATATCTGCAGCATTACCTAATAAGCCTACCGACAATGCCTCGCCTTTTGCTAGGCTTGCATTAATAAGCTTAAGTGCCTCATCCAAATCACTGGCACACACATCAAGGTAAGCCGTTTGCAGACGTCTTTCTATTCTCGTAGGATCACACTCGACTGCCAACATACATGCGCCAGCCATCGTCGCCGCTAAGGGTTGTGCGCCACCCATACCACCTAAACCAGCTGTTAATATCCACTTTCCTCGCCAATCATCCGCATAGTGCTGGCGTGCAACTTCATTAAATGTCTCGTACGTACCTTGGACTATGCCCTGCGAACCAATATAGATCCACGAACCTGCGGTCATTTGCCCATACATCATGAGTCCCTTGCGATCTAACTCATTAAATTTATCCCAAGTAGCCCAGTGGGGAACAAGATTTGAATTTGCGATCAACACACGTGGCGCATTTTTGTGGGTTTGAAAAACCCCTACGGGTTTACCGGATTGCACTAATAAGGTTTCATCATTTTCAAGTTCTTTAAGTTCTGCAACAATTCTGTCATAACATTGCCAATCACGCGCTGCACGACCTGTGCCTCCATAGACAATCAATGCTTGTGAGTTTTCTGCTACATCTGGATCCAAATTATTCATTAACATACGTAGCGGCGCTTCAGTTAACCACGACTTAGCCTGCAGCTGCGCGCCATGTGGTGCTTGTATATGACGTTTAGGATCCAAGCGTGCACTTTTTTTATTACTCATGTATTGTTCTCACGATCTTGCCTTGTTTGATGATCTGTTGACAGGGATTACCACCGATCCAATAGGCCAACTCAACAGGATTTTCAACGTCCCAAATACAAAAGTCAGCAACCTTGCCCACTTCTAAGCTCCCGTGCGTAGTCTCTAGCCCCAAAGCTTTGGCTGCATTAATCGTGACAGCCATTAATGCTTCATGTGCTGTTAAACCAAATAACACACAAGCCATATTCAGCATCAGTAACAATGAATGACAAGGAGAGCTACCCGGATTAGCATCCGTGGCAATAGCGATAGGCACTTGGTATTGGCGTAATAATGCGACATTTGGCTTTTTATCTGCATTTAAAAAATAAAAAGCACCAGGCAAAAGGGTCGCGACCACTCCCGCTGCGGCTAATGCCGCAATACTTTCCTCATCGGCATACTCAAGGTGATCAGCCGATAAGGCGTGATATTTGGCTGCCAAGCGTGCACCGCCTGAATTCGATAATTGCTCCGCGTGTAACTTAACCGGCAATCCCAGTTGCTTAGCCTTTTGTAACAAAGATTCAATTTGCATCGGGGAAAAAGCAATAGCTTCACAGAAGGCATCAACTGCATCTATTAACCCTTCTTGCAGTGCCGCAGGCATGATAATTTCACCAATATACTCAATATAAGCATCCGCTTGTTTTGCATATTCTGGTGGTAATACATGTGCAGATAGCAAGCTTGTTTTTATTGTAACGGGAAAATCATGCGCAAGGCGACGAGCAACTCGCAACATTTTAAGTTCATTTTCAACATCAAGGCCATAGCCTGATTTGATTTCAACACAGGTTACACCTTCTTTGAGTAAAATGCGCAAACGCTTTGCGCTTTGCTGATACAATTCAGCTTCACTCGCTGCGCGCGTCGTAACCACCGTACTATGAATACCACCACCCTCAGCTAGTATTGCTTGATAGCTGCCTCCCGTGAGGCGTTGCTCAAACTCACTAGCGCGTTGCCCAGCATAAACAAGATGGGTATGACAATCGATAAATCCCGCTGTTAAGCATGAGCTAGGAAAATAATGGCATTGCTTGGCTTGCTGTTCAGGTGCAGCTATCTGCGCTGCTGGCCCAAGCCAAGCAATTTTGCCATCCTGTACTGCTATAGCCGCATCTTTTAAGACACTTTGCGACTCGCAAGACGTAAATAAGCATTTCACAAACCACAGTTGATCCCAAACTGACGACATATAACTTGTCCATTATTCCCCTAATACTATTAATACAGCAATTTGAGTGCCAAGCGATTCTAAATAACCTCATGAAACATAAGAATTTTTTATTATCGCTAACCCACAAAACTGCCTCTCTGATACATCCTAAGCTGCCCCTTAGGTAAGTCCTAGGACTTCGCAGCTTCAGGTACGAGGGTATAGTGTTTTATAAGCCATCAGAGTAGAATAATCGGCCTTAAAAACTCTTTGGTTTTTTTCACTTACAGAAGAAATAAGGATCAAAAAGGCAAACTCTGTTTCTTGGGTGTTACCGGAAGTGACATTACGATCCCTTGCTTCCCACCGCTTATTATAGGTATGAAATCAGTATGCGGAAGTGTGATTGGCAGTCGCACGCTTATTAATGAAATGCTCATGTTCGCTGCTCGCCATCACATTAAAGCTCAAACACAGTGCTTTCCCATGGACAAGGCAAATGAAACTCTAGATATCGTTCGCCATAATAAAGCACGTTACCGCATCGTATTGAAAAATTAACCTAGCTTGAGGCACCACAATGAATAAATTTATTAAGATGATTCTATTTGTTTGGGTTTTCCGCGTCGATATGAGATAACCCGTTTAACCCAACGATTTTCTGTACTTTTCGCCCCATTAAATTGTTTAATAAAACCTGAGCGATTAAAGTACTCAAAGTATGTTTTTAGTAATTGTCCTCAACTTTATAGCCAAGTCCATTAATTTGCTTTATCAATTCAACCCAAGACACGCAGTGCGGGTTCACTAGATTATAGACTTGCCCACTTGCAGGACTACGCGTCACAGCATGCACGATTAGCGCTCTAGTAAAGTCAGCCGGCACCATATCAATATTACGCTGCCAATTTGGAGCCTCGCCTAACTGAATACAACTCTTTATCAACCGCAACAAATGATTATTTTCAACGGCGCAAATACCCGTTGCTGTTTGCCCAGTTATCCATCCTGGCCGATAGATATTTACCGGAACCCCGCGCTCGAGAGCTTGTGCTAACAAACGCTCTGCTACCCATTTTGATTGTACATAACCACTAGAATGATAATGCAACTCTGGTCGTTCTGAAGGGAAACTCTCTTTGATGAAACCATCATCAGCTTTTTCTTTCATCGCAGATAAAGTGGACACAAAATGAAGCTCTTTTAACTTATAATGAATGGGATTGATGTAACCTGTGAAATTCGCAAACTGAGTTTGCGCGGCAAAAAAGTACCAATCATCGCAATGACCGCACACGTATTGGAGAGCGATCGTGAAAAAGCCTATACAGCCGGCATGAATGATTTCATTACCAAACCCATCCTGCAAGATCAATTAGTTTATCTATTAAATAGATGGTTACCGAAGACAACAAAACGTTTAAACTAAGTTGATTTGTGCTGCATTCACAATAAATTGCCTAGTATTAATTTCTAATATTGAATATGGTGTCAATGATACGCTGGCACTTTTATTATTTAACCTAATATTACCCTCGCCGCCTGCTGTAATAGATAGTGTTTTCTCTACACTTAGCTGAATATTGTTGGTTACTGACGTTAGTTGTAAATTGCCACCACTCACCTGCCAGGCAAACTCCTTGACATTTTGATGCCGGTAAGCACCACCACAATCCAGATGGCATCCCTGCGCGCGCGACTCAAATTGTAAGTTATTACCAGCTTTTAAATTTAATAACTCATTCGCAAAAAGCTGTAAGCCCCCTTGTTCACTTAACAAGTATTTATTCATTTGGCTTGTCCAACTACTATTGTTTTCCGCTACCAATAGCATATCATCCTTACTTACTAGATAAAGACTTTGCTTAGCTTGACTAGAAATATTACCCAACTTACTAGTCAACTCTAACGTCGGATTTTCGTGACTTGCATTGAGAAAAATTTTATTTTCATCATCTTTACTCGCTAATAATATTTTTTGCTTATTATTAGCGTCGCCAAGTATAACGCTATTTTCCGTGTGCGTGCGCCAAACATGCTCGCTGCATGTATTATTGTTTACAGAGCTGTGATGATTTATGCTCGCGCAAGCACCCAAGATAATTGGGTTAGTTAATTTGCCTTCAATGCCAACTGTCACTACAGGTGTGGTAGCCCTTAATGGCAAGTGCCACCCATAACTCGTTTGCGTGTGGTGATCTCCTGCATAAGGCTGTAACTGAGGACTTAGATAAACTTGATGGCTATGTTGTGGTGATACATCGCCATCATACAGCATCTTTATTGGATATGAGCCGTGCATATCTAATGGCGGCTGCGCATTATTCTGTGCAATCACAGCAGCCATTACTTCTGCATGCTGCTGAGATTGAATGCAAAGTGAATATGGTTCGCCTTCCGGCAGTAAGTAGCCAAGACTATCTGTCTGCTGTGCGCCAGCTTGTCGGTTGCATAAACATTGATGCGCCACTACCGTAAATCTATCTCGTTTTCCTTGTTCAACGCCAATGAGTTCAACACAACTACCTAATGCTAAATTTACGCAGTTGCTGCGGATTACACAGTAATTATCTTGCCATCGACAGCATGCTTGTGTGCTTTGATTAGCCGTTAGCATTAATCTCTGGCTTAATTCATAAATGCTATTGTCTGAATTAAGCAATCCTGTTTTGGCTTGATAACTTAAACTGATTTTTTTATGTGCTAGGCGGATTAACTTAATATCATCTACGACGACAATGGCTGTTTGCTTTTCACTATGCTTGAAATAATACAATAATCCATGTTCAACGAGGATACGCTGTAAAAAATCATAGTCTAATTCATTATACTGTGTCACTAAAGGACATCGCGCAAATGCTTTGCTAATACATAGTTGATATTGATCGGACAAAAACCCCGCTGACCTAAATAATTCTTCGATTATTTCAATGGGCGTAAGATTGACAAACGTCCTATTATGCGATTGTAGTTTAAGCAGATACAATGGTGAAGCCAACCCAATACGATAGCGATTTTCAGCAATATGGCTTACCGTCGTAACAACACCATTTTTAACAACGCATTCGGTTTTAAAAGCCCAAGTCAGTTGAGCTTGCTTTTTTATTAACTTTTTTACATCTATATTTTCTAATGTTTTCACCTCAATATTATACATATAATCTTCACTTAAATGATTAAGCTCTGACTTAATTGATGCTACTTGAAATAAACTATCGTCACACCCCCGAATTAAAAAACCGCATGTTACCTCAGCAGCAATAAGTTTTTTTTCACACATTAAACTATCTCCAATCTAAGGCGTTAGGTTGCTACTTTACTATAAAGCGTATTAAATAGATGTAGGCGATCGGCTATTTTTAAATTTAAAAAACACCCGCTTGATGCTAGCCTTGTCAACGCTATACTTACGCTATGGACACGCTAAAAAATTATCAATCCACGCCGTCAACCTTCTGGCAAGGGCGTACAACCAAAGATAAAAATGAATATATCTATCAAACGGTTGCCTGCCAGAATCTCGTGCAAATTGTTTCAGCCCCGGACCCTCACGGCGTTGCCATCTTGGGTTTCGAGTGTGATAGCGGCATCAAACGTAACCATGGCCGGGTTGGTGCAACATTAGGCCCCCAGGTTCTGCGCGAAACACTTGGTAAACTTAGCTCACAAGCACATTCGAAATCATACATCCACGATTTCGGCAATATCACTTGTCAAGATGAACAATTGGAAATGGCGCAAACCGCACTAGCACAGGCAGTGCATTTGCTGCATGAACATGCCTACTTACCTATTTTATTCGGTGGTGGACATGAAATTGCGTGGGGACACTACCAAGGATTAAGTTTAGCTGGTAAAACTAACCGGCTCGGAATCATTAATTTTGATGCTCACTTTGATCTGCGGCCGATACCAGGTGACGGTATAGGCACTTCAGGCACACCATTCAAACAAATCGCACAACACTGCCAACAGAATAGCGTACCTTTCTCTTATTTCTGTCTTGGCATACAAAACGCAAGTAATACCCCTAGCCTATTTGCAACAGCCAAACAATTAAATGTTGAATACGTCCTTGCTGATGCTATTCATTTACATTGTGATAAGGATTATTACGTAAAACTGGATAACTTTATTAATGCGCATGAAGCTATTTACCTCAGTATTTGTCTCGATGTCTTTGCTAGTGCTTATGCACCCGGCGTCAGTGCACCACAATCCTTAGGGATCTATCCTTGGCAAGCAATTCCAATACTACGTCATATTATGCAAAGTGGAAAAGTCATCAGCATCGATATCGCTGAACTTTCACCGCCACACGATCAAAATGATGTGACAGCTATGCTTGCTGCACATTTAGTACGCGAGTTGATAATCCTATTGTCATCCTGAGCCAAGGCATCCCCACGAATTATTTTTCCAAATTTACTTAAAATCAATGAGTTTTGTAGACTACTGTCTTCTAGTCAAGCCCAGATGTAGCCCGGATAAGTTGCGCAGCAGCGTCATCCGGGAACAGCAATCGCAAACACCCTCCCCGGATGACGCGCGTCCCGCGCTTATCCGGGCTACGGCTTACGTATGAGCAAATGCTAATGTAGCCTTGATGCGCCGCTACGCGGCTTATCAAGGCATACTACCTTAGGGATTTATTCGCGGGGATGTCTTGGCTCAGGATAACGAGCCTTTAATCATACTGATGATAGATCGTAGACAGTTCATGCACCGCACTAATAAACACTTCCACATTCTCAGGTGGAATATCCGGCAAAATGCCATGCCCTAGATTAAACACATGACCAACACCAGGACCAAAACTATCGAGGATGGCTTCAACCTCTTCGCGTATGCGTTGCGGTGAAGCATACAAAACACAAGGATCCATGTTACCTTGCAGTGTCACCTGATCACCAACCCGTGCACGCGCTTCAGCAATATCAATTGTCCAATCTAAACCGATACAGTCACAACCACTGTCGGCAATCGCTTCTAGCCACTGACCACCATTCTTTGTGAATAAGGTGACAGGTACACGACGTCCCTCATGCTCCCAAGTCAAATCGTTAACAATCTGTGACATATAATTGAGAGAAAAGTCCTGATAATCATAGGGAGTCAATACGCCACCCCACGTATCAAAAACCATGACTGCCTGAGCACCAGAAGCAATTTGTGCATTCAGATAAATCGTTACTGCCTCAGCTAATAAGCCCAATAATGCATGCAAGCTTTGTGGATCACTGTACATCAGTGATTTTACTTTACTAAAATTTTTACTCGGACCACCTTCAACCATGTAAGTCGCCAATGTCCAAGGGCTACCTGAAAAACCAATTAATGGCACATGTCCTTGCAAAGCATCACGTACCATTGTTACCGCATCACAGACATAGCGTAACTCAGTTTCAGGATCGGGCACCCCCAGTTTAGTAATATCTGCAGCACTGGTGATTGGATTAGAAAACTGTGGCCCTACTCCTGGGGTAAAATAGAGGCCCAAGCCCATCGCATCAGGAATAGTCAAAATATCGGAAAATAAAATTGCCGCATCGAGCTCATAGCGTGCCAACGGCTGCAAAGTTGCTTCACAAGCTAATTCAGGCGTCTTGCATAAATCCATAAAGTCACCTGCGCGCTTACGCAACTCACGATATTCAGGTAAGTAACGCCCCGCTTGGCGCATCATCCATACAGGCGTACAGTCGATAGGCTGGCGCAATAATGCGCGTAAGAATCTATCATTCTTCAAACCTGTCATACCTGTTGTTTCCTAATAGTCAATGTTATTACAGGGTGTAGTGCTCACCCGGATTGCTGTGTGCCTAATGCCTCTTGAACACTGGACAAAGGTCGGATCCAAGGGTTTAATTGCTGCACCGCTACTGGTAAATCTTTAATGGCAGCACGTGCGGCTTGTGCAGAAGGATATTGTCCGAACACTAAGACATACCAGTTTTTCCCCTGGCGTGAGGTTTTATAGTAAGTCGCTTGCGAACCAAGTTGTTGTTGTTTTATAAATTCTTGTAATTTTGCTCTATTGTGCACACCAATAATTTGTATTGTATAAGCATTTTTATTTGCACGTAACAAACTACGTTGGGTTACTGCCGCGAACTTAGTCTTAGGTTGTTGTTGTGTTTGTGGTTGCACTGGTGCGGCAGTTGGTTTCTCCGCTGTGACTGGCTGCTGCGCTGTGACTTTAGATGTTGGTGTAGCGTCGTCCACCGCACCTACGGGGTCAATTTCAATAACGGGCCGATGTTGCTGTGCTGCACTGCTTGCTGCTTGCTGATTTTGAGGCTGCAGGTGCTGTGCTTGACGTGTGCCAGAAATGCCTGCATTACCTTGTGCTAATGGATAATGAGTCATATTGGTTTGAGTTTGAGTTTGAGTCTGGGGCTGAGCTTGTGTTTGAGAAGCTTGTGCTGGCTGGTTATCAACTGCTGTTGCTGGCAATGCAATATTCGCCGGTACTTGTTGCCGCGTTTGTTCTGCGAAAGAATTACTTTGCGGAATATTTGCTGATTGTGTCGTTTGTGTGGGAATATCGATAGTTTCTGAAACCATGCTCACGGTGGCTGAGTGTTTAGTCTGCGTTTGTTTGGTTAACTTACTATTGTCGGTTGCATAAAACGAGATAATGATTAACAGAGCCAGCAATATCCCTGCACCAATCAATGCAACTTTGTGCTGTTTAGCAAAAGACATAATTTTTGTCCCCTTTGATTCATTGAATTCATCTACCATGATTTGCTCCGTAATTAGATTAATCTTGCGAGGATTTCCACCTGATTCACGTTGCACATAGCTCAACATGGCTTCGGTCAAAGGAAATTCCTTCTGCAGCCCCACTGCCTTGAATCGCTGGAATAAATAATGTTTGGTATCTTCCAGTAAAAATGGTTCTAATTCAAGGGCATGCACAATTTCTTCTTCTTCTAACTCACGCGCGAGCTCATCGATATTCTGCGCCAATTGATCATCACCAACTAACATAATATGTAATGGCAGATTATGTTGCGCCAGCGCATTCATCTGGGCATTCATCACTTTGAGTAAGAATTCCAAGCTTTTACTCGGCAAATGGTGTGCATCATCAATGGCTAAAAAATATGACTGGCCACTTTGCTGTAACTCCGCAACTAAGATTTGCACATACTCATCAGCCGACATATCTGGATCATAGGCACAATTCACTCCAAATTCTTCACCAAACGTATCACTGAGTTGTGCAATATCCAAAGCTGGATCAGCGATTAACTCACAAATATCTATTGTGTCTTCTACATAATCAAGAAAATGTTGTAAAAACATAGATTTGCCGCTGCCACTGCCGCCGGTCATGACTAGCAATACGCCGCTATATTTACTGAGATGGATTAAGAATTCGATACGTTGTTCCCAACGCGGAAGGCTAAAGTAGGCCTTCTCATGATGATCATACGCGAATGGTGACTTAGCTAAGCCATAGCGCTGCCAGTATTTTTCCATCTTGTGGGAAACCCTCAACCTTGCGAAACATCAACTTGCTCTGAGAACACGTTCAATGACATCTGGCCCAACTTCATCAGTGATTACTGCATGTCCGATGCTCTGCAACAATACGAGCCTAATTGTACTCCCGACAACTTTTTTATCAAGTTTCATTAAGGGTAATAAGTGCTGCGCATTCACTCCCTTCGGCAATTTTGTTGGTAAATTGGCCATTTTCAGTATGCACTCAAGTTTTTTTACATCTTCACCCGACAGCCAAGTTAACGCCTCAGACACTTGAGCCGCGACTAACATGCCGATGGCAACTGCTTCGCCGTGTAAAATTTCACCGTAACCAAGCATGGTTTCAAGCGCATGCGCAAACGTATGCCCATAATTCAACAACGCGCGTTGCCCACTCTCACGCTCGTCAGCAGCAACAATGTCTGCTTTATTCTGACAAGAACGACTAATCATGTAAGCAACAGCCTGGCTATCACGTGCAAGTAACGCAGGCATATTGTCTTGTAACCACTCCCAAAACTCTGCATCACGAATCAAACCATACTTAATCACTTCAGCAAGGCCAGCGCAATATTCACGTTCCGGCAATGTCTGCAACGTCGTTGTATCGATTAAAACACAGCTTGGTTGATAAAAAGCGCCTATCATATTCTTACCCGCAGGATGATTAACTGCCGTTTTACCGCCCACCGCAGAATCAACTTGGGCCAACAAAGTCGTTGGAACTTGAATATAGTTCACGCCTCGCATGTAACAAGCAGCAGCAAATCCCGTAATATCGCCAACGACTCCTCCGCCTAGAGCCAGTAATGTCGTTGAACGCACGTGCTGCTGCGCGAGCAAATCATCAAAAATAGTTTGCCACGTCGCCAGTGTTTTATAGCGTTCACCATCGGGCAATATCACCTTATTAACTTGATAATCCACGAGCGTTTTTTCACAAGCTGCTAGATATAAAGATGCGATCGTCTCGTTGCTG
>JAJFKG010000008.1 GCA_021773335.1 Gammaproteobacteria bacterium
AACACTCAGACTGGTCCCGACCCTCTAGGGTTGGGACCTTACACTCACGGACGCTCCAGCGTCCGTTCCTTTATTTGTCGGGCGCGTAGCGCCCGCTGTTTACCGTCCCACCCCAGAGGGGTAGGACGAGGCTAGCGCGGCACGCGCGTCATCCGGGAAAAGGATTGCATATAAGCAATTTATAGGCGGTATCTTCCATGATCTCTGTAAGCTTTGCGCTAGTTTTTATGGGTAACCCAGTCTCGTCCCAACACACCCACAGGGCAGAGGCACGCGACCTATCTATGCCTGACCAGAAAACTATTGACTATTAACACTGTCTAGTTACACTGGCCGTTCGCCAAATAAAACTCAAATCGAGGTCCTCATGTTGCGTCGCGTGTTTTCAATGATATTGTTAGTGAGTGTTTTATTGCCAACTTTGGCTCAAGCCGTTGGCTTAGGCAATATTCAAATTTTGTCGGCGATCAACCAACCGCTCAATGCCCAGATTGAAATTTTGTCGCTAGACAAGGTGCCTTTGAATAAAGTGCATGCTGCGTTGGCAACGCCCGCTGAATTTAAAAATGCCAGGATGGTGCGCTCGGATGTGTTGCAACAAATCCAATTCAATGTGACGCGCAACAAACAACAACAGGCTGTGATACAGCTTAGCAGTAAGCAAGCGATTGAAGATCCTTATCTGCAATTTTTAGTGACACTGACTTGGCCAAACGGTAATACCACGCGTGAATATACCTTATTACTGCAACCGCAAAACTATAAAACTGAATTCTTACCGCAACAAGAAATCTTAGGTCCATCGATTCCTGGTGTTCCCAAACCCAGTAAATCGATAAAAGTGCCGAGACAATCAGTGAAACCCGGCGAAGCGCCGACGCCTTCATCGAGTCTGCTAGGACCCAGTGAATTAGATATGGCAACGGTGACGAGATTAACGCAACAAGTCGGGCGTCAATATGGCCCAACCACACGCAAGGATAGTTTGTGGCGCATCGCCCACCAGGTACGCGATGATAACAGTATAACTATCCCGCAAGTTATGTATAGCATCTTGATTGCTAATCCGCACGCGTTTGTTGGCAAGAATGTTAATGGTTTGTTGCCTGGTAAAGTCCTCAATATTCCGCAAACGCAGGAGATGACGAAAGTCCCAAAGTCTATGGCTAGTGCCGCTATCAAGTCACAAGATAAGACTTGGCAGCAACGCGCTAGCAATCACATAAAGACTTCAGCAAAACCCCAACCTGCGCGCACAGACCTGACGCGCTTAATCAAAGGTGTGCCGAATGATGTACTGGGTAAAATCGCCTATGCCCATCAACTAGCACAGCAGGGCAAGGATCAGCAAGCGGCAGAAGTCTTGCGTGATGCTTTAAAGAATGCCAATCCCAATCAACAAACCACGATCATCGAATCGCTGGAACAATTGACCTAAGTCAATGGCAGACGTCTCTAGCGCAAACGTTTATGCACTTGGCATCGAGTACGATGGCAGTGCATATCGTGGTTGGCAACGCCAAACCCATACGCCATCGATTCAAGCGCTAGTCGAACAAGCTTTATCTCAAGTTGCTGATCATCCCATTAATGTCTATTGTGCCGGGCGTACAGATGCCGGCGTACATGCCACCGGCCAAGTCGTGCATTTTAGTTCGGATGCCCAGCGCGCCGATCATGCCTGGTTATTAGGCGCCAATAGTCTCTTACCTAATGCTATACGTGTGACTTGGGCGCAACAGGTTAGTGCAGCATTTCATGCGCGCTTTTCTGCCTCAGCGCGTCGTTATCACTACGTGATCGAT
This sequence comes from Gammaproteobacteria bacterium, assembly GCA_021773335.1. GTDB lineage: Bacteria > Pseudomonadota > Gammaproteobacteria > JAJFKG01 > JAJFKG01 > JAJFKG01. Next base: position 1,806 of record JAJFKG010000008.1, read on the forward strand.
AATCAACGGGTGCGCTCGGCTTTGTTACATCAGCGTGCAACTTGGTGTCACGCACCGCTGAATATTGCCGCCATGCAGGCAGCAGCTCCGTGCTTATTAGGTGAACAAGATTTTTCCTCATTTCGCAGTAGTGAATGCCAATCCAGGACGCCGATGCGCAATGTGCAGCATATTAACATCACACGCCAGCGTGAATTTGTGCTGATCGATATCCAAGCGAATGCGTTTTTACATCATATGGTGCGCAATATTGCCGGCTGTTTAATGGCGATCGGCACAGAAAAACAGGTGCCTGATTGGCTAAATGGTGTTTTGCACGCGCGTGATCGCACACAAGCGGCAGCCACCGCGGCGGCGGATGGCTTGTATCTGGTGGGTGTCGAATACCCAGAACAGTTTAATTTGCCAAGCGCGCAACGTCCTTATAGTATATTCGGTTATGAATAAACGAGCCGCACCCAACTCACGCACACGCATTAAATTGTGTGGTATCACGCGCCCACAAGATGCTGAATATGCGGCAACCTTAGGTGTCGATGCGATTGGCTTGATGTTTTATGCCAAAAGCCCGCGTGCGATTAACATCGAGCAAGCGCAAGCGATTTGTGCGTTGTTGCCACCGTTTGTTAGTGTGGTAGGCGTCTTCGTTGATGCGACGGCGACAGAAATTGCTGACACAGTGGGCCAAGTGCCACTCGACGTGGTTCAACTCCATGGCCACGAAACACCAGCCGCTTGTGCACAAGTTCCATGCCCATATTATAAAGCCATTGGCGTGCAAGATATGCCACAACTAACGCGGCAAGCAGCACAATATCCACAGGCCAAAGCCTTATTACTCGATCGTTTTGACCCCGAAAAATTTGGTGGCACAGGCCAAACCTTCGATTGGTCGCAAATTCCCAATACCATTAAGCAACCTTTAATCCTCGCGGGAGGCTTAAACCCTGATAACGTGATACAAGCTATTCAACGCGTGCAACCCTATGCCGTGGATGTTAGTGGCGGTATCGAAGCTGCGCCCGGTATTAAAGAACCTGCAAAAATGGCTGCTTTTGTTGCCGCAGTTAAGAGAGCTGATAATGACAAACTATAATGATTACCCTGATCAACTTGGACACTTTGGTCCGTATGGCGGCAGTTTTGTTGCGGAAACCTTAATGGAGCCACTTGCCGAGTTACGTGCTGCGTATACAAAATACAAAGACGATGCTGATTTCAAGGCCGAATTTGTCGCAGATTTAAAGGATTATGTCGGTCGGCCATCACCCTTGTATTTTGCTAAACGTCTGACTGAAAACTACCAAGGCGCGCAAATTTATTTAAAACGCGAAGATCTCAATCATACCGGTGCGCACAAAATCAATAACACTATTGGTCAAGCTCTATTGGCAAAGCGTATGGGTAAAACTCGCATCATCGCAGAGACTGGCGCTGGCCAGCACGGCGTGGCAACGGCAACGATTGCGGCACGCTTGGGTATGCCTTGCGTGGTGTATATGGGTGCAGAAGATATCAAACGCCAAGCCGCGAATGTCTATCGTATGAAACTCTTAGGCGCAGAAGTGGTGTCCGTGAGATCTGGCTCGCGTACACTAAAAGATGCGGTTAACGAAGCTTTACGTGATTGGGTGACGAACGTCGATGATACGTTTTATATTCTCGGTTCAGTGACTGGTCCACATCCTTACCCGCAAATGGTGCGTGACTTTCAAACGGTGATTGGACAAGAAGCCAAACAACAAATGCAGACTGTCAACGGTAAATTACCCGATGCGTTAGTCGCCTGTATGGGCGGTGGTTCGAATGCAATGGGCTTGTTTTATCCCTTTCTCGATGATGCGAGTGTGAAAATGTACGGTGTTGAAGCCGCGGGTGAGGGTATCGAAACTGGCAAACACGCGGCGGCATTAACGGCAGGCCAACGCGGTGTATTGCACGGTAATCGTTCGTATATATTGATGGATGATGATGGGCAAATTATCGAAGCACATTCGATCTCGGCGGGTTTAGATTATCCAGCGGTAGGGCCGGAGCATGCGTGGTTAAAAGACAGCGGTCGTGTTGAGTACGTCGCAGTGACTGACCAGCAAGCATTAGCCAGTTTTCGTGAATTATGTTTAATGGAAGGGATTATACCCGCGCTAGAGTCTAGTCATGCGCTGGCTTATGCGACCGGTTTGGCGAGTGAGATGGAGAAAGAGCAGACCGTAGTGGTGAATTTGTCAGGGCGAGGGGATAAGGATATTCATACGATTGCTTCAATCGACGGCATTAACCTTTAAAGCTTCGGCTGTTGTCCGTGAGCGTTGTTCCAGCGTGTAGACTACTGTCTTTGCGTCAAGCCCAGATGTAGCCTTGATGCGCGGCTTATCAAGGCTACAAAACTCGTTGATTTTAAGTGAATTCGAATTGCAGGAAAACAAAATGACACGTTTAGCAAAAACATTTGAAAGTCTAAAAAGCCAAAACAAAAAAGCCTTAATCCCGTACATCACCGCCGGCGATCCTCTAGCCGATGGCACAGTCGCTATCATGCATAGCTTAGTCAAGGCGGGAGCCAGCATCCTCGAACTTGGGGTCCCATTTTCAGATCCAGCTGCCGAAGGCCCTGTGATCCAAGCTGCTCATGAACGTGCACTTGCCAATGGTGTGACACTAAAAAAAGTACTTGCTGATGTCGCGACCTTTCGCCAACAAGATCAAGACACACCGATTGTATTAATGGGCTATCTCAATCCTATCGAACACATGGGCTATGCAGCGTTTGCCAAGGCAGCGGCGCAAGCCGGTGTGGATGGTTGTATCATTGTTGATTTGCCTTACGAAGAAAGTCGTGATTTATGCGATGAACTACGCACTAACGCGATTGATTTAATTTTCTTAATCGCGCCAACCAGCAGTGATGAGCGCATTAAACATATGTGTGAAGCGGCTAGTGGCTTTTTGTATTATGTTTCCTTCAAAGGGGTGACTGGCGCAGGACGCTTAGATGTCAGCGCGGCCAAACAACGCGTGGAACACTTGCGTGAATTATCCGGCTTACCGATCGCTGTTGGTTTTGGGATCAGAGATCCAGCGTCTGCTGCTGCCGTGGCGCAATTCGCCGATGCCGTGGTCGTGGGCAGCGCCTTAATAGCCAAGCTGGCTGAACTATCGAATCCCACTACTGAGCAATGTAATCAAACTGCCATGGCCTTCATCACCAGTCTAAGCGCAGTGATTTAAGTCCTTGCATTAGGCTTGATTTTTGCTTCAACTAGCTTATTCGGGGGAACTTACACCCCCATCTTTAGTCTGATAGGCGTATAAGCCTGTTATGGGTAGATAATCTCGTGATTAAAATATTAGTTTTTCCCATCATGTTAGGGTTGTTAGTTTTTTTACAACCGCTTGTTTTATATGCGGATCAACCGACGAGACTGACTGGTTCGCTTGTTGTGGGCAAGGCCAATTTTGCAGTTTTTACCTTGTACAAACAAAAATATGTAGCTTGTTTTTCATTGCCGGATAAAGCCAAGTTAGCGGGTGATATCACTATTGACTTAATCAATACAAGTCAACTACCTCGGTTAATCCTCACACAGCAAACTCGCTCTGTTACTGTAGAGTTCCAACCCAGTACGCCGCGGCATGAGAGTTTCGGTGAAGTTACTATGGCGATTTCTGCTTCCAAACCTGAACTCGATTTTGGTCGCGTTGTCAATTATACGATACTCAACTTCGGCGATACTTGTCGCTAAGCTGAGATTCTAGGATTATCTATTTATGCATCCGCCTCTGGTCCTGGTCAGCTGAAATGCTATAATCGCTAGCCTTATAAACAGCTCGCCCAGCGTAAATTTTGTTCAAAACAGGTTGGAGTGAGGCACAAATACGGCGATTAGACGATGAGTTGGTTAGAAAAATTACTGCCCTCTAAAATCCGCACCGAAGGTGCAAAGAAAAAAGGCGTGCCAGAAGGCTTGTGGTCAAAATGTGATGCTTGTGGGGCGGTATTATATCGGGCTGAGCTTGAGCGTAATCTCTCTGTTTGTCCCAAATGTAACCACCATATGCGTATGCGCGCGCGCCAACGCCTAGAAGCTTTTCTTGATGCTGAAGGGCGTGTCGAAATTGCGGCTGGGATCGAATCCGAAGATCGCCTCAAATTCCGCGATAGCAAGAAGTACAAAGATCGCCTGAGTGCGGCACAAAAGAAAACGGGCGAAAAAAATGGTTTGATCGCCTTTAAAGGCCGCTTGCATGCTTTACCTGTTGTTGCCGTTGCGTTTGATTTTGCTTTTCTTGGTGGCTCAATGGGTGCTGCCGTGGGTGAACGCTTTGTGCAAGCGGTTAATGCTGCGCTCGAACAACAATGTCCCATGATTTGTTTTGCTGCCAGTGGTGGTGCGCGCATGCAAGAAGGTTTGTTTTCATTGTTACAAATGGCGAAGACCAGTGCCGCACTCGCCAAAATGTCGGATCAAGGCTTGCCGTTTATCTCTGTGTTAACCGACCCAACTATGGGTGGAGTATCCGCCAGTCTTGCTACCTTAGGTGATATCATCATCGCGGAGCCTAGTGCTTTGATTGGCTTTACCGGCCCACGCGTTATCGCCCAAACCGTGCGTGAAACCTTGCCAGATGGTTTTCAACGCAGTGAGTTTTTACTTGATCATGGTGCCATTGATATGATTCTCGATCGCCGTGAAATGCGCGATCGCATTGCTGGCCTGTTAGCGAAGCTGACGCGCCAGCAACTTTCCTATTGTGTTCTGCCGAGTGCAGAGCCACAAGATGAAGCAGAGACAAGAGCTTAAGACGTGCGTTTTACTGAACTTTCGCAATGGCTGACTTGGTTAGAACAACTCCACCCTAAAAAAATTGATCTTGGCTTAACGCGTGTCGCGGCAGTTGCCGAGCGTATGCAAGTGCAACAATTCGAATGTCCTGTGATGACAATCGCGGGCACTAACGGTAAAGGCTCCTGCGTCGCGACTTTGCAAGCAATTTACCAGCAAGCAGGCTATCGCGTCGGCACCTACACATCACCACATATTTTTCGTTTCAACGAACGTATTACCCTAGCCGGACGAGAAGCCAGCGATGCGGCACTATGCCAAGCCTTTGCTGCGATCGATGCAGCTCGTGCTGAAATTAGTTTAAGTTATTTTGAGTTTACCACCTTAGCGGCGCTGTATTTATTTGCCCACAATGGGCTCGATGTGATTTTATTGGAAGTTGGTCTCGGTGGACGCTTAGATGCGGTGAATATTGTTGATCCTGATGTTGCGTTGATTACTTCAATCGATCTTGAACACCAATCCTGGTTAGGCGATACCCGGGAAAAAATTGCAGTCGAGAAGGCCGGCATTATGCGCCCTCACACGCCTGCGGTGTACGGGGAAATTGATATGCCTGTGGCGATTGCTGAGTGCGCTGAGGCGTTAGCGGCACCACTCTATCGCCACGCCGTGGGTGGACCCGGTGAACGGGCATTCTGCTATCAAGAAGACGCAGACAAAGTGACTTGGCGATGGCAAAGCGCATACACCCGCCTTGACGCCTTACCGCAACCAATCGTTTCACTACAAAACGCGACTAATGCTTTGATGGTCGTAGAGCTGTTGCATGAGCGTTTGCCTGTCACTGACGTGCAGATCTGCGCTGGACTCGCCAATATTCAATTGCTTGCGCGTCAGCAGCATATCCCGGGGCCAATCGAATACATTATCGATGTTGCCCATAATCCCGCGGCTATGCGTGAACTAGCTCGACGATTGCACAAAATGTCGAATAATGGAGCAAGCTATGCTATTGTTGGTATGCTCAACGATAAAGATCTTGCAGCCAGCCTAGCGCCTTTATTACCCTTGTGCCGGCAAGTGTTTTTGGCAGACTTGTCAGGCGCAGAGACGGGAGGGCGCGGTGCTAGCGCGATGGCATTATTCGCGGCTATTGCGGCGAAGTACCAAACAAAAGCACATTGTTGTCTCTCGGTAGCGCAGGCACTGGAAGCGGCGCAAGCCAAAGCTCAGCCAGGCGATAGCATCATTGTTTGTGGTTCTTTTCATACCGTGGAAGCGGCCATGTGTTGCGACTTACCCGGGGAAAAGAGATTGATTAATACGAACTAAATTAAACGGCGGAGTGACCTATGGAAAGTAAATTGAAACAACGCATGGTAGGTGTGATTATCGTCATCGCTCTATTGTTGATCTTCGTTCCGACTTTAATGATCCAGCAGGATACAGGCTCCACCAAAATCAGTTTACAAGCGAAGATACCACCGCGGCCAGACAAACCAGTAGTCAAAGTTGCCGATCAAACTACAACCATAGAGTTGGATGAGAATAGCAATGCGCAGGGTGCAACACATTTGCCTGGCGGACATCTCGCCGCCACTCAAAATCTAACGCCGCAACAGTCGGCGGCTAATTCAGTACAGACAATTGCTTCACCCAAAAGCAGCGCCCAAGCAAAGGCCTCAGCAGCAAAAACTGGGCTTAAAACGACAAATACGCAGGGTAAGAACGCGCAAGCCAAAGCCAGCACAGCGAGTTCAGCAAGCGTCGATATACCTATCGAAGCTAGTGCTTGGGTGGTGCAGCTTGGTAGTTTTGCCGATCCAGCGAATGCCCAAGCCCTCATCAAAACCCTACGTGATAAAGGTTTTGCAGCGTATACGCAAACCACAAAAAATAGTAAAGGCAAAGTGATAACACGCGTGCTGGTTGGCCCCGAAGTACAAAAACTTCGTGCCCAAGATTTATTGGCGTCACTCAATAAACAATTGCAATTGAAAGGCGTGTTAGCGCCCTATAATCCAATAAAAACACAAGCTGTGATTAGCTAGCTATAATTTTTCGGAGTGATAATGTGAGCATGCACCAATTAAATTTAATCGATTATCTGATTATCATTTTTATTTTGCTATCCGTTATTATCAGTTTTGCTCGTGGGTTTATCCGTGAAGCTTTGTCACTCGTAACCTGGGTGGTTGCGGCTTGGGTCGCTTTCCATTTTTCCAGTGACATTGCTTTAATGATGGAAGGGCATATCAGTTCGCCGGCGGCGCGACTTGGTTTGAGTGCTGTGGCATTGTTCTTGGTCACACTGTTTCTCGGTGCATTGATTAATTATGGTATCGGACAAATGATCGATAAAACCGGCTTGACAGGCACCGATCGCTCACTTGGAGTCATCTTTGGTTTTGGGCGCGGTGTCTTGATCATTGCGCTGGGCTTGGTGCTTGCGACTCTGACGCCTTTACCGCAATCTAAGCTTTGGCAAAAATCTGTGGTTATCCCGCATTTTCAACCCATGACGCATTGGTTGCAGACCAATATTCCTGATTACATTGACGATCATATGTCGATCGCCGATGCGCAGAAGGCTACAAGCAAAGCCAAACACAGGGCGAAAAAAGCCGCTGATGATTTTGATAGTTAATTTCTGGAGATATTATGTGTGGAGTCGTTGGGACGATAGCGCAACGCTACGTCAACCAAGATATATTTGATGCCTTAACTGCCTTACAACACCGTGGTCAAGATGCTGCGGGAATTGTCACGTGTGAGGGTGAACATTTACATTTACGTAAATCTAATGGCCTTGTGCGTGAAGTCATTCACACACGTCATATGTTGCGTCTGCGCGGCAATATGGGAATAGGGCATGTGCGTTATCCAACTGCTGGTGGCGATAATGAAGAATTGGCACAACCATTTTATGTCAATTCACCCTATGGGTTAACCTTGGCGCATAATGGCAATATCACCAATGATGATTTTTTGCGTAAAGAACTCATCGAAAAAGACATGCGCCATTTAAGCACTGATTCTGATTCTGAAATTATCTTGAATGTGTTAGCACATGCGCTGCAAGAGCAAGGCAAAGTCAAGCCCGATCCACAAACGGTTTTTACCGCGGTGGCTGATGTACATCGGCGTTGTGAAGGGGCTTATGCTGTGGTGGCGATGCTTACGGACTTTGGCATTGTAGGTTTTCGCGATCCCTTTGGTATTCGCCCGATCGTGTATGGTGTGCGTGAAACCGAACAAGGCAAAGATTATATGATTGCCTCGGAAAGCATTGCTTTAGATGCACTCGGTTATAAAGTGATTGATGATATTGGTCCGGGGGAAGCCGTGTATATTACCCTGGATGGTCAAGTGTATCGCCAACAATGTGCGCCGAACCCACAATTATCACCGTGTCTTTTTGAGTATATTTATTTAGCGCGGCCTGATTCGATGCTGGATAAGAGTTTGGTTTATAAAGCGCGTCTCAATATGGGGACGAGTTTGGGTGAAAAAATCTTACGGCTGCGTCCCAATCACGATATTGACGTCGTCATACCTGTGCCTGATACTAGTCGCCCAATTGCACACGCACTTTCAAAGACCTTGAAGGTAAAATATCGCGAAGGTTTCGTAAAAAATCGCTATATCGGCCGTACTTTTATTATGCCGGGGCAAAAAATTCGCAAAAAATCCGTGCGCCAGAAACTCAATCCGATCGGGTTAGAGTTTAAGGATAAAAATGTCTTGCTGGTTGATGACTCGATTGTGCGTGGCACGACAAGCAAGCAAATCGTACAAATGGCACGTGATGTCGGTGCAAAGAACGTCTATTTCGCATCAGCTGCACCTGAAGTGCGTTATCCCAACGTCTATGGCATTGATATGCCAGCGGCTAAAGAGTTAGTCGCACATGGGCGTGATAACGCCGAAATTTGTGCGAAGATTGGTGCGGATTGGTTGATATATCACGATTTAGAGGCGGTCAAAGAAGCCGTGCTTAAGGGTAATCCTGAGATCAAACAATTCGATGCATCGGTGTTTGACGGTAAGTACATTACTGGCAATATTGATGCAACTTATCTCACTCAGCTCGAAGTCTTGCGTAACAATAAATCCCGTGAAGCTAAGCAGCAGACGTAAATACTACGGGCGCTGTGTGCCCGACAAATAAAGGAACGGACGCTGTGCGCCCGGCAAATAAAGGAACGGACGCTGGAGCGTCCGTGAGTTTAAGGTCCCACCCTAGAAGGATGGGACCAGTGTGTGGCTACAGGCTGGAGCGTCCGTGAGTTTAAGGTCCCACCCTAGAAGGATGGGACCAGTGTGTGGCGGTCCCACCGTAGAGGGTCGGGACCAGGTAGCCTTAAGGCAGCATACTCAGGGTGACACTCTGCCACCCAATACCCCCTGCAACAAACGTTCGCTCACACTGTGCATATAATACAAAGCGCGTTCGTGCAATAAGGCCTCTGGCTTTAAATCACCGGTTTGGCCGAGCAACTCACGCCGCCGGCGCAAGACATCATGTAAGCTAATTCCTGCTGAGACAGAAAGATTAAAGCTTTCAGTCATTCCATACATGGGTATCTTATAGAGCATGTCACAGGTTTGCTGTGCTGCTTCCGATAGGCCACGTTCTTCATTCCCAAATATTAGGCATAAAGGTTTATCGATTGGAATTTCCGCTAGGGTTGTCGCCGTTCGCAAAAAGGCGCCGGCTAAGCATAAAGCTTGCTGCTGTTCTGTTTGCGCTAAGTATTGGGTCGGAAGCTGGCGCGCATGTGCAAAACATTCGCTTAAATTCTCATGGTAATGCGTGTGCGTCCAAAAATTTGCGCCTTGGGTGATCCCGCGCGCGGACGTGGCTCGATTTTCAGGATTGATAATATGAATATGGTTAATGCCTAAGGCTTCGGCAGTACGTACGATCGCTAAGGCATTATGGATGTCGGCGGGGTTTTCAATGGCGATTTGTACGCTATTGATACGGCAACTTAAGACATCGTCGATACGTTGTTTGCGTGCATTACCTACAAAGGGAGCAAGCTTAGCGATAATCGCTTCAGCACTGTGATGTTGCAATAAATCTTGTTTGCTGTGTGACACGATTTACCAGCGATGATAAGCCGGATGGCCAGGCTTCACTGCGACAAATAAGCCTTTACAAGTAGCACAGACTTTATCGTCGACGATCAATTCGGCATCGATTTCGGCACGGTCAGCTTTACTGTTGTTAACACGCGCGACGAGTTCGATGATTTTGTCACTAGGCGTTGGGCGCAATAACTTTACTGCAAATTCTGCTGTTACCGTACATGGGGGACTGTCGGTACCACTTTTCTGCATCAAATGCCATGCGGCTGTCCAATTGGAGTGGCAATCGAGTAGGGCGCCAATAATGCCACCATTGAGCATGCCGGGAAAGGCTTCGTGATAGTCTTGCGCATGCCACGTGGCACGTACTTCATCACCGTCTACAAAGCTGCGAATTTGCAAACCTTTGCGATTGGCCGGACCACAACCAAAACAAATGCAATTGGGAGCATAGGTTTCTTGTAAGGATTTTTCAGCAACGCTAGTCATTAGCGGTAATTTCCATCCACGTAATCTTTGAGGGATTTGATTTCTTCTTTTTGCACTTCGACAATCCAGCGTGTTAAATCACCGATTGAAATTAAACCCACCAATTTACCGTCATCCATAATAGGTAAGTGGCGGAAGCGTTTTTCTGTAAAAGTAGCCATCGCTTCTTCGACAGTGGTATTGGGGCTCGCATAAATCAATTTTTTTGTCATCACATCGATGACTTTGGTATTTTTAAAATCTTTACCAGTATTGGCAAGGTGTAAAACATCACGTTCGGTGAAGATACCGACGAGTTCTTCGCCGTCCATGACCAGTAGTGAACCAATTTTGCGTTCATTCATTTTGTCAACGCAATCTGCGATGCTGGTGGCCTGGGTGACCTTACACAGATCGTGACTTTTTTCTTTTAAGACCAGACTTAATGGATCTTTCATGATGTACTCCCTGTAACGCTGCGCAAGTGACTCAAAAATCACTCCAAATTGAAGGCTTATCTTTATCACTCATGGCTTTATCGCGTAATTGAGCGATGCGTGCATGTTTGCTGATTTCGTGTTGTTGTGATGACGATTTTTCTGGATGTTGCTGGTCAAAATCGTTTAAAAAATTGTCTAACTCGCTGGGGGGATGTTTATCGAACCCCATTTGTAGAAATTTTCCCCAGAGCTTTTTTATCACGACCATGTTTCCCTAGTATCATTAGTGTTCAAAGGTAAGCTGTTTTCAAATAAATCCAGACAATATATTCTATTTCTGGTTCCAGCTCAACTCTTTGCCTTTTTCTTACCACCTTGCAATGCTTTCAAGCGGGCTTGAATACGTTCACGCGCGTACCGATTGATATCAGGCTGATTGAGGGCGACTTGTAATTGTTGAATGGCATTATTCGTATCGTCTTGTAAATAATAAGCGTGTGCATTTGCTTCATACGCACGTGCAAGATCACCGGATGCAGCTTGCGCGCGCGCATACAACCAATACATTTGTGGACGCTGGGAAAACTCGGGCAATTTGTGCTGAATAAAACGAACTGCTTGTTTGGCTTGATTGGCGTTAATCAACGCATGTGCATAGGTGTAAACCGCTGGGTAATAATCGGGATTTAAATTCACGATGGATTTTAAGGTGTTAAGTGCTTGTTGTGGTTTTTGTGCATCAAGTTGTACTTCTGCCAATGAAATCGGATAAATTAATTGTTGTGGGTCAGTTGCTATCAAACTACGCAAACCATTTTCTGCGACCTTATAATTAAAATTACGCGCTTGTGCCAGGGCGAGCCCATACTTGAGATACAGTTTGTGGGTCGACTTAGCGCTCTTTATTGCATCTTGATAATAGGTAAGAATGTGTACGCTATTAGGTGCGGTCGCGACGCGGATGCGTTCACGCACCAATTGATAATCCGTATTCGATAATAGGTGACGTGGCTTGTATTGTGCAACCCGGTGTTGCATATCTGCGATACGTTCATCGGTTAAGGGGTGGTCGCTCAAATATTCCGGTGCTTTGGCATAATAACGATCCATTTGCTGCAACCGCGTGAAAAAATCTGGCATGCCTTGTGGTTCAAAACCAGCATTGTAGAGAATCTCCATGCCGACACGATCAGCGGTTGCTTCATTACCACGTTGAAAATTGAGTTTCTTTTCTACCGAACCTGCCATGGTCGCTGCCAAGGCACCACCACCAGCCTCACCATTTTGGGTCGCTAGCGCAACCGAGGCTGCAATACCTGCGATCAAGGGGATTAGGGCGCGTTTCTCGTATTCGTAATTTTGCGCTAAGTGGCGTTGGGTGACGTGTGCGACTTCATGGGCGATGACGCTGGCCAATTGGCTTTCGTTCTTGGTGGCGAGGATCAAACCACTGGCGATGACGATATTGCCATCTGGGCCAGCGACAGCATTGATAATCGGGGTTTCGACGACATGAAAATGGAAATTCAAACTCGAATCCATATTAGTGTTGCCAACTAATTGATAGCCCAAATTTGCAACATATTGGTTGATAATGGGATCATACATGAGCGGGAAGTAATAGCGTATTGCAGCCATGAATTGACGCCCCATTTTGCGTTCTTTACTGGGTGAAATATAACTGGCGCTGGGATCACCTAGATTGGGCAAGTCGCTACTATTTGCAACGGCTGTGTTTGTCCAGGTGAGGCCGGCCAAGCCAGCGAGGGAGATAAGTATGCTCAGGCCTAGGCAGTGCGCGAACAGGCGCTGCTTACGGATGAATGTTTTTAAAATCAACATGTTATTTGTTGCCTTGGTGTTGTCTGTCAGGTAAATGTGTCACTTAAGCGACTGTCCTACCAATAAATCTCAATAGTTAAACAGACAATGCAATTTGTATGCTCATTTTAGCCTAGAAAATGGTTTGATATTGTACTACTTTGTGGGGATGGGTACTACACCCCTCGTCATTGTGAGCGTAGACTACTGTCTTTGCGTCAAGCCCAGATGTAGCCTTGATAAGCGCCACCGGCGCGCATCAAGGGAATGTATTAGTAAACGCTGCTCCTTGATGCGCCGCTACGCGGCTTATCAAGGCTACAAAAATTGTGTTATGATTGGCCCCCTTGATAATCACCACCGCCACACCAGTATGCATGAACGTTTCTTACATCAAGCCCTAGAGCTCGCGCGCTCGCGCAAAGGCTTTTGTGCCCCTAATCCAGCGGTCGGTGCGGTTGTTGTGAAAGCCGGTAATGTGGTTGCAACAGGCACCCACTGGGCGGCAGGTCATGATCATGCTGAAGTGGTGGCGCTGAAAAAGCTCAAACCAACAGATGCTAATGTTAGTTCGGATGGCGCGACTCTCTATGTCAGCCTTGAACCGTGTTGCCACCATGGCAAGACACCACCGTGTACCGATACCATTATCAAGCATGGCATCAAGCGCGTGATTTATGCCTTTCGTGATCCCAATCCCGTGGTTGCCGGCAAAGGCGAGCTAGCGCTACGTAAAGCAGGGATCGAATGCCAACAAATCAGTCTTGCTGCAATTGAACGTTTTTATGCAAGTTATGCCTATTGGCAAACCCATCAACGCCCTTATGCAATCGCTAAATTAGCCATGAGCTTAGATGGTAAGATTGCTGCGGCACGAGGTAAGCAAGTAGCAATAAGTGGCCGTCAATTGCAACAATACACACATGAACAGCGCTTAGCCGCGGATGCTATTTTAACAACGGCACAAACCATTAACCAAGATGATCCGCAACTCAATGTGCGTCTGAACAATGAACCGATTCGCAAACGTCTCTATATTGTCGACACAGATTGCCGTTTAAATCTTGAGGCGCAACTATTTCAAACCGCGCAAGCCATGACAGTGTTGCATGCACCCGATGTCGATCTGCGTCGTCGTGAAGCGATGCAGCAACGCGGCGTGCATTGCCATGCGATTCCACGTAATAATCCGCACGCCGATAGCGAGGGTTTAGATTTACACACGTTGATGGCATATCTTGGTGAGCAAGGTATTCATGAGTTGTGGATCGAAGCGGGTGGTCGCCTATTACAAAGTTTTATCGAATTGAACCTATTGCCAAAGATCCTGTTATATGTTGCACCACAATGGTTGGGCAGCGATGCTTATAGTGCGTTTAACAAGCCCATGGACTTATTGGAAAATGCGACACGCGTGCGTTGGCGGCAATTAGGTGATGATGCCTGTTGTGAAATTACCTACGATGAACGGATACAGAGGAGCTAATCATGTTTACTGGTATTGTTGATCATTGCGGCGAAATAAGCGCCATTGAACATCAAGGCTCAGCTTTATCACTGTCGATTCAAACTCAATTTAACGATATTGAAGTCGGCGAAAGCATCAGTGTTGATGGTATGTGTTTGACTGCCTTACCTGCGCCGCCAGGTATTTTTCAGTGTAATGTCTCACAAGAGAGCCTCGCTTTAACAATTGCTGGTGATTACCATGTTGGGCAACGCGTGAATCTTGAGCGTGCTTTGCAGTTAAACGATCGCTTAGGTGGGCATGTGGTTACTGGGCATATTGATGGCCGTTGCCAAATAAAAGCCATTAATACGCATGGCGAATATTGGCAAGTGGTTGTGACCGGATTTAGTAAAGCGGATTATGCCTTACTCACAAAAAAAGGCAGCGTGGCTATCAATGGAGTGAGTTTGACGCTGAATGCTGTGAGTGAAAATGAATTTGAAGTGATGCTGATTCCCCATACACTTGAACGTACCAACTTAACGCAGCTAACCGCCGCAAGCCTAGTCAATATCGAATATGATTGCTTAGCAAAAAATATTCAGCACCAATTGCAAATCATGCAAATTACAGGAGAACAACATGAAGACGCCATTTAGTACGATTGCCGATGCAGTCACAGACTTGCGCCAAGGCAAGATGATCATCTTGGTCGATGATGAAGATCGTGAAAACGAAGGCGATTTAGTTGTCGCCGCGGAAATGATTACGCCGGAGCACGTTAATTTTATGTTGCGCTTTGGACGCGGTTTAGTGTGTATGCCGATGGCTGCGGAAACCTTGGATCGCCTCGAAATCCCCTTGATGGTCAACAACAATGATTCAAAGTATAAAACACCTTTTACGATTTCAATTGGGGCAGCCCAGGGTATCGGTACTGGCATCTCAGCGCAAGATAGGGCGCATACGATTAAAGTAGCTGCTGATCCAAAGAGCAGTGCAGACGATATTTCTCAGCCTGGGCATGTGTTTCCGTTGCGTGCGAAAGCAGGTGGTGTATTAGTGCGTTCAGGACATACTGAAGGCAGTATTGACTTAATGCGTATTGCAGGTTTGCGTCCAGCGGCAACGATTTGTGAGGTCTTGGCAGATGACGGCAGATCAGCACGCTTACCACAGCTACAAGCATTTGCTAAACAACATGATTTGAAAATCATCGCCATTAACGATTTGATCGCTTATCGTATGCATGAAGAGCGCACCGTCGAAGAAATTTCAGCAGCACGTTTGCCGCTTGAACCCTACGGCGAATTTACGATTAAAGTGTTTCGCAATACATTGGATGATAGTCAACATGTAGTGTTGATCAGTGGTGACCTCAGCACTAATGAATCGCCATTAGTGCGTGTCCACTCGGAATGTCTGACGGGTGATGCTTTTGGTTCATCGCGTTGTGATTGTGGTTGGCAGTTGCAATCGGCATTGAGCAAAATAGGGCATGCAGGTGGTGTGTTAGTGTACATGAGCCAAGAAGGGCGCGGCATTGGTCTTAGCAATAAAATCAAAGCTTATGCGCTGCAAGACAGTGAAGGTTTGGATACCGTTGAAGCCAACCACCGCTTAGGTTTTGCTGCTGACCATCGTGATTATGGCATTGGCTCGCAAATCTTACGTGAACTAGGGGTTAAAAAAATGCGGCTATTAACCAATAATCCGCGCAAGATCCACGGTCTTAGCGGTTATGGCTTGGAGATTGTTGGTCGTGAACCGATTGAAATGATTCCTACTGAAAATAATATTCGCTATTTGCGCACCAAACGCGAAAAGCTTGGGCATTTATTGAAAGAAGCATAACGACAATAACAAGGTCATTATTTGTAGATTACTGTTTTTACGTCAAGCTCATTTGTAGCCCGGATAAGTTGCGCAGCAACGTCATCCGGGGATAGCAATGAGCAAACCTTTTTTCGGGTGGCGCCCCGCAGGGGCTTACACGAACCACAGCAGATGTGAACAGAATCGATTAAGAGGCAACAACATGAAAAATATTCATGCAACAGACATCAAAGGACAATTCAATATTGGCATCGTAGTGAGTCGCTTTAATGTTGAAATCACCGATAAATTGCTCACCGGCGCAGTAACGCGTTTAAAAGAGTTAGATTTTAGCGATGATCAAGTCACAATAGCTTGGGTGCCGGGCGCAGTTGAGATACCTCTGCTGGCGAAACGCATGGCGGAAAGTAAAAAATATGATGCCATCGTGTGCCTAGGCGCGGTGATTCAAGGGGAAACTCGCCATTTTGATTATGTCTGTGAGCAAGTCAGTAATGGTTGCCAGAAAGTGGCACTGGATAGTGATGTGCCAGTGATCTTTGGCGTTTTAACGACTAATGATGCTGAACAAGCGCACGAACGCGTCGGCGGCAGCCATGGCCATAAGGGTAGAGAAGCAATCGATACGGCGTTTGAGATGGTGTCGGTGTTACGCCAGATTGAGAGTTAGCGTTATACCTCTACGTCGTTGCGTGCTTGACCGGCAAACCTTGATGCGCACGTGAACGTGCCTATCAAGACTACATCTAAGACATGAACAGGACTTAAATATGTTAACCGTACTCAAGGATTGGTTTCAGCGTTATTTCTCCGATCCGCAAGCTGGGATGTTATTTTTTGTTTTATTGATTGGGCTCGTTATCCTCAACACCATGAGTTATATTCTAGCGCCGGTGTTAGCCAGTATTGTCATCGCTTATTTACTTGAATGGCCGACGGCATTATTAGTTCGCTGGAAATGCCCACGCTTACTCGCGGTCATTATTGTTTTTATTTTATTCCTTGGTTTATTCATTTATGCTTTGTTGGGATTTATGCCGTTGTTGTGGCAACAGCTATCGAATTTTGTGAATGAGATTCCTGTGATGGCGTCACGCGCACAAGCCTTACTCCTAGAATTGCCCAAACGCTATCCTGAATTTGTGTCGCTCTCACAATTGCAGCATTATTTAGATCTTTCTAGGCTGCAGATCGGTAAGCTCGGCAAAGTGTTGTTATCCTATTCGCTCGCAGGTATTCCTGGTCTAGTGCGCCTAACGGTGTATCTCGTGTTAGTACCATTGCTAGTATACTTTATGTTGATGGATCGTGATGAACTGCTGACTTGGTTTAATCAGCAATTACCACGCAAACGTGGTGTTTTGACTGCTATTTGGCGCGATGTGAATGTACAAATCGGTAATTATGTGCGTGGTAAAGCCGTCGAAATTATTATTGTTGGCATAGTGAGCTATATTACTTTCATCTTATTGGGCTTGCCCTATGCAATTTTGCTGAGTGTATTGGTAGGATTATCCGTAGTGATCCCGTTTATTGGCGCAATTGTCGTGACGTTCCCTGTTGTGATTATCGCCATCCTCACTTGGGGTTGGTCGGCACACACGATGTACCTCATTGTTGCATACGCGATTATCATCACGCTGGATGCCAATGTTTTAGTACCAGTCTTATTCTCTGAAGCCGTCGATTTGCACCCGATTACCATCATCGTTGCCATCTTGGTCTTTGGTGCGTGGTGGGGGTTCTGGGGTATCTTTTTCGCGATACCGCTCGCGGCGCTTGTCAGAACGGTTATTCAGCACTGGCCGCGGAACTAAAGATGAGAGATGAGGGGGCAGGTGTTCACATTACACAACTTCGCCTGTTTTTAACTACATTTGGCTCAAGTTGTGTAATGTGAACACCTGCCCCCTCATCCACATGGAGGAATGTGATGTTGGAAGTTGACGTGAAGGCAAACCCTGATGAAGAGGACGTTAAGGATAAGGGCAAAGGTAAGGGCAAGCATAAGCGTAAAAGCCGCATGCACGCCGCGGCAATTCAAGTTGCTGCCGGCCAAGCTGCTGTTGCTGGGAATGCGCCACCTATGGCGGCAGCTTCATCAGACGGACCCCTTTCTAGTTCATCTTCTAGTTCATCAAGAGAATCTTTTTTAGGCTCAGCTGATGAGTCTGTTTCAAGTTCATCGAATGCATCGGCGCCAAGTACCTCATCAGCCCCGGTGACATTGCCCACGTATGCGCACCCTCATGCTATCGTGGTGACACCCGCTGTTACGGCACCCAACGAGGCTGTTGCCGATTCCCGCCGTGCGCAGCTATTGGCGAATATTCGCAAGATTACCGTGGGCAAAGATACCCACAGTAACACAGTGGCCTTATTGCACGAAGCCCATCATCATTTAACCCAATCCCACCCCTTGTTGCCACCGCTGGCACAGATGCCTGCGCTGCTGTCAACGTTGTTGCCGGCCTGCCGGTTAATTGATTGGGCAACGGTGGTGATAGCGCAGGCAGCAGGAGTGCGCTTGGCGCCGGAGGATTTATTAGCGCGCCAACAAGCGCTGTTGATACAAACCCTGACAGCGCAACATCCCGCCTTAGCCCCGTTATCGGCCTTGCAGACACAGTTAGCGGCGACGTTAACAGCCTGGTCGGCCCACCCAGAAATGGCGCATTGCGCTCAATTACTGCAAACCGTCGCGGCGGGATATGCCGCGTACTTGAGCTGCCTGTGTGAGGGTGACGCGGCGACACGGCGCGACTTGCTCGCGCCCAAAGCGCGTTTATATCTCGTGGGTGATGGCTATTATCAGCTTGAGATGGCTGTGGCGCGTCAATTGCTGTGCCAAGATGCCTATGGCAAGCTCATCAAGAGCAATGAGACGGGCAATAATGCGGTGGCATCGCTCGGTGGTGTGCATTACAAGCCCAACAAAGGCATTAATGTGCTGCAACCGAATAAGGAGCACGCGGTGTGTGCCTTGCATGAGACGTTGAGTGCGGGACTAGAGACGGTCGCGGCGACGGCCTTGGTGAACGTGGATAACGTGCTAACGTGGCATGTGCCGCGCCCGGCTGAATCGGCTGGGCAGTCTCAAACTGCTTATCGCGCTTATGTGAGCGAGGTACACGTGCGGCAACAACCCTTAGCCACGGCATTGGCCAAGGCCCCTGCCTGGGCGAGTGCCTTGGTGATTGAGCGCCAGTGGCAGGGTTGTCTGGTGCAAGCCGGTTTGACCATCGAGGGGCTGTGCTTTGAGAGCGTGTTAGCGCTGCAAGCGGATGTGGCCTTATTGTCACGGCGCCTACCGAATGATGCCGCTGACATTATCACCCAGGTGTTGAACGAGGACGGTTTTTATCAACCCGGCTTGGACGCCTTGCAGGCGCTGTCGAGCACAGAGGCCAACTCCTCCGCCTTGGCACCGTCGCTGAAGAACCCCGGCTTAGCGACTCTCGAAGCAGCCTTTGTCCAGCTCAATGCTCGCTACCCACGCTCAGAGCGTTTGTTGGAATGCGCCGATGACGGTCACTGCCAGGATATTGCCTTGATTCATGGTGCGGTGGGTACGCGTCGTTTAGTGGAGGTGTTGGGGTTATTGTACACCCACCCCAGCCTCATGGCGGGACAGTCATTCTCCCAGTTGGCGCGCTTGCCGATGCGCTTTCGCCGTCTATTGCCTCAGCTTATCGCACCGGTGACGGCCAAAGCAGCGCTAGCGCAGCTACCGCGTTTGTTAGAAGCGACTCTGGATGAGGATGCAACCAGTGCCTTATTTGTCAGTGCGCTCCTGTATCACGCCACCGATGCCAAGGCGGATAATTTCATGTTACGGGTTGAGCGCGACGCGGGGGGGCGCGTGAGACGAAGTTGGCTCGTGGGGATTGATAATGATAGGGGGTTAGCCTTTCCCCTCCAACGCCATCCGGTGGATGGCCATTATGTGCGCATAAAGAATCTCTTGTATTGCCTGCCCGCGGTACGAGGGCAAGTGCTCTCGCCACGGGTGCGCGCGGCCTTATTGGCACAAGCTCCCTCGACCCACTTAATGGCGTGGTTGGGCCAGGTGTTGGTACGCGATGAGGGCTGTCAACGTGCCTTGCGCCAAGGGGCCATCACGCCGGCCGATATTGAACGCAGTGCGCGCGAGCACTGCGATATTCCGCTGACCCTATCAGCCAGTGTGGTGCGTTATACCTATGCGAAGTTGCAACAGTTACAGGCGTTATTGCGTGATGAAGCTTCTTTACGACACGAGGACTTATTAGCGGCCTTATACCCGGTGGTCGATTGTGTGTATCGCCGAGTGATGGCGCAAGTCACGGACCCGTTAAGCGCGCAATGGACCATTTATAAGGGGTGGGTGGCGCATGAGACACTCGAGACACAGTTTGCCAAAGTGTGGGACAGTGAACGCGTGGCAGGTCAGCTATTGAGCGAACACTTGGCGGCTTTGCACCCGGTGCTGCAAGCGCATGAGCGCGACCGTGTCTCTTTAGCCACGCTGGCCCAGACCATGTTAACCCACTTTGCCTGGCAAGACCGCACCTTGCCAGAGCAAGTACAGTTTTTAAGCCACGTGGTGGTACACACGGACATTAAGCAGTTAGCCTTGCTGGCGGGGCATAGCAAACAACTGTTGCTCACGGCGGTCTCGCGCTTGGCTTCACCGGCGTTGGTGCGCTTATTGTTGGCCAGTGGGGGACACACGGTGTACCTCGATGAGGCCACGCCAACGGGGCAATCCTTATTGGATGTCTTGTGCCGCAACTATATCAATGATGTGCCGGCGGCGTTAGCGCTATTGCCGGTATTAATAGCGCAAGATGGCTCGTCTTTATACCGCTTAAACAGTCGTGGTTATGCGCCATTAGTGCAAGCCTTACAGGTCACGTCGGATGCGCAAGCTGAGGTAGCGCGCCCCTTTATTGAAGCGCTTATCGCGGCGGGAGCGGATATTGACTTAGCGACAAGCAGTGGCCATGGGGTGTTAGATAAGTTAGCGAGTTGGGGGCGAGTGCGCTTGTGGGCGCTGTGTGTTGAATTAGGGGCGCGTCAGGTGGCAGCGCCAGCGGCGTTGTTACACACGTTACGGCAAGACGCGTGGCGCTCTACTGAGGTAGATGAGGCCTTGGTACTGTTGCAGCGTGAACAGGTAGGCTTGCAGTGGGTGGCAGGCCAGCGGCAATGGTGTTTGCCAGTTAATGCGCCTGCGCAACGACAGCGCCGTCGGGCGACGATGCAGTTGGCGTTAGGCAACCGCACTGCCTTACCGGCGGCTTGGGCGCCACAGTTAGCAGTCGAAGGCGACAACCAACGTTTTCGTGCGCGAGAGGGTTGCATGGGGTATGGGCGGCGCGAAGTGAAAGGCTTGCGGCACGCTGGGGTGTCGCTTCATGTGAAGAAGCATCCAGAGTTGGCGGGTGTGCAATACGCCGTGCAAGTATTAGCCCGCTGGATTGCCCCGACGGGCATCGCACCGGGGGCCTTGGCGCTGATTGAGAGCGAGGAGGGCACTCCTTACCCGGCATGGGTGTCGCACACGGTCGTGGGTGAGAACTTATACGATGTCTTAAAATCGGGCGAGGAAGCGGCATTTTTACCGTACTTGGCGCCCGCGCGCTTATCGGCGTTAATGTGTTTGGCGATGATAATCAATGCCGAAGACGGCAAGCCGGACAATTATGTATTGCGGCGTTTGCCGGGTGAGGCGGTGCGTTATGAATTGGTGGGGGTGGATGAAGACCATGCGTTTGTGGTGGGGGTGACACGCCATATGCTCGCGCCAGAGACGCTGCATGTGAAAAGTGTGTTGTTTTGTTTGGATGCAATGTGCCAACCCTTACACCCACAGGTCCGCGCGCGTTTATTGTCACTGTCGGTGGACGAAGTGTTAGGCACGTGGTTGGAGGCGCTAGCGACCTACTATAAAGGGGTGCAAAAACTGCTGGCCAGCGGGGAGCAAGCGCGCTTGTGGGCAGGCAGCGGCAGTATGTTAGGGCGTTTGTTTGGACGTACTGGAGTAGCACCGCAGTTACTGACGATGCCGTTTTACCCGGGGACAATAGCGCGCTTGTATGCGAAGTTGCGGCGTTTACAGCGGGCATTACGCCAAAATGCGCAACTCACGCACTTGGGGCTATTACGGGTGTTAGAGCCACAGGTGGCCAGCTATTACGCAGCAGCGTTAGCCAAGCCGACGGTGCGTGAGCGTTTCCGGGCGATTAGCGACACACGTTTGCGCTTGACGGCTCGTGGGCATGAGACATTGACGACGACCCAAGATGCGGTGCACTTGCAAGCGTTGGCGGCGTCTTCTTCGCCAGCGGCGAGTGCCACACCGTCAGTGACTTGGCAAGACGTAGTGCGTCACTGCAGCCCTAGCGCCGCGCAAGCGGAATTGGTGGCGGTACAACGCGAGTGGCACGAGGAGCAGCACTTAATCCAAGCGGTACAAAGCGGTGATGTGCAACCGTTTGCCGCGACCTATCAGCGTGAGGATATGGTCACGCACTTGTTGCGCCAAATTGATTTCAGTCAATGGCCATTGGAGCAACAAGCGCAACTGTTAGACGCCGCGATTGCCGCACCGAGTCGTCAGGTGCGACGTTTATTCTTACGCGGTTGTCAGGTGTTGACGGCAGAGCGTTTACGGCGCTTATTGGCGGGGGCAGCTGTCATTACGCGCATTCACTTGCAAGATTGTGTGGTCGATGATGCGATGGTGGGGATCATCGCACGTCGTGGTCAACATTTGCTGTCCTTACACATCACGGGCAGTTCGGCCTTAACACGGGTGCAAAATGGGCGCCAAGCGGCAGCATTTCCACAGCTAAAACGCCTGATGTTGGCCGATAATAGCAATCTGAAAGGCATTGCTGTCGAAGCCCCGCGCTTAACAACGCTGATAACGGCCGATTGTGGGCATTTGCAGCACCTGACGGTCGCGACGAGGTGTTTAACGCACTTAAATGTTGCCCACAATGGGCAATTGCAAAGCGCGGTGTTATCCACCTTGTTAGCGGTCAATCCTGGGTTGGTGCATTTGGAGATGCCGGGCTTGGGGGTATTGGAGGAGCTGGCATTGCCACAGCCCTTGTCATTAGCGACTTTAGTGATGGACGGTATCCGGGTGAGTGAGGTAGACATGGCGACTTGGTTTGTGCCGGGGATAGTCGCGTCATTGCATGAAGCGATTGATAAAAAGGATTTCGAGGCTATGGCACGTGCGTGTTATGCCTTAGGGGGCTGTGCGGCAGCAGTGACGAGTTGTGTAGCTGGTGAACCTGCTTTGATATGGCTTTGTCGGCGAGGGATTAACTCTGCTCAAGCGGCAAAACAATGGGCAGTGTGGCGTGCGTTAGTGCGCTTTTTGTTGGCCAATGGGGTGGATGTGGATACGGCAGATAATGAAGGAATGACAGCGTTGCTGTGGGTGTGCCGGGATGGTTTTGAACTTGCAGAGACGGCACCAGTGGCGCGCGAGGTGGTGTTCGCATTGCTAGCGCATGGCGCGAACGTGGATGCGGTGGATAATGAGGGCATAACAGCGTTGATATGGGTGTGTTATGGCGTTTTTGAAAATGCATGGACGGCATCGGCATCGGTGGCACGTGAGGTGGTGTTGGCGTTGTTGGCCCACGGAGCGAACGTGGATGCGGTGAATAATAACCGTATGACGGCGTTGATGTGTGTGTGCTATGAGGGTTTTAAACAGGCGGTGAGGATGCCATTTGCACGCGAGGTGGTGTTAGCGTTGCTTGAGCGTGGGGCGGATGTGAATGCGGCAGATGACTACGGTAAGACAGCGTTGATGCTGATGTGCTATGAGGGTTTTAAACAGGCAGAAACAGCACCAGTGGCGCGCGAGGTGGTATTCGCATTGCTAGCGCATGGGGCAAAGGTGAATGCGGCAGATGACTACGGTAAGACAGCGTTGATGCTGATGTGCTATGAGGGTTTTAAACAGGCAGAAACAGCACCAGTGGCGCGCGAGGTGGTGTTAGCGTTACTTGAACGTGGGGCGGATGTGAATGCGGCAAGTAATAACGGTATGACAGCGTTGCTGTCTGTGTGCCGGGATGGTTTTAAACAGGCAGAAACAGCACCAGTGGCGCGCGAGGTGGTGTTGACGTTGCTTGAGCGTGGGGCAAAGGTGGATGCGGTGAAGAAATGGAGTGGTGAAACAGCGTTGCAGTTTGTGTGTCGTGAGGGTTTTAAACGTGCAGAAACAGCACCGATGACGCGCGAGATGGTATTCGCATTGCTAGCGCATGGCGCGAACGTGGATGCGGTGAGTAAATGGGACGGTAAAACAGCGTTGCTGTGGGTGTGTCGTTATGGCTTTAAACAGGCAGAGACGGCACCAGAGGCGCGCGAGGTGGTGTTGGCGTTGCTGGCCCATGGCGCGAACGTGAATGCGGCAGATAAATGGGGTAAGACAGCGTTGCTGTGGGTGTGTCGTTATGGCTTTAAACAGGCAGAGACGGCACCAGTGGCGCGTGAGGTGGTATTCGCGTTGCTAGCGCATGGGGCAAAGGTGGATGCGGCAGGTAATAATGGTATGACAGCGTTGCTGTGGGTGTGTCGTCATGGTTTTGAACGTACAGAGACGGCACCAGTGGCGCGCGAGGTGGTGTTGACGTTGCTGGAGCATGGGGCGAAGGTGGATGTGCTAAGTGGTGCTGGTGTGACAGCGTTGCCATCGTTGTGCTGTGAAGGCTTTCAACGTGCAGAGACGGTGCCAATAGCACGCGAAGTAGTGTTGACGCTGCTAAAGCATGGGGCAAAGGCAGATGATGGGGGTGAAGCGGCGTTGCTATCATTGTGCTGTGAAGATTTTAAACGTGCAGAGACGGCATCAATAGCACGCGAAGTAGTGTTGACGCTGCTGAAGCATAGAGCAAAGGCAGCTACGGCAGATGGTATGGGTAGGACGGCGTTGTGGTATTTGTCTCGTGATGGTTTTAAACAGGCTGAGACGGCACCGATGGCGCGTGAGGTGGTGTTAGCGTTGCTTGAGCGTGGGGCGGATGTGAATGCGGCAGATGACTACGGTAAGACAGCGTTGATGCTGATGTGCTATGAGGGTTTTAAACAGGCAGAAACAGCACCAGTGGCGCGCGAGGTGGTGTTAGCGTTGCTTGAGCGTGGGGCGAACGTGGATGCGGCAGGTAATAACGGTATGACAGCGTTGATGCTGATGTACTATGAGGGTTTTCAACAGGCAGAAACAGCACCAGTGGCGCGCGAGGTGGTGTTAGCGTTACTTGAACGTGGGGCGGATGTGAATGCGGCAAGTAATAATGGTATGACAGCGTTGCTGTGGGTGTGTTTTGGTGTTTTGAAAAGTGCAGTGACAGCGTCCATAGCACGCAAGGCAGTGATGACATTGATTGATCTTGGAGCGAACGTGAATGCGGTGGGTAAGTTCGATATGACGGCGTTGCTGTGGGTGTGTTGTCAGGGTTTTAAACGTGCAGAGACGGCACCGATGACACGTGATGTAGTGTTGGCGTTGCTGGAGCGTGGAGCGAAGGTGAATGTGGTGGATAAATGGGGTAGTATGACAGCGTTGCTGTATGTGTGTCGTGAGGGTTTTAAACAAGCAGAGACGGCACCAATGGCACGTGATGTAGTGTTGACGTTGCTTGAGCATGGGGCGGATGTGAATGCGGCAAGTAATAATGGTATGACAGCGTTGCTGTGGGTGTGCCGTCATGGTTTTGAACATGCGGAGACGGTGCCAGTGGCGCGTGATGTGGTACTCACCTTGCTTAACTACGGCGCTACTAATGTGGATGAGGCAGTGCAGATGGCAAAGTGGACTGGCAATCAGGCTTTAATGCAACTGATTCGTGATTGGAAAGCCGGTAAAATAGACAGGACAATTAAGGCCGTTTCCCGCAGCAAAGCTCCCATCACAGCAGCTGCGCAATTAGGTGCATCGATATCCTCCATTTTACGTTTAACGTCCGATGCGCCTGCTGCTAAAGCAGCGGATGTCTTCACCCAATTTACTCAACGCCTGGCGGAAATTGCTAAAGCATTAAAAAACGCAGACAAAGATGCCGCGCAGAAACTGTTTGCAACGCTACAACAATCCCTTGCTGCCACCTCGGAATTGAAACACGCATTACACGAAGTGCAGCACGCGGCCGTATTACAGCAATACCAGCAGCTTGTTAGCGAATTAGAGGGTGTTGATATGAGTTGTGAAGCAGCGAGTTCTTCGAGCACCAGTTCATCTGGCCCGGCATTCTCTTTGACGGGTGCTGGATAGCCGCACCCCTGTACTCCTATCCCTAACCTTATGATTTAATTTGGTATTTTTTTCTGGTTGTTTGTGTGATATTTTAGTATACTTAAAAGTAGGAAAATCAATCATACTTATTTTCTTACTAATCGAGGTTCTTTATGCGCACGCAAAAATTGTCGGTCTCTTTGCCACAACCGCTCTATGAGTTTGTTGAACAGTATCAAATCCAGCAGCATTGTAAGACGCGCTCCGAAGTAGTGAGTGAAGCCTTGCGTTTGCTGCAGCAACATTATCTAGAGCAATGTTATCAGGAAGCAAATGCTGAGCTTGATGATGATTTTGATAGTACTATAAGCGATGGGTTAGATGATGAAACGTGGTGATATATTTTATGCAAACTTAGATCCCACGGTGGGGGATGAAATTCGCAAAAAACGCCCAGTCATTATTGTGAGTAATAATGCCAATAACAAGATTGCTAACACGCTGACGGTAGTGCCATTAACCTCTAATGTCAAACGAGTGTATCCTTTTGAAGTATTATTAGAGACTTCGCAGAGTCATTTATCTAAATGCTCAAAAGCACAAGCCCATCAAATTCGCACAATTTCTAAATTACGCTTGAGCGCTAGACGAGTGGGATACGTACCTGCTGCGGTCATGCAATTGCTAGATAACGCAATTAAGTTACATCTTGATCTGCATTAGAGAGAGATGACCCCTCATCTAACCAATCGCGCTATATTCTAAAAAGTCGTTATTGTCATCGTCTTTGCGGTGTTTGGGTGGTGGCAATTTTTTGTCGTCATCATCTGTGTTAGTATCTGCAGGTGTTTCATCCTGCTCATTATCTTCGCGAACTTTTGCTTTGATTTCTTTGATGACTTTTTCAGTGACTTGAATGCGTCCGCCATCGTTACTTAAAAGACCTTCTTCATTCCACGGTAAATTACGATAGATTGAATGCTCTTCAAGCGTAAAGAAAGAGTATTTGATGATGTCGAAATAGGGTGAATAATCAAAGTCGCTAGGGGTGGTTAAGCGCGGGTTACGCGGGATTAATTCGACACCGCGTTTGCCGCCGAGTTGTACGAGCGGCAGAATTGGAAAGCGCACTGAGGCAAATGCTTCGGCGATTAACGCAGAACAGATCTGACGTGTGGGCGTGCCGGTATTATGGCGAAAAAGACTCGAGCGCCAACGCCGTGGGATGATCGACCATGGCAATAATAAGCGCGCCAAATCTATGATGTGACGAATATCATAATCCAGCCCCAAACGTCCAATCGCAAAGCCGATCACTTGTTGTGCATCACGACGAGAAATGCCTTTGGGACGGCAAATACGGATATGCGCATTGCGATAATAGTTTAAGGACGTGACGATAGTACCTTTGCCGAGGTAACTTTCGATCACAAGTTGATCGGTTTCTTTACCATCGTAGTGCTGCTTGATGTGTTCACGTAGAGCAGGGTTTTCGATTTCTAACAGGCGCCCGATATATAAAGCTGAATGGGTCCACGGGCTTTGTGTGGCTAAGCGGATGACATTGCTGACGCGGCTACGACCTTCGACCAAGATTACATCACAGGGGCGCACTTCGTATTCGACGCGATCAAAGTCGGATAGGGGCATGCCGTGGTTGGGTTCTTCTTTAGTGAGCCAATTGATGATCTTGGCGGTCAATTTGTCAGCTAATGTGCTCATTGTGTTATTTGTTCCTTCAAGGGGTCAGGTGCCGGATCCATTCAAAGCCTGTTGTCCCTTGATGCGCGGCTACGCCGCTTACCAAGGCTGCAAATCTGTATCTGCCTTTTGACCTTAACCTGACCCCTTAATGATACGAAATTTGTGCCAAATTGCACATAAAGTTTTATTTTTTTAACACGTTAATCGTGTCGATAAAATTTTGTACATCTTCTGGTGTGGTATCAAACGCGCAAACTAAGCGCGCGCCACCTAATTCGGGTTGGCGCACATAAAAATAAAATTTCTCCTGTAACGCCTGAATAATATCGGAGGGAAAGTGTACGTGTATGATATTGCCATCAACACGGTGCTGGAG
Source organism: Gammaproteobacteria bacterium (assembly GCA_021773335.1). GTDB lineage: Bacteria > Pseudomonadota > Gammaproteobacteria > JAJFKG01 > JAJFKG01 > JAJFKG01. The sequence continues at coordinate 30,028 of JAJFKG010000008.1, forward strand.
TTTAATATCGTCAAACTGCAGCAAACCCTCAGCCAATAATTGTGCCATTTTATTCGCGTGCAGGGCATTTTTACGCCATAGCTCATCAGTCAATAATGCTTCGAATTGAGCCGAAATAAAACGCATCTTGGAAGCAAGTTGCATGTGTTGTTTGCGAATGAACTTAAACGCTTCACTCAATTGTGCATTGAAAAATACGATCGCCTCGCCGCACAGCAAGCCATTTTTGGTACCACCAAAGGATAAGACATCGACACCGACATCGCGCGTAATGGCACGCAAACTACAACCCAAACTTGCAGCCGCATTGGCGATGCGTGCGCCATCCATGTGTAAGTACAGGTTGTTATTGCGTGCCAGATCTGCCAAAACACGGATTTCTTCAGCTTGGTAAGTCGTGCCGAGTTCGCTTAGCTGGGTAATACTGATTGCTTTGGGCTGCGCAAAATGTTCATTGCCGATAATGCTTAAGTGCGACTCACAGTCCTCAGCACTGATTTTGCCATTCACAGCGGGGATACCGATCAGTTTGCAGCCGACCATTTTTTCGGGTGCGCCACATTCATTATTGTTGACGTGCGCGGTGTTAGCACACAGCACAGCGTGATGAGATTGCACCAGACTGCGCAAGCTCAGGGTGTTTGCCGCTGTGCCATTAAAGACGAAAAACACGGCGATATCGTCGCCGAATTCAGCCTTAAAGCAGTCTTCAGCTTGCCGAGTAAAACTATCATGACCATAAGCGATAACATGGTCGTGATTGGCGACATTGATGGCAGCCATAACCGCTGGGTGTACACTGGCGTTATTATCACTGGTAAAGGCGCGTGAGGGTGAGATATTCATGGGTTAAACCTGTTTTGCCTGGGATTCAGCATTACCGATGTAAGTCTGTGGGGTGAGTTGGCGCAATTGTGTTTTGGCTTCATCTGGTAAAGTTAAACTATCGATAAACGCATGCAAACTTGCTTGGTCAATGGCTTGCCCGCGGGTGAGCGCTTTAAGTTTTTCATAAGGCTTTTCAATACCATAACGCCGCATCACGGTTTGGATGGCTTCAGCCAAGACTTCCCAATTGGCATTTAAGTCATCTGCGAGTTGTTGTTCGTTCAAGGCCAATTTACCCAAGCCTTTTAATGTGGACTGGTAGGCCAGCATACTGTGGGCCATGGCAACACCGATGTTACGTAAGACGGTAGAATCGGTGAGATCACGTTGCCAGCGTGAAATTGGTAGTTTGTGACTAAAGTGATGCAGTAAGGCGTTGGCAATGCCAAGATTGCCTTCAGCGTTTTCAAAGTCGATGGGATTGACTTTGTGTGGCATGGTGGAAGAACCGACTTCACCAGCCACCACAGTCTGTTTGAAATAACCAAGTGAAATATAACCCCAGATGTCACGCTCAAAATCGATGAGAATCGTATTCACGCGTGCCATGGCATCAAAAAATTCAGCCATATAATCGTGTGGTTCAATTTGGGTAGTATATGTGTTGGGTTCAAGGCCGAGCGCAGTAATGAATGTTTTGCTAAGCTCAGACCAGTCAACTTCAGGATAAGCACAGTAATGTGCATTGAAATTACCGACCGCACCGTTGATTTTGCCGCGTAAGGGCAGGGTGATTAGCACTTGCTGTTGGCGGCGCAAGCGCACGACCACATTCGCCAATTCTTTGCCGACGGTGGTCGGCGATGCGGCTTGACCGTGGGTGCGTGAGAGCATGGCGACCTCTGCGTATTTATGTGCCATGTCGTTAATGGTTTGGATCAATTCGTTAAGCTTAGGTAATAATTGTTTTTCGCGAAACCCCTGCAACATTAAGGCATAGGCGAGATTATTAATGTCTTCGGAAGTGCAAGCAAAATGAATGAATTCGCTTAGAGCATTTAATTCTTTATGCGCACTGAATTTTTCTTTAAGGAAATACTCAACGGCTTTAACGTCGTGGTTGGTGGTGGCTTCAATGTGCTTGATTTGCTCGGCATCGGTGATGCTGAAGTCATCGATGATCTTGTGAAGGCACTGTTTGGCATCGTCACTCAGATTGGGTACTTCACTAATGCCTGGGTGAGTGGCGAGGGCGGCTAACCAGCGTACTTCGACGACAGTACGATAATAGATCAAACCGTATTCACTGAAGATGTCGCGTAAGGCTTTGAGTCTATCGCCGTAGCGGCCATCGATGGGTGAAATAGCGGTCAGTGTGCTCAGCTGCATGGTCAAGGTTTCCTCTAAGTTTTCGCGCGAGCATATGATACACAAGTCTCGCGCGCCTGTCAGGTTTTGCGCAGTGGGTGTAGCCCGATAAATTTAGCAGACTCGTCCCACTCCTGTGAGCATACAGACTCGTCCTACCCCTGTGGGGTGGGACGTAAAACACGAGCGCTTTGCGCCCGTACTAGCACAGACTCGTCCTACCCCTGTGGGGTGGGACGTAAAAACACGAGCGCTTTGCGCCCGTACTATCACAGACTCGTCCTACCCCTGTGGGGTGGGACGTAAAAACACGGGCGCTTTGCGCCCGTACTATCACCTGTTATGATGCTTGCTTAATTTAACCATACGGACTTGCCCAAAATACACCATGCTAGAAACCTACCTCAACCCCATTTATCAGCGCGTTATGGTTTTGCCCGTTGCGCTACGTTTACGACATACGCGCTGGACACCCAACCGGGTAACCACGCTAGGTTGTATTACTGGCTTATGCGTCGCCTTGATGCTGGTATTAAATCTGCCGATAGCGGCATTCTTATTCGTGCTCGTTTCAGGCTACCTCGACACGCTCGATGGCGCCTTGGCGCGCCTGACTGAGACCAGTTCGCCGATTGGTACAGTCTTGGATATTGTCTGTGATCGTATCGTGGAATTTGCCATAGTCTTCGGTTTATTTCTCGTCGAACCAGCGACGCGTGCGAGCTTAACCATTCTGATGCTCGGCAGCATATTAATCTGTGTCACGTCATTTTTGGTTGTGGGTGTTTTCCAAGAAAATAATAGCCACAAAAGTTTTCATTACAGTCCTGGCATTATCGATAGGCCCGAAGCATTTTGCTTTTTTGCCGCAATGATCTTATTGCCACAATGGTTTACTGCACTTGCGCTGATATTTAGTTTATTAGTTTTTATCACGGCGTTTGTGCGCTTACGCCAGTTTTTTCAATATCAGCCATCGGATTTACAACATGCCAAACAACACACTTAAAGCCCTTGGTGTTTTCATGGGGTCGCGCAGTGGCATCAAGCCGGAATACACTGCGTGTGCGAAAATCTTAGCTGATGAGTTGGTGCAGCGCGATATTACCTTAGTCTACGGTGGTGCACGGGTTGGTATCATGGGTGAAATTGCCGGAACCATGTTGGCACAAGGCGGCCATGTGATAGGGGTGATACCACAAACTCTAGTTGATAAAGAAGTTGCCCACCACGGCATCACCAAGTTGCATATTGTCGATTCCATGCATGAACGCAAAGCTATGATGGCGGACTTGGCCGATGCCTTTATTGCGCTGCCCGGTGGCATTGGCACGATGGAAGAATTTTTCGAAGTGTGGACATGGTCACACATCGGCATTCACCAAAAACCGTGTGGCTTGCTCAATGTCGCCGGTTATTACGATAAGCTTATCGATTTTCTCGATCATATGACCGAACAAGATTTTTTAAGGAATCATGCGCGCGAGATGGTTCATGTGCATCATGATCCGCTGGTGTTACTGGATCGGGTTGCGCAGTGATTTCGCGCCCCGACGAGCGCACAGCGCTCGGTAATGTACGCACCACCCCTGCGGGGTGGGGCGCCCTCCCTAAAATATCACTTAGGTGAGGCCTAGAGTTTCGCATCTTCAGATACGAGGTGTTAATCAGTTTTTAATCGTCAGACTCTTGCTGTCACTGTGTATATCACATTTTTTATCATCACTACTGCTGTACATGAATGCATAGTCATGAAACCCTTCCATATAGATAGAGCAATAAGTATAGCCACCTTGGTTGAACCGGACATGCAACCCTGGAGAGCTAGTGCCACCTACACCTGGGTCGGTATAGGTTAGATAAAACGTGGTTGTTTGGTCGGTTGCTAACGTCGGACTTTGGATCAGCGGATCGCTACAGTCATCCGCTTTTTGCAGCGTGACACAAGTTTGAATTTTATGGTCAATCTTTGCCCCTGATGTTTCTAAAGCAAGCTCAGCTTGCTGAGATGTCACAGTAAATGGCTTTGACAACCATTTTTCGCCGGCTAGGGTGGGTAGCGTGAATGCGACTAAGCCTAGCAATAAATAGTTAAAAATACGCATATTTTCCTGCTCCTAACGTTCATCTTGTGACTACGGTTGTGGTCATTTAGACCCTTCTCTAGTTAAAAAGTTCCTTGCAAAATTGATGCCCTAAGGTAACCGGGAAAATTCCGTCGTTCACAAAATTGGATTGGTGGCTTTTGACGCTTTATCAATGGATGAATAGTTACAATGCTTGTCATAAACGCGGTAACTCAGAAATCGCGTTGCGCCTTTGTATTCTTGGAACAATTGCTCACCCGCCAAGATGACTTCTGGCCGCAGGTGGCTCATTTCACCAAGCAAGCCAATGTCATGCAGATAGGTTTTGAATATGTCAGTATTAGCATAGCTGCTTAAGGGCAGAGCCGGTTTACTCATATTACCGCATTGTATAATTCTCTTTCCATAGCGATATAATTTAACCAATTAAACGTAGGTTTTCAATTATAAGTTCCGATTTCGTGATGTTTTTATGGGTTTCTTTATTTTTCAGATAGTTACTGTTATTACGTTTTTGGTTCAAGCCACCGATTAAAGGGAGTTGAGAAGCGCTTTAACGTTCAAACAACACCTTAATATCCCGCTCGATAAACATTTCTTTGAGCTTGCCTTGGGTGAATAGCCATGCATTTTTGAGTTCTATTTGTGGTGGAATGATCAATTCATTCGGATTGACGTGGATATCAACGATAGTCGGCTTATTGTTGTTGAAGGCTTCTTGCAAGCCCGGGACTAACTTGTCGGGTTCATGCACACTAATACCCACGCCGCCACAGGCTTCGGCGACTTTGGCAAAGTCAGGGTTCACCAGATCAGTCGCAAAACGCGGATAACCGGCGGCTTCCATTTCGAGTTCGACGAAACCGTATTTGCCATTGTTAAGCACGATGATGGTGATTGGCAATTGATAATGTACCGCGGTGACAAAATCACCCATCAACATGGTAAAGGCGCCATCGCCACACAAGGCAATGACTTGGCGCTTAGGATAATGAAGTTGTGCACCGATGGCTGCGGGCAAACCGACGCCGAGTGAACCGTGATTATACGAACCGATCAAACGTTGCGTGCCATGCATGCGCAAATGACGTGCAACCCATACGGTGACTTCACCGACTTCACCCACAAAGATGGCATCGTCATTAGCAAGCTTATTAATCTCTAAGATGACACTTTGCGGGTGGATTGGGCCTTTAGTCTTTTCGATAGAAAATTTGTTATCGACTTTATCGATCCATTTGTCGCGTTTTTTTTGTAATGAACCCAAGCTGGGGTTTTTGGTCTTTTTATCGAGGTGTTTGCGTAATTCAACGATAGTGCGTTTGCTATCGCCATGCAAACCGACTTTAATCGGGCAGCGTGCACCAAGATGAGTGGGATTGAGGTTGATTTGGATGACGTTGCCATGCTTGGGCAAAAAGGCGCTGTAAGGAAAGTCGGTGCCTATCATTAACAACACATCGCATTCGTCGAGTACATCCATCCCGTGTGGCGTGCCGACATGGCCAACGCCGCCGATAGAATAGGGGCAATCGAAAGGCAAGACATCCGTGCCTTTGAGTGAATGCGCGATAGGTGCTTGCAAATGCTCGGCGAGTTGAATGACTTCAGCGCGTGCGCCTTGGCAGCCGCGACCGATCAATAGTGACACGTGTGATGCTTTATTTAATAATTTTGCAGCAGCGACGATATCATCTGCAGGCGGCAGAATAGGGGCATTGGCCGGGAAAACGGCAAACTCATTAGCATCGACATTGATCGATTGTAGCGTGATATCGGTGGGGATTGCTAAGTGCGCGACACCGCGTTGCGTAATTGCGGCTTGCATGGCTTGTTGCAAGATACGCGGTAATTGATCTTTACTGTACAGAGTTTCATTGAAAACACAGACATCATCAAATAATTTTTGTTGATCGACCTCTTGAAAATAACGCCCAGCGATTTCATTGCGTGGCACTTGGCCGGTAACGACTAATACGGGGGCACCGTCGCGTTTGGCATTGTAAAGACCATTAATTAAATGGATGGCGCCGGGGCCAATGGTGCCGGCACAAACGGCGAGATCACCACTTAAATCAGCTTGCGCGCTGGCCGCAAAGGCGGCCGCTTCTTCATGGCGCACGGTGATCCATTGGATTTGTTTATTGGTGCGAATCGCCGCGGTAAAGGCATTCAAGGCGTCGCCAGTAATCCCCATAATATGTTTAACGCCATGGGCAGCGAGTTTTTCGATCATAAAATCACAAACATTAATTTTCACGCGACTCTCCTTGGTGGTGAAATAGCTATACTCATCGCACCTTCAGGTACGAAGAGTATAGTCGGGCATTGTAGCGCGTTTTAATGTGATAGCGAAGTATTGGTGTACACTCAATTCCATTTATCTCAACGTTAACTACTTCATTCATCAGCATTTTTTGTTAATAATGGCGCTTGCTTGATATGCCACCTGGTGGTATGCTTATTCTCATGATAATAAAAACAAAAACAATATACGAGGTAGCAAACAATGAGTAGCGACATTTTAAATTCAATTCATGGCTCGGTGAAAAATTTGCATGAGGCTGGTATTGCTGACAGTGTCACAATGCGCGAATTTGATGAATTGTGCCTTGAGCCAGCTAAGGCGCTATCAAAAAGTGCTATCAAAAAATTACGTTTACGCGAAAAGGTTAGCCAACCTGTTTTTGCTATGTATCTTAATGTGAGTCCTTCTGCAGTAAAAAAATGGGAGACTGGAGAAAAAAATCCAAGTGGCGCCGCGCTTAGATTATTACGTGTTGTAGAAAAATATGGAGTAGCAGCGCTTATCTAATTGGTGCAGTTTCATCTTTTAACCGCTAGACGAACCCGATAAAAATTGGCTGGTGGTTAAGTTTCTGTCGCTTAGAATAGGGTTATTGTTACGCATGACAACGTTCAGCAAGAGACTTGCAATCACGACGAGTATAGCAATTGTGAATATGAGTTTTAGCGCTTGCATGGTGTCCTTTCGCACTCAGACTGCCTAAACCAGCCATTATGATACCTTATTTTACACAAATTAAAATAGGCGATCCGCCATTTGTTCGTGATTGTCGTGATCTTGCGGGGATGTAAGTCCTGGGTGTGCTGCAAGCAAACAGGAAATAACCAACTGAATGCCCATAAAATTGGCGGCATTACGGGGTTAACGGATTGGTTTAAGTTAGATCGTCTCTGACCTTTGCGAATTTGTCACGTATCGACTTACGCGTGAGAATTTTTGTTTGTGCGGCCTCAGGTAGCTCAGTGAGCATCAATACATTTTTGTTTATTAAAATCTCAATCAAATCTTCGATGACGCGAGCCATGCTCAGGTCAGATAATAGTAGGTCTTGTGCATCGTCGTCTTGATGGTGCTCAGGCGATAAAAAAGCCAATATATCAGGGTGATCGAACGACAACGCTTCCGCGGCTGAGGCTGTTGGTTTGAGAAAAAGGCCAATGACATTGTCATCTGCGTCGCGTTCAACATAAAACATGCAGTTATCTCGGGTTACTTAATGATTGCAATGCAAAACCTCATGCAAATACAGCACCGCTTATTCAGATAAAATTTGGACATATCAGCTTATGTAGTTGGACATGTGGCTCTAATCGACAAAAATATGACAAATTTCTCGTTATTTCCATTTAATATTGCACCCCATACTCGGGATTTGCTCTGTCTGAATCGGTTTGCCCGCTAGCAGCTTATCCAAAGCTGCACGCATATCTTGTCCCGTTACCGGCGCATTATTACCAGGACGCGAGCTATCGAGTTGTCCGCGGTAAACGCACTTTAAATGTTTATCGAAGACAAAAAAGTCTGGGGTGCAAGCGGCTTGATAAGCACGCGCAGTGTCTTGACTTGCGTCAAATAAATAGGGGAAGGGATATCCCAGTTCAAGCGCGACTTCGCGCATTTTAGCAGGTGCATCAGCAGGGTAATTGTCGGCATCGTTGGCACAAATTGCAACAAAGCTGATTCCTTCGTGCTGATAATCCTGAGCGAGTGCTACTAGTTGCGTCTGTACATGTTTGACATACGGACAGTGATTGCTAATAAACATGATGACGGTACCATGCCGACCTTTGAGTGACATGAGGCTTTTATCTTCACCGCTGACGGTATCCGGCAATGTAAAATCCGGGGCCAGTGTGCCTAGTGGCAACATAGTCGATGGTGTTAGTGACATGGTGTTTCTCCTTAATGATGTCGTTATCTCATCATCTTTTTAACAACAGTTGAACTGACTTATGGGGAACGCTATGCCTCTGGGGTGGGGCCAGAGTGCTTAGTTCAATTAATTAATGATTCCCCAACTCGATACGTTGCATGACCTCATACACCGCACCTTCTGGGTGCGTTTGACTATGCATGAGCACAATGTTATCCACATTAATGCATGGCGCATCCTGTAAATCGATAGTAACAGGCATCAGGTTAAACTGCCCATTAATTCGCGCTAAGGTGATATGCGGTCGATAAATACGGCGTTGTTTATGAATACTGTGTGCATTGACAACAGGTTCGATCGCTGCAACCAAATTAAATAATTCAGGTGTTTGCTGTGGCAAAATAACGAACGTGTGTGGGTGCTCGTGATTAGGAAATAAGTCGATTTTAGCAAACTGTAAACGAAAAGCGTTAAATTCGTTTAATGCTGTTTGTAGGTCAGCCGTTATAGCTTGGATAGTGCCGGTTTCTATTTGCCCAAGAAAGCGCAGGGTCAAATGCAAATTTTCGAGTGGTGTCCAGCGCAATTGTTTACTTTTATGTGTGTTATGCAGTTTTTTAATCACTTTGGCACAAAAATCGCGTGTTGTTTGATCGAAATCGATCGCAAAAAATGTGCGCAAAGTGGTTGTTTTAGTTTCATTCACGCTATGCACTTCCTGTGTTACTATAACCGGCTATTTTTATCGTTCGGGAGTATATATTGCAATGGCAAAACAAGAAAATTTTATTGTGCGCAAAGTGGCTGTACTTGGGGCTGGCGTCATGGGCGCCCAGATTGCAGCCCATTTAGCCAGTGCTAAAGTGATAACCTTTCTATTCGACCTTGCCGCAAAAGAAGGTGGTGCCAATAGCTTAGTTAACAAGAATATCCAAGGCTTAAAAAAATTAAAACCCAGTCCACTCGCCGTACCCGAAATCGCCGATAGTCTCATTGCAGCCAATTATGATGACAATTTAGAATGGCTCAAAGAGTGTGATTTGATCATTGAGGCGATTGCTGAACGCTTAGATTGGAAAGAAGACCTTTACAAAAAAATTGCACCTTATGTGAATGACCATGCCATTATCGCGACTAATACCTCGGGCTTAAGCGTGAATAAACTTGTCAGTGTGTTACCTAAGAAATTGCATAAACGCTTTGTTGGCTTACATTTCTTTAATCCGCCGCGTTATATGCATCTCGCCGAAATTATTCCTAGCGACTCAACCGATGCCCATGTGCTCGATCAATTAGAGACCTTTGCCGTCAGCACGCTAGGTAAAGGTGTTGTGCGCGCCAAAGATACCCCCAATTTTATTGCCAATCGTGTTGGTGTTTTTTCAATGTTAGCGACTATGTACCATGCCGAGCGCATGGCGATCCCCTTTGAAATCGTCGATGGCTTAACAGGGCCATTGATTGGGCGTGCTAAGAGTGCGACATTTCGCACCAGCGATGTGGTGGGTTTGGATACCTTAGCGCACGTGGTTGGCACGATGACAGACAATCTCAAAGATGACCCATGGGCGAAATACTACACGGTGCCCAGCTGGTTGAAATTGCTCATTGACAATGGTGCGCTGGGGCAAAAAACACGCGTGGGGATCTTTAAAAAGGTTGCTAAAGAAATCCAAGTGTTAGACATTGCCAGTAAAGATTATCGTCCAGCCACCGGTAAGCCCGATGCAGCCGTCGTTGACATCTTGAAAATCAAAGATCTGAAAAAACGTTTTACTGCACTGCAAAAGAGTGAACATCCACAAGCGCAATTCCTGTGGGCATGTTTCCGTGATTTATTTCACTATTGTGCCGTGCATTTAGAATCGATTGCCAATAATGCGCGTGACGTGGATTTGGCTTTACGTTGGGGTTTTGGCTGGAAACAAGGCCCATTTGAATTGTGGCAAAGTGCCGATTGGCAAACCATCGTGAAGTTGCTGCAAGCCGATATCGACGATGGTAAAGCGATGAGTAAAGCGGCATTGCCAGCGTGGGTGACGACGAAAGGACGTAACGGCGTTTATAAAGCTGAAGGTGCGTATGTGCCTAGTAACGATGCTTACCAAGCACGTTCGAGCTTGCCTGTTTATAAGCGCCAATTATTTCCGGATCCTGTCCTTGGCGAGCAAGTTGATATGCGCAAGACTGTGTTTGAAACCGACCATGTGCGCTTGTGGCATGGCGGTGATGATATTGCTGTGCTGAGTTTCAAGAGTAAGATGAATACCATTGGTGATGGTGTACTCGATGGCATTTTACAAGCCGCAGAAGAAGCTGAGAGTAAATTTAAAGGCTTAGTCGTGTGGCAAACGCAGGGTGATCATTTTAGTGTTGGCGCAAACTTACAAGAGTTTGGGGTCGCGATTAGCAAAGGCCAAGCTGATAAAATTGAAGCTGCGGTGGCAAAATTCCAACGTGCCACGTCGGCCATGCGTTACGCCATGGTGCCGACAGTTGCTGCGGTGAAAGGTTATGCTTTTGGTGGCGGTTGTGAGTTAGCTATTCATTGTGATGCAATAGTCGCTGCTTTGGAAACTTATGTGGGTTTAGTTGAAGTGGGCGTGGGTCTTTTGCCTGCCGGTGGCGGTACCAAAGAACTAGCGTTGCGTGCTGCACAAGCGAGTGATGATACGAATGCGTTGTATAAGCACATTGAAAAAAATTATCAACGCATCGCAATGGCACAAGTCTCAGGTAGTGGTGAAGATGCACGTAGCAAAGGCTTTTTGCGCCCAGCGGATAGCGTCATTTTCAATGCTTATGAATTGTTATATGTCGCTAAGCAACGTGTGCATGCAATGGCAGAATCTGCCTATCGACCACCGTTACCACCGCGTATCCCTGTGGCCGGTAAAGCGGGCGCTGCTAATTTGAAAGCGATGTTAGTCAATATGCTCGAAGGCCATATGATTTCAGAATATGATTATTTTGTGGGAAGCACGATTGCAGATGTGATTTGCGGCGGTGAGATTGAGCAAGGCAGTATTGTCGATGAAGCCTGGTTATTGCGTTTAGAGCGTGAGGGCTTTGTCGCCTTAGCGATGCAAGATAAAACGCGTGAGCGTATCGAACATATGTTGAAGACGGGTAAACCGCTTAGAAATTAAAAACGAAAGCGGCGGCTTTTGCGCGTGAGCATTGTTGCGGCACCTATTTATAGACTGGTCCCGCCCATCCTCGTAGACTCGTCCCGCCCGTCCTCGGGTGGGACGTAAAAGCACGGACGCTCTTGCGTCCGACAATTAAAGGAGCCCCTAATGGCTAAACAAATTCAAGATGCTTATGTCGTTGCGGCGGTACGTACGCCAGTTGGGAAAGCACGCGGTGCTTTTCGTCATGTGCGCCCGGATGATTTATTGGCACACGTCATCAAAGGTGCGATGGCGCAAACACCTGCCATTGATGGCGCTGAAGTCGATGATGTGATCGTCGGTTGTGCCATGCCCGAAGGTGCGCAAGGCATGAACGTTGCGCGTATCGGTTTGTTGTTAGCGGGTTTACCGGATAATGTGCCGGGCGTGACAGTCAATCGTTTTTGTTCTTCCGGGATCCAAACCGTTGCCATGGCGGCTGAGCGCATTGCCTTAGGTCATGCTGATATTATGATTGCGGGCGGCACTGAAAGCATGTCGATGGTGCCACTGGGTGGCTTCAATATGAGTGTCAATCCCAGTATCTTTAATGATAAAGAGGTTGCGATTGCCTATGGCATGGGAATTACTGCCGAAAAAGTCGCACAACGTTGGGATATTTCGCGTGATGCCCAAGATGCCTTTGCCTATGAAAGTCATCAACGTGCTTTAAAAGGCACTGCTAATGGCGATTTTAAAGATGAAATCTTACCTGTGGATGTCGCAGAACACTATCCTCATATTGATAGTGGTAAGATTGTTACTAAGAAAAAGACGGTGAATGATGATGAAGGCCCACGAGCGGATACGAGCGTGGAAAAAATGGCGAAACTGCGTACTGTTTTTGATATCAAAGGGAGTGTTACTGCGGCCAATAGTTCACAAACCAGTGATGGGGCAGGGGCGTTAATATTGGTTAGCGAAAAAACCTTAAAAGAAAAAAATCTCACACCGCTGGCACGTTTTGTTGACTTCGCTGTTGCTGGTGTGCCACCGGAAATCATGGGGATTGGCCCCATTGAAGCGATCCCAAAAGTGCTTAATCGTAATGGCTTAAAAACAGATGATATGGGTTGGATTGAACTCAACGAAGCTTTTGCCGCACAATCGCTTGCCGTCATGAAGGAATTAAAACTCGATCCTGCGCGTGTTAACCCGTTAGGTGGTGCGATTGCCTTAGGCCATCCGCTCGGTGCGACCGGCGCTATTCGTGCCGCAACCTGCATTCACGGCATGTTACGCAATAAGCTTAAGTACGGCATGGTCACCATGTGTATCGGCACCGGCATGGGTGCAGCGGGCATCTTTGAGGCGGTGTAGTGAAAACAAATAACGTCACCCCGCATCAAGTTGTATAGACCGGAGACATAGTTAACAAACTTTGTCTCGTCCCACCCCTTTTTGTCTCGTCCCACCCCTCTGGGGTGGGACGGTAAACAGCGGGCGCTGCGCGCCCGACAGTTTAAGGTCCCGACCCAGGAGGGTCGGGACCAGGAAGCCCCAGGAGGGTCGGGACCAGGAAGCCCGACAGTTTCCCGTCCCATCCTACTGGCATATCGTTCCCCATAAGTCTGTTTAAAGTTTACCAAGGGCTTCATTAAATATCTCTGCTTGCCGTATGCGCGACATCCCGCGCCATAGTGTTTTCATGCCCGGTGGCCCATCGGATTTACGCGCTAAATAGCCACCAACC
>JAJFKG010000009.1 GCA_021773335.1 Gammaproteobacteria bacterium
GTTACCCACACCTTGACCACGCTTGCTAGCTTCTCGCACACATAACCACAGGCACAACGACAACTATTTTATTATTATTTTTGAGGGGCAGCATCTCCTAAAATTTATCTTGATGCTGGTCTAGACATTGGGGTCACTTCAAAACATAGGTAAAACTTACTTAAATTTTTCAGCGAGCTCAAGCAATAATATACGCTTTTTTTCTTGGTCAACGTCCTTCAGAGCTACATCAATTGCATTAAATGGTGAAAAACCTTCAAAGATTATGTCTTCCGCTTTTTCTTTTATATTGCCCACAAGTGCTTCTTTAACCTTATCATCAAGTGGTATTTTGGTTAATTCCATTTCAATTTCAGAAAGCAAACAATCATTGTCCAAATCAAATAAAAGATTTAGACACACTAATCCACATAACGCTTGCGCCATCCGCCAACGATCACCATATTTACCCATTTTAAAAGCCCATGACAGTAGCAACCCCTTAATTTTAAGCGCAAATTCCAAATTGTCTCGATTTTTTGCTTCAATCACTAACCTAAATAGTTGACTCGTTAAGTCATAGTGCGCGATTCTAAGCACAGCCTCTTTATCATCGGGGATATACGATATAATGTGTACTAACGAATAAGCATTCTTGATCAACGCTTCTCGGTTATCATCTCTACAACTATCAATTGTTGAAATTGCTAAAATTATTGTAGAAACACGAATAATCCAAGAAATAATATCAAACATAGATGTTGATTTTTTTTTGATAGCTAGAAGCAACAACTCTTTTTCAGTTTGACAGAGATTTTCCGACCATTGCAAAAGATGAGAAATAATCCGCTGAATAGTTGCAACTTCATAAGTTTCCTTTTCTTCCAAAAGAACATTTGTCAACACATTTAGCCAAGAAATCAATGCTTCATAACTTGTTACAGAATAATAACAACCAAGATTGTAGCTATGTGTTTTTTGTAAAGGGTTGTCTTCTTTTATAGTCAGTAACAACCTTGCGATAGAGCATAAGTTTGAATGCACTGTCTTAACCATATAAGATATATCACTCGATGGGCTCCTAATTAGCGCAAACTCAATTTTTGCTAGCTGCTCAACACCTATATAAATAACAGGCTGCATATTTTGATGAATAATACCCGCACTAGAGATTAACGAGATTTTTTCTGAAAGTTTATCTACAGATTCAAGCTCGCCTTGACTTATTATTCCTATGGCCATTTCACCCATCACACGAATCCCAGACATTAATACATCGACCAGTGCATGAGGAACTATGCTTTCAATAACCTTTGATAAATAGGTTATTGCCAAATCCGCATGGTTTTTTGTCGCTGCAACAGTAGAATAATCAATCGAAAAATAGAGAAAAAATAGGTATCTCATCATATCAAAGCCTTGCAGTATTTGTTGCTCGTCACCACGAGCAACTGCATTTATCGCGTATTTTCTGTAGCCTTCCATCGTTTCAGTGATGAACTTATCTCCAGATAGGCCGGTATTAATCAGTGAATTATCTGCAATAAAGGTTTTTCCCTTTGCTTTAATATATTCCTCGTTGATACGAACAATTGTAATCATTGCTACTTCCGAACTTTCATAGTCGCCGTGAGAGGCATGATAAGAAGCAAGCAAAAAAGCATGATGAATCGCTTTTTCAGCACCTTGCGTCCATTGTGGGAAACGTGAAAAATATACGAATCGGCCTGTATCAATCCTAGAACCTAGCCCAGTGTTTTCAATTTCGTCATTTTCAGATTTTTCTGCTAATAAAGGAGAAACTCTCGTAGCTACTTTTGCCCAAGCATTAAGTTCGTTTTTTGTACTTTCAAGAATTAACTTAAGTTGCTCTGTTGGACTAATTAGTTTTAAAGCTCGATTAAATGCTGCAAGGAGAAAAAAAACAATAATAAAAATGCCCCAAAGCACACTGATAATAGAAATACCAATTAAATCGTTAGTGCCAATAATCGAAAAAAACCCAATCAACAATGATAAAATAAAAACTAATAAAAAATATGCTAACAATTTTTTGTCTGAGCTTAACTTTCTAAATAGACCATAAGGCATTCGTTCAACATTTACTTGCATAGCAAACATGATGAAGGAAAAAGCAATAACAGAAACTGTGACTAAAGCCGCGCCTAGCGTAATAAACAGCGTATGTAATTCACCGAGGCGGTTATCTACCGAAAAATACCGTTCGATGCCTGTATTAAATTTCAACACCCAAAACCAGCTTGTAGCAAACAGAACGAAAACGATTAAACCAAATAATTTCGTACGGAATTTAAGTATTCCTCTCGATAACCCATTACCTAACATATAGTATTTTTGCCAAAAAATAGGGCTAACTGCTCTAACAGATTCTCTAGTTCTAGCAAAACGTGCTTTCAAGTTCATTTTAAGACAACTTCTTACTATGTTAACCACTCTATTTATGTGTATCGACATGCAACGCCAATCAAACACACACTTCATCAGGACTTGTCCAGCTTACTCGATGTTTTTTGTGAGTTTCGATAAAAAGATAATCACCAGGACTTAGATGAGACTCTTGCTCATCCTCAAATACTAGAGTTGCCTGTCCTTTAAGCAAAAGGACCCATTCGTCTTGCCCTTGGTCATACCATTCATCTTTTGGCGTTGTTTGGCCCGCGGTGACAATACGCTCTAGCTGAATACGCTCGTTCTCAAACAATGTTTCAATAACTTCACCAGCTAATGGTTTATCCGGTAAATTGTCAAAAATATTATTCAATCTAATTGTCATCATGGTCCTCGCTTACTCACGCAGTCAGTTCACGTGCTTGCTGACTGCATTTTACGCCATCATATTCAATACACTAAAAAACTAACAAGGTAACTTGCTTATTACTCAATCAGTGATTCCATAGGCTGGCACAATCTGCTCAAATTCAATTCGTTTAGTCCTCTTTACGTCTTTTATCGGGTTGAACCAAATAGCTACATAGACTGCCTCAGCAAACCACGGTATGCCACTTAAATACCGTTGCCTAGCCAAGAGAAACTATAAATTAGCCCTAGTCTTTAACCATGCATAATCAGCCAATAGGATAAGCTGGCCTTGTCGCTCTTGAGGTTTGGCAAAACTGAGCGATTGGTGGGTGTTACCAGCAACTTCCATAAGAATATCCGGCAGACGCCAATGCAAGTACCGTTTGGATAACCCAAGCCTATTCACAAATTGCACTTTGATAAAGTACGCTGACATATCTTTTATATTATCCATAACATCCCACTTCCATTTAAAAAGTAAACTTGCAAGACGAGTTTGATTTAAGGTCAATTCAATCAAAGATACCTCGTGTAGCTTCACCGTTCTTGTGTATGTGATTACAAGAAGCCTGGCACGTTGGATAAATCACCATTTCCGCAACATCAACATGTAGCGGACGTGTGGCACAATACACCATGGCATCAGCAATATCATCCGCAGTTAAAGCGTTAAAGTCAGCGTAAAACGCATCAGAGCGTTGTTGGTCTTGCCAACGCACCGCACTAAACTCGGTCTGGGTGGAGCCAGGATCTATCTCTGTCACTCTTATCGCTGTACCGAGCAAATCGAGTCGTAACGACTTACTAATCGCTTTTACGGCATGTTTTGTCGCACAATAAACATTACCTGTCGGATAATATTCGTGGCCCGCCGTAGAACCCACGTTGATTATGTGGCCTGAATTTTGAGCAAGCATATGTGGCAAAGCCTCTCTAGTGATATAGAGCAAACCCCGAAAATTTGTATCAATCATCGTATCCCAATGTTCAGAATCACCCTCTTGAATAAGCGTGCTTTCTAAGGCCACCCCCGCATTATTAATCAGGATATCAATAGATCTGCCCGCGTCAATAATGGACTGTATCACCGTAGCCACTTGTGTTTTATCTTGAACATCAAGTTGAACTGGACAAGCCTCTACTGAATATTTTTCTTTTAACGCTTTCGCTAATGCCTCAATACGCTCCAAGCGTCTCGCTGTTAATATGAGATTAGCGCCCTGCTCAGCAAAGTGGTAGGCAGCTGCTTTCCCCATACCGCTCGAAGCACCTGTAATAAAAACCCACTGACGACTAATATCTAGTGACATAACAACCTCACAACATTCAATTATTGATAAAACAGTATCAAAGAATAGAAAGACAGACCACCCCAAAACACGGGCCCCTCACGGGCACTTCCGGGGCTAACGGCAGCTAGCATCAGCAAACGAGCCTATTTTTGCCTTCGCCTATAACCACTTAACTAATTTGATATAGTAGCTTGCTAGTGTTTGCTGAGGTTTGCCTAATAATTTGGCAGTTTGGCGGAGAGGGAGAGATTTGAACCCTCGATGGATTACCCTCACAAAAACACGTTGGCTCGGCTCTTCCCTACACGCCAACAAATAGAATTTTAATCGTTGCTCGGATGCCATAATACTTTACCATATAATAGACATCAGCCCCACAATAGTATACAAAAATTTCTTAGCTAACTTGTTGATTTAAAATAATTTTATGAGTGGTGGGTCGTATAGGGCTCGAACCTATGACCAATAGATTAAAAGTCTACTGCTCTACCAACTGAGCTAACGACCCACAAATTGTAAACAGGCGGCTTACATTTTCCTCGGCAGTATACAAACATTTTCGGCGATTTATCAAGGTGCCTGTAACCCCTTAATAAACCGAGGTCTTTTTAACTTTTAACTCAATGGAACATTGAATTAAAAGTCCACTGCTCTACCAACTGAGCTAACGGCCCCCTAGGCAAGAGTTGCGCATGATATCGAGTTTGGCGGCCAATGACAAGCCTGCTGTGATAGGTGACTTTAAAGCGTATTTAAGGCAGCTTCTCGGCATTTTATTGAACATCCCCAGGCATTTTTGGTATTTTTTTTAACAGTTATTATCACTTTCCGGGGACATCACCCCAAAGGTATTTGTGTAATTGGATTTGCAGACGCACAGGTAAATGATCCGTTAAAATCCAATCCGCAAGCGTCTGAGCCTGCAACTCATGATGGCTAGGAGAAAATAAGATCTCACACTTATTAGCCAGCTGGCGCGTCGTTAACAGTTCGCTTGCCCATTCATAATCAGTGCGATCACAAATAACGAATTTGATTTGATCGTGCGACGTCAAATAGTCAAGATTATCCAAGCGATTTTTATCTGCTTCGCGCGAGCCCGGGGTTTTGATATCCAGCACCTTACTGACACGCTGATCGACTTCAGCCACATCGATTGCGCCACTGGTTTCGAGTGAAACTTCGTAATCTGCATCACATAATTGTGTCAATAAGTCCAAACATGGTTTTTGCGCTAAGGGTTCCCCCCCGGTGACAGTCACATAACGCGGCGTATAGGTAGCAACTTTGTTTAGAATATCGCTTAGCGTCCACCATTGCCCACCTTTGAATGCATACTCGGTATCACAATACTGACAGCGCAAGGGACAGCCGGTGAGGCGCACAAAAACGGTAGGCAAGCCTACGGTTTTGGCTTCGCCTTGGAGTGAGTAAAAGATTTCAGTGACCCGGAGTCGTTGTTGCATTTGAAATACCGATATAAGCAGAACGGACGCTGGAGCGTCCGTTCTTATTAAGCCATGTGTAGCCTTGATGAGCAACACAATATACAAACCTTGATGCGCACACCAGCGTGCTTATCAAGGCTACAATTGTTAAGGCCCCACCCCCACAGAGGTGGAAACTAATTTCCTGAGCGCTTGATTTGTTGCAAACGTGCAGTAGCTAACTGCGCCGACGTTGTATTTGGGTACGTCGCAATTACTTTATTCAATTCAGCACGTGCCTGCGTCCAGTCCTTTTGGTCAAAATAAATATACCCCACCTTGAGCATCGCATCAGACGTTTTTGGGCTACCGGGATACTGTTTTACAACAGTTGCAAACTCTCCCAATGCTTTATCATTCAAACCTTGAATCAAATACAATTCCCCCAACCAATAATGCGCATTCGGCGTATACTGACTATTCGGATATTGACTTAAAAACGCCTGCATACTCGCAACCGCATTACTATACTGGCGCTGATTAATCAATTGATAGGCTTGGTGATAGGCTGCACGTTCTTTGTTAGCATTAGCCGTTTGTATCGTCGCACTCGACTTACTCGCGCTAGCAGTGTTCACTGCAGGTGACGCGGCAGCAGCTTTATTTGCTGTAGGCGGGGTAGCTTGCACGGTTACCTGCTGTGTCGGTGAAGATTGTGAATGCGTCGCCGGCACTGGCGCCGTTGGCGTAGTATTATTAGCAACTCGATTAGCCGCACCCGCATTAGCTATGCTGGCGTTAACATCCAACGCAGCAAAAGTTTGTGATTGCTGCTGCAGTGCCTGTGCGTCTTGTTGCATACTACTTACTGCTTGTTGACTTGCCACACCACCATTAGCACCTAATTTTGCCAACCGTTGATCTAAATCCTTATACAAACTCAGCTGGCGTTGTTGCATCATCGCAATATCATGCTGCTGGACTTCTTGGCGTCCACGTAAGTCTTGAATCTCTTTTTGCAAAAATTGGAGCTTGGCTAACAAACTCATTTGGTTACGTCGCATTTGTGCCATCGCTGAGGGACCTGGAGCCCCTGCCGCAACCATCTGCTGCGAGCTGGTTGTCGGCGAGAGATTCACGATTGGTGCATCAGCCCGTGCTGGCGTTGACATCAAGGTTGACACTGTCGTTGCCATCCCAATAGCTAGAGTCATCGCAAAAAATGTCTGATTACGTGGAGTCTTCATTAGTGGTTCCTGTAGGCTAATTCAACACGGCGATTCTTAGCATAGGCCGTTTCACTATGGCCTAAAACTGCGGGTTTTTCCGCACCATAACTCACTTTTTTGATTTGATTTTTGCGCGCACCATTCATCAATAAGATTTGCTCAACGCTATTATCGCGTCGTTCACCTAAACCAACATTATATTCGCGGCTACCGCGTTCATCCGTATTTCCTTCGAGGACAATGTGCGCATTAGGATTAGCGGCGAGATAGCGTGCTTGTGCTTCAACCGCAGGCATGTCTTTTTGATCGACAATGGAACTATCAAAAGCAAAGTAATAAGTGCGGTCGTTGAGAAGCTTGCGTTGTTGTGAGCTTAACTTGTCGACGCCTTTAAATCCGGCTAATTGCCCTGCTCCGCTGCTGTGTGCACCATTGCCATTGGCACTGCCAGCTTGGCCAAGCTTGCTTGATGTGCTAGAGCAGCCGGCAAGGCCTAGTGCTGCAACTAAAACTGTTGTGTAGATTAATTTCTTTTTCATCGTAATACTCCTCCAAGTGTTTTTTAAAAAATTTTAGTACATTAAAGCACTTTGCATTGCCCACAAGGGCGATATCCTATCGCCCTGATCGGTACGCCACCTTCGGTGGCGGTTTGTATGCCTCTGGATTCCGTGTCAAGCACGGAATGACGTGGTATATTAGTTTTTCCAAAGTCACTGCAATACTTATCTATCTCCGTCAATAAGCGTCTTTTATGAGCCTCGCTCCGACCTGTCAAATCGAAACTACTATACGCTTCGAGTGGCAAAGTTTCTAACTTAAAAACGGTGACCATGCCGGCTCTTGCACATCGCCATTACGTGCCGGTAAACGCATTTGTACCCGCCCATCGGTGGAAGCCACCGCCAAAACACCTCGCCCACCAAAACGTGTTGCATACATCACCATACTACCGTTTGGTGCCATGGTTGGTGATTGATCTTGCCCCAAGTTAGTCAGCAAGTTAAAGGTACCCGTGTGTAAATTTTGTAAAGCAACATTAAATAAACCACCATTCTTATGCAACATCACTATCTCTTGGCCATCTGGGGCAAAGGACGCACTGGCATTATAACTGCCGTTAAATGACATACGTGCGATTTTTCCATTGGCTAGATTTACACGATAAATTTGTGGCGAACCACCACGATCTGAGGTAAACAATAATGACTTACCATCAGGCGCCCAACTTGGTTCTGTGTCAATCGACCAACCACGCGTTACCACAGTCACTTTATTCGTGGCTAAATCAATCGTGTAAATACGCGGGTTACCACCTTTAGATAACACCACTGCCAATTGCTTACCATTCGGTGACCATGCCGGTGCACCATTAATCCCGGGATAAGATGTCACTAGACGACGTTTACCAGAGGCAACGTCAACCACATAAATTTCTGCATGTTTCTTTTCAAAGGAAACATACGCAAGCTCTTTACCATCGGGAGACCATGCTGGTGACATAATCGGCTGGTCTGAATGCAATAGCACATGAGGGTCATAACCATCAAAATCTGACACTTCCAGCAAATATTGCGGTGGCTTACCTTGCGTACGCTGCACAACAATATATGCAACCCGTGTTGAAAAAATTCCAGCTTTACCCGTCAACTCTTTATAGACAATATCACTGATATGATGCGCCAAACGCCGCAAATCAGATTTTTTAACAACGAATTCTTTGCTCGCGAGCAAATAATTACTACCACCCGGCCCTGTTTTCGCTTTACCATAAACATCGATCAAATCGAAACTTACTTTGACTTTACCAATACCTGCAGGCTCAACGTTACCAACGACAATGTCGTCTACGCCCAGTTTTTGCCAATAACGATAGTTAATGCCATCGGCAGTATGTGGAAAACGCTTAATGGACTGTGGATCTGTCACTTTAAAACGACCACTATGCTGCAAATCACTTTGAATCGTGGCGGCTATGTTTTGCTGCGCTTGTTTGGTGTCGGAATTACTAGCATCACGCGCTTGTCCGGCAAATGGCACTACTGCAATCGGCAATGCCCGGTCTATCCCTTTGGTTAACTCCAGATTGAGCTCAGCCTGGCTAGGCACAGAAAACAGAAATAAATAAGTTAGTAAGCTCAACACAGCACAGCGTTGTAAAAATCGTTTTGACTGTCTAATCACAGAATTCACCTTCTATCACGTGCCACCCGATCAGAGTAGCAGCAGCTTACTTAAAAAACTAGGCGATTCCTTTCGTCAAATGCTTCCACAATCAAGTGGAGGAGGTTAAGACTCCCTCTGGTCGCAGCGTAAGATTCAACACCCTAAAGCGATCAAACATTTGTGGCTCCGACGGTACGGGCAATGGCGATGCTTTAAAAACAGCAGCCCGCGCTGAACGATCGAGACGTGTATCACCACTACTTGTAATCACCCTGACGTCCACAACAGTGCCACCAGGCGCTAGTCGCACTTGTAGTTTGGTACTCATGTCCTTATTGATGTTGTCAGGAATGATCCAGCGTTGTTCAATCGACTGTTTAATCATCACTGCATACTTGTTAACAACGCCTTGTAACTCTTGAGCACGCGCCTGTGTCGCGGCTTTATCCTCGGCTGCCTGCTTTGCAGCTTCTTGTTGTGCGATTTTTTTCTGCTGAGCTTGCGCCGCTTGCTGCTTAGCTAAAGCTTCTTGTTTGGCATTCTCCGTCGCCGCTACGGCTTGTTGTTTTTCCAATTTCGCCAAACTTTGTTGCTGTGCCGCTTGGCGTTTTTTCAAATCAGCTAAGCGTTTCTCTGCCGCACGTTGTTTTTGCGCTTGTAATTTTTGTAGCTTGGCTTGCTCCGCCTTCAATTGTTTTAAACGAGCTTGCTCTTTAGCACGTGCTTGCGCCGCCTGCTGCGCTAATTTTTGCAATTTGCGTTGCTGTGCCGCTTGACGTTGTTGTTTCTGCTGCTGCCCCGCTTTAATCTTTGCGATTTCGTCTTCAACTTGGGCTTGGTTAACCGCTACTGCTTTGACGATATCAACTGGTTTTTGGCGTTTTTGCGCCACCGGAGTTGGCACTGCGAGCTCAACATTTGTAAAAATAAACCAAATCAATATGGCATGCACCATAATCGCCAAGATTAATGGCAACTTATACGAGCTAGTTTTGGTTTCCACGCTAAACGACATGCTTTCTCCTTTTGCATTGATCGTACTGTTTTACTTGTTATCCTAATCCGTTAGAGCCAGCGCAACTTTCATGTGCAATCAGCAGCTATCCTAGACCCAACACGACACAGGCCTACCTGCGCCTTGCGCGCTAATTCCATTCAACATTATCAGGGTTATATCGCTAGCTGATATCCTCCCCGGGTGGCGTCTGTGTCATTAAGCCCACGCCTTCAGCGCCAGCTCGTTGCAATAACACCATTGCTGTGACCACTTTACCATAGTTAACGTCTTGGTCGCCCTTGACCAATACACTTTGTGACTTACCTTGCTGCCTATCTAGTTGCAACTGAGCAGCCACACGTGTCGCTAACTGTTGTGGTGCAATCGGGACGTCCGGGTTGTCCGCGATATTAAGAAAATAATTGCCCTTAGCATTGACTGATACAATAATCGGATCTTGGGTATTACTCGTTAACGGCTTTGCAGCCGCTTGCGGTAATTTCACATCAACGCCTTGACTTAATAACGGTGTAGTCACCATAAAAATCACTAACAATACCAACATCACATCAATGTAGGGCACGACATTGATTTCAGACATTGGCCTCTTGCCACGTCGATACTTCATGCCACATGACTCCCATGAATTTGACGATAGAGGATGCTAGAAAATTCTTCTTGGAAAGTATCATAATTGTTTAACAAGCGTTCTGCTTTATTGGCATAGCGATTATATGCGATGACCGCAGGTATCGCGGCAAACAAACCCATAGCTGTTGCAATCAATGCTTCAGAAATGCCAGGCGCAACCATAGCAATGGTTGCTTGTTGTGAAACACCTAGGGCACGGAATGACGTCATGATCCCCCAAACCGTACCGAATAAACCAATGTAAGGGCTTGTCGATCCGACTGTCGCGAGAAAAGATAAATGTTGTTCTAGACGTTCGACTTCGCGTGCGTGCGCAATACGCATAGCACGTTGCGCACCTTCAATAACCGCTTCTGGCAAAATACCATCTTGTTGCTGTAAACGTGCGTATTCTTTGAAGCCAGCTTGGAAAATGCTTTGTATCCCTTTACTACTGGGATCGTTGCGCAAATCATTATAGAGCAAAGTTAAATCAGTACCTGACCAGAATTGCTCTTCAAAACGCTTTACAGCTTTTTCGACAGTCTTGACTACCCAACCACGCTGGAAAATAAATGTCCAAGATATTACCGAGACCACAAGCAGCAAGAACATTACCGCTTTCACAATTGGTCCTGCGTCGAAGAAAAAACTGATTAATGTTTGATCGCTTGTCACCCTGACTCTCCTAGTTTCGGTTATCCTTACCCATAAACAGGCGGTACTTTAACCTAAAAATAACGGCGGGCCAATCCCTAAAGTCGAATAAGACTCTGATTTTTTCGCATATCTTGTGGATTTTGTTGAGAAAATTACTGCATATTGTGGAGTGGATCTTGTTTTGCTCAATACGGATCAAAACGCACACAAAAAGAATAAAAATAACTCACAAAAACGCTAGCTTATTGATCATATTAAAGTAATTTCTTAAGAATTGATGGTGGTTAATTCACAAACAGTGGGGAATTTATCTTACAAAATTTGACATTATTTCGCACAATTGGGTGGGCAAGGGTGCCGGCTTCAGCGCATTCGTAGTACAAGCGATCTTAACAATGCCATCGCAACAAATCTGTTCCGGCTTAGCCTGCAGGCGCGCAATTTGATGATACACGATACTCGCGCGACCCGCTTTGTGTACGCGACTGACAATTTCCAACACATCATCAAATTTGGCAGGAGCAACAAAGCGTAAGTCAGCTTTGCACACGGGAAAGACTATATTTTGTTCTTCCCTTAATGCACCTAAATCCATACCCAAATGACGGAACCATTCGATACGTGCATGTGAAAAATAATTTAAATAGTTAGAGTGGTAAACATGGCCATAGGCATCCGTATCATCGTAATAAATACGCACCGGCCAGATAAATGTTTCTGGCCCTGTTGCCGTCACCATTAATCACCATCCTCTACTGATTCCACCAAATCAGCTGTTGCCTGTCTATGTTGGCTAGGCATAGTAATGCCAAAGTGTAAATACGCATGCCGCGTGGCAATGCGTCCGCGCGGAGTGCGCATAATAAAACCTTGTTGAATCAGATACGGTTCGATGACATCTTCGATGGTATCGCGCTCTTCGCTGAGCGCTGCCGCAAGACTATCGACGCCGACAGGCCCGCCATCGAATTTTTCGATCATCGCTAACAACAACTTACGATCTAACATATCAAAACCGTTGATATCGACATCGAGCAAATCCAAGGCCTGTTCTGCAACTTGTTTGCTTATCTCACCGTCGGCTTTGACTTCAGCATAATCACGTGCACGGCGCAACAGACGATTGGCGATCCGCGGGGTACCGCGTGCACGACGTGCGATTTCACGCGCGCCATCAGCTTCAATGGGCATACCCAATATCTTCGCTGAACGCGTGACAATAGCGCTTAAATCCGCGACATTATAAAACTCTAAACGTTGCACAATACCAAAGCGATCACGCAACGGCGAGGTCAATAAACCTGCGCGTGTCGTCGCGCCCACTAACGTAAAGGGGGGTAAATCTAATTTAATAGAACGTGCTGCTGGACCTTCACCAATCATAATATCGAGTTGATAATCTTCCATTGCTGGATACAAAATTTCTTCAACCGCAGCACTTAAACGATGGATTTCATCAATAAACAACACATCGTGTGGCTGTAGATTCGTCAGCAATGCCGCTAAATCACCGGCCTTTTCTAAGACTGGCCCTGAAGTTTGCTTGAGTTCGACTTGCATTTCATTAGCAATGATATTCGCTAGAGTCGTTTTACCTAAGCCTGGAGGTCCAAAAATCAAAACATGATCCAAGGCTTCTTGGCGCTTGCGAGCTGCACAGATAAAGATTTCCATTTGTTCACGCACTTGCGGCTGACCGTGATAATCTTGTAATAACTTGGGGCGAATCGCACGATCGTGTTGATCCTCATTACCGATGTCATCGCCAGTAATGATGCGGTCTGTTTCGATCATGCCGCCATCCCCTTCAGGGCAATGCGAATCAATTCTTCACTGCTAACGCCTTCACTATCCACTCTAGCTAGCGCCCGGCTGGCTTCGGGTGGCTTATAACCTAAAGCAACCAAGGCACTGATCGCTTCTTGCATTGCGCTGCGTTGTTCAGAAAGGTTGATCGTTGCGACTTTCTTACCACTGCTATCGGTTTGTTGCCAATCAGCAAGCCTATCACGCATTTCAATAATCAAACGCTCTGCCGTCTTTTTGCCGATGCCCGGGACACGTACCAAGGTCGCAGTATCGTCATCCATAACACATTGTACAAAGCTGTCAGGCTCAATACTTGAAAGAATGGCTAAACCTAAACGTGGACCCACGCCATTGACTTTAATCACCGCACGAAACAAAGCACGTTCTTGCTGCGTGAAAAAACCATAGAGTAATTGCGCATCTTCGCGCACTACAAAGTGGGTGTGTAACAGTACCTCTTTGCCCGCTTCAGGCAAACGGTAGAAGGTACTCATCGGCGCTTCTACTTCATAACCGACGCCATTGACATCGATGAGTAGTTGCGGTGGTTTTTTTTCAATTATTATGCCGCGTAAGCGTCCAATCATTTTAAGCGTCCTCGGCTAATGCGATTTGCGCCAGTCATCCCTTTGAGTCCTTGGCGCATATGACTGTGACACAATGCCACAGCAAGCCCATCGGCAGCATCGACTTGCGGGGTGTCACTTAAGTTAAGTAAACGACACACCATATGTTGCACTTGGTCTTTTGCTGCGTTGCCGTACCCTACCACGGATTGTTTGATTTGTCGTGCCGAATATTCGGCCACTGGCATGGGGTGTATGGCCAAGGCGGTGATCGCCGCGCCACGTGCTTGCCCTAGTTTAATAGCAACGTTCGGATTTTGATGCATAAAGACTTGTTCAATGGCCGCTTCATCAGGTTGGTACTCAGCGAGGATGTCACGTAAGCCGCTAAAGATTTGTTCGAGACGCTGCGCAAAATCCGTTGCCTTAATGCGGATACAACCACTGGTGATATAACGATTACGGTTGCCCGTACTTTCTATCACGCCATAACCAGTAATACGTGAACCGGGATCAAGACCGATGATCACTGCCATTAGTCGAGCTCAGCTAAAATGTCATCAGGAATATCGGCATTGGAAAAAACGTTTTGCACATCGTCTAAATCTTCTAACAGATCTAACATACGTAACATCTTTTCGGCAGCGTCTTTATCAAGCGTTACTTCAGTGGCAGCTTGTTGTGTGACTTCGGCATTCACTGGACTGAGTTGTTTGGCATCCACAGCATCTTTAACTTTGCCGAAAGCCTCCGGTGTGGTGATAACATCGATGGAACCATCATCGTTGCTGACGACATCATCGGCACCGGCATCCAAGGCAATCTCCATGATGGTATCTTCATCATTGCCCGGCGCGAATGTAATAATGCCTTGCTTTGTGAACAGATACGCAACTGAACCATCAGTACCAAGGTTGCCACCAGATTTTGTAAAGGCATGACGCACTTCCGCCACCGTACGATTACGATTATCCGTCATGCATTCAACCATCACCGCTACACCCGCAGGACCATAACCCTCATACAGTAACTCTTCGACATTGCTATCATCACCACCACCGGCACCACGCTTAACTGCACGATCAATCGTGTCGCGGGTCATATTGCCGGATAAGGCTTTATCGATTGCAGCGCGCAAACGCGGATTGCTATCAGGATCACCGCCCCCCATGCGCGCGGCCACGGTAATTTCTCGAATCAGCTTGGTAAATAATTTACCACGCTTGGCGTCTTGGCGTTTTTTGCGGTGTTGAATATTTGCCCATTTACTATGACCAGCCATCTTTTTCTCCACATTCTTGTTGGCTGGGCTAAGTGTCCCAAAAGTGGGCCGTAAGTGCAATTCGTATGACTAAGGATCAGCTTTTACAGACTGCCGTGCGTACATTTTTTTATCGCGATCGCAAGCTCGCGTGACCCTCGAAAAACTCTGTCCTGTGGCACGCATCAAGAGAAAACGCTCAACGCGTAGACTACTGTCTTTGCGTCAAGGCCAGATGTAGCCTTGATAAGTTGCGTAGCAACGTCATCCGGGAACAGCAATCGCAAACATCCTCCCCGGATGACGCGCGTCCCGCGCTTATCCGGGCTACGGCTTACCTAGGAACAAATGCTAATGTAGCCTTGATAAGCGCGTCAGCGCGCATCAAGGATCAGGCATTGATAATTCACGCGTGTAGATACTGAATTTATCACCAGAAATCTGTTGCAAGTCTTCAGGTAGTGCTGGTTGAGACTGAATAGGTGCCATATGCTCCGTTAATTGCTGTCGCAGTGACTGCACGTCACTTTTTAACGCTTTGAACGCCGCTATTAGCGCATTTGCGTAGTAGAACGATTTACCGCTTTTAGCGGCCTCTGCTGTTGTCACTGGCAATTTAGCACAAAGCGTATCGTAGTTATCAAACCAAGTATGTAGCTCACTCACTTCCATATTTTGATATGCAGCGCGCCATTTAGCTACTTGCTCAGCGACTCGATTGTAATAAACATGTTCATTAGGCCGAAAGCTAACATCGAAAAAATTGGGCCTACTAAGAATTCCGGCGCCAGCATTCGCTGGATGAATCTGCTGTGTAATCTTATTGAGTTTTTCAATAAGGGGAATAAACATATCAGGAATTTTGCGCAATGTCGGTAACGCTGTAAAGTCTTCTAAACGCATTTAAGCTGACTCCTTATTATAATTAAATGAAATTCAAATAGCGTAGTCAGGCGACTATTCTATCGCACTTAGTATGCCACGTAAAATATTTAATTCTTGTTGCTCCAGGCCAACGCGATTAAATAAACGCTGCAAACGCGGCATCAGTTGCCGTGGATTATTGGGGTCGAGGAAATCAATCGCAACTAACGTCTCTTCCAAATGTTGATAAAAGCGTTGTATCTCCGCATGACTGGCTGGCGCGTCGAATGCTTCTTGTGGGGCGTCGTTAGCTTTGTTAACAAGCATCGCGACATTGATTTCATAACACAGCACTTGTACCGCCGCGGCTAAATTTAATGAGCTGTATTCCACATTACAAGGAATATGCACATGGTAATTACACAGCTGCAATTCTTCATTGGTCAGCCCTTCACGCTCACGCCCAAATACAATCGCCACTGGCCCCTGTGATGCATGCGCCACGACTTTTTCACCACATTCGCGCGCATCGACAACCGGCCACGGCAAAGCACGACTACGCGCACTCGCCCCAATCACCAGTTGGCAATCAGCAATCGCCTGAGAAAAATTCTCCACAACGTGCGCCTGCGCTAAAATATCATCCGCGCCAGCGGCCCGCGCGGTGGCATCAGCATGCGGAAAGTACTGAGGCCCAACCAAATACAGTTGGCTCAAATTCATGGTTTTCATCGCACGTGCCGCAGCCCCGATATTGCCGGGATGGCTTGTGTTCAATAGCACGATACGTATGTTTTTTTGCATGTGACCCCCAAATCTTCGTGACAGCGATTATTAATACAGTATAATAGTTGGCCTTAAAAAGTCATAGAGATTTTCACCATGGACCCAAGACTCAATATTGCTATCGACGCCGCGCGTAAAGCCGGTCGTTTAATTTCACGCTCGATTGACCGTATCGATGAGGTCAAAATCGACGAAAAAAAACGTAACGATTTTGTGACCAATATCGATAAAAAAAGTGAAGAAGTTATTATCGATACAATTAAACAAGCTTACCCAGACCACGCTATTTTAGCGGAAGAAAGTGGTCCGCAGGGTAGCGATGAGAATGTATGGGTCATCGACCCCCTCGATGGTACAATGAACTTTATTCACGGTTTCCCCCACGTTGCGATTTCAATTGCATTGAGAGTGAATGGGCGCCTTGAAGTGGGTGTCGTGTACGATCCCTTGCGTAATGAAATTTTTTCTGCTGCACGCGGCAAAGGAGCGCATTTGAATGGACGCCGTATGCGCGTTTCGGACTTAAGCAGACTCGATGGTGCCTTTCTTGGCACCGGCTTTCCTTTTCGCGCCAAACAGCATTTGACAACATACTTGACTAGTTTTGAAAAACTTTTCCATGAGTGTTCCGGCATCCGCCGCGCGGGCGCCGCCGCACTCGACTTAGCCTATGTTGCCTGTGGACGCCTCGATGGTTTTTGGGAAGTCGCTCTCGAAGAATGGGATATGGCTGCCGGCGCCTTGTTAATCAAAGAAGCCGGTGGTATCGTCGGTGATATCAAAGGCGAAGAAAATTATCTCATTAATGGCAGCATCATTGCGGGCAATCCCAAAGTGTTTAAAGCCATGTTACAAAACTTGCAACCGTTTGCGAAACAGTTTTTGGGGTAAATACCATAAAAAATCCGCTATTAAGAAGCTGAGACCAAGGGTGGCCGTTTATCTTTCCATGGGCGCGCTTGCTCAAGCTGAGCGGCAAGCTGTAAGAGTAAGCCATCTTTCGCAAAGCCTGCGCCAAATTGAGAGCCAATCGGCAAGCCAGCCTTATTCCAATACAACGGCACTGTGATAGCAGGGTATCCTGTCATATTATAGTATGAGGTAAAGGGGATAAAATCATAGATACGCTGCACATAGTGCTGCATTTCTTTAATGGTGAGTTTAGTCACTGGCAAATAGCGTAAAGCCTTTAAGCGTTGTTCTTCAGCAGGTGTTGGCATTAAAGCACCAATTTCAACAGGCGGTTGTGCTAATGTCGGGGAAAGCAATACATCATATTCAGCAAAAAACGTTGCCGTTTCACGCGCCAAGGCATCGATACGTGCAATTGCCCAAGTTAAATTTGCTGCATTAAAATGTTTACCCAGCTTGGCGAATAATAAGGTGGCCGCTTCGACTTCATCGTCTTGCGCTTGCCGCCCAATACGCTTAGTTAAACCAGCCAGATTTGTTGCTGCTTCGGCAGACATGATGATGCTAAAAGCGCGCAGTACTTCATGTTCATCAATAATCAAATCTTTAGCTTCAATGTGGTGACCTAACCCTTCACATAGTTTAGCAGTATCATGTACCGCAGTCAGACAATCTGCATGCACTTCAGTAGCAAAAAAAGGTTTTTCCATTAATGCAATCTTTAGTTTGCCTAATGGTTTATCTAGATTCGCTAAAAATGATTCCTGCGGCTTGGGAAAATAAAACGACGCACCTGCATCTGAGCCAGCTTCAACATCCAAAATAGCGGCACTATCACGCACACTACGGGTGATTGCATGTTGCACCACTAAGCCTTGCCATACACGCCCTGCATCAGGGCCAAATGGCGTTAGACCTCGCGAGACTTTCAAACCAAGCAAGCCACAACAGGACGCAGGGATACGAATCGAACCTGCACCATCACTAGCATGTGCAATCGGCACCATACCGGTTGCCACCGCCACCGCTGAGCCACCGCTCGAACCACCCGAAGTACGCGTCAAATCCCAAGGATTATGACAAACATCAAAACCCTGTGGCTCAGTCGTCACCTGCATACCAAACTCCGGCATATTGGTCTTACCAAACGTTACCAAACCGGCTTGTTTATAACGTCGCGTCAATTCACTGTCATGAGCGGGCACAGGTAAGTGCTTGCTAAAGGCACAACCACCCAAAGAAGGAAAACCCGCATAATTAGCCCCAGTATCTTTCAATAAAAACGGCACGCCATGAAATGGGCCTGATGCTGGTTTTTGCTGAACAGTTTTGCGCGCTTCATCATACATTTTTAAAATTAACGCATTCGTTGCTGGGTTATAGCGCTCCGCGCGTTCGATTGCGGCATCGAGAAGCTCACCAGCACTTACCTGCCCTTGCGTTACTAACTCCGCTAAGCCCAAACCATCATATTGTTCGTATTCTACAAAACTACTCATTCGATACCTCTTAACCCTATATATCAAGTAATATATCGGCACTTTAAAAATGAAACTGTATTATATAGATAAGCCCCTGATAGGAGAAGGAATTTAACTAGCTAGGTCAGCACACAACACCACTGTAGTGTGTGTGAGGGGTATAGTTTCAGTAACGTCAAGATTCAAGGGCGATCGTCAAGTTCTACTTTCGGCGTCGGCATCAAATCTTTCTTCGACAACCCCATCGCCACAGCCAAGGCACCTGCCACATAGATGGAAGAGTACGTACCAATCACAATACCAATAATCATCGCCAATGCAAAACCATGCACAACTTGACCGCCGAATAAATACAATGATACCACGGCGAGCAGAGTTAAAAACGATGTCATGATGGTACGCGAAAGCGTTTGATTAACGGACATATTCACTACTTCTTCCGCCGTTGCCTTACGCACTTTACGGAAATTCT
Organism: Gammaproteobacteria bacterium; assembly: GCA_021773335.1. Classification (GTDB taxonomy): domain Bacteria; phylum Pseudomonadota; class Gammaproteobacteria; order JAJFKG01; family JAJFKG01; genus JAJFKG01. Next base: position 19,352 of record JAJFKG010000009.1, read on the forward strand.
CACGCACTCGGTCGAAGACAACAATAGTATCATTCAAGGAATAACCAATCACCGTCAACACAGAGGCTAGAGCAATCAAATTAAATTCCATGTGTAAATAAGAAAACACCCCTAAAATCAACACCGGATCATGGATCAAAGCCAATGAGGCGCTGACAGCGAAGCGGTACTCAAAACGCAAAGCAATATAGATCGCCGTACCAATCAAAGCAACTAACAAAGCCAAGGCACCATTGGTCGCTAACTCTTTACCAACTTGCGGACCAATATATTCGACACTCAGTAATTTCGCACCTGGTAAGGCAGCCATAATTTGGTTAGCCAACTGTTGTTGGCTCAACCCTTTATGCACACCCACACGAATCAAAACATTATGCGTGCTACCGTACGCTTGCACGACAGCTTGCGGGAAATTCGCAGTTTGTAGACTTTGACGAATCTGAGGCAAATCGGCCGCCTGTTTATAAACCACTTGAAACTCAGTGCCGCCGGTAAAGTCCAAACCAAAATTAAGGCCATTAACAATGATTGACGTCATCGAAGCAATAAACAAAATAGCCGACAAAATAGCTGTCCATTTACGCGCCCCCATAAAGTTAATATTTGTTTTATGCGAAAAAAATTCCATCGCCAAGAATTCCTATTGCTTCGTAAGCTTAATACCAATTGAAAGATGTTTGCTATGCGGACGTCCACCATAGAGTAGATTCACAATAGCTCGGGTACCGGTAATCGCGGTAAACATCGACGTCAATAAACCAATGGTTAGCGTGACTGCGAAACCTTTCACCGGCCCAGATCCCAAAGAAAACAGTGCCACGGCAGCAATCAAGGTTGTGACCTGCGCATCAACAATGGTCGCAAACGCTTTTTCATAACCAACATGGATACTCGCTTGTATCGACATGCCATTACGTAATTCCTCACGGACACGTTCGAAGATCAACACATTCGCATCAACCGCCATACCCAGAGTTAACAAGATACCGGCAATGCCCGGCAGCGTTAATGTCGCGCCTAACAAGGAAAGGATCGCAACGAGCAGCACCAAATTGAATAATAATGCTAAATCAGCAAATACACCGAACAAGCGATAATACAGGGCCATAAAAATAACGATTAATCCAAAACCGATTTCAATCGATAAAATACCTTTATGGATATTTTCTTTACCCAAACTCGGGCCAACTGTACTTTCAGCCAAGTAACTAATCGTTGCCGGCAAAGCACCTGCACGCAATTGCATGGATAGGCTACGTGCTTCTTGCGCATCATCCAAACCCGTAATTTGGAATGAACTCGGCAATGCACTTTGAATCACAGGCGCACTAATAACTTTTTGCACTTTGCGGCTAGTACTTACTACTTTACCAGCGACTAGCTTACTATCGGCTTTCGTCTCAACATAGACAATCGCCATACGTTTACCGATATTTTCCGCGGTAGTACGCGTAAAATAGCTCACTTGTGGCCCGCTAATGCGGATATTCACCACCGGGCGACCATCTTGACCAAAGCTCGACGTCGCACTCGTCACTGCACTACCTTTTAATACGACTTGGTTATACAACAAGATAGGTTGACCACTACTCATCTTATAAATGCGTGAACCCGCAGGCATATCACCGGCAAGCGCTGCACTCAAGTCATGTTTTTCATCGACCAGATGAAATTCTAATGTCGCCGTGCCACCTATAATGCGTTTGGCCTGCGTAGCATCTTGAATACCAGGCAAATCCACCGAAATCCGATCTTTACCTTGTTGTTGTACAATCGGTTCTGAAACACCTAATTCATTGATACGATTACGCAATACCATCATAGTTTGATCAACAATCGCTTGTTGTTCTTTAACAAGTATTGCTGGCGACAACACACCATTCAATTGATACACACCAGCCTGATCATTCTTAGTAAAGGTCAACTCTGCAAATTGCTGCGCTAATACTGGCAGTGCTTGTTCGAGCGAACTCTCATCACGAAAGTTAATTGTAATACTGCCATTGGGGCGATGTCTCAAACCCGAATAACGGATCTTCTTATCACGCAAGGCTTTACCAATACTACGCATATCACCTTGTGTGCGCTTGGCAATCGTAGATTTTGCATCGACATATAGAAGGAAATGTACACCACCACGCAAATCTAAACCCAGTTTAATCGGTTGCGCACCCAACGCACGCAGCCACTCGGGTGTTGACGATGCCAAATTCAGAGCCACAGTATAGTTATTGCCGAGCGCTGCTTTGACATAGTCTTTAGCTTTTAACTGCGTATTGGGATCAAAAAAACGCACCATGAGTAAGTTGGGGCCTTCTTCACGCACCGATCTATACTTTAGATTAGCATTGTTAAGCGTATCTTTGACTTCATTGATCACCGCGGGAGTTATCGTTGCCTTGTTGGTGCCAGACACTTGGATCGCAGGATCTTCACCATAAAACGCCGGTGCTGCATAGACCACCGACAGCACGACGATCACCAACAACATGATATATTTCCACATGGGATAGCGGTTTATCATCCCTAACCTCGTACCTACACAAAAGGAATCTTATAGTGAGTTGATTGTACCTTTCGGTAAAGAGTTGGCGACCGCGCTTTTTTGAATTCTTACTTCAACGCCATCCGAAATCTCAAGAGAAATAAAATCATCTGTGAGCTTTGCGATCTTACCTAACATTCCGCCATTCGTAACAATTTCATCACCAAGAGACAGCGATGAAATGAGATTGCGATGCTCTTTGGCGCGCTTACTCTGTGGACGCCACAAAAGAAAATAAAAGATTAAACCGAAAACCACCAAGATCAATACTGATCCCATGGGATTGCCCGTGTGTTGCTGGCCTTGCGGCGCAGCATTAGCAACTGGTATCAAGGCGTCTAAGAGATTCATTCGCGTTATTCCCCCTCTGGATATTGTTCATTAAATAACTTCGCAAAACGACACAATGTACCTGTTTCTATGGCATTTCGCAAATTTGCCATCAAGCTTTGATAATACGCTGTATTGTGAATTGTGTTCAACATTGCACCAAGTATTTCATGACAGCGGTCAAGATGATGCAAATAGGCACGTGAGTAATGCTGACAAGTGTAACAGCGGCATTCAGGATCCAACGCAGCAGTATCATTTTTGTACATGCTGTTGCGAATGCGCATTACCCCTTGCGACGTAAATAAATGGCCATTGCGCGCATTCCGCGTCGGCATCACACAATCAAACATATCCACACCACGTAACACACCCGCCACTAAATCTTGCGGCTTACCTACCCCCATCAAATAACGTGGTTTATCTGCTGGCATCCGCATCACACAGTGATCCAAGATCGCTAACATATTTGCTTTCGGCTCTCCCACCGATAAACCACCCAAGGCATAGCCATCGAAACCAATCTCTAACAACCCTTGCAGTGATTCATCACGCAACGCTGGGTACATCCCCCCTTGGATGATACCAAACAACGCCGCCGGATTATCTGCGTGTGCATTCTTGCTGCGTGCGGCCCAACGCAGTGACAATTGTAAAGAATCACGTGCTTGTTGTTGAGTTGCAGGAAATGGCGTGCATTCATCAAAAACCATCACGACATCGGCGCCCAAGTCGCGTTGCACCTGCATCGAGCGCTCGGGATCTAAAAAGATTTTATCGCCATTGAGCGGCGAACGAAAACTCACGCCCTCTTCAGTGATTTTACGTAATTCACCGAGACTAAAGACTTGAAAGCCACCTGAGTCCGTCAAAATAGGGCCTTGCCAATGCATAAAATCGTGCAAGTCACCATGTAACTTAATCACATCCGTACCTGGACGCAACATTAAGTGAAAGGTATTGCCTAAAATAATTTGTGCACCTACTTGCTGAATATGTTCAGGCAACATCGCTTTGACCGTACCACAAGTGCCTACGGGCATAAACGCCGGCGTATCCACAACCCCGCGTGCAAATTCTAATTGTCCGCGGCGTGCTGCTCCATCCGTGTTAAGCACTGAGAACTTCATAGCTGCTTATTCCTCGTGACAAACATGGCATCGCCATAACTAAAAAAGCGATAGGCTTTTTTGATAGCGTGTTGATAAGCTTGCAAAACATGTTTGCGCCCGGCAAAGGCACAAAGCAGCATTAACAACGTCGATTCTGGCAAGTGAAAATTGGTAATCAGTGCATCAACACATTGAAATTGATAGCCGGGGTAAATGAAGATATCCGTTTCACCAGCATAGGCATTTATTTCCCCATGATAAGACACTGCTTCCAAACAACGCGCACTTGTCGTACCAACCGCAATGACACGACCACCCTTGGCTTTGGCTGTTTTGATTTTATCAACAACGCTCTCTGCGACATCAATATGTTCATGATGCATTTTGTGTTGCGTAATATCATCAACTCGCACTGGTTGATAAGTCCCCGCGCCCACGTGCAACGTTACTTCAGCAGTCTCAATCCCACCTACTTTAATCGCTTGCAATAAAGCGTCGTCAAAATGTAAACCTGCCGTCGGTGCTGCGACTGAACCCAAGTGCTGTGCATACACCGTTTGATAGCGGCTCGTATCCTCAGCTTTAGCATCACGTTTAATGTAAGGCGGCAATGGCATCTTACCGATAGCTTCTAAGCACTCAAACAACGAGGGATACTGCGCTGGCAAGTGAAACGATAAAATAAAAAATTGCCCTTCGCGTCCAATCAATTGGGCCCGAACATCGTTGGCAAAAAACAACAAACTCGCCGCTTGTGGCGCTTTACTCGCTTTAACTTGAGCAACAACTTGCGTTTTACTAATAATACGCTCGATCAGCACTTCGATTTTGCCACCGGTTTCTTTGTGGCCGTACAAACGCGCGGGCATCACCTTGGTGTTGTTAAATACAAGCAAGTCATTCGGCTGTAACTGTGATAATAAATCACTAAACTGTAAATCCTGTACACTGCCATCATCACCATTTAAGCACAATAAACGACTCGCCGTGCGTTGCTCAAGCGGATACTGGGCAATCAACTCCGGCGGTAAATAATAAGAAAACTCTTTGCGTTGCATAAAACAGAACTCTAAGCAGGTGCGTACGCGTTTTGGCGCTGTGAATAACGATAAAACACGAGTGGCACAATAAATGACAATAAAAACCCAGACCAAAGCAATTCTTCATAATGCCACGTACTACTGATTTGCATACCCGCAGGCGGATAAAAACCAATGGTAATCGTAAATAGGCCAGCGAAAATGCCGGCACCCGCTGTCAACCATGCACCAAGCTTGCCGCCTGGAACGCGGTAAGCACGCACAACCTCGGGATGCTTAGTCCGCAAATATAAAAATCCGGCGAACATCAAAATGTACATCACCATGTAAAGTTGCGCCGACAAGGCGGTTAATATCCAATAAGAGCTATTGATGCTGGGCATAAAGATAAATAGCATTGTTAACAAAGACACCATTACCGCTTGCGCAATCAATAATAAACTCGGCGAGCCATGTTTATTTTCAAGCGCTAACAAGGGCACACCGAGATCTTCTGCCGCGACCATCAAGCCTTTTGTGGGTGCAACAATCCAACTGCTTAAACCACCGATACCACCAAACACAATAAACATTGCAATCAAGGGCAGCAGCCATTGCATGTGAAAATAACTGAAGAAACGACTGTAGGCTTGCATGATCCCTGCGACTAAGCTGATGTCATTTTGTGGCACAACCATCGCAATAGTTAAGGCTCCCATGATCATCGTCACTAAAATAATAACGACGGATAACACTAAAGCCTTAGGAAAACTGCGTTGCGGGTCACGCACGTCTTGCGCATGCACAGTGGCAATTTCAATCCCACAAAAACATAAAATCACTGCGGTCAGGGAAACCAACATTTGTGGGTCGTGTAAATTCGGTATTAGCTGACTTGCGGTAAATGCAATTTGAATAGGTTTACCCAAGGCTAACCAAGTAATGCCCAAGCCAATAATCAATGTCATTGGGATAATCAAACCCAATACTGCACATAGACTAGCGATCAAAGCAGTCACGCGAATACCGCGCATATTCATGTACGTGACTATCCAAAAAATCACGAGAATAGTCGCTGCCAAATAATATTTATTGGTGGCGATACTGGGCGATACTACATAAGCGACTGTCGCTGCCAAAAACGATAAAATCGTCGGATACCAAATGACATTCTCAATCCATTGGAACCAAATCGCTAAAAATCCGTATTTCTTGCCAAAGGCTTCGCGTACCCACACGTAGATTCCACCGCGCTTCGGCCATGCCGAAGCGAGTTCAGCCGATATCAAGCCGGCCGGCAATAAGAATAGTAACCCCGCGATTAAAAAGAAAAAAATCAAACCCGTGCCAAATAAAGCCGTCGCCGGTAAATTGCGAATACTATCGACTGCCCCAATAGTCATTAAAACTAAGCCGGTGGTGGTGAGTGATTTACGTGGGGAATGGATCATGTGCGCCTAGGTACCTGTTTTATGTACAATTTCAATTAGCTGTCATGGCTTCATAACTGTGGCGCAATTTTACCCTGTTTATGTATTTTTTACTAGCGCTTTGCCCTATTTACTCAAATTGCCTCAACCTTTTTTCTTTGTTATTGTACTCCCGCTCAAATGACCGACTGGGTCTTCAACTTATCTAAGGAACACCAATATGCCCGGACAGTATAAAGACATACAACGCCATCTAAGTTATATAAAATCGGTTCGCGAATCGGGCAAACCCAATGCTGAAAACGAAGCTCGTAAGCTCGAAACGCAATTAGTCACGAGCTATCCACGGAGTAATAGCCAAGCAATCCGCGCCTTGCGCGGACTCATTAAAGAACGTCACAAACAAGCCCTACAGGAAATTGCTAGCCTAGAACCATTAACGACTGATAATCGTCAATCCTACGCCAACAAGCTCACCGAAATTTTTGCAAAATACGGCGTCGTTAACACATTCAAAAAACGTGGTCGCACCAAAGTAAGTACACTACCACCTGCGCTACAACCTCATGTCGAACAATTAACGCATTTGCAACAAACATTAGAGGCTGAGAAACAAGCTGAAATCGAAAGACAACAAGCCGAAGCGCAAGCAGCATTGGCAAGACAAGAAGCACTAGCACGCGTGCCTTTTTCGCCCAGCTTAGAAACACAATGCAGCATTGGCTTATACTTAATAGGCATGGTTATCGACATTAAAGTAGCTCGCAAATTATTAGCTAGCCCTGAGTTTAGCGCGCATGCCACAGACATCTTACAATATGCTTTTGGAATATTTAGCAATGGCATACAAATGGAAAAATGGAGCCAAGAAATGATAACTATTGTCACTTATTCTCCTAATACCACTACGCTACTTGGTAAATTGATCGATCAGGGTTGTGCGCGTTTACCGCATCAATTTCGAGACACGGCACGTTTCATGCGCCAAGACACCACGGGTAAATCGGATAACGCTAAATACAGGCAAATCTGGCTAAATTTTCAGGGGCATCTCACCAATGACGGTGGCACAATGAATAGACTTATCAATATATTGATGCCATTGGCACGTACGCTTGATCAATGGCAAGCGACTTGTGATGATATGCGTCAGGGCAAAGCAACAATATTAGGCATGCAATCTCCAGCACCATTAAGTAGTGATGTCGGCCAACTAGCAGCACTTTTACAACAACATGGATTGGCTGACACACTCAGCAGCAGCCATAGAAAATTCCTCAGCTTTGTCGTTCAAACTGCCTCACTGCCCAGCGACAAGGAAAAGCAACAGGCACAACAAGCTTATGTTAAGCTTCAACAAGCGGCCGGCTCTGAGAATATCCCTGCAGCATTTAGAAACGCTTATGAGACTAACGGGAACAGTTGGGAAAATGGTCTCAACGCGCTACTACAACCCTACTTAACCATTCGTCGACAACACAAGTCACCTGAAGCGATTATTGCAGAGCTAAGTGAGCTTAAAGCAAACGCCGAGGGCGGCCAAGTTGATTTGATCAAGCTACTTAACCATATGCTAACAACTGCGGCTGAAGTTGATAAGGCGATGGGCTTAGCGCCTAATAATGATTGGATGATACCCGAATGGCGCACCGACGCTGTGCTTGCAGCACATGGCGGCGCTAACGCGGAAATGCAAACTCCTGAGAGCGCTGCGGCATCATCGAGTAGTGGTAGTGCTAGTAGTAGCAGCCCTTCTGCTAGCACTACATTCAACAGATAGGTCAAAAAAAATTCAGCGCATATTTTTTGCGTCCAACAAACAACTACGTTATACTCCCTGCCCTTAGTGCCGGGGTGGCGGAACTGGTAGACGCGCCGGATTCAAAATCCGGTGGTGGTGACACCGTGTCGGTTCGAGTCCGACCCTCGGTACCAGGCACTTGATGTTAGAGGAAGGGGGTAAGCCATGTGGCAGTCCCCCGATGAGAAAATCCGCAAGGATGGACTCAGCTACTCGGCTTAACCCCCTTCCTTTATTTTTCGCCTCTCTTCGATATATCCTCGCGAATAAAACCACAATGTAGCCTTGATAAGCCGCGGCGCGGCGCATCAAGGGCAAGGTGTTAGCAAAGGCTGATCCTTGATGCGCACTTCCTGTCTACGCACTGCGTGCTACGACAAGGCAAGACGGTACTTATCAAGGCTACAATACTGGGCCATTCCGTGCTTGACACGGAATCCAGGAGATTATTAATCGCCATCGGAGATGGCTCACCGATAAGGGCGATGGCCTGTGCCCTGTGGGTAGACATCGCCCTAAAATCGGATACCTCGCATCCGACAATTGAAGCTCGCTACGCTCGCACCTCATATGCCTCTGGACCCCGTGTCAAGCACGGGGTGACGTACGAATACTCACATTAACTAATGCTATTCACATTGTAGCGCCGGCAAATAACTTCATTAAAATCACCACACACAGCGACCGCAGCTTTGAACTCACCACCCACATTGATATCCGCCAAACACCACCCGCGCGCCTTCTCCACACTCCCCTCAAAACGCAGCAACCGCGCCGGCTGCCCCGGCTCTAAACTCACATCAAAGGTATCCAAAGCATGAAACAAACCTTCGCCTACCGCCTTGATAAAAGCTTCCTTACGCGTCCACGCATTAAAAAACCCCTCCGTACGCAGCGCAAAGGGCAAAGCTAATAAGCGGTCTTGCTCATCTTTAGAAAAAAACCGTTTCGCCACATCCAAGCCAGCAAAATCTTCACGGATCAACTCAATATCAACCCCCAGCTCTTGTCCCAACCCAAAGGCAAACAATCCCTGCCCATGCGAATGCGACACATTAAACTGTAAGCTCACTGGATTTTGCTCAACCACAATGCTCGGCTTACCGCGTTGCGCATAAGCAAAGGCAATGTCAGTCGCATCGATACCAAGGTACTCAGCCAATAAACAACGTAACGCGCCACGTGCAGCCACAAAATGGGTCCGGTCTTTAGCAAATACAAAACGCAATGCGCGCACTTGCTCATCCTCACTCAATAAAGGCCACAAACTCTCATAGATATTTTCTTTAATTGCCAAATCTGCGCGCCAAAGGTGCACAACACCAGGCTTTAAGGCAACCACTTGTGTGGTTGGAGGCCAATGTTCAACATCCATCATTATTATTCTTCTTCTCCTTTATAACTATTTTCTTAGTGCTGCAAGATATCGTTAACCTCATTAAATTCTCGTCGAATCGCAGCTGAAGGTGGCATCGTCAACAGACTCACCACCACAATCGACAAACAACTCACTATAAAGCCTGGTACCAATAAGTATAAATGGAATATGCCACCCAAACCGTGTAACGCCCACCACGTAATTGCCGTCACCGCTCCCAGCACTATCCCCGCCACAGCACCTGCTTTATTAATGCGAGGCCAATATAAAGAAAATAAAATCACTGGGCCAAACGAAGCACCTAAACCACCCCAACCATAACTCACCAGTTTTAACACATTATTTTTCGGATTATAGGCAAAGGCGAAAGCCACGCACGCGATTATAAACACAGCAATACGACTCACCATCAATAACTCTCGAGCACTCGCTTTATGCGGACGCAAAAAGCGACGATAAAAGTCTTCCGTCACCGCACTCGCAGATGCTAGTAGCTGTGCCGCAATCGTACTCATGATCGCCGATAACACCGCCGCTAATAATATCCCTGTCACCCAGGGGTTAAATAACACATGAGCAAATTGCAAAAAGTCTTCTTCAGGATTAGCCAAAGGCGAGTTCCTAAAATAGGCCACACCAACCAAACCTGTAAACATCGCACCATATAAAGCAACGATCATCCACAGCATACATATAAAACGAGCCTTGGGAATTTCTGCTTTACTCTTGGTTGCCATAAAACGCACTAGAATATGCGGCTGACCAAAATAACCTAAGCCCCACGCTAATAAACCAATCACCGTCACCCAGTCAAAGTCGGTTAAGGCGTCGGTATACTTACTACTAATGCCAGCAAGTATCGTCATAGTCTGCTGCCAACTACCGACGTGCCAAATCGCGACACTAGGCACGACAATTAGGGCAATAAACATCAATGTCCCTTGAAAAAAATCGACCCAACTCACCGCTAAAAACCCACCTATACAGGTGTAACTCACTAGGGCGACTGCCCCAATAAATAATGCCGTATGATAACTTAATCCAAAAGTCGATTGAAATAAAATCGCACCACCCACAAAACCGGCTGCCGCATAAATAGTGAAAAAGCTCATCACCACTAAAGCCGTAACAATACGTAAAGTACCACTACCATCATGAAAGCGGTTATCTAAATAGGCCGGTATCGTTAAAGCATCTTTGACCTGCTCGGTATACACACGCAAACGCGCCGCCACAAATTGCCAATTGAGATAAGCCCCTAAAACCAAACCAATCGGCATGAAAATTTGGTTAATACCATGCGCATAAAAGGCACCGGGCAAACCCAATAATAACCACCCACTCATATCCGAAGCGCCCACACCCATCGCAGCGATAGCACCACCTAAGCGTCGTCCGCCCAGCATGTAATCCGACAGATTTCGAGTTACTCGACTGGCAACAATACCGATCCCAAAGATAATCATGAAACAAATTACAAACGTAGTGATGATGTCTATATGCACGTGATGTAACAACCTTCTTATTTTTTCTTATCTAACGATGAACGTTGGCGTGAACAAACTTGCCCGAGAAATTCCCAAGCCACAACCATTGCCACCAAGGGCATAGGCACAAGAATCAAAAACCAAGTCAATGCTGTGAAGCTCGCCATAGTACACATGTCCTCCAAACACTATGCAAAAAAGCACTTTTTTATAGCAATCTAATGCAAAAGCGTGTTATAATGCTTCAAATTTCGCCGAATTAAGCGAAATACTAATTAAAATTAATTTTCTTTCAAATACTTATTTGATACTTGAATTACTTTCTGCCAATGTGGAATCAATTCCTTTGCGGCGAATGTCGTTCAATTTTACTAACTTTCGCCCCAAGCGCCTTGGTTTACTGTATCTACTTGTAAGCCCTTGACGCAAAGGGAGATTGTTTGTTGCAACGGGGTACACCAGCCTAACAAATCTTAGGGGGGTTATCCATAACAAGAGGCGTGGTAACTATGAATAATGTCGTATCAGCTGCAAGACCTAAGATCAATGAAATCTTGCGTAAACTCATGAGTGAAATGCGGATTACCGAGGCAGAGCTTGCTCGCCGTACCGGTACACCTCAACCCACTTTACACCGAATTTTATCAGGCTCAACCCGTTCACCTCGCGGTGAATCTTTGAGTCGTCTAGCTAACTTTTTCTCAATCACCATCAGCCAGCTAATTGGTGATGACCCTTTACCTAATGAACGTATCCCTGGTACTCATAATCCTAATGTCCGTAGTTGGGCTTCTGTACCAATGATTAGCTTGGAAGATGTTTTGGCATGGCCTTCGATCAAAGAAACCATGCAAGAGACCAATTGGTCTTCTTGGACAACAACCGACGTAGATATCACTGCCGACACTTACGCCATTAGTGTTCGCAATGAGACCCTCAATCCACGTTTCCCGCAAGGCACTGTACTTATTGTGGATCCGACGGTTCGCGCTGAAGACCGCGACTATGTGGTTGTGCAAACGCAAGGACAACGTATCGCAACGGTTAAGCAGTTATTGCTTGATGGCCAGGATATGTATCTCAAACCACTTAATCCAGAATTCCAAACCACTATGTTAGGTGGCGAGCACACCATTCTAGGCGTTGTCTTGCAAGCACGCACCGACACGCGTCGCAATACGCAACGTGTGGCCATGAAGGAAGCTGTCGAATAGTTCAATCCAACGTAAGTTACTTAAACGCAATGAAAAAGCCCTGACATAGTTAGGGCTTTTTTTTGCATTGCTGGCCGCAGGGATGGGACCAGCCTGATAGGTTACCAATTTCGCGCCGTTCTGTCAGGCCCAAGCTACAGGACTTGTCTTGATGACAGAGGTGGCGCTGTCTTATTGCTGAGTCGCTGCCTTGGGTGCAGGCTTAGTTGCAGGTGCTGCGGGTTCGCTGTTCTCGTTAGATTGCATCATTTGTCGCACTTGCTGCATGGGTACGCCATTTAATAAGAACTGCTTATCCTTGTAACTCAAGGTAATGCTGTAATCACCATCTTTATGCAACACAATGCCATCCTTAAGCCACTGGTGTAATTGCGATTGCGCGGATTGTTGTGGACTTTTATGTGCACCATGCGGTTGCGTTGATTGCGTATGCTCTGCCACTACCCCTGCTAACAATTGCGACGCTTGATGCTGGGCTGACTGTTGCCCTGCACCTGAAATAGGTTGTTGCGCTTTAAAACGCTGTGCTTGTTGTTGTTTGAATTGCAACATATCACCCACTAAACTCTCTGCAATTTTCGTGGGGACACGTAAACCTAGGGAGGCATTGGCACCAATTAACAAACTCAACATACCCGTTACAGGCTGTTGGGCCGCAGTTTCGCGTTTATCCGGGAAGGCAAGATGCGCATGCGCGGTTACCGGACCCTTTGGCGTTTGTACCGATAAGGATTTAACATCGAGCTGCGCACCACGATCGAGTAAAGCTGGCAATAAATCAATAAAACGCGCTTGCAACACTTTTAACTGCGCTTGCTGCGCAATCATAGCGGCTTGTGAAACAGCCTGTTGCGAAGCCTGGCTTACATCTCGGTTAACTTTGTTGGCAAGCTGATGCAAACGCGCTAGCGTGATTGCATCGAGATTACGAATGCTTGCTTCGTAATGCGCAGGGCCCACTACTTTATTGCCGACCTTAACTTGCTTAATATCAACCAATGCATGCGTACTAATTAAACCTTTGTGTGCTTTTGTGCTAGTTTGGCCATTAAAATCTTGTAACGCAAAAACTGCCTTACCGCCACTGCGGTAAACCACCAGCGGCACTTTGACATTGCCATCACCTATCCACAAACCTGCTGCATTGGCATCACGATGCTGTGCTAACTCGATAGCAATTTTCGATAGTCGCCACTCATTATCATCAAACACCAAACTACCGCCAAATAAATTGGCATTACCTTTAAATTTATTAAATTTATTAGACAACCACCACTCGCCATTAGCACCTTGCCAATTGACATAGATCTTAGCTGCTTGATCAACATAAGCAACACCGTGGCTAATAAAAACATTATAAATATTATTATTAAAACCAATAGTTGTTTCTGTCATCAATAAATCGGTTTGTCCCATGAAGTTTTTCAATAAAATTTGATTTGACTTTCCTAGGCTGAGTGTCGCTAGAATCAAGGCTTGGCCAAAACGCAAATGAACATCACCTTTATTGTTAATTGCAAACAGCAAGGGACCGTGATCAATTTGCGCATCTACCGAAAATGATAATGGTGCATTGATTTGTAACCCTTTTCCCGTAATATAATGACGAAATTTTTGCTGTAATTCGGGATTAGTTGGCATCACCGTCAAGCGTGCTCGTGAAGTAAACCAACGACGCTGATAGCTATCTAATTTCACTTCTGCCGGAAAAAAAGTTGGTAACACACTCACTAGTTCTTTGACTTTGGACTCAGCCAATTTGCCCATGACATAAGGCAAGCCAAGAAAGACGACCATAACCACAATAAAAAGTGTCAGTAGCCATTTGCGCATGTATTAAGCTCCATTTGCGATTAATATCAGATCAAATCCGCCAGTTAAGCGAGTTTGATCGAACAGTTATGTAAATACTAAGTGATTATGCCGCGCGTTTTGCTGGCGTATTCATCCTCGTTGCAGCCTGATTGACGACCGGTTTAATCGTCGCTACAGGTCGCACCCATGGCTGCAAATGCTGTATAGAACCAGGTAATTTCTTAATTGCGGCGACTGCGGCATGTGGACTTGGATAATGTCCATACGTCATGATGTACCAATCTTTACCTTGATAGATAGTATGGTAATACATGACTTCATCTTGCAAATGATGTTGTGCCGCATATTTTTGTAATGTGCTCTTACGATAGTCACCCATTAACTGCAAGGTATATTTGCCATTGCCGTGGCTTGCAGCGGTTTTACCATAGCTATTAGTTGCTGTGAGTAAAGGGGGTTGTGACAGCTTGCTCGTTGCAGCCTGGCTAGTTGCAGCGTGAGTCACAGTTTTTTTGGTTGCCACAGCTTGCGTTTTTTGCGCTTTAGCAACGTTGGTTTGTGTCGTATTCGTCTTGGCAGTTTTAACCACTTGTGGTTTTACTTGCTTAGCCTGTGCTTGAGCATGTGACGTCGTTGCTGCACTTGCCGTTTTGCTGACCTTGCCAGCAGTATTCTGTTTCGCTTGCGCCACTTGGGTTTGATCACTCTTATAAAGTACGGCTAAGGCTTTAACGGCAGGGGGATAATTTTGCTCAGCAGCCTTCTGTATCCATTGGCGTGACAATTGTTCATTTTGCGCAACACCTTGACCATAGTAGTACATATAACCTAAAGCATATTGCGCTTCTGGATTACCCCGGCGCGCCAACGGCGCTAATTGACTATAGGCTTGTTGGTAATTGCCCTCTAGAAAACTGACCTTACCTTGTTGTAAACCCGATGAACTGGTAGCACAACCTGTATTGAACAGAACTGTTACCCCTAAAAAAATCATACTGACAGTGATGATCAATCGTTTTTGCTGTGACACGTTGCTTTCCTCATTTGGCTAGTTACCTGGGTTACTGCAAAACCCATCCTTGTATTCTTTGCAAAGGCAGGCGCCTTAACCCGCCATTATCCGGAAAACCGTAGGACCACGCAATAAGTTAACTATGATTAAGTCCAGCTTACCCAGTACTGAGGCAAACTATTGCCAGTTCAAGGAGTTAAGTGCCCATTAGGGACATTTTAAAAACAGGTAACTCTGAACTTTTCGCTCTGATTTTAGTCATATGACCATCAACTGTTTGAAATATAGATTATGACTAATCACTCTTATGCTTGGCGGCGTCTACTAATAGTGAGCGTTGCCTTACCCTTGCTCTGCTTGCCAGCCATGTGCTGGGCGGCGAACTGTGCGCAATCTGAGCTCACACCACGCAATAAGTTGGACGACATCCTTCCATATTTTGAACAATATGCACAGCAAGCGATGCGTGAGTGGCGCGTCCCCGGCATGGCTATCGCTATTGTGAAAGACAATAAAGTTGTTTACCTCAAGGGTTTTGGCAAGCGCGATTATGTCGATGGTGGCATTGTTGATGAAAATACTGTTTTTCAAATTGGTTCGATCGCCAAAGGTTTTAGCACAGTATTACTCGCCCAACTCGTCGATACGGATGAACTCAAGTGGCAACATCCCGTCAGACGTTACTTACCGAGCTTTACCCTTTACGATGATTGGATTTCAAAACACTTTTCGATTGAAGACTTGCTGACTCAGCGCAGTGGCCTACCGCCGTATGCTGGTTTTTATTATGTCATGCTCGGTGCTAACCGTAGTGAAGCAATTCACGCCTTACGTTATCTAGAACCAGTGAGTGAATTTCGTGATAATTTCTCGTATCAAAATATTTTATATTTGGTCGCGGCAGCAATTGCCGAAAAACTCACAGGCCAAACCTGGGAGACTTTAATACAAGAAAAATTATTCACACCATTGAACATGCACAACGCTTCTACAAATTTGTCTGGCTTACTTAATCACGATAACACCAGCAGCCTACACCGCGTACAAAAAGGCAAAATTACGCGGATAAAAGGCAACTGGCCTTATCATCAATGGGTATACACTTTTGCACCTGCGACTGGCATTAATGCCAGTGCCGCCGACTTGGCACAGTGGCTAATTCTACACACCAACCAAGGCAAATATGGTGATAAGCAACTGGTCAGTGCACAACAACTCAACTACATGCATTCACCCAAAAATCATGTCAATGGTGGCGCCGACAAAAATACATTCTATGGACTTTCGTGGTTTTATCAACAAGCACACCCGTGTCCTATTATTTGGCATGGTGGGCAAACCTCAGGTAGTCGTTCCATCATGGCATTTATCCCACAAGAAAAGCTAGGTATTGTTGTCTTAACAAACCTACGTGGAAACCGCCTACCTGCTGCATTGGCTATGCGTTTTTTCGACCAATATTATGGTACCCCCCCTAAGCCTTGGAGCAAAGGCATGTTACGCCTACAAAAAAAGAAAGAAGAAAGGCGTGCTGAAGCTAGAGATAAACGTAAGATACAAACCCAATTACACAGCGCACCATTGAAACTGCCATTAAAAGCCTATACAGGTCAGTATTATAATCCTGTTTATGGTGTTACACGGATTACTTTAAAAGACAACAAATTACACTTGATCATTGGGCCTAAAAAAGCCTCGATTGAATTACACCCCGTTTCCACAAAATTGTTTACCATGCAATGGCCAAAAATTGAAAATTACACCACGCGGATTTTATTTGTCATGGATAAACAGAATGATATCAAAGGGATGGTAGTCGAAAAATTCGCGAAAGAAGCTGGGGGTAAATTTGTGCGGATTAAGGAGTGATTTGTCCATCATTCCCCACGTGATCAAGCATACCCATTGCCGCTGCTAATCTATTCGACTGAGCAATTAGTCAGCCACACTGCGTTGATATTGTAAAATCGCGACAATCCCTAAGACCGCAAACATAAATGCAATTGCGAATGGTAGAATGATAAACCAATAAGCCAATATACCTGTGAGCAATGCACCTAAGCCCCACGCGACAGCCGCCACGGCACCGGTGATCCCCATCACCCAACCTTGTGAATCGGCGTCCACTGCATTAGAAAATAACGTCAATAAACTCGTATAACACATCCCCACGCCAATGACGGTCGGAATAATCGCAATCCATTGCACCACTTCGCCCGGGATAAACATCGCGATAAGAATACCAATAGCGCTGGCAATAAAGCCATTTAACACAATCATTTCAAGCGCTATCATTTTCACCAGCAAGCGTATAATCACCGTCAAAGTAAGCGCAAAGATAAGGCCGATAAACGACATAAAGACACCGATACGTTCTGCACTAAACTCTAACGTATGTACTAAATAAAGTGAAATATGATTAAAGTAAATTCCCCACACCAATTGCGAAAATAAAAATACCACCGATAAAATACGTACACCGGGGTGTTTAAACGCAGAGATAAATATTGCTACCCCCTTGTGTAAATTTAGCGTTTTCTTTTCACGCGGCGCGTAGGTTTCCTTAAATAGTGTCATCAGCAAAAAGGCATTACCAATCGCTAAGGCTGTTGCCACTAAAAATGGCGTCGTCATTCCAAACCAACGCGCATATTGTGCATCTGAAAATACACCACCAATGACTGGCCCAATCACAAATCCAATACATGCCGCAAAGGTAATCAAACCCAAATTTGCCGCCTTCTGTTCTGGTGCACTGACATCGATGATCGCCGCCTGCGCAATGGATTGACTACCCGCAACAAAGCCCCCCAGGGCACGCCCTAGCAACAATAGGCTCACACTGCCAGTAGCAATCCCAATACCCGAAATCGCATAGCCAAAACCAACGCCGAGCAAACACAGCATAATGACACGTTTACGCCCCATTTGATCGGATAAATCACCAAAAAATGGCGCGCCAAAGAACATGCCAAAACAATACAAAGCCAGCGTCAAACCATACAAAAACTCACGCATTTCTAGCGAAGACTGCAACACCAAGCTACTGTTTGACGTATTCATAAAAACCGCGCTCAGCACAGGGAAAACCAAACCAATCCCCATGGTATCAATGATAATGACCAAAAATAATGGTGCCAAACTGGCTAATGAACGTTGTGGTTGACTCACGCTAGACCCCCTGTGATGACAATTTAAGATTTTTTCTTGGTAAAATTTTTCATGCGCTTACGTTTGCGCTCCTGGCGTGGAGTTAATTTATTACGCCTCCCCGCAAATGGATTCTCACTACTTTTTAACTCGATGCGTATTGGGGTGCCTTCCAAGGCTAAGGCCTTACGATAGGCATTCGCCAAATAACGTTTATAACTTGCCGGCAATGAACCAACCTGATTACCATGGATCACGATAATCGGTGGGTTATGTCCGCCCGCATGTGCATAACGCAATTTAATCCGCCGTCCACGCACCACCGGTGGGGTATGTGCTTGCAAAGCTTCTTCTAAAATCTTAGTGAGCACCGATGTCGGCAAGTCGCGCATTGCACTAGCATAAGCCTTTTCGATTGAGGCATATAAGTCCCCCACCCCCGTGCCATGCAATGCCGAAATAACGTGTAAGCGTGCATAGTTCACAAACCCCAAACGACGGTCAAGTTCGCGTTTAACCGCATCACGTTCTTCACTGGCAATACCATCCCACTTGTTGAGCGCAAGCACTAAAGCACGCCCACTTTCTAACACAAACCCCAATAAACGTAAATCTTGCTCGGCAATACCTTGACGCGCATCGAGCACAGCCACCACTACATTTGCTTCTTTGATCGCTTGCAAGGTCTTTACCACTGAAAATTTTTCGATGGTCTCATGCACTTGTGCACGTCGGCGCACACCCGCGGTGTCAATAATCGTATACGCCTTGCCGCGGCGCTCAAACGGGATATAAATACTGTCACGCGTCGTACCTGGTTGGTCTAATGTCACTACCCGCTCTTCACCGAGGATACGGTTCACTAAGGTCGACTTACCAACGTTCGGTCGCCCTACGATGGCAAATTTAATATGCCCGTCTTGTTCTTCCTCAGCTTGTGTACTTTGTTCTGGGAAAGGTTCAAGCACGCGCTCTAATAAACCTTTAACCCCACGCCCATGGGTCGCCGCGATCGGCACTGGCTCACCTAAACCTAATTGGAAAAATTCCGCTTGAGCCACGTGCGGATCAATACCATCTGTTTTATTGAGAACAAGATAGATCGGTTTTTGCAATTGACGTAATTGCTGTGCAATGGTCTCATCGCTCGCTGTCATGCCACTGCGGCCATCCACTAAAAATAGGACACAATCCGCTTCTTGCAATGCTTGTTTAACTTGTTGGGCAAATATAGCATCCACACCTTGTTCATCACCGTTGATGCCCCCGGTATCGATCACAATAAATGACTTATCGTCGTACGTGCCTTCACCATAGATGCGATCGCGCGTCAAACCAGGATAATTAGCAACTAGGGCATCTTGCGACTTGGTAAAACGATTGAATAGGGTCGACTTACCGACATTTTGTCGCCCAACAAGCACTATAACGGGTATCATGCTACTGTTCTCATTTGCTTAATCTGTAATATCACTTGTTAAGTTCAACGTGCCACACGATACGCAGATAATTCACCATCGAGGCTCAAAACATATAGGGTATTATTCATTACTAAGGGATTGCTACGGATGCCCGAATCATTCACTTTAATACGCGCTACGAAATGTCCATCATTCGTCGCCATCCAATGCAAATAACCTTCCGCATCTCCCACCGCGACATAACGTCCCATGACGGCCGGTGCGGATAAGATACGTGCTTCCAATTTTTTTTGTCGCCATGCCACACTACCCGTCTGCCGTCCTAAGGCCCACACATGGCCCTTAGCATCGCTTACATAGATTTTACTGTTATCCAACACTAAACCCGTGTAAGAAGACATCTTGTGTTTCCAAAATTCTTGTCCATGGTTAATGCCCAAAGCAGCAAGATAACCTTGGTAACCCGTCACATAAATATCACCGCCAGCAATCACTGGGTTGGCATCGATATCAGCCAATTGTTGCAATGGCGTACTACCAACAGGTGTGGTTAAAGGATGCTGCCACAGCAACTGCCCACCATGCAATTGCAATGCAGCGACTTTACCATTGGCAAAACCCACAACGGCGACATTACCACTGCTGGTTGGGCTGCTCGCACCACGCAATATAAGGCCAGGGGCCGGGCTTTCATAACTCCAAAGTGTTTTCCCAGTTTTAGCTGCGAATGCTGTCACAACACCATCAATTGTCTTAGTTAAAACAATACCCTGACGGCTGGCATACGGTGCTGCTAATATTTGATTAGTGAGTTTTGCACTCCATTGTTGTTGGCCATTGCTCTGATTTAATGCCACTAAACGACCATCACTGCTGCCGAAAAAGACCAAGCCATTACCTGCGCTGGGTCCTGCAGTAATCGGAACTTTAGATTTTACCGTCCAAAGCACACGCCCATTTTGGCTAGCAACCGCGGAAACCGTGCCTGAGTAACCAGCAACATACAAAATACCATTAGCATGTCCAATGTTCAGCTTAATATAATACTTACCTGACTTGCCGCTTGGGTTTGTGCTCCATAAAGTGTGCACACTCGCCGTTGGTTGAAACGCCACAAGCGGCGATGGTTTCTGGGTATTATCTTTAGACATACTAAAGAAATTGCTAATGGTCGTACAGCCACTCAGCACTAACCCAAGCACAAGCAAACACAAGCATTTAAAGTAAGGCAAGCGTCTTGTCATGAACGTTTCTTCTTCGCAGATTTTTTGCTGCTACCAGCTAATTCATCAAGTTTCATTTGCAATAAAGGACGTGTAACATCCGTTGGCGATAACAATGCTAAAGCTTTTGTATAAGCTTCTCGTGCTTGTTGTTTCTTGCCTTGTGATAAATAAATATCACCACGCACACGATCGATCGAAGCTTGATAAGCATCATCATCGACTTTCGTTAGGATCTTGAATGCGGCCTGTGGTTTTTTCTGCGCCAACAAAATACGTGCACTGCGTATGCGCGCCACTTGACGAATTGCGGGTTGTTTAGATTTTTCGATGACCCAGGCAAACTTTGCTAAAGCCTGATCAAATTTGCCATCATTGACCGCTTGCTGTGCCAATAACAGCGCTGCATTTTTCGCATAGGGCGTGCGTGGATATTCACTAATAAGATAAGCCGCCTGACTTTCTAATGCAGACTGGTTACCTGTCGTAATACTATTTTGTAATTGTTCGTACACCGCAGAGGCACGCTGCGCAATCGCTACTTCACGCTGTTGCCAATAGCGCCAACCAAAGCTCATAACAATAACTGCAACAATCACAATGATGGTGAAACGCCCATGTTTACGCCACCATTGGCGTAACAGTTCTACTTGTTCTTCATCTGTATTATACACACTCACTTTGTTTACTCCCTTCTTACATCAATTGTTGTAGTTGGCTGGCTAATTCACTTTGTTTAAGCACTTGCTGTGGTTTTTCATCCCGTAAAAATTTAAGTGCCACTGCTTGCTGTGCAACTTCATCATCACCAATAATCAATACCCATTGCGCACCACTTTTATCAGCACGTTTAAGTTGATTCTTGAAGCTGCCACCACTGCAGTCAACACGCAGACTTAACGCGGGCAATGCATGGCGCAATTGCTCTGCCAATGCTAACCCAGCTTGCTGAGCTGCATCACCGAACGTTACCATGTACGCATGTGGCGCTTGCAACACGTTAGTATTTGCAACCTGTTTTTGCAGCAATGCAACAATACGCTCTATGCCCACGGCGAATCCACACGCCGGAGTTGCTTTACCACCAAGCTGTTCGACCAAACCATCATAACGACCACCGGCACTCACTGTGCCTTGCGCACCTAATTCTTGAGTTACCCACTCAAATACCATATGACAATAATAATCTAAACCACGTACCAAGCGAGGATTGACTTCATAGGCAATATCCAACGCAGTCAACAGCCCCTGCACCTGCTTGAAGTGCGCTTGCGACTCTGCCCCCAGGTAATCCAATAGCTTAGGTGCACCAGCATTTAACGCCTGCATCTCAGGATTTTTACTATCGAGAATGCGCAAAGGATTACTGTCTAAACGGCGTTGGCTATCGGCATCTAACGCCGCATGATGCGCACTATAATAATCTCGCAAAGCATCACGATACTGCGCACGTTCTTGCGTTGAACCGAGGGTATTAATTTGTAAGGTAAGCTTATCTTGCAAGCCTAACTGTTGCCACAACCGCGCATTCATAGCAATCAATTCAACATCGATTTGCGCACCTGCCATACCAAAGGCTTCAACCCCAAGTTGATAAAACTGACGATAGCGACCTTTTTGCGGACGTTCATGACGAAACATTGGGCCCATATACCAGAGGCGACGGATTTGATTATACAATAGACCATGCTGAATACCGGCGCGTGCACACACAGCAGTACCCTCAGGTCGCAGCGTTAAACTATCACCGTTACGATCATCAAAAGTATACATTTCTTTTTCGACTATATCGGTCACTTCACCCACTGATCGTCTAAAGAGATCAGTGCTTTCAACAATTGGCAAACGAATTTCTGCATAGTCATAAGCGAGAGTAACTTGACGAATAATATTTTCGACATACTGCCAATACCCGATCTTATCGGGCAAAACATCATTCATACCTCTAACTGCTTGCAGCGCTTTTACCACGTTACCCCCGTTATACCTTAATTGGACGTTTGTTTAGCTTTGGCCGGCTTTGCAGTATGTGCATCCATCTTACTAGAATTAAGTTTATGACTAGCGCTACCATTATCCACTTCTTCATTCGCTGCAGCAGATGGCAATAAAATATTATGAATATCGGTTTGTGAATCTTCATGCGGTAACACTAAAGAATGCCCCGAATCATCATCTAATGACGTATTACTAACCGTAGCAGCCGTCACATGCGCTACTGGCGCATTGCTAGAAAGCGTATTTTGGTTATGCCACCACATGGCCACCAAAGTAATCAGGATAAAAGCGATTGCAATCGTAATCCAGCGCACACTGCGATCACTCACCGAACTCGCACGTTTGTGGTATGTCTGCGGTAATAATTCTTGTGCCTGCCCTGCTGGAATACTCTTTTCAAATGATTTGATAATCTCTTCGGCTGGCAACCCCAGAATACGTGCATAAGCGCGCAAATAACCGCGCGCAAAACTCAACGCTGGTAACTTATGATAATTATCATCTTCAATCGCTTCAATGAAATGTGTTGATAAATGCAAGCGCGTTGCCACATCAGTACGGCTCAAATGACAAGCTTCGCGCGCCAAGCGTAAACGTTGGCCGGGCCCTACCGATGTCGGTTCATCCGGTTCAATTAAGTTCGATTCGACATATTCATTTTCAATAGCCATGTGTTTTAAGCTCCTTGAGATTGTTGTAACTCACGATATTCTTGAGAATCCTTAAACTGTGTTTTTAAAGCAACTGCAAATTTCTGTGCAGCGGCTTGATCACCCTGTTGGCGCGCAAGACGAATTGCCAGCCATAATGATTGTGCGCTCTCGGTCGCGAAACGATTATAATCAGCTAAATATGCCCGTGCTTGCTTATAATCGTTTGCATTAAACGCCAATTTCGCTAACTGCAACGCCGCCGCACTGCGTCGAGAGTCACGCCGCAATGCTATCTGCAAATACTGCTTGGCTTTAGTTTTATCGCCCGCAGACAAGGCACACAAACCTGCATTTTCGTAGGCTTGTGCTGTTTTCACGTAATGTGGGTTTTGTGCTGCTTTGAGTAGGTGAATTTCAGCCTGTTGATACTGTTTTTGGCGACATAAGAACGCACCATAATTATTTTGTGGTCCACCTGCTTGCGGTGCTAGCGCAATTGCTTGTTGATAATGCTGCGCCGCTTGTTGCACATCTCCAGCACTTTCATAATAATAAGCCAGTGACCCTTGGATCGCTGGGTTACGCGGATCTTGCTGTGCGGCAGTCAACAGCTTTTGCTTTGCACGTTGCATATCGCCTTGGCGCAAATAACCAAGACCTAGTTGCACATTATACGTTGCTGCTTGAGAATTAGGCGCAACTTGTGTTGTTGTTTCTAAGTCAGCTTGCTGATTCGCACATGCCACCAAACTCACCACAAACACGACACTCATTAGCACAAGGGATGTTAGCCTGACTATCATAATTCCCCTGCTGCTACGGTTTCGAGAGGTAGTTGTGCGCCGATGAAACGTTGGCGTCGAGATGTTTTATCAGAGAAATTACCAACCAATTGCCCACAGGCCGCATCAATGTCATCTCCACGCGTCTTACGTGTAATAGTCACTAAACCCGCCGCCATCAAAATATCAGTAAAGCGCGCAATACGCGTATTACTCGAGCGTTCATATTGCGTGCCCGGAAACGGATTGAATGGGATCAAGTTGATTTTACCCGGCACATTTTTTAATAACGTAGCTAATTGACGTGCGTGCTCATCACTGTCGTTCACGCCTTTCAACATGACATACTCAAAAGTCGTCACGCGCCGACGATCATCACGATAAAAACGTTTGCATGCCGCCAATAATTCCTTTAATGGGTATTTTTTATTGATCGGCACTAACTCATTGCGCAGCTCATCATTGGGCGCATGCAAAGAGACGGCTAAAGAGACATCACTAATAGCAGACAACGCATCCATTTGTGGTACTAAACCTGACGTGCTCAACGTCACGCGTCTCTTAGACAGACCATAGGCAAAGTCATCCAGCATTAAGTCGAGAGCTTTAATCACATTATCAAAGTTTAATAAGGGTTCACCCATCCCCATCATCACAACATTACTAACACTATGATCATGGCGTCCATCTTGGGATAACTCACGCACCGCTAACCACACTTGTGCAATAATCTCCGCAACATTCAAATCACGGTTAAAGCCTTGTTTGCCTGTCGAACAAAAACTACAGTTAAGTCCACAACCCACTTGCGAAGACACACATAGAGTACCGCGGTTTGCTTCAGGGATAAAAACTGTTTCCACACAATTACCACAATCTAAGCGCAGTAACCATTTACGTGTGCCATCACGTGATTGCTGCGCATAAGCAATTTCAGGCAATCTAATTTCGCAAGTAGTTTGCAACTGCTGACGCAAAGCCTTGCTCAGATTAGTCATCTGCGCAAAATCAGTTACGCCATATTGGTGGATCCATTGTATAACTTGCGTCGCGCGATAAGGTTTTTCACCAAGCGCCGCAAAAAGCGCCGCCATTGCCTGGCGGTCATGGCCAAGCAAATTGGTGGGCGCAGTCTTAACTTGCATGCTGGGTTGTTGAATCTGCATAACACCCCTACTTAGCGGGTATACTCACAGACATCTTGTGCACCAAAAAAGAAACCAATTTCGCGCTCGGCTGACGCTGCACTATCAGAGCCATGCACCGCATTTTCATCGATGCTATCAGCAAAATCAGCGCGGATTGTACCGGCATCAGCTTCTTTAGGATTAGTCGCTCCCATCAAGTCACGGTTTTTGGCAATCGCGTTGTCGCCCTCTAACACCATAACCACCACAGGGCCCGACACCATGAAAGAGACTAGAGCAGCAAAAAATGGACGTTCCTTGTGTTCTGCATAAAACCCTTGCGCTTGCTCTTTGCTCATGTGAATCATTTTCGCCGCAACAACACGCAATTGAGTATCTTCGAACCGGGAAATAATTTTTCCAATCAATAACTTACCAACCGCATCGGGCTTGATGATGGAAAGTGTTCTTTCTTTAGCCATATCTTCACTTCTCTCTCTACATAATTGTTAAAAAAATAGCGGGGAATTATAACACCTAGCGGGCGTGGACCAAAGGTTAAAGTCATGGAGTCAGCCGACCCATCTTGAACGGCCTCACTCCCACCATGCCGATACGTCCTCTCCTCAGCCAAACTGCCAACAGACTCGCCTCACCAAAGGCATAGCGTTCTCCATAAAAAATGGCGTAAAAGCTACAAACATCATGGAGGGTATCCCCTATAACTTGGTTATATTCAATCCCGTAGCCTACTGTCTTTGTGTCAAGCCCAGATGTAGCCTTGATAAGCGCCACCGGCGCGCATCAAGGGAATGGATTAGCAAACCCTGCTCCTTGATGCGCACCTACGGTGCTTATCAAGGCTACGGCTTACCAGTTAAATACACAAGCCCGGATAAGTTGCGTACCGCGCTTATCCGGGCTACTTATGGGGAACGCTGTGCCTGGAGGGGGGGGCCAGAATGTAGGTAAATGACTGAAATAGCACAAAGCTTTGGACTAGACGTTGAAGCTCTCTCCACACCCACAGGAAGACGTCTCATTCGGATTCTTAATTCGAATAACTTTATTTAGCCCCTCTTTCACATAATCGACTGTACTGCCCTTGAGGTTAACGTAGCAATCGCGCGCAACAAATATTGATAAGCCACCAGCAATCGGAAATTCATAATCCGTTTCAACTTTCTCATCAATCAAATCAACCACGTATTTATAGCCAGAACAACCTGCTTTTTCGTAACTAATCCGCATACCAATCCCCGCACCGCGCTTGGCGATTTGTTCGCGCAAATACTCAAGACCAGCATCAGTCAAAATAATATCATTCTCAACGTTGACGGCGTTGGGATCAACTTGCTTTACGCCAGTATCATTCTCTTGTTTACTCATGGGGGACTCCTACTGTTTTACAGCTTCATGCAAGGCTTGCAACGCAAGTGATGCGCAATGGTATTTTACTGCTGGCAATTGCAAACCATCAATCAATTGCTGACTATCAATTTGTTGTGCTTGCTCTACACTTTTGCCGCTGATTAATTCCGTCAATAAAGACATTGTCGCGATGGTTGGGCCACAACCATAAGCCTTGAATTTAACATCGATAATTACGCCGTGCGCATCGACCTGCAATTGCAGTTGCACACTATCGCCACTGTGGGTTTCACCAGCATTACCACTGCTCACTAAAGCTTGCGCACCCTTATTATCAATATAGCCCACGTTACGTGGATAATGGAAGTGATCAAGCAGTTGCGTCGAATATTGCATAAATTTAACCCTCAACCCTGCCACAAAGGCGAAATTTCACGTAAACGCAGTATTTGTTCACGAATCTGCCCCAACGCATAATCAACATTTTCTTGCGTGGTAAAACGACCTAGACTAATACGCAAAGCATTGTGTGCCATGCGGTCACTACAACCCAAAGCTTTTAATACATGCGAAGGCTCGATACTGGCTGTGGTGCAAGCTGAACCAGACGACAATGCTAAATCACTTAGTGCCAACAATAAGGCTTCACCATCGACATAAGGAAAACTAACATTTAAATAACCTGGGGCACATGCTTCCAAATCACCATTTAATTGCACATCACCCAACGCCATTATACCGTTATATAAGTCATCACGTAACTGCAATAAGCGTTGGCTCTCCGCCGCCATTTCTAATTTAGCCAGGCGAAAAGCTTCGCCCATACCGACAATTTGATGCGTGGCTAACGTACCTGAACGTAAACCTTGCTCATGCCCACCACCATGAATTTGTGCGTGCAGACGTGCGCGCGGCTTACGCCGCACATATAGGGCGCCTATACCTTTGGGCCCATAAATCTTATGCGCAGCAAATGACATTAAATCCACATTCATCGTTTGCACATCAATAGGAATCTTACCCGCACTTTGTGCAGCATCTACGTGCAATAACACACCACGTTCACGTGTTAATTTACCGACAGCTTGAATATCTTGAATAACGCCAATTTCATTATTGACATGCATGACCGACACTAAAATAGTGTCATCACGTAAAGCCGCTGCTAACTTATCCAGATCCAACAAGCCATTGCTTTCGGGTTGTAAATAAGTCACTTCAAAACCATGTTGCTGCAAATACGTACATGCATCCAATACGGCTTTATGTTCCGTGCTTAAGGTAATAATGTGCTTACCTTTGTGTTGATAAAATTCAGCCACACCTTTTATTGCAAGATTATCCGCCTCGGTTGCCCCGGAAGTCCAAATGATTTCGCGCACGTCAGCATTAATCAGTTCAGCAACATACTCGCGTGCCTGTTCGACGCGCTCATGTGCTTTTTGCCCATAACAATGCGTGAGTGAAGCAGGGTTGCCAAAATTACCCGCCAACATTAAACATTGTTGCATTTGTTCCGCAACACGGGGGTCGACGGGGGTCGTCGCGGCATAATCAAGATAGATCGGTAATTTCATCGTTTCATTTAAGCTTCTTCTTGCGCCTTGAGATGCTCACGTTGCACTCGCAAACCAACCTCATCGAGTTGAGCTTGCGACACATTCGAAGGCGCATGTGTCAACAAACAAGTGGCAGTTTGTGTCTTTGGAAAAGCAATCACATCACGAATTGACTGTGTGTTAGTCATTAACATCACAATTCGATCTAAACCAAAGGCAATCCCACCGTGTGGCGGACAACCATAACGTAAGGCTTCGAGCAAATGGCCAAACTTATCGTGGGCTTCTTCTTCATCGATACCCAGCAGTTTAAATACTGCTTTTTGTAGCGCCATCTTATGAATGCGGATCGAGCCACCACCGATTTCAAAGCCATTAAGCACCATATCATAAGCGCGCGATAAACAAGCAGCAGGTTTTTTTTCTAAGGCTTCCATATCAGCAGCAGGACTAGTAAATGGGTGATGTAGCGGATCCCACCCACCCTCATCATTCTTTTCAAACATAGGAAAATCAACAATCCACAGTGGGGCCCAATCACCTTGCAATAAATCACAGTCATGACCGAGTTGCACGCGTAAAGCGCCCATCGCTTCATTAACAATACGCGTACTGTCTGCCCCAAAGAAAATCACGTCCCCAGTCTCGGCACCACAACGCTCTAAAATTCTTTGTGCAACATCGTCAGTTAAAAATTTCAATATCGGCGATTGCAAGCCGTCCATGCCTGCATCACGTTCATTGACTTTAATATAAGCTAAACCTTTGGCACCATGACGCGAAACAAAGACACCATAGTCATCGATTTGCTTACGCGTCAACTTACAACCTTGCGGCAAACGCAAAGCAACCACGCGACCATTAGGATCTTTAGCCGGCCCAGAGAACACTCTAAACTCCACATCTTGCACTAAATCATCAACGCTGGTGAACTCCAAAGGCACACGTAAATCGGGTTTGTCACTGCCATATTTTTCTAAGGCGTCTGCATAAGACATTTGTGGGAATGGTTGTGCTAATTCGATATCGAGCACACTCCGGAATAAATGGCAAATCATATTTTCCGACAACGTCTTCACATCGTTTTCATTGACGAACGACATTTCCATATCGAGCTGAGTGAATTCTGGTTGGCGATCCGCACGTAAATCTTCATCACGAAAACAACGCACGATTTGATAATAACGCTCCATCCCCGCCATCATCAACAATTGCTTAAAAATCTGCGGTGATTGCGGTAACGCATAAAATTGTCCCTTGTGCACTCGACTCGGCACCAAATAATCGCGCGCACCTTCTGGCGTAGCTTTGGTTAAAATAGGCGTCTCAATTTCAAGAAAGTGTTCGTGTTCAAGAAATTCACGCAGAGCGTGGTTGACTTGCGCACGCATTTTAAAAATCTGCTGAATCTCAGGGCGACGCATATCAAGATAGCGGTAGTGCAAACGCACTTCTTCACCCACGTGTTGATGTTCATCTAAAGGGAACGGCGGTGTTTCCGCATAATTCAAAATCTCTAAGGCTTGCCCCAACACTTCTATCTGCCCAGTCGCCATATTAGGATTAACGTTACCGTCTGGGCGTTCACGCACAACGCCTTTAATATGAATCACAAATTCACTACGGATTTTTTCTGCCAAGTGAAAGGTTTGGGTAGCATCTGGTTCATACACCACTTGTACAATGCCTTCACGATCACGCACATCTAAAAATATCACACCACCATGATCGCGGCGACGATGCACCCAACCACATAATTCAACATCTTTACCCATCAGTGATTGCGTCACTGTTCCACAATAATGGCTACGCATAGGTTATTTACTCGTTTTCTTTGTTGATTGTCTTGATGGCGGCAGATGCCCGTTTGGCATCTCGGTCAGGGCGCACAACCCCGAGTGAAATTACCATTTTTAATGCATCGTCAATGCTAACATCTAATGGTATGGCATCACTGCGCGGCACCATAATTAAAAAACCGGAGGTCGGATTTGGCGTTGTTGGCACAAATACCGTTAATAGTTCTTGCTGCGTAATGTGCTCTGCTTGTTTGAAACCACTGCCTGTTAAAAATGCGATACTCCACAAACCCTTGCGCGGGTATTCAACTAACATGACCTGACGAAATGCGTCTCCCGACGAAGAAAAAATCGTATTCAGAACTTGCTTCACACCCGCGTGCACCGAACGCACCAACGGAATACGCGACACAATTGAATCCCACAAAGCCACCAAGCGATGGCCAATAAAATTTGTCACCAACATCCCAGTGAAAAATACAATCAAAATTGAAAACACAACACCGATACCGGGGATATTGACGCCAAATAAATTTGACGGCTGATACGCATGCGGCAATAACGATAAGCTTTTATCGAGCAATTCAACGATAAACTTGATCACCCATAAGGTGACTAAGATCGGCAACCACACCAATAAGCCAGCGATCAAATAACGACGTACAACAGACACACTCTTATCTTGCATTGTCAATCACCTGTATTTTTGCCGCCTGAGCTAGCGCCACTGTTCGAATTAGATTGCTTGGCATTGGCTTGGCCAGATGGAGATTGACTCGTACTGGCTGTTTCACTCGCTTTACTATCGCCACGATCACTAATATTAGTATCACCACTGCCGCTAGCCGATGCATCTGTTTTTTTGCCGCCTTGATTTTTAAAATCCGTCTCATACCAACCAGTCCCTTTCAGCTTGAAACTGGGTGCCGACACAAGTTTATTTAGTGCCGCTTTATCACACTTGGGACAATCCTTTAGAGGATCGTCAGTCATACGCTGCATTTTTTCGAAATGATAACCACAAGCTTGACATTGATACTCATAAATCGGCATCAAAATCTCCTTAAAAATCAATAGAATATTATAACACCGGTGCTCTGCGGCGGCCTGTACAAAGAAAGCCCGCCATTATAACCGAGAGAGGGTAAAAGAGCGAGGCCGTAGGTTTCACCCCGGACTTATAGATGCCCCTACCTGGGACAAGCCCAACCATGAAACACTCACTTGCAAACAAAACGACCCGTGCTACAATTGACCAACGGTCTATTGACCCGCTCTAATTAAAAAGGGTGTGGACAGGCAATACGAACACCCTTCGCCATTCCCAAACAAAACAATAATAATACCAGCATACCTAGCGGCTGTTGGCAACACACAGGCCATCCCTTAAACCATCGACTAGAGAGACAACTATACTATGCACAGTTCAAACCAAAAAAAAAGCACGAAGTCTTTGACAGCAGCCAGCTCATCAAGTTCTTCCGCCGCACCAACAAGGTTAGAACAAATCTGGGAGCAATTACAAATTGCAAAAAAACGCCGCCTAGCGGCCTTCGAAAAAATCTACGACAGACGAGGAAATAAAAAAAGCGGCTTGCTTGGATGGATACCTGCTTTTTCTAAACCTGATGCTGCAGCTTGGGACACATTCGAGAATGCACATCATACATGTGTCAACGCCTATAAAGACGCTCTTAACCAAGTACTGAATGAAGAAATCAACTATCACATACCTACTCTCATAACTCTCATGAGTGACTACCACAGCATTGCCCCACGCGAGGCTGACAAATTCATAAAAGAATCAGTCGCAAGCGAGAAATTCAAATGGCCAATGGCAGCAGTTCAGAACAAAGCTAAAACGTTCCATCCAATGTATCCCGCGCTATTGCAGCTACTTAAAGTTATCGGTTCTGAGACACCCAGCCTCACCCCTGCTGAATTTGATGCGGTGATAACATCTGCCCAGCAAAACTTTCAAGCGCCTGATCTAGGTGGTAGACACGCAGCGGCACATTATTACATTGGCAGAGCCTGCCATCGCATGGCAAAACAACTAAGTAAGAGTGACACCGAAAATAGGCCAAAGCTGCAGATTATTGAAGCCGCTTCATCTTCCAGTACAAGTACAAGCTCACACACAAATCCGCACGCTAGCAAATATCTAACATCGGCCCATACTCATTTTAAAGCTGCCATTGCATTCGCACATGCCGATGCTCACTATTATTTGGGGTACCTGCGCGGTGAACCTCTTCGCCCTATTTGGCAAAACCCCACAAACTCCTCAGCACGTGACTTTTTCTGCACCGCTCAGCTTGGACATGTTGATGCCCTACGTGAATCAGCCAAGGTCAGAGAGTTTGGTGGTAATTACCAATATTATACCGGCCTACATAAACATGGCGCACCGGACTTTGATAAGCTCTATGTATATTATCGCCTCGCAGCCATACAAGGTGATGCATTTTCACAATCGCGCTTAGGCGAAGTCCACGAACACGGTCTGGGTAACACCCCCAAGAATCTTAACTTAGCATTCCGGTATTATAGCGAAGCAGCGAAACAAGGCCACAGCGACGCTTGTTACCACGTTGGCAGATTTTATGCGCGCGGTTTAATTGTAAGCAATGGCTTTTTCATTACAAATGCTAAACCTAATTACGCTAAAGCAGCGAAGTATTATGCAAAGGCCGCCGCACAAGGCCATGCAAGCGCCCAAGTCAATCTAGGCATTTTATATGAGCGTGGCCAACACCCAAGTTATGATAGCGAGCCAGACTTTAATGAAGCAAAAATCTGTTATACTACAGCGAAAAATAAACAGCCGACGCCACTCACACAGAATCAGACAACAGACCCAAGCATCGAATCCGCCACTTCTGCGGGTGCATCAGCTAGTGACACTAACAAGGTTACACTACTACATCACAAACGACTTGCTGCATTGCGTGCCTTTAAAACAAGTGGTTTAGTCGCCGATGATCAACTGCAAGTTTTTAAACACGCTCATATTGAATTATGTCAAGTCTATCAAAAGAGCATTCAGGACAGCCTTGAGAATCAACAGTGGCAACTCGCCTTCAACAATCTATGTCAATTATTCACTGTCTCTTCACGTGTAGCTGGCGCTTGGATTCGTGAGTCCAGGATTGCTGAAAAACTTAATAAAAATGGAGGCATAGGCATACAATCAGCCGATGGCAAAACCACCTCGAATCAAGGCTCGTGGCAAGGTTTACTCGAAGCACATGTCTGTGCACATTATGGTATTCATGTACGCGGCACTAATGGTAACCCCATTCAAGCACAAGTAACCAGGGTAATCCTTAGGCAAGCGATGAAGTCTATACCGAAAGATAACCCAGCTGCTCTTGCACAAGTGCCTGCGGTTTTTTTAAATGCATATGCTTGCGATCTGTGCAATACACTAAAAAACAAGCATCATACTGCGTCATCACAAGACGAGCAGCAGCTTACAACACAACTCCATGCTGTCTTAGATGCCGCAGCTGAGCAAGGTGACGCGCAAGCGCATTATCACCTATCCCAAATGGATGACCCGCTTACGCCAGTAAACATCAGCCCAATACTAGTGCGCAAGTACTGCGCCGTGGCTGCTGCACAGGAGGTAGAGCGAGCTATAAAAACCTTAATGCGGCTAGCTGCAAACGGTTGGGCCGGTAGCACAGATACAGATTTAGCCGAATATTACCAACAAAAAATTGCGGCACGCAACAAACGCAATAGACACCGTACGACTCGTAATACCAATGAACATCAGACTGACAAAACATCAAGTCAATCATCAGCTGTTGCAAACTCCGCCAGTTTGAGCAGTACAACAACACAAGCGCAGGCTACTCATGAACAGGCACGCTGGCGCTACCTACGCGAACTGCCGCCCGTAACCGACCCAGACTATAACACTGCCTGCTTGCAGATCGGGAAACGCCTTATATCCAAAGCCAATAAAGCTTCGCCATCAAGCACACTCGCCCGCGATGCAGCTTATTTCAAAACATTGATGATAAAACAAGGCCATGCCGACACCTGCTCTGCGATTGCAGCGCATTGCGTAGAACAAACTTTGACGAAAGAAGCCCAAAGCTGGTATCAAATTGCCGCCGACAAGGCTCACACCATGGCTTGCGACAAATTCGCTGAATTACATGATGGCATGCATGCAGGAAAACACTCAGCGCATTATAATTCAGCATCCGTAGGAAAATTTTTTAGAGAAAATATTGATGATCCAGACCAAGTACAAGTAGACTTGCCAGATGACACTGTCTTAACTCAGGGGTCTGCAGCAGCAAACACAGGACCTTTTGTCAGAAGAAATTCAGCAAGCGTTTCCTCATCTTTAGCATCCCAATTTCATTCGGTGCCGACAGAACCACCAAAACAAAAGGCACAACTAACGCAAGCAGCTATTGATACAATGCCTGGCACTGACCCTGCACCTCAAGAACATACCATGCTTGCGCATTAAAGCATTATAGTACTCCGGGTTTGACAGTTCGGCATGCGCCTAGAAATAGCTGCACGTCACCCCGTGCTTGACACAGGGTCCAGAGGCATTGTGAGGTGCGAGCACAGCGGGCCTCTATTGTCGAATGCGACACGCTCGACCCAAAGGGCGATATATGCCCTCCGCGCCTCCGCAAAAAACGACGTTTAAAAAATTACTTTACCGATAGTGATAAGCGCTATAATGACAACCCACGCCACCATCGCCCGTTCAATCAACGACATCGCTTGTTGATTTTCATCTTGCACGTCATCACTGGCACTCGCTTCAGAAGCAGTATCTGACGTATCCTCATCTGTACTAATCCCTAATGCCGCCATGCCGCTATCCGTAATCACTTGCTCATTAGCATTAACACCTGACTTCAAATGTCCCAAACTGATCGGCAACACTGCGATGAAATTGCCAACGAGCATAAACATTAAACTCACCACCCGCACCGGCACCCAATCCAAAATAGTTTTAATCTTTTGTGCCGCCACCGCCACGCGACCATTATCAACAACCGGTATCTCGTCATCATCCTTTTTGCTAATATGGGCCATATCACAGTTACGTAACAATGCCACCATGCGATAAATTACTGCGCCCCAGATACCAAAAATAGAAAACCAAAAAACAACCGCAAAGAGCCTATCATGCGCTTGAATGAATAAGGCACGTGTCACTGCACGCGTCAAAGCAGCACCATTGTTTGGCACTACCTCTTCGGCTAGCTGTTCGCCTAGGTGATGCGCAGCATCTTTATCACCTTTATCTTTGGCGGCAAGATACGCCTTGAATTCTGTCACTAAACTGCGCGGTCCAAGACAATACACCAACACAAACAAACTCAACACCAAGCCCGTCAAACCAAAAAACCAATGCCCAACAATCGCATAGATCAACGCTAAAACAAGCACGGGTACTAACACCGCAATGGCTAACACGAAATAGGCATTGCTATAAAACTTGGTAAATACTGGTTGCAAAGATTGCAAATACCGATCTAACCAATTAAAGCGACGTAACGCTTGGTTGACATCCGTCGTCTTTTCTAAAATGAGGCTGATAACAATACTAATAAATATCATGGCGTTGCTCTTCCTTATGAGTGTTTTTTACTAGCAAATCTCGAAAATAATCCCAATCAAACAGTGGCCCCGGATCCAATTTACGCCCCGGAGCGACATCGCTATGGCCAACAATACGCTCTGCTGTAATCGCAGAGTAATGTTGCATTAATAAATGGCAAATTTCCGCCAAGCGCTGATATTGAATAGCTTCGTAAGCAATATGCATCGCTCCCTCTAACTCAATACCGATCGAAAAATTATTGCAATCCTCTCGCCCTGCTAACGCCGACACACCCGCATGCCAAGCACGTTTGTTAAAGTTTACGTACTGGGTCATAGCACCCTGACGGTCAATCAATAAATGCGAAGCCACGCGCATACCGGTTAGCTCAACAAAACTAGGATGTGCACCCGTTAATAGACAGTTCGTAAACAAGTCATCGATATAAGGCGTTGCGAATTCACCTTCTGGTAAGCTGATCGCATGCACGATGATGGCATCAATTGTTACATCCACGGGCCGCTCATCAAAGTTTGGTGATGGCATGGATAACGCACAATCGAGCACACCATTTTCTAACTGCATCAGTTTTGCCTCATCTTTTCACTAAATGCGAGTGGGGTTGGATATTTCATCACAACCCAATAAGACGATGCAATAAACGTTAGCAACGTCGTTGCCTGCACTAAATAAGATGCCGACTCGCCGATAAGTTTGGTACCTGCAGCAAGATAAACAATTAATAAAGAAAATTCACTAATCTGACCTAAGCGCACACCGACTTCCCAAGACACTTGCTTATTTTCTCCGGCATGCGCAAAGAGCATACGAAACACAACTGGTTTTAACACCATCATTAATACCGCTAAAATTAATGCCGGCACAATCACAATGTGTAAATAATTTAAATTAAAGCTTGCACCGATCGAAAAGAAAAATAACACTAAGAAAAAATCGCGCAATGGCTTCAAGCTTTCGGAAATATACAAAGATATCGGGCTCGCTGCAAGGGCAACACCTCCAATGAAGGCACCCACTTCAGCAGATAATCCCAACGCCTTAGCCAACTCAGCCATGCCTAAGCACCATGCCACCGACAGCAAAAACACATATTCTTGTATCTGATCAAAACGCTGAATCAAACGCACCAACACGAAGCGTTCCATCACATAGGCGAAACCGAATAACACGGGTAACGAAATCGATAGCAGCACAATTTCTTGTACATTGATTTTACCCACACTGGCAACATGCAAACCTAGCAAGGTCAAAATCGCAATAATATCCTGCAACAGCAAAATACTGATTACAACTTCACCCGTGTGTTGATGGTGTAAAATTGTTGTGGGCAAGAGTTTAAGGCCAACAATAGTACTCGAGAACATCATCGCCGCGGCGACAATCAAACACTCTGGGCGCGTGTAACCAAACCAATTCGCCACTTGAAAGCCAATAATCGCAAACACCAGCGAACTCACCAATGCAATCCAACTGACTTTACGCAACATGCGCCACAAATTCTGCGGATGCAGATTAAGACCGAGCAAAAATAATAAGAAAATAATCCCCACCGACCCCGTTTGATTGATCACTTCTGTGTCAGTCACCCAACCTAAGCACCAAGGGCCTAACAAAACGCCGAGCAAAATATAGGCAACCAAAAGCGACTGGCGCGTGTAGAGAGCCACGGTCGACAAAATTGCCGCGCCACAAAAGACGAGAAAGATCGAAAAAATAACGGTTTGATCATGCATAAATGTTGAGCCCTAAATTTGCGCAACATTCTAACATGTGGAGTGAAAGAAGGATACTTTACGGCTTTATTCGTGGGGCTAAGTCATCAACTCAACGCCGGCAACATCTCTTGCAAGCGTTCAGTCAAACGTGTTAACCGTTGATTGGATTTTTGATTATTCACCGCCATAGCAATCGCCTTCAGCTGGCCGACAATCACGACTAATTGCTTGCCGCGAGTCACGCCGGTATATAATAAGTTACGTTGTAATAGCGTAAAGTGCTGTGTTGCCAAGGGGATCACCACGGCTGGGTATTCCGAGCCTTGGCTCTTATGAATCGTCGTCGCATAGGCTAAGGCAATTTCATCGAGCTCATTAAAATCGTACAATAACTCGCGCCCCTCAAACTCGATAGTAACGATATTGTCTTGCTTATTGATATGGGTGATACGTCCAATATCACCGTTAAAGATATCTTTATCATAATTATTGACAGTTTGAATGACTTTATCACCCGGTGCAAATGTCCAACCATAGCGTTCGATACGCGGTTGCGCGTCAGGATTTAATTGTCCTTGCAACAAACTATTCAAGGCACGTGTACCCAGGCCCGCACGATTCATCGGCGATAATACTTGAATATCTTTGAACGGATGTAATTTAAATCGCTGTGGAATTCGCCGCGTCACTACTTGCACCAATTTGCGTTGAATCTCTTCTGGCGAATCTGCAGGAATCACGTAAAAGTCGCTCGGACCATTGTCTTGGCTGGGAGTTTCCAAAGGCATTTCACCATGATTGATGCGGTGGGCATTAATAATAATGTGCGAATCAGCCGCCTGACGAAAGATTTCGGTTAGACGCACCGTCGCAATCACATCCGAATCAATCATATTCGCTAATACTGCCCCTGGCCCGACCGATGGTAATTGATCAACATCACCAACCAACAATACAGCAGCACTTTTGGGAATCGCACACAATAAACTATGCATCAAGTTGATATCCACCATCGAGGTTTCATCAACAACAAACAGCTCACCCTTTAACGGATCGTCCTCATCATGACGAAAATCAAATTGATGCGGGTCAAATTCAAGTAAGCGATGTATCGTCTTAGCTTGCATGCCCGTAGTTTCCGTCATGCGTTTAGCCGCACGCCCCGTTGGCGCACACAAGACAACATGAATGTGCTTCGCGCGCAGTGCCCGTAAGATACTATTAACCACGGTGGTTTTACCTACGCCGGGACCACCGGTAATAATCGTGATTTTATTTTGCAAAGCTGTCTTAACCGCTTGTGCTTGCGACGCGGACAATTTTAGCTTGGTCTTATTTTCTACCCAAGGAATCGCTTTGCCAATATTGATGCCACTCCAGGGTGTGGCGCCATCACTTAGACGCGTAATATGTTCAGCAACACCCTGCTCAGCAATTAACAACGACTGAACAAATAAACAAGGTTCACCCTGAATATGCTCACGTACGATGCGTTCGGCATTAATTTCATCTTCGATCGCCGCGGCAACAATATCAGTAACAACCTCTAATAATTCAGCCGTGGTTTGTAATAAATCATCGTAACGCACCGCGCAATGGCCGTTTTGCGCAAATTCTTGCATCACATGGCGTGTCGCCGCTTGTGCACGCAAATGTGAATCGGGTGCTATGCCTAATCGCATCGCCAAATTATCCGCAGTCTTAAAACCAATGCCGTGAATATCTAAAGACAAGCAATAAGGATTTTCGCGCACACGCTCGACAGCATGCTCATGGTACGTTTTATAAATGCGCACTGCGCGTGCGGTACCAATACCATGCGATTGCAAAAATACCATAATCTCACGCACACTTTTTTGTTCCGCCCATGCCTTTTTGAGTTCACGAATACGCTTGATACCCAAGCCTTCAACTTCGCACAAGCGTTCAGGGTGATTTTCAATCACATCAAAAACATCATCACCAAACGTTTCCACCAAACGCGACGCATACGCTGGACCGATACCTTTGATCATGCCTGAGGCGAGATATTTTTCAATGCCTGCACGTGTAGTCGGTGGCAACACACGCAAATTATCAGTCCGAAACTGTAACCCATGGCGTGCGTCATTCTGCCATGTGCCTGCGCACTCGATATATTCCCCCGCACTGACATTGCTGGCATTACCAATCACGCACACTAAATCGACATGGCCTTTGACTTTGACCTTGAGAACACAAAAACCATTATCGGGATTATGAAAAGTAACGCGCTCGACAGCACCGGACAGCGATTCTTTTTCTTCGCTAGCGCTAGATTTAGGTTTGTTTTTATTGTTGGCAGCTTGCATGCCGCGATCATGCGGCAGTTAATGCTGTTTTGCAAGAGAAATTCATTAATTACCTCTCTAGCCTGTCGTCATTTTAACGAGCAATTCCATTAACTGACGTAGATTGATTGCATTGACATTGTCATTCAATGGATACGATTCTTGGCCGGGATAAATCACAAAACTTTGTGTGAGTGGTAAATCTGCGCTTGCATGATAGAATCCCTTACTTAATTTCGGTGTTAAATTTCTCTTTATCTCAATACCCCATAATTCGTTACCCGGCATTTTCAATAGTAAATCCATTTCTGCACCTGCAAGTGTGCGATAAAAATACGCCTCTGTACTTGCCGGTGCTACTGATAAAATATTTTCAATCACAAATCCTTCCCAGCTTGCTCCAACAACTGGGTGCCCTAGCAGCTGTTCATTATCAATTAACCCGAGCAATGCATGCGTGATACCACTATCTCGCACATAGACTTTCGGTGATTTAACTAAACGTTTTTTAACATTATTATGCCAAGGCAATAAGCGCCTCACTAATAATAAATCTACAAGCAAATCCAAATAGCGTGCGACAGTTTTGCCATCCACAGCAAGGCTACGTGCTATTTGCGCCGCATTAATTAACGCACCCTGTTGATGTGCCAACATCGTCCAAAACCGTCGCAAAGTTTCTGCTGG
Source organism: Gammaproteobacteria bacterium (assembly GCA_021773335.1). Taxonomy (GTDB): domain Bacteria; phylum Pseudomonadota; class Gammaproteobacteria; order JAJFKG01; family JAJFKG01; genus JAJFKG01. The sequence goes on from JAJFKG010000009.1 coordinate 59,900, forward strand.
CACTCTCGGCCCTAATAACGGAATGTCACGCTCTAAATAGGTACGGATAAAACTCTCACGCCACACAAAACTTGCTTGGTCATTTGCAGCGAGGAAACTGTCTGGAAATCCGCCTCGCAACCATAACTGCTCACACTGCCCAGCCCCGACTTCTTGTAGGCCAAGCGGCGGTAATTCAATGTAATTGATCCGTCCCGCAAGGCTCTCTCCAGATTGTTGCAATAACTCAATTGAAGCTGAACCTAACAGTAGAAAACGTCTGGTCGCCAAACCACGCTTACGTCCACTATCAATAAGTCCGCGCAATACCTGAAAAATGTCTGGAATGCGTTGAACTTCATCTAAGATAACCAGCTTATCCTCATGACTCGACAAATAGAGACTTGGTTCACTCAATTTCGCGCGATCACTTGGCGCTTCAAGATCTAAATAGATACTCGGATATTGCTCGGCAATGGTTTGTGCCAGTGTCGTTTTACCCACTTGGCGCGGCCCAAGCAAAGCAACGGCGGGAAATTGGCCAAGCCGTTCAGCTGTGAGTTGTTGTAAATGACGCTTAATCATCCTTGCAATTATGGCATTAAATTCCATGATTGCAAGGATGATTAAATGTTAATTAATCAATTAGTTACTTAATTAACTAACAAAAGGCGTGAAAAGTGGTTCGTCAAACAGCCAAAAGAGCTATGCCCTGGAGCTTGTGGCAGATGGCACAGCAGATTTAACGCCTGGACAACTTTGCCAGGAAGTATCCTGCCCTAATCCTGTTAGCAGTATAACCTACCCAATACAGTGCACTTACTCCCAAAACTAAACTATACCGTACAGTACTCTAATTTGAGGGTGATCGGACATCGCCCTCAAGCCAGCCGGCCGTAGCATGAGGCAACCGCCTAACTGTTGTATAATAGTTTGCTAAGCCATTCAGTCAACACTTCTAGAGGATCTCCGGCCATACCGACTAAACGCCACGCCACATGCCCATCGGGGCGCACTAACACTGCGCCATCAGGGTTGATTTGATAAATCTCCAGCCATTTACCCTGCGGGTCTTGCAACTCACCTGCTGCGCCAATGCGGTAACTTGTTATAGGCTTATCGGACATAGCGGCTACTGCCTTGTGCCAGTTATCTGTTTGATCACTGCTAAGTAATACAAACTGAGTATCAAATAAATCTAAGGTCGAAATCATTTCACTGCCACACATCAACTCATAATGCGGTGCGCGACAGCCTGGATAGGTACTGGGTACATAGCGGTCGGTATACATAGCCGGTGGTTCACTGTCTTCTTGTGCTAACACGCCCTGTTCATAACGAAAACCCAAATCCAAACCAATATGATTAAGGTGTTTGTATTGATCATCTAATGCCGCTTTAGCAGTCGCTTTGTCATTCTCATACAATGCCGTAAAAATAACATTCATACGCTCAGCATTGCCTGCGCTCCATTGAATGTTTTGCAAGGCAATAGGTGCGCGTTCTTGAGTATAAGTTTCTAAACAAGCTTCTCCTGCCTGCCCTTTTAATACCATGGCCAACTTCCACGCGAGATTATGTGCATCTTGAATACCGGTATTCATACCCAAGCCACCGGTTGGCGGCAAACGATGTGCAGCATCGCCCGCCAAGAAAATCCGTTTAACACGATAATCTTCTGCAATTAATGCAGCCATACTCCAAAATGCTTTATTAATAAATGTCACCTCAACCTCAGGTACATCAATCACGCGCTTGACTAAATCAATGCAGAATTCATCGCTAAAGGTTTCTTTGCTAAAGCCTTCAATGACATCATAACGCACGCCAACCAACCAGCGCTTAGCACCATCTACCGAGAGTATCACTGTACCCATGACGTCTTCACGCGTGAAGAAGAAACCCACACTGGGGCGATGTGCAACCCAAGGACTTAAATCCATTTCACAATAGATATTACAAAACTCACCTAAATTATCGCGTCCTTGCATATTAACGCCAAGGTGTGCTCTGATAGGGCTCGATGCACCATCCGCGGCAATCATATAGCTAGCGTTGACTTGATATTCGGTCTGCGTATTGGTATCTAATAATGTCGCTGCAACACCCTCTTCACCTTGCTTAAACGTTTGCATACGCGTATTAAAACACAAATCGATTTGTGGATATTGTTGCGCACATTTTGCAAGTTGACTCTCAACAATATCTTGGGAAATTAAGCTAGCGGGCGCAGGACTAAATGATTGTTTAGGTCGCCGCGCACTCACGCGGGTTAATTCTTCGCCGGTCAATGACTCCAACCAGGTAAACCGTAGGGCTTCTTGGCCTAACTCATGTTTACGCAAGCCTGGCTCAATCCCCCATTGGCGAAATAACTCCATGGTGCGCGTAGCCACTCCACGTGCTTTGGGATGATTAGTTGTGCTTGGGTGTTTTTCCACGACAATACTGTGGATACCTTGACGCGCCAAGCCGATCGCACTGCTCAGTCCGACCGGCCCACCACCAACGATTAAAACTTGAGTTGATAAGTCCATCATCTTTCCATCCTTATTCTCCGGCATTCTGCACGTGAAAGTGTCTTGAGATTCTAACACAGGCCGCCACTCTCTTATAAATTTAATGACAAATCAATAAGATAAGAGTGCTTTACACGGGAACTCTCAAACGGTTTGAGAGTCTATATTCACAAGCATTTTTCTATAAAAGGAGCACATCATGGCTCAAACTCAAAATGTGTGGCCAGCGCTGTTTGCACGCGGCATCTTTGCCATTATCTTTGGTATCTTAGTGGCAGTTTACCCAGGCTTGTCACTAGCACTATTAATTACTTTTTTCGGGGCATTTGCCGTTGTCGCTGGTGTCACCAGTATTGCCTTCTCAATCGCGAATCGTATGACTGATTCAGGTTGGAAGATGCATTGCTTTGAAGGCGTGATTGGGGTACTCGCAGGTTTAGCCGTCTTCATCTGGCCCGGTTTAACTGGCTTACTGTTACTCTATATTATCGCTGTATGGGCAATAATATCAGGCTTAGCACAATTCCTTGCAAGCTTTAAACTCCCCGGCGGCGCTACCCAAACCATTATTATGATCATCGGTGGTCTCGTCTCTATTGTCTTCGGCGCGTATGTGATCTATGAACCGTTTGTTGGTGCAGTCGCCATTGCATGGCTAATCAGTGCCTACGCCATCATCATTGGTGTATTAAGCTTGATTGTGTCTATGCAAATGCGTAAAACATAGAATACCTCTATTTCCCAGGAAACAATCCCGGCAACCAGCGTTCAGCCAGCGTTGCCGGGAATGCTAATGTTAATGGCGCCCTTGGTGATAACGAAGTCAATGCACTATGGTGCGTTAAAGCAGCAACAACTCGTCGAGCTTGACGGTCACTCGTATCTAAAATACTAGCCATTTCACCACGAGCTAACTCGCCTCTATATAATAGGGACTCGAGCACCACATTCGCTTTTGCTGGCAAATGTCCTAAACGCATTTCTTCTTCACACCACACGAGTATACGCTCACGTAAACGTTTTACTTGCATCAGTGACTCCATAAATTTAACTTGGTCAATACAAGTTTCCAAAAAAAACTGCGTAAAAGATACTAAACTTTCTTCACTCAAATTGCCGCGCCCGTCTAGATCATTACGCCACGACCTATCACAAGCGCTTAGTGCTTCTTTATACGCTTGTTGATCACGTGCAAAGCCTCGTGCAATAGACCACAAGCCACCTGTATCTAAACACTCCTGCAATAGGCTGTAAGACATTAAGCGTGCGACACGCCCATTACCATCGAGAAATGGATGTATCCACAATAAACGGTGATGTGCAGCCGCTGCGGCAAGTAATGTTTCTGATTTTCCCAAACCGGTATAGACTTTCTCGAATCGCTCTAAAAAACGTGGCACTGCACCTGGGCTAATTGCCACATGGTGCCCCACGCTGACATCACAATTTCGCCACTGTCCAGGAATGAGTTTTGTTTTTTGTTCGCCATCGAGCTCTTGCACCCACAATAAGTCTTCCGGCAGTAACTCACAAAAACGTCGGTGAATCTCGCGCAAACCTGCGACCGTCGTCGCTTGCTGACCTAAACCGCCTGTATCAATCCATTGCTGAACACTGATATGTGCTTTTGCTTCAAGTTGTAAATTACGCTTTTCACTATTCATGCTGTAATCGTCGTGCAACGCACGCTCGATATCGATTGGATGTGTATCATGCCCCTCGATTAAGTTGCTGTAGTAGCAATTCATCGAACGCACTAGATCAGCCAATGCCGTTGTCACTTGCGGAGCCAAGCTATGTCGAAATCCCGCCGAGCACGCAGCCAATTCGACAGCTAAATCACCTAGCTCTGCTCTATGTTTAGATTCAAAACCAATCAACATGGGCTCCAGTGAGGAAACCTTTTCACCGCGATCAATGTCCGTTGTTTTGTCCGCTTTCATGGCCATTTTTCCAGATAGATATTTAATATTTAAATTATATTATAACAATACGTTAGCAGCAAATTAATTTTCACAAGCGCTTGAAATGTCCGCTAATTTGGCCGTTTCTACAGCCGCTATTTTCCTCAAGGGGGCAGGTGCCGGATCCACTTAGTGGGTCCGGCACCTGCCCCCATCACGCAAATGTGATATAAATAAGAATTATTATTCCTATAGAGTGATGAAAATTCATGAGTTTGCTTAGCCCTCAATTGATCGCCTTTGTCGCGGTCGTCAAACACAAAACCGTGCATGCTGCCGCCAGTAGCATGCACCTAACCCAAACTGCAGTCACCCAACGCATCCGCAGCCTTGAGCGCCAATTAAAAACCACCTTATTTATCCGCACACGTCGCGGTATGACGTTGACACAAGAAGGTGAAGCGCTTTTTCGCTATTGCCAAGCGGCCAAAGAACTTGAGGGTGAAGCGCTAGCAACAATCCAAGGTGCTGGCGTACAAACAGAAATTGAACTCACCATCAGCGCCGCTACCAGTATTATGCGCGCACGCGTCATGCCAAACTGTTTGCCAATAATGCAAAAATTTACGAACCTATTAATTTGTTTTCACGTGGATGATCTGGAACACCGCCACCAGAGCTTGCGCGCAGGATTAGCTGACTTCGTGATTATGCGCGCAGAGTACCTTGCTCCTGAAATGCAATCCAAGCACTTAAAACCAGAGCAATATGTCCTAGTGGCACCCTATGCATGGAAAGGCCGTAAACTAAAAGACATTGTCGCAAACGAGCGTATTATCGATTTCGACGCTAGCGATGATGTGACCTTCAATTATCTCAAACAACACCAATTATTTGAACTTGCTCACCACAGTCGGTATTACGCCAATCGTACTGAAAACTTGGCGTTATTAGTTGCCGAAGGTGTTGGCTACACTTGTCTTGCCAAAGAGTTCGTGCAACCTTATGTCAAAAATCAACAATTAACCATCTTAAATCAAGGCAAAACTTACGATGTTTCACATGTATTAGCTTGGTTTGATCGCCCCGAACCAGCCGAGTATTTCTCGGCGATAATCGCAGGAATTAAATAAAATAGAACCCATAGAAACTCTCAGATTGGCCACTCTGTTGTACTCTTCCCGTATAAATCCGGGGGAAGCACCAACCTACAAAAACACCGCAGTGTGTAGACTACTGTCTCTGCGTCAAGCCCAGATGTAGCCCGGATAAGTTGCGCAGCAACGTCATCCGGGAACCGCAATCGCAAACACCCTCCCCGGATGACGCGCGTGCCGCGCTTATCCGGGCGACGGCTTACGTAGGAACAAATGCTAATGTAGTCTTTAAAGGGCTGCTCATTTTGTTTACAAACTCAAGCGATTTTGCTAAAATGTGTGCCTCACATAAACCCAGCAAATGGACAAGAATTTCATTATGTTACAACAAGTTGCACAAAGCCATTTAGATGCCTTACCCGGCAATATCTTTATAAAAGACACCCAATCACGCTACCTCTATGCCAATCAAGCGCATAGCCAGCTAGTGGGTTTCGACAATTTTCACAGCTTGCTCGATGCCGGGGGCACAGATTATGACAGTCCTAATGAGGCAGCACTGCTAGCAGACCGCATGATTGCAGAAGACCAACGGGTGATGGCAAACAATGCAGCGCTCAAATTTCTGAAAGGTTACCGCGACAAGAACGCTAACTGGCATATCCTGTTAGGTGAAAAAAAACCATTTCATAATACGCATGGCGGTATTCAAGGTGTTAGCAGCAATTGCCAAAATGTCACTGACAATCCCTTAATGAACTTCGCAACCATTATTGGTAACGATGAAAAACGTTTCGGCAGGTGCGCTGGTTTTTGTTATTATATCGCCCATAAAAGTGCAGTATTCAACTTATCAAAACGTCAAACCGAGTGCCTCTATTATCTCGTACGTGGATTCACTGCACCAGAGATTGCGACACGCTTAGGTTTATCTAAGCGCACGGTGGAGTCACACTTAGATGAAACAAAACATAAACTCGCTTGCAATAGCAAAAGTGAATTGATTGCGAAAGCTATCTATCAAGGATTTCTCAGTATTTTACCACCTTCAGTTTTATACGTAGTATAAAACCATTAACAATTCTCACCTTGAAGTAGGATGATTGTGAATACAGTTGATGTCATTGTCATTGGTGCCGGTGCCGCCGGCCTAATGTGCACCATCGAGGCAGGCAAGCGTGGGCGCAGCGTATTGGTACTAGAACGCAGCAATAAACCCGGCAAAAAGATCCTGATGTCAGGTGGTGGGCGTTGCAACTTTACTAATTATTATATTGAGCCTGAGCGCTATCTTTCTCACAACCCCCATTTTTGCAAATCTGCCTTGAGTCGTTATACACCGTGGGACTTTATCGAATTAGTTAAGAAGCATAAAATTCCTTTTCATGAAAAAACGTTAGGCCAATTATTCTGTGACAATAAAGCTAAAGATATTTTAAACATGCTGTTGTGTGAATGTGAACAGTACGGTGTAGAGATTAAACTCAATGCCAATGTAGAAAATTTAACAAAAATTGGCAATGAACAATTCCAACTACGCACAAACCAAGGCAAGTTCACTTGCAAATCCTTAGTCATCGCCAGTGGCGGCTTATCCATTCCCACCCTAGGCTCTAGCCCTTTCGGTTATCGCGTGGCAGAGCAATTCGGTTTAAAAGTTTGGCCAACACGTGCTGGCCTAGTGCCTTTTACGTTACATGATCACGACAAAGAACGTTTTGCCACACTATCAGGTGTTGCTGTCGATAGCCTGGTGCAAGTTGACAAACAAAGCTTTCGCGAAAATCTCTTATTTACTCATCGTGGTTTGAGTGGCCCTGCTATCTTACAAATATCTTCTTATTGGCAGCCTGGCGATACGGTTACTATTAATTTATTGCCCGATATCGATGCGCAAGATTTTTTACTCACCGCAAAACAAAAATCCAACAAACAATTAAAAACTTTATTACATAGTTTACTACCCAAACGTCTTCTCGACGTTATTCTACCAGAAGCTTTGGCGAATAAGGCTATGCATGCCTGTAGCGAACAAGACATTAAGACAATCACTGCATTATTACAATCTCACGCCATCAAGCCTAATGCCACCGAAGGCTACCGCACGGCTGAAGTCACCCTAGGCGGTGTCGATGTCGATGCTCTCTCATCAAAAACCATGCAAGTAAAAAACATCCCCGGTTTATACTTTATCGGCGAAGTCGTCGATGTCACCGGCTGGCTCGGTGGTTATAACTTCCAATGGGCATGGTCATCCGGCTGGGCGGCAGGACACGTTGTTTAGGATTTTATAGTTAACAAAAAACCCCACTTTGCCTTCACAAAATACGCGAGCCATTCACGGCGTTTTTGTTTGGCTGAATGAGAATCGTGCCTTTTTGTTCATCCACTGCTGCTAGCACTAATACTTCAGATTTGACACCGGCAACACGCTTAGCAGGAAAATTCATCACCGCAATCACTTGTTGATTCACCAGCTCACTGCACTGATAGTGTTGCGTGATTTGCGCTGAGCTGGTTTTCACACCCAACTCACCAAAGTCAATGGTTAAGATATAAGCTGGCAGGCGTGCTTTACTATTCGCTTCCGCATGTGTAATGGTGCCAACACGCATTTCCACCTTAGTAAAGTCGCTAAACTCAATCGCTTCTAGTATTTCCACGTTGTTCCTGTCCACACCGCTATTAAACTCAATCCCCGACCAAAAATCGCATGTTACAATCGTGCTACTTTAACAGACAGAGCAATGTCTGTAACTCAGCAAATGTACTGAAAGTGCCTACCTAGGTGTGCAACGCCTTCAATCCCTCACATCGACATGTTACCATCAAGGCCAAGCCAGCACAGAGGCAATCAGCAACCATGAACACAATCCCCGATCAAGCACAATTCTGGAGTGACATAGGCTCAACAAAAACATTTCGACAAAATGCAGGGGTTTGAAGAAAAGTCTATCAAGCTAAGTAATAAAAAAATCGCTGAACTCGATGAAGTATTGAGCCTGAGCAATCCAGTCATACAAAATACTATCCAAGAGAGCAATGCAATTCCTATCGGTTGTATTGAAGTTGGATACAGCAGTAATTATAAGCTTGGCTTAGCGGTTGCTTTGTGTAATGACATTCAAAGTAATCGTGCTGAAATTGCCATGCAACATATCCGACTGTTGCATAACCTTTATCAAATCAAACCCAGCGAAGAAATTCTAGAAGATTTGATCGATACCTATGACTTAGACATCGATGCAATACAATCTATTTTTCTTAGCACGCCACATCCGATGAAAAACACAGCTATCGTAGAAACCACTCACTTAGTTATCCCTCCTTTCAAATCATCGCGGAAAACCTGTTTCGAGAAAAGCAGACAACGCTTGCGATAAATTGTAAAAAAGCCTCATTTACTGTAAAATTTGTCTGCACACGGAGTGTGGAATAAATACACCATTATTGTTATTGCAGCTGTTTATTCACAACATGTTTCAATAGGTTACTTGTTATATTCTGCCGCCTTTATGCTAATGCTCATTATTGGTAACTTTTCAGGTATTCGCAATATGACTTTCTATTTAATTGGCGGTGCCTTGATATGGTTTATGCTTGAAAACTCAGGCATACATGGCGTTATCTCCGGTGTTCTCATCGCATTATGTATTCCGGCACGCCCAGCCAAAGGCCCTAAAACATTTATTAATAAAACCAACAAGCTCATCAAATATTTTGAAAAACGCAAAGAAAAAATTCCTAAAGTTGTTGCGGATGAAGAACAACACTTGATCATCGAAGAAATGCGCGATACCGCTAAACAAGCAACAACCCCTCTACAACGACTAGAATCAATGCTCGATATGCCAATCTCATTAGTGGTTTTACCATTGTTTGCTTTTTTCAATGCCGGAATAGTCTTAAACACAAGCAGTATTCACACAAGCCTGCAATCACACCTAACCTGGGGTATCGCACTGGGCTTGTTCGTCGGTAAGCCTCTCGGTATTGCTCTATTCACTGTACTCGCCCTGAAACTGCGCATTGGCTTATTACCTAAAGAAACAAATTTAAAACAATTGATTGGTGTTTTTATTTTAGGTGGCATAGGCTTCACGATGTCATTATTCATGAACAATCTCGCCTTCACCAACAGCACAACGCTCATTGAGCAGGCGAAATTCGGCATTTTACTGGGCTCCGTTTTATCTGCGATTGCTGGCGTAATTTGGCTATGTTTTTGCATGCGACAAGATTAGCTATCTTCAATAAAGCAGGGGGCAGGATGTCTATAAAACTAAGCTTATCTCTAGTTGTTCTTTTGTTGAGCACATCTCTTTTCGCTAAGAATCCTCCCAGCGCCGTGTCGCAAGTGAATTTGCAACAGTATGTAGGCAAATGGTATGAAATCGCCTCTTTCCCTAACTTTTTCCAACGCGGTTGCCAATGCAGCATGGCGTATTATACCTTGCTCAATGGCAAAGTCAGCGTCACTAATCAATGCTATAAAAACAATCAACGTAAACAAGCCAAAGCTACGGCTTGGGCGGTACCAGGTAGTGGCAATAGTAAACTGAAAGTTCAATTCTTCTGGCCCTTCAAAGACGACTATTGGATCCTGTACGTGTCACCCAATTATCAACAAGCGATTGTGGGTTCTCCGAATAGGAAATACCTCTGGATCCTGGCGCGCACTACGCAGATAAAAGATAGTGAATACCATAAACTGATACAAGTCGCTAAAAACAAAGGCTTTGATATTAAAAAATTAGCCATGACCAAACAAAATTGCAAAAAAACAAATTATATCTCGCGTAGCTTTTGGTACGAAAGGTACAGTATTTCAAGGCTTAGTAAGCAGCTCTGGTAGCCGAGCCAATGCTATTTCAAGTGGTAACACTGTTATATCATCATGGTACTCAACGTGTTCACCACAGTAGATTAAATAACAGCTTGCAGGCGGGTAATCTTGCTTGAACGCTTTTAGGCTGCGCAACATTTTATTCGTTATTTTACTCGTATTTTTAATTTCAATGGCATGCATACCATGCTTTCCATACAAAATAAAATCAACTTCAATACCATTGCTAGTACGCCAATATGAGATGGTGTAGTCTAGTTGCTGATAGTCGTTGATTGCACGCAACGATTGTAATACCAATGTTTCAAGCGCAGCACCATTAATCTCAGCCTCTGTATCGAGTGGGCCACGTGGACGTAAACTCTGAAAAACACCTACATCAAAGTAATAAAATTTAGGGTGTGCAACCAACTTACGTTTGGCTCGACGAGAAAATACAGGCACACGAACAGCGAGCAACATATCCTCTAAGATAGAGAAATAATTACTTACCACTTGCCGATCGATAGCGAGCTCGCGAGCGATTTCTGACATATTTATCGTCGTACCTTGCGAAAAACTTGCAACTTCTAAAAAGTGACTAAATGCCCCGACATTGCGTGTCAACCCTTCTTGCAACACTTCTTCACGAAAATACGTTTCAGCATAAGCCGAAATATATTTCTCTGGATTAGGCTTGCTAAATGTTGCCGGTAACATACCTAAACGTAGCGCATGTTGGGATGAATAAGCATCACCTAATTCTTGATAAATAAGTGGATGCATATGATAGTTTAACGCTCGCCCTGCCAGTAGGTTCACACCTTTGCGCCGTAATTTTCTCGCACTAGAACCGGTAAGCAAAAACTTATAGTGCCTGCTTTCGATAAGCCGATGGACTTCGTTAAGTAATTCCGGAACGCGTTGCACTTCATCAATCACAATCCAATCGCGATAGTTAGGTGGAATGAACTTCGCTAAACGTGCAGGATCACTGTGTAAATCCTTATATATTGAGAATTCCAACAAATCGACATACACACAATCACTGAGATGCGACTGTATCCATTAAGTTTTGCCGGTGCCACGTGGCCCCAGTAAAAACAGACTATTTTCGTCCTCTAAGGGTAATATCAGATTTCTGTTGAACATAACATCAAATTTACTGAGTTTTTGTTGTTTAAAACACCATTTTTAAACAAATTAGCAAAAAAAAAACCAATTATACAAGTCAAAACAGCAAAAATCATAGAAAAATGCTGTTTTAAACCACAAAATTACTGCTTGACCCTCACTCTACGTGTGGCTTTAATCTATAATCGCTGTGGCAATATGGGGTAATAAATAGAGATGACTCAGATCACCTAAGCGTAATGTGAAGGGCTTTTCATTAATTAAAAATGCTTCTTCACGATATACTGCTTTCATATAGGTTTGTTTTAAATGTTCATCCATCATCATATATCCTCTCATACGTCCCTAACCTTTAACATCTCTACCGCTAATTATCAAAGGTACATGCTTTCTCTGCTTATCTATTTGCGACATAAGCCGGCAGATAATTTTTACTATTCGAATATATGCGCAACTGTGGATAATATTCTGCGAGTAATTGTATATCCCCAGCTACCACCTCACCTGCCGTTGCCGCTATAAAAGCCAACACCATATCGATGCCTGCAGAGACACCGGCTGAGGTCCAAATATCACCGTCGTTTACATATCGCTGTTCCACAACATTAACGTCGGTAAACGCTTTTAATCTATCGAGGGAAGCCCAATGTGTCGTGGCAGTTTTGTTTGTCAGTAATCCCGCCGCTTGCAATAAAAAAGCACCTGTACACACGGACAACATCTGTTTACAATTTTTTGACTGTGTTTCGATAAATGAAATTAATTGCTTATTGGAAACCGCTGTTCGCGTACCTTGCCCACCTGAAACAAGCAAATAGTCCAATGCCGGACACGACCCAAAATCAGTGTGACTCTGAATCGACAACCCCTTTACACTCTTAACTAAGCCACCTTGCTCATTAATGATAAACAATTCGTTAGGCCCATCGAATTTCTGGCTCCAGAGTGCCAACATTTCCCAAGCCCCAACAAAATCAAGATCTTCAAATTGATCAAAAAGCAAAAATCCAAAACGTGCATTCATGGCGATCTTTCCTTAGAAGCTTACTTACCTACTATCTGCAATGGTTGGCACAGTAATACTAGTACCACCTGTTTTTAAGCAAGTTAAAGCCTCTAATCCCGCGAGGTCGACAGCACGAATGTGTTACCTTCTGAATCTTGGAACATGACATAAGTTCCCCAGTCTTCTTCAGTGGGCGGTGTAGTGAACTCCACACCCTTTGCTTTAAGTTCAGCATAAGACTTGTTGACGTCCTTGGATGCAAAAACAATATTTTGAAAATCACCAATACGATCTTCATGGCCTTCCATGGTGAACAAAACAACTTGCGTTTGTCCTTCAGGCGCATCGAGCACAATCCAACGTTGGCTTTGTCCAAAATCCACATCCGTTGTCACTTTAAAACCGAGTTTGTCCGTATAAAATTTTAGTGCACGATCTTGGTCTTTAACGGGTATGCTGACATGTTTTACATGTGAAATCATTGTGTTCTCCTTAAAATAAAGAGACAACAGCTTATTGTTCCTCTGAAGTAAAGTCAAGGTACTAAGGGTTCAGGTGAGTGGGGCCGGCACCTGCACCCTTAAGTCTCCTTACTACCCTTTGTGATATTTCGCTGCTTTATCAATATAATCAACCACAGCCTGGTCGTAAGCCCTAATGACCTTTAAACCGTAAGTTAACCAAATCCAATGAAAATCGTTAGGAACAGTAATTATCGTAACCAATATGCCAGAAAATAATAGCCCATTTATACTTGAGCTATTTTTGGGAGTGCTGACCATCAGCCAGAACCCACCAAAAGACCAACTTTTATTACCTTAAGCAACAGCTTTAGCGCAAGCTTGAGTTACAACGGTCTCATCTATGTTTTGCCAGGTAATATGCATACTCAAACGTTTAATTATATAATTTAAAATTACTGTTATGAAAAAAGCTCCCGCTAAAATCAAGGTTAGAACATAGAAGCTATGCGCATAGTGAGATTTTATCGCAATTAGTGATAGATTATGCTTCTGAATTACAGCAACCTTTGCCAACTTCCCTGACAAAAATCCCCCTAAGCCAAGTGACACAAGAAAAATGCCCATTAGAGTGCTTACTGTATTCTCACTTGCAAGCAAAGTTACCGCAGATAATCCAATTGGTGACAACATCAACTCTGCCAATGAGATCATCAAATATGCACCCATCATTGGCCATGGAGAAATTAATTGTGATGAATGGCTATTACTAGTAATCCACAAAATAATACAATAGGCCATCAAAATGCATCCTACTGCTATTGTGAATTGAATACTAATTGTGTAAGCAACATTTTTGGTTCGAAGCTTCGCCCATATACGTGCTAAAACTACTCCCAGCACAACCATTCCTAAGCTTTGTACTGTCACATAGTATGGAGCTGGAAACTGAAAGCCAAATACGGTAGGCCGTACTGCCCTGGTAATAAATAAAGTCAAATCTGTAAACATCTGAAAATAGAAGGACCAAAATAGCACTGAAATAATAAACAAGAACAACAATGAAAGTGTCTTTCGACGCTGCGCTCCTTGCTCACGCGCAGCAATCTTTAGGACCACAAAAAATGCAAAGGCTGCTACACAGATGAAAAAGGCATCAGCAATACCCGGATTACGCAGCACCAAATAAAAGGTAACATACTCTATCAAGATAAAAGCGATGGTACATAACCAACCCACAATCATAGAACACCTTAAAACCGCATACTCTTGAATTTTTAGAATACGCACACCAAATCCGAATACGAAAAAAGCAAGTGCTAAGCCGATTGATGCACTAAAAAAGCAAGCGCTCCAGCCATATAATTCCTGCAGCTTGCTTGGCAATGCAGTTCCAAGAATAATTCCTGTCGTTATACCTAGATAAAAAATAGTAAATCCGCTACTACGTTTTGGATCACCTTTTTCGTATTGCTTGCCAAGCAATGCAGAAATATTTGGTTTTAGCAAGCCAGTACCAGCCGCTATCATTGCCAGCGCTAAGAAAAGATGATGCAAATTATTCACAGTCGCCAAAATAATGTAACTAACAAACAACAACACAGCTCCAAGTAACACAGCTCGCTTCTGTCCCAAGTAATTATCGGCAACCCATCCACCCACCATTGGCGATATATAGGTTAATGCAGTAGACGTTCCAACTAATGTATAAGTATATGCATCACTAAGGTGAAAGTGAGACGTTAAAAATAGCGCTAATAATGATTGCACAACGTAGAAACCATACCTTTCCCACATTTCAGTCGAGAAAAACACTGTCAAAGCCAGGGATGTTTTTCGTAAATTAAGCATACGTTTCGCCTCATTAAATTATTTTATCTAAAACTACTTTCTTTTCGCCAAGCCACTCAAAACTTAAGGCGCCTCTAGTTTTATTTGCGACAGCACCGACATAAGCCTCATCCATTAATCGACCATGTTTTCCATCCACCAACACTCGTTTTTCAATCCCTTGGTTTCGTAACACATTACAGATATATTAAAGCGTGCCTACTGTCACTTCGATAGCTAAGCACCACCTGGGCTCCCGCCCCTGCAAATCCAATAGCAATGGCCCACCCAATCTTTCGGCTTCCCCTTGTTATTAAACAGTTTTTTCCTTGGCGTCTCATAAGAAAATACTCATTTCTACAGTTTCTTTATTTAGCGTGGTCAAACGTCCTAAAACATGAACAATACATAAATGATCTTCTCGCGCTTTAGCGAACACCTTTCTTTTTCATTTTAGGCGACACATTCCACCTCAATAGGGCCTTGTAGTCAATAGCAGAGTCCATTCTGACACGATTATGGTGCCCCTCAATGTATTGAAAGACACTCTGCCTAGCCTGCGCGCGGTTCTTCTAGCAGTTGACATGCACTATTTATAAAATCTCGTTATAATCCTCCCACCACAATGCATTATTTTGGTAGATAGCGATGAAAATTGTTTTTTTAGATAAGCTGCACTTTCAAGCAATACATGAAACATTTGATTACTCGGGGCTACAAACCCTTGGAAATTTGGTCTGTTATGACAGAACCCGTGAGCCTGAACAAATAATAGCTCGGGCCCAAGATGCTGATGTGATATTAGCCCTCAAAACAAAATTGCCAACCGAAATCATGTCTCAGCTTAACTGCAAGCTAATTTGTAAAGTGGGTACGGGTGTTGATAACTTCGATTTGACCGCGGCCAAAGAGCGCGGCATCACGGTTGTTAATTTCCCGGGTTATGGTTCTAACATGGTGGCACAATGGACTTTATCATTGATCATGCTGCTCGCCAGCAATATCGATAAATATCAAGTAGCCGTGAAAAATCATCACTGGCTATCTTCACAATTTGCCTTTCCCATCTGCGAATTAGCCGATAAAACCCTGGGCATTATTGGCTTTGGTGCAATTGGTAAACGAGTCGCAAA
The DNA here is from genome assembly GCA_021773335.1 of Gammaproteobacteria bacterium. Classification (GTDB taxonomy): domain Bacteria; phylum Pseudomonadota; class Gammaproteobacteria; order JAJFKG01; family JAJFKG01; genus JAJFKG01. Next base: position 75,788 of record JAJFKG010000009.1, read on the forward strand.
AATGGCTACTGTGATAGGACTAAAAATTCTAGTTAACACGCGCTATACAGATGATACGCCCTATGTTGAATTCGTGGACAAAGAGCATGTTTATCGTGAAAGTGATATTCTAAGTCTACATGGAAATTTGGATGAACATACTCGTGACATGATCAACAAAGACACCTTTGCAAAAATGCAAAAGCATGCTTTTCTGATCAACACGGCACGCGCCGGTTTAATTAACAAAGTCGATTTATACCATGCATTAAAACAAAAAATAATCGCTGGTGCTGCACTGGATGGCTATTGGGATGAACCCCCTCAAGCCAATGATCCGCTGTTACAGTTAGACAATATTATCGTCACGCCGCATATGGCTTGGGCATCAAAAGAGACACGGCAGAGGCTATTGCATCACATTGCCCAGCAAATTGAAAATTTTGCTGCTGGGAAACCAACCAACAACCTGGTTTAGTGAAAAAATAATGTGGTGGCGCTAGGTTATCGATAGAATTTTTTGGATCTCTGGTTTGTTATATTCAGCCTTGCCCACTGCAACAGTTAAGTTATCAAGCGGGCTATACTGGGCAGCACTGTGCGTATGTCCACACAAAACTAAGAATTCAATGCCTGGATTTTGTTTGCTAACATCGAGCAACACATCACCCGTTGCTTTAGAAGAAAAGTACGGTAAAAACTCATCGCCCTGCACTTCGCCCTCATGCATACACACTTCTTTGAAGGGCGGGATATGAGTTAACACAATAATTTTTTTGGGTTGCTCATCTGCTGCTTGCAACAAATTTTCTTTTAGTGCGTTCGCATCCTGACCAGCAAGTTGTTGCATCTTTGTTAATAATGGTTTTTTTCCTAGTATTCTTTTTTGAGCCAAATCAGCAATGTGATAACTGTCATTTAACTCAACGGGGCTTTCGGCGTAATTACCTAAGCGACCGTCAGCCCAACCATCTTGCCCAACGAGAAGGGTTTTATCACTTAAACTAAGCACTCCAGCCGCAGGCAACCACACCAAATAAGCATGTTCGTCCGTCAACACCTGCATATTATTACGCACATCAGCAACTTGGCCATCATAATAGTCATGATTACCCAATACGAAATAAATTGGCCTTTCGATAAAATCTGCCATTTCTTGCAATAATGCTTCGACATTCAATGACTCAGCAATATCACCTGTTATCAATACGCCGTCACAATCACTATCAATGATGTCTTGATAAAATTTTTTGCGTGCCTTAAGCTTCGGAAAATTTAAATGTATGTCAGTTAACCATGCGAGTTTCATTATTTTTCCTAAACTTTAATAATGATAGTTCTTTTACACTTGCGAATAAGCCTACTATAACATGATCATTCGCGATTCGCGAATTTCGAATACTCTCTGTAAATCTGGTGCAGCCCTAGGTTAAATGCTGTTTGATAAATTGCGCTTTTGCATTTGTATAAGCCTCGCGGTCATCCGCATGCTGACTTGCTAGTGCTTTCTTCAATGCCTGATACTCAGCGCGCAACGCTGGTTGTTGTCGTAGCAAATCTCTAAAAGCAACGCGCTGCTTAAATTCATCATCCATTGGCATAATATGCACATGATGAGTGCGTTGCACACCAAAGGGAGGCATACCCTTGAAAAAACGCAGGTGTATTTTATTGGGATTTTCTGGCCAATCTACATAACCCAAAGCTTTTAAAGCCGCAGCCCATTGATTGATATTATCTAAATTTTCAAGTGTGATAAAAATATCAATAATCGGCTTTGCACATAATCCCTCAACTGCTGTACTACCTAAGTGTTCGATAGCAACAAAAGGTAAGCTAACAACTTGTTGAATCGCGTTGATTTCCGCAACTGCTAACTTTTGCCAATTAGGATTATAGGGTTCCAGCATAATATTATCTTTTGCCTGTAGTTGGTCCAACCTGGCATGTCCAGTCCTGTAATCGATAGCGCGAATAAATGAATCCTTGCCATTCACATAAGCATCAATATCATTTCGAAACTGTTCCGCTAAACAACGCTTAATCCAAGAATAGGCACGAGTTTCATTGGGATGCTGCTGCAAATAATCTCTGAAGGCGATGTGTCGTTCAATTTGCGGATTATTTTTTTGGAAAAGATGAATATGGTGGGTACGCCCAGGCTTCCCTTTACGATAGAAACATCGTCCCTGTATGCCTAACTCACCTAGGCACTCATAACCTAACGCAGAAAACTGTGAGTTAAGCTTACCAACGGCAGCTAAATCGTCGACAGTTACCAAGATATCGATGACAGGTTTGGCATAAATACCAGGGATCGCTGTACTGCCAATATGATGAATAGCATCGCAATTTTCTTGAAGGACGTCTTGTATTTTTTGCGCCTCTGCGACAAAGTCACTAACCCAACTTTCTTGATATGGTGCAAGCTCTATAACCCTACCCATCGTTACCTCATTATTGTTCACAAAGAAGTGTCGCCACTCTAAAACGCTACCCCCAAATTATCATCCGCTACAACCTTATAAATGCCTGCTTGTTGCTTTTCTGCAGCCTCAGCAATTGAATCACCGCGTTGCGCACCATCAGACTGCATTTGTTTGTCACTTAATGCCGCCTCTAAATCTTCATCGCTCATCCAATGCAAACCAACCGAAACAACTTGCTTAGGGTCGTTAATATCAATCGCATTAATCACCCGGATGGGCATTGGAAAAAATTGCTGATATGTCTGCCCATCAACTTCTTGTTTATTACACTTCTCTGCCGGTGGTAACCAAGCCTGATAAAAATCACCAAACTGTTTATCATCGTGCAATTTTCTAAATAACACTGACACAGAGTGCGGCTGACGCTGGCACTGTGCTTGCTGAAATAATTCTGCGAAGAGCTGCTGCTTGGCTTCGGCATCCAGCTGATCAAACACTTGCTGCGCATCAACAAATGCTTTGTTATTAAAGTTTTCCCAAAATGCATCTTTCATACTAAGGTTACTCCTCTTGCTCTTAATAAAAGGTATTGTGGAACATAAAAATTATTACAGATTTGAGCTGACTATACCGCAATGGTCTAACATTGCCCAGCACCTAGTTGCTTTTACGTAAAACCGCATAGATATTAGGCAAATAAAGCTATGCAGCCATAAAACCAAAATAGGGCTCTTCAGCCATAAAATTTAGTTATAGCGCGTCTATTTGGCACAGCTCTTGCGTCATAAATACTCCTTAATTCAATACGTTGGATAAAACATGGCTGACATTGATGCTCTCTATCAAGCCGCACTGGCAGCACACCAAGCCAATCATTTTCGTGAGGCTGCGCAACGCTATCAACAAGTGCTTGGGCTCGACCCCAAACATGCGGACGCCTTACAAGGTTTAGGACTTATCCATAAGCAAGCGATGAATTACGATGTTGCGCGCGAATTACTCGAGCGCGCAGTACGCAGTGCACCCAGCCGTCCCGACATCTTGAGTAATTACGCAGCGGTACTGCGTGATTTAGAATTATTCGATGAATCTGTCAACGTCTTTGAGCACGCAGTAAAGCTTGCTCCCAATCACCCGATGATTAATGTCAATATGGCTCTAGCATTACATCAACATGGCGACAAGCAAAAAGCTGCGCAGTACTGTGAACATGCCATCCAATGCGATCCACAGTGTGCACCCGCTTACTTGGCACTGGGTGATGCCTTACTCGAAATTGATCCACAGCAATCACAACAAGCATTCACCAAGGCCCTTGAAATACAGCCTGAGCTTCACAAAGCACAAGAAAAACTCGTGATTGTATTAATCGCCAATAACCAAGCACAAAAAGGTTTGGAAAAAGCCCAACAGTGGTTAACCAACCACCCTGGCGATATCGATGCCATCGCACAAATCGCCACAGCGTTACATGCCCTCGGCCGTCACGTCGAAGCACAACAATTAGTGGATTTTGAAAACTTACTCATATCGCATGAAACGCTTGTTCCGGAAGGTTATAACAGCATTGAGGACTTTAATGACGCTTTGTATCAACACGTATTGCAACATCCTAAATTAACGCGCTGCGTACAAAAACACGCTACTACAAACGGCTTGCGTGTCGATAATATTCTCACGCCCCCCAAAGGTCCCGTTGAGTTATTGGAGCAAGCGATCTATCGTGGTGCTAACCAATATATCGAGCGCATCCAAACAATTTTGCCAAGCAATCACCCACTATTGCAGATACATGTAAAAAAAAATGTCTGGCGTCCACATGCATGGGGTGTATTGCTTGAATCACAAGGTTACGAGACACCACACTACCACCCTTCTGGCAAACTCAGTGGCGTCTATTACGCACATATACCTGAGGCCATTAGCGATCAAGCCGATGATGACACTGCTGGCCATATCGAATTTGGCACACCCGATCCCGCCTATAAACAAGAAAGCGGCTTTGACGTCGTTAGCATAAAACCAATAGCTGGGACAATGCTATTTTTTCCTTCGTATTTTTGGCATCGAACAATCCCATTTACCAGCGAAGAACAACGCTTGAGTATTGCTTTTGATTTAGGTATCGGCGCAGCATAAAAGGAACTATCAACCCATGATAAAAATCTACAATATCGCCGACCTCAAAATCTTTAGTGACCGCATTGGCAGTATCTATGGCACAGAAGATTGGTGTTTATTTCTCTACTCTTTAGTTAAAATGCACAAACCCAAAACCATTTTGGAGTTAGGTTGTGGCTGTGCCGCTACTACAATGTGGATGGCTCAAGCGGTTAAAGAAAATGAAGCAGGCCATATATGGACAGTGGATGATGGTCGGGATTGGCAAAATGTCTTAGAAGGCAATGATAATTTATTTTTAGGGGATGAGAAAATTGCAGCATTCCCAGATTATATTGCACATTTAACCCAAAAATTTGAGCTTGAGGGATTTGTCTCACTCATCTCAGATAAAATACCGCCCTTCCCCAGTTTAGAAGCAAAAATCGACTTACTTTTTTCAGATTTTTCACATGGCGCGAATGAAATCATTAAGATTCTTGGCCACTACTTACCGCAAATGTCTGAGTGTAGTTCTATCTTTATCGATTCAGCATCGACTGCATTTCCTTCATATGCATTGTTAGAAATGCTGCTCCCACAATTAAACCAAGGTAAAATACCAAGAACTTTACTAGCAGCTATCGATGAAAAATCACGTAAAGCTGCGCTTGAGTTTGTGCGTAACAGTCAATTTACTTTGGTGCATATCACTGAAGATAAACATCGCTCACAAAATAGTACTGCGTGGTTGAAGATACAACCTGTAGATATACGGCCGTATCCGAGGACTAATTTTCATTAGGTTGAAACTTCGGATATGTAGCTTTAATTCTTGTGTAGCCTACTGTCTTTGCGTCAAGCTCATATGTAGGCTTGATAAGCGCGTGAGCGCGCCAAGGGAATGTGTTGCCAAATCCTGCTCCTTGATGCGCCCCTACGGTGCTTATCAAGGCTACAACTAAGACTTATTTTCACCAGCCTCTTCTGCTCCCGGGCTTACTTTTGGCAAGCCATTGGTTCCAAACATAAACAACAAAACAATGATCGCCAAAGAAAACATTGATTTACGCGCAGCTAGCAAACGGCTTTCTTCATTAATATTTATCAAGGCTTGTTGTTGCTCTTTAGGCAACTTGGTTTTTTGCAAAATTGATTCAACATCTTGATTACTCACAAAAGGCACATCCGTAACAATTTCTGCTTTCGCCCGTAGCGGGGCAGAGAGATAAGGTGAAGCTGCTGTGCGTGTTTTTACTGCGGCAGTCAAGCTGGTAATCAATACCGCGCCTACTAAAGCAATACCAATCGATTGTCCAATATTACGCATCGCACCCTGCACCCCCCCAGATTGCTCAGCATCATGCTCTGGCACCACTGAAGTAATCACAACACTCGCTTGCGAGGCAACTAAACCAATCCCCGCACCCGCTGCAAATAGTCCAAGCAGCAACAATGGATTAGTATCACTTGTCTCTAAGCCGTACATAATACCTAAACACGCTACCACTAACGTCATAATACCCAAACGGCACGTTAAGCGTGGCGATGCATTTTTATTAAGTATTGGTGTACCCAAGGCATAAATCACCATCCCCACCGCAAACGTTGCCAAAACAAAACCCGTTTGAATCGCATTAAAACCAACAACAACTTGCAAGTAAGTGACCACGATAAATGAAAAGCCGCCGATAAATAGGAAAGTCAGCGCTGTCATGTATAAGCCAGATTTAACCTGTGGCGTTTTTAAAAATAAGGAAGGGAAAAAGGCCGTGCCACCACGTTTTTCGATGCGTTCGCCCCAATGTACAAAAGCCCAAAATACGAAAATACCTGCCGCCACTAAGAATGGTGACGGTGAGAGCCCCAGCATAGTAAACGGTGGTTTAATTGGTTTAAATATCCCCCATTCACTCACCGTTAGCAAACCGTAGTTCAGCAGGATCAAACTGATGATAATTAACACTGCGCCTACGTAGTCGAAATGTGGCAAAGTCTTTGGTGGCTCTAGACGTTTTACGACTGCCGCTGCAAAAAACAAGGCTGCAAATAAAACTGCTAGTGCTAAAAAGGCTTCACGCCATCCCCAAGTCACAATGATCCAACCGCCAATAATCGGGCCAATGGCATTAGCTAAACCATTTGCCGCCGCTAAACCACCAAAGGCTATCGCCTGATCGCGGCCGCGGTAGATTCCGGCAGTCAACCCCAACACCGCGGGGATTGCCATACTCGCACCTACCCCCGTTAATACCCGCGCCACATAGGTGAAGATGATCACACTAGGACTGATAAACGCAATCGTTTCACCCACCGCAAGGATAATCAATCCTGCTTGCAAGGTTCGTTTCCAGCCAATGATCAAACCGACTAAACCAAAGATCACCATCAACGCGCTCGCCGTCAACGGGTAAATCGCCGTTGCAATTTGCACTGCCGATACAGTCGTATGGAAACTCACCACCAGAGCAGAGATAGCATTCGTTAAAATCGCATTATCGCCAGAAGTCCCAACTTGGATAACACAAAATATAAGTAAGGGAACCCATTTAACAAAACCATTATTGCTTGATTGGGGCTGATTTTTCTGGGTCATAAGTGATGCTCATCTGTTGGTTTACACGCAAGATTGTGTGCCGCATTGTATACTAAAAAATCCTATAAAGTCAGATATTCTCTCGCATCCAGCCACCCAACAGCACAGTTCAAAAAATGAACTTAAAATAACTGGGAATTTAGTAGTTATCTGAAAAATTACACTTTTTTAAACTTACCAATATCGACTGCAGTAAAAAACGTGTAGTATTGCGGCGTTGGCAATATCAGCGCAATTCTGCGTCATACGAAAAATAGCTCAAAGAACACATGGACCAATGACTAAAAAGCAACCTCAAAAAATCCCTTATTTCGCAAGCATGAACCCGACCATACGCAAAGCTTTGCCCTGGTTCATTTGCATACTCGCCGCCCTCTTCTATTGCTATGAATTTATTTTACGTATTACACCCAGCGTAATGGTAACGCAGCTTATGCATGCCTATGGCATTAATGCTGCAACTCTCGGCTTGCTATCTTCAGTTTATTATTACGCGTACACACCTATGCAATTGCCTGTCGGTATGCTGATGGATCGCTATAGCCCGCGTCGCATGCTATCAATGGCTATCTTATTCTGTACTATTGGTTCTCTACTGATCGCCTCAATTATACACCTAAGCGTCGCTGAGGTTGCCCGCTTAATGATGGGCTTTGGTTCTTCCTTCGCTTTTGTCGGTGTATTAAAACTCGCAGCAAACTGGTTACCCTCACGTTATTTTGCATTAATTTCAGGTTTAACGACGACGCTAGGTATGTTGGGCGCTGTTTTTGGTGATGTCACTCTCACTAAGGTCGTCGACGCCGTTGGTTGGCAACATGCTTGGTTACTGATCGGCGCAGGTGGTGTTGTTTTATCACTCCTTATGTGGCTAGTTATTCGAGATCGTCCCTACCGTGTAGTCGCTGATAAAGATATTGGTGAAAAACACTGGGAGAAGGCATTCAGTTGGTTTAAGACTATCGTTAAAAATCCCCAGTTTTATTTATGTGGTCTAATCGGTGGAATGATATGGCTGCCTATTGCTGTCTTTGGCGCACTTTGGGGCTTAAGTTTCTTAGAATACGGTTTACACTTCAATGCTGAAATCGCAGCACGTGCCACCTCAATGTTATTTGTTGGCATGGCAATCGGGGGACCACTCAATGGCTGGCTCTCTGATTATTTTGGGCGGCGACGTATTTTCTTACAGATTGGTTCATTGGGTGCAGCAATTTTGTTTGTGATCCTAATTCACACGCCAAACTTGCATCCCCTAGGCGCCGATATTATTGTATTCTTTGTCGGTTTATTCATTGGCTGCCAACCCTTATGCTTCGCAATCAACCGCGAAATTAGCCCCCATCGTGCCGCCGGTACTGCCGTTGCCGGCACCAATTTTTTGGTTAGCTTAGGACCTATCTTATTTCAACCATTAATTGGCAAGCTACTCGATATCACCGAAGAAGGTAGTAGCGCAGCCACAGCAAAAATGGAAATCTTTACCTACCAAGATTATTCTCTTGCGTTATCTATCGTACCCACAATTTTGTTTATCAGTTTTATACTGACCTTCTTAGTAAAAGAAACCTATTGCAAACCCATTAAAGAATAGTAGCCTTGACCTCCCGCCTCATTTCGATTACTTTGTGACCTTTAATACAAAGCAGGTTTCTCATGGCACAATATATCTATACGATGAATCAAGTCAGTAAGGTTGTTCCACCCAAACGAGTGATTCTGGAGGATATTTCGCTATCTTTCTATCCCGGTGCGAAAATCGGCGTCCTCGGTTTAAATGGCGCTGGAAAATCAACGCTATTACGTATCATGGCCGGCCTAGATAATGAAATCAATGGGGAAGCACGTCCTCAACCCGGCATTAGGGTCGGGTATCTACCCCAAGAGCCTCAGCTTGATGAGAGCAAAGATGTACGCGGTAATGTTGAAGAAGGCATTGCTGAAACCAAAGCCCTATTAGACGAATTTAACGAAATAAGCATGCGCTTTGCTGAACCCATGGGCGATGATGAAATGACCGCCCTATTAGAAAAACAAGCCAAATTACAAAACGCCATCGATGCTGCTGGCGCTTGGGAACTCGAGCGTAAACTTGAAATTGCTGCCGAGGCACTACGCTTACCATCTTGGGATGCGGATGTCAGTAAGCTATCTGGTGGTGAACGTCGTCGTGTCGCACTCTGTCGTTTATTGCTATCAAATCCCGACATGCTACTACTTGACGAACCTACTAACCATCTCGATGCCGAAAGCGTCGCATGGCTAGAGCGCTTCTTACAAGAATATCCCAGCACTATCGTGGCTATCACCCATGATCGTTACTTTCTTGATAATGTCGCTGGCTGGATATTAGAACTCGATCGCGGTCACGGGATCCCTTATGAAGGTAATTACAGTGAATGGTTAGTACAAAAAACTAAGCGCCTAGAACAAGAAGAGCGTCAAGAAAGCGCACGTCAAAAAGCCTTAAAACACGAATTAGAATGGGTTAAACAAAGTCCCAAAGGACGTCACGCTAAGAGCAAAGCGCGCTTAGCACAATTTGAAGAGTTAAATTCAAAAGAATTTCAACAACGCAATGAAACGCAGGAAATATATATCCCGCCAGGTCAACGTTTAGGTGAGTTAGTTATTGAGGCTGAACATATTACTAAAGGCTTCGGTGATCGTCTGTTAATTGATGACTTAAGCTTTAACGTACCTCGCGGCAGCATTGTTGGTGTCGTCGGACCTAATGGCGCGGGTAAATCGACACTATTTAAGATGCTCATGGGTATCGAAAAACCTGACTCTGGTAGTTTGCGCTTTGGTGATACGGTTGAATTAGCCTATGTCGACCAAAGTCGGGACAATCTAGCGGATGATAAAACCGTCTGGCAAGAAATCTCAGATGGCCAAGATATTATTCGCATTGGTAATTACGAAGTTAACTCGCGCACCTATGTGAGTCGCTTTAACTTCAAAGGTTCCGATCAACAAAAACATGTAAGCAATTTATCTGGCGGCGAACGTAATCGCGTACACTTAGCCAAGCTATTAAAGCGCGGTGGCAATGTGTTATTACTCGATGAACCAACGAATGATTTAGATGTAGAAACCTTGCGTGCTTTAGAAGAAGCTCTGCTTGCATATCCGGGTTGTGCGATTGTTATTTCACATGATCGCTGGTTTTTGGACCGCATAGCCACGCATATTTTGGCATTCGAAGACGATAGCCATGTCGAATGGTTTGCTGGTAATTACAGTGACTATGAAGCGGATCGTGTTCGTCGCTTAGGCGCAGATGCAGCACAACCACATCGCCTCAAATATAAAAAAATTGAAACAGTTTAAAATATTGGTGATAGGTTTTAATAGTAGTAATTTAGGGCGACCACTGCACTTTCAAAATCTTCGTTATTACGCCCGGCAATGCTAAACCAAGCACCAGCAATAATGCCTAAGTGCTCATTGAAATTGTATTCTAGCGCCGGCGCAAGACTAGTTTCATTGCCACTTGGAGAGGTATTCACAGCCGCCATGCCTGTACTATTTCTGCCTGGCGTTCCTGAAAAACGTGTCCTGCCATTCATGGTATACAATACTTCAAATACCGGCACAATGTGTCGCGTCAAAGTATATTCAAAGGCTAAATCCGTCGAAAATTTTTGTCCCGGCTTCACTGTGCCATCCGTCCCATTTCCACCACCATAAGCATTATGGTTACGCACTGATACATGGCTTGGCACTGTATACGTTAGGCTCAAACGTGTCCGTAGAAAATGTTCATCATAAAAGTGTGTCAACTTTTGAAAATTTAAACCTACCGCAGTTTGAAATGAGCCAGCACCATTGGCATCTGTGCCCTCTGCATTAGCATTGAGATCATTATAATTACCCGAAGGTAAGACCTCCTCAAGAGTGACCCGCAAATCAGGGATGACGGTGTGTGGCTTATCATTGAGTGCTTGAAAACCGAGAATTACGCCAATATCCCCAGGACCAGAACCGTACTCGCCCTTATTATAATTAAAGTTGTAGGGTAAAGAATATTGTATATCCATGCGCGGCAAAACACCTTGCGTAATGATCATGGTTGGATTAATAACTTTCTTGCCAGCACGCCGTTCTAAATGCCCACTGCTATTGTAAGTACCTATATCATTGGTAGCAAAAAGATAAGGCTCAAGATTGATATGCCCGGCTGGGATGGTGTGTCCTGCTGGTGCCAAAAGTGGCCCGGTATACCAGGGTGGCGGAGGCGGTGTTTTGCGTGTGTTGTCTTTATCTTTGTCAGCGGGCTTGCTTAGCGCTTTGATTGGTTCGGGGGCAGTGAGTACAGCTTGTGCATGCGCATCTTGTGCCACCGTCGCAGCTTCTGACGTCGCCAAGTACAGTACAGCCGCACACACAATCCCTATTTTTAGAAAAATTAGCTTCACCCGGCCACACTCATACGCGAATCAATGAGCGCTTATTTTATAGAAGACTATGCGTATTGGCTAGGATAAAACACAAAAAACCAATATCGAGCTTGACTATACCCGTCGCGGCTTCAGGTACGAGGGGTATACTAAACGTTTGTCTAATTTGGTGACGGCGGCTGTGATGCTGTTGGGCTTTCTGCTATTGGTGTTGGCGCACAAAATTCATTCCAACGCTTAAAGAGATATGCTTCAGCATCTTGATATGCAGGCCTTTAGCCGTAAACGTCACAAACAGGCCTTCGCAACCACCTTGTGTGACTTAAAAAAACACCGTTATCGATTACGAGTGAGAGTATTGTGTGGCGGAGCATAGTGCCCCCGGATTTGGGAAAGACCCGTTAAAATGCTCAAAGCAATGCAGTGTTGTTACGAGCATTTAGTTATGCCTAACTTTGGTGAAGTACTATGGTTATCACCACGATTTAAACACCTCAACGAAAATAATCACGCAACGAATACTGACACCGCTATTGATTTACTTGTTTAACTACGCCGCGCGCGTTGCTGATAATAAAAAGTCAACACTATTACCCATCCACAAGTAATCATTGCAAGTAAATAGCCTGCAAATAAAACGTAATCCTGACGTTGATAACCATGTATCGCGGTAATCAATTGTATCAACCAAAATCCCACGAACGTAACGAGAGAAATCTCTTGGGCATCCTTTTTTTGCAATAACTTATAGGCTTGTGGGATAAATAATACTGCGTTGATTAACAAACCTAAGGCAAACGCAAACTCTGAAATGGCACTAAATGTCATATGATATTCCTTTTCATGAACAGAATTTAAAGCTTGAAGATTATAACGAATAATGTTGATAGAGAAAATAAAAAACTATTTTACGTTAACAGTAGTGCACATTACACCCTGTTATTTTTGAAACATCTGCAAATACTCAGCATAACCACGCGCTTTTAGTTCACTCACAGGGATAAATTCCAATGCCGCTGAGTTGATGCAATAACGCTTAAAACTAGGTGCTGGCCCGTCAGCAAAAACATGCCCTAAATGAGAGTCAGCATCGCTTGAGCGCACTTCGGTACGTGTCACAAACAATTTACGATCTTTTTTGAGTGTCACACTGTTATCATCAATAGGTTTGATAAAGCTTGGCCAACCGGTTTTTGAATCGTATTTATCAGTTGAACTAAACAAGGGCTGTCCAGAAACCACATCAACATAAATACCAGGCTCTTTCTTATTCCAGTATTGATTAGCAAAAGCCGGCTCTGTGCCTTTTTTTTGCGTGACGTAATATTGTATATGGGTAAGCTTTTTCTTGAGGACATCGTCACTCGGCTTGGTATAGAGTTTTTCGGCCAAGCCAACTGTCACAGAAAATAAACTAATGATTGTGGCAAAAATAGCGGTCAGAACTTTCATCGGCATACCTCTTGGTTGTTACTCTACAAGTATAGCAATCAAGACGCGATAGGGTAAAGATAGCTACGAATCAATGAAATAGCGAAACTTATGCCGTATGGCGCTTGGATGTGGACTTGCGTGGACGAGTTTGGCATTGCGACAGACGCGGATCGATCACTAGTCTTCCGTGGCGTAGTGCTTCCCGCCCTAATAGCATGCGAAATTGTAATGGATCTCGATTAGAGAGCGTCAACTCAATATCCCACCGTTCCTCCCCCAAAGTTAATGGCGTCGAAATCACGTAACGCTTTTCTCTATGGCCATTTGAACTCATCACATTACGTTGGTCAACGACTTTTGCTCTGCAGACGATTACTTTATCTTTACGCCCTTGAAAAGGATACACAGAAAATTTCACATGCAGCACACCGTTACGATAATACGGTTTAATAGCAAACGCATGTAGCGCCGAAGTTTTAGCACCAGTGTCAATTTTAGCTTTTATCGCAGGAATTTTTAATTTCGGAAAACCACACCACTCTTGCCAACCAATAAGCATTTTTTCTTCGATTTTTTTGCCATGGTAAATACCTCGTAATCGTTTAAACATCCAGTTATCTCACTCTATCATTAACCTTGGTAACGGCTACGCGGCCCAATAGGCTTAGCGTATTTTTCAATATAGCTAACAACCTTTCCTGCTATATCTATACCAGTGGCAGTTTCAATACCTTCAAGTCCAGGAGAAGAGTTAACTTCCATCACAAGTGGACCACGGTCCGAACGTAGCAGGTCAACCCCAGCACAGGATAAACCCATACACTTAGCAGCGTTCACCGCGGTTTCACGTTCAGCTTTCGTCAATTTAACCGCTTGTGCGCTGCCACCGCGGTGTATGTTAGAGCGAAACTCGCCGGGTTCGGCTTGGCGTTTCATTGCGGCCACGACTTTTTCGCCTAATACAATGCAGCGAATGTCCGTGCCTGCAGATTCTTGTATATATTCTTGCACGATGATATTAGCATCAATCCCCATAAAGGCTTGCACAACGCTTTCAGCGGCTTTTTTCGTTTCTGCAAGCACCACCCCAACCCCCTGAGTACCTTCGATGAGCTTAATAATTAATGGCGGCCCACCCACTATTTTGATCAAATCATCAATATCATTAGGTGAGTTAGCAAAACCCGTGATCGGCATATCAACGCCTTTACGCGAAAGCAATTGCAAAGAACGCAGCTTATCACGTGAACGGGTAATGCCCAGTGAAGGATTGACGCTATATATGCCACGCATTTCAAACTGCCTAACAATCGCCGATCCATAAAAAGTCCTACTCGCACCAATTCTGGGGATGACCGCATCAAAAACAGGCAACTCTGCTCCCTGATAATGGATAGTTGGCTTTGTAGAAGTAATGTTCATATAACAGTTGATATAGTCGATAACTGTCGCTTCATGTCCCGCAGCTTGCGTGGCTTCGACTAAACGGCGTGTCGAATAAAGGTTGGGGTTGCGTGATAAGATGGCGATTTGCATGAATAGTCCCTAAGTGGTTTACTGTCAATGGCTTTATGTACTAATAAAGTCACATATTACTCGTCTAGGCAAAATCCATGCAAGCGTAAAAATGCTTATGATGAGAAAACTTAGTTAAAAATGACAATAATTTGCACTTCAGCGTTTATTCGCGACGGTATAAAGCAAATGTAAAGTTTGAGGGTGATCTGGCGCCAGCCACGGGTGGAGAAACACCCCCCTCTAACGCGATGCATGCCGATTTTCTCCATCACTTTTATCGAACGAATATTCGCTTCTGTATTCAATGAATTATTACCGCATAACTAATGGCAAAACCAGATATTGTCTTGGCCCTTCACTAGCCGCTCGGGTGATATGCCCCTGGCCAGTGGTATCTTCAGCTAACACAACATCGCCTTCGTGGAACCATTTTTTAGTGCCATCACCAATCTCAATCTCCATAGAACCCTGCAACATAATAATATATTGTGCACAAGGTGGATTGTGCCAAGCTACTTCTCTCTCTTCAGTGACTTCACCAAAGATCACACCATTAACATTAAATTTTTCACTCATCTTGCCGTATTTAGCATCGCTCAATTGTATATTGATTTCTGCAAAGTGTGATTGCCCATCTTCTCCGGTGTATAGTCTTATATGTTGCATAATATCTCCTTAGTTTTAGTTTCTATAAGCACCAACAAAATACGCGCTACGCATTGCTCAGCAAAACCAGCGCAATGACGATAGGAAACACCCAGCAGGCGCTACAAACCAAGCGCTTAACCGGATTTTAGCTGGTCAACTAACATCATAGACTAGATAATTTCCCCACCCCACAACATCTGCAAAAATAACCGCCACGGAATGCATTCAATATTGCCACTGAGCGTTTTCGGCTCCGTTTCAAACGAGATTAAAATCGAGCGCTTTAAAACATGGCTCTCCGCAAGTGTGCGTAAACCTTTTGCATGCGCATTATCAACTCGTTTGCCAGCCTTGACTTCAACCGCGACCTCCATATCACCCAAGATAAAATCAACTTCTTGCCCGGTGCTAGTACGCCAAAAGTGTAAAGGCAGTTCTTGATTTTTATAAGCTTGGTAAGCTTTCAACTCCATCATAATATAATGCTCGAAGGACTTACCAAACTCTGGTGTTGAAAATTGCGGCTGCCTTCTTGCAAGATAGTTAGCAACACCTACATCAAAAAGGTAAAATTTTTCTGTTTCAATTAAACGTCGGTCAGGCGTCTTTTGCCAGGGATTTAAACGAAATCCCAACAAAGTATCTTCTAATATTTCAAAATATCCGCGCACTACTTTAGCACTAACACCTGTATCTCGTGCAACATTCGCATAATTAATCAACTCACCCGTACTAAGTGCAGCAACTCGCAGGAACTCAGAGAAAGCAGGAATGTTACGCACAACAGCCTCAGCAGCAATTTCTTCTTTCAAATAATCCGCAATATAGGCACGTAATTCCTGTATTGGTTCTGGACTTGACAAATGTGATGGTAGGAATCCTGAAGTCAACGCAAACTGAATATCAAACTCTTTTAATTCAGGATAACAGAGTGGAGTCATTGTATAGCGCCATGCCCTTCCGCCTAATAAATTAGCATGGCTGCGGCGCAACTTACGTGGACTTGAGCCCGTCAATAAAAATGATAAACCTGCATTTTCTATCATCCAATGCACTTCATTAAGAATATCCGGCACCATTTGCACCTCATCAATGACAATCAGAGATGTTGTGTCGCTATAGCGTTCGCGCAATAGCCACGGCTTCGAAGCGTAATCTGCAAATACATCTGTTTTCAAAAAGTCGATAACTACCGCATCAGGCAAATGCTGCTTAATCCAAAAGCTTTTACCAACCTTACGTGGCCCCCACAAGAAAGCCGACTTTCCAGCGGGTAATTGAATGTTGAGTAGTCTATTAAATCGTTCCATATAAGGCATTTTATCCGGATAATTCGCCCTGTCAAGGATGATTATCCGAAAAAGTCACACGAGACTGATGTAACCATATGATTTTTAATGAAATTGAAAAACAAGTGCGCGGCAGCTTTTTAGAAGCATAGCCTTAGTCTCTGCGCACAATTCACAAAATGTTGCCAATCCGATGACTTGTCATCTAGGCACCATACCGCCGCTAATACGGCTTGCGCGAAACCCCAGGCAGCAAGCCGTTGCTTATCAAAATTCAGCATCTCACTAAATAGAGCAATACGCTTTTGCTGTTGTTCAACAGTAATATCTGGTTGATTGGTTTTAACAATGGGGTTACGTAAAAAAGCACCCACTTCGTATTCTCGTTCACCAATCATCCCCTTGGGATCGATTGCGCACCACTGGTTGTTGCCACATGATAGAATATTTTCGTGATGCAAATCACCATGCAGCAATACTGGCTTTCCCAATGACTGATGCAGTTCGTCTGCTATTTGCTTAGCTTGGTCGATTAAAGCTTGAGGAAAATCTTTTGGCAGTTGAACGGGCTGTTCTAAGCGCTTGAATAAAGCGCGTGTCGTAGGGAACGGAGTCGTCTCCTGTGAATAAGGTTTACTTAATTTAGCAATGAGCTCTGCTACAATAGCAGCCGCTTCGTCATCATCACAATCAGTGAGCACTTCTCCAGGCGTGAGTTTTTCTAAAATCGCAATGCGGTGTTGACTATCATACTCATAAAGCTTTACGACAGCATCACACGCCATTAACCTGAGCGCATATATTTCATATTCAGCCTGTGGATCCGGGCATAAAAACTTAGCGATAACGGCTGTGCCATCTTCTCTGATCGCTTCAACAATATAGTTGTAGGATAAGCGAGGGATAGGCTTAGTCAAAATAAGATTGTATTGGCTTTCACAGAACTCGATTAAACTTGGCAATTTTTCCAGCCATTGCTTACCAGCTGCACCAAACGTGTTCGTTATTGCTATTTTGTAATTTTGAGGAATGCTACAAGCTTTCATTACTGTATATGTTCCCTGTTTAACAAGCTATAACTAGGTAATAATTTTATTCAAACATCTGTCCGTTTTAGAAAATTCACTTAGTATTAAGTGTGTAGCAAAAGCGACCATATTTTCTCGCACAGTTGCATTTTTTTGATTTTGCAGCGTATAAATTGCGACAACAATTGGTGCACAACCTGGTGGCCAAATCACACCAATATCATTAGCAATGCCGTAATATTCGCCTGAGCCCGTTTTATCCGCTACGCGCCAACGTTCAGGCACGCCAGCTCTGATGCGCTTACCTCCGGTTGCTGCATCGCTCATCCATGCAGTTAGCTGTTTACGTAACGTTGGCGACAATGCCTCGCCCAGGACTATTTTTTGAGTAGCTTGTGTCATAGCAACTGGCGTTGAAGAATCTTGTTTGCTGTGCGGATTTGAATTTAAGTTTGGCTCCCAGTTATTTAGGTGAAACGTATTATCACCTATCGAACGTGCAAATGCTGTTACCGCGCTAGGCCCACCTAATTGCTTCATTAACAGATTAGCGGCTGTATTGTCGCTATAACTGATGGCTGCTGCCGACAGCTGTGCGATGGTCATACCAGAGCTAATATGTTTTTTGGTGATCGGTGACCACGCGACAAGATCTTGTTGCGTATAATTAATTTTTTTCTGTAACAGGCCCCTCTCACGCTCACTTTGTTTAAGAACCGCTGCAACCGCAATCAGTTTAAATGTACTTTGCATAGGGAAACGCTCATTCGCGCGATAGGCAATGGACTTTCCGGTAGCAGCATCGATGGCATACACGCCTAGCTTGCTATTGAATTGACTTTCAAACTTAGCAAGGGCGCTTTGTGATGCTGCTGGTATTTTTTGTTGTGGCGCCGCTGACACAAGCGCGGGAGCAGAAAGCAAACATACTATTATCGATAATAAACAATAAAACTTTGACGAAAAAAAATTCATATAATATATTCTGCCACACTTACGTTGTTGATGTCACATAATAATCACTCATAAAATCCAGTTCAATCGCATAAAAACATTTAGCCGGCAAAAATTCCTTAAGGCATGCTTCTATTTTATTAAGACATTCATGCATAAAATTATCATTGCGATGTGACTTCTTTAGCATGCCAAGCTTCAACAAACAGCGCTGGTGATGATACTGTTCAATTGGATGGGCGCAACATTTACAAGCACCAGTGCTTTTAAAGTGCTAGGATACGCCGCAGCCCATCGTCCAAGGCAATCAAATCTTGGGCAGATAAGCGTCCCGCCGATTTACGCAGGCGGCTTTTATCGACAGTACGAATTTGATCGCAAATAGCGATAGCTTTTTTATTCAGACAAGATACTGCAATGGTAAGTGGTGGGCGCGCTTTAGTCACTGACGATAAGGGCACAACCACAACTGTTCTACGCGCTTTATTAATTGGCGTGGCACCGACTAGAACACAAGGACGTTGTTTACTAAGCTCAGAACCCTTGGTTGGATTCAGGTCTACCCAATAGATATCACCACGATTCATCGTCTAATCCATCTTGTAATGTCGCATCCCAATCTTGCATATCACGTTGCAGCGCTTGGTCTTTTTCAACTGCAACAGCACACTGATATAAATCATTTTCACGCGCCTCTAACTCCTTTTCCATCAACTGCGCCACCACTTTACTGCGTTGACGCGCAGGGATAGCTGCTTTCCAGCGGGTTGCAATTTCATTAGGTATAGACAGTAACATTTGCATTTTTTGACCCTCAATATAATATATTATATATAAGTATACAATATATTAAAGTTTGAGCAAGTCACCCCCCGACATAAAAATAATCTATTTAAAACAATAGGTTAAAAATAGATAACTAGGTTAACAAAACGCTTAGGCCCCATTCAACTCTCATACAAAATTTTTAATTTGTCAGAATAATACCAATCGAACATGTCGCGCCTCAATTTAGCCAGATAGGTTTTACCCTGTTTTTTGCGCTTTAGGTTATAAAAAATAACACCTGCGACGCAAGCTGCATGTTCATGACCGACTCGGTTTGCGTGATGTAAACTTTTTAAATGATGCCCAAACCAATGACTAAAATTCTCAAACGTACACTCATGCTCATGAAACGATTTGTATTTAAGCTGCTTTATTGCCTTGGCAAATGGATACCACATGTGGCTATCAAGTTGATATGGGTTAGATTGTAATTTTGTGCCATCCAGCTCTTCTATTGCAATTGTATCCTTATCATCAAATACCCAACTATAAGTGGGATTGATTTGATTCATTACCAAATATACTTCAGGACTACGGAGCTTTAGCACTCGGCCGTATTCCTTAAAACTTTGCTGTTCAACTAAGTAAGACTTGCGCATGAACGGGCATTCGATTCTAGGAAAGTCACTTAACATTGTTCTTCTCTTTTTCGTCAAGTAAATTTTTTACAACTTACCGTATAGGTTCTACTCTCAACACCCCCAAAACTTAGGTTTATTTATTCCAAAACCTGTTACGATTGAGGTATACTGCATGCGCCGATTAGACAGGCCATTTTTTGTGTGCAAAGGACCGCCCAGCCAACAAAGGGACACGCTAATACTTATGAAAATGTTTACCACGGTTTTGCTCATTCTATTTTTTTCCAATAGTTATGCCTTATGCGTGGCTATCCAATGTAAAGCACCTGCCGTATCGTACTATACCTTAACACCTTATGGTGGTGCTGTGTGCAAATATCACAAGGATCACCAAAGTTTGGTAATCGAGGTGCATACGCTAAACCAGCCCGATGTTCAAAAGAAATTAATCTCTGTGAAAAATCCCAAAGTTACTTGTCGTGTCAGTTGTATCAAAGCAGAACCCAATGACAAAGCATGTATTGATGAACAAGCGCCTTTAACTGTGCGACATACTGGCTCACAGCTTATAAAACATAACGCTAGCGACTTTAAGCAAATCAACAAAGGTTGTGCAACGATGACAGTTACAATGAATGATTTTGTGCAGCTTACACTACCGACAGAGGCAGATGACAACAATCAAGATGAAACGTTCATATTTAACATGCAGCCTTGCAAAACGAATAAAACAATAAGCAATAGTGCTAACCCTAGTGCTGCACAATAAATAAGATTATCATTCTCCGTCTTTATTAGGCTTGATGTGATCGTGGATATGTATATCACGCTGTGGGAAGGCGATAGTAATATTGTGTTGCCGAAACGCATTGTCAATCGTAAAATTCAAGTCGCTAATAATGTGGTATTTTTTATTAACGTCGCTGATAATGCACCATAATTCAAAAATTAAACTGCTATCGCCAAACTCTTTGAATAGGACGACGGGTTGATCAGGATCCTCTTGTAGCACATCGGGATGGTTGCTACCGACATCTAACAGTACTTCTTTGACGCGATCGATATTACTGCCATACGCAACACCAACTTGACAACTCACCCGCCATTTTTTATCTCTAAACATATAATTCGTGACTTGGTTAGTAACCAAGTCAGAGTTTGGCACAATCACGTCTTCACGTGCCAGGGTGGAAATTTGGGTTGAACGTATGCGCACCTTTTTTACGAAGCCTTCCGTATTACCCACAATAACGCGATCACCCGGCTTGATCGGCTTTTCTAGCAGCAAAATCACACCCGAAATAAAATTATTAACAATATTCTGTAACCCAAGCCCGATACCGACAGATAAAGCACCAATAATAATCGCAAGCCCTGTGAAATTAACGCCAGCGATAAGGCAAGCGACTACTAACGCTAGGGCAAAGCTGACATAATTAATAATCGACGCAACGGCAACTTGCGTATCTTTTTCACCGCCAAACTGACGATGTCTAGCCACATTCGCCGCAATGATTTTGCCTACAAGACTAACTAAGCAAAATATAAAGATTGCGGCAACCAGCCTGGAAGGAATAAATTTAAGCTCACCAATTAAAAAACCGTCCATAAAGGCATTTTCAAGATAATCGGTATTCACTGCTGCCACACCCCATATTTTTAACAACAGTAACAGTGTGATAAGTATTAATAAAATATATACCGTATATCGCAGGATAACTAATTCATTAATCTGGTGGTAAGGCTTCACACCCAAGTAATGGCGGATACGGTGCGAAATATAAGATTTATTTCTATCTATCGCAAGCAAAATTAAACTGAGAATACGGCTTGCCAAGCCAAACAGGCCCAACAGTATAGCCGTAAAAAAGACGCCTTGAACAAAGAAAATTGCTAGCTGATGATAGCCTAGCCACTCTAGACTTAGCATGAGCACTAAAGCTAAACCAAGCACGCCACGCAAGGCTTTTGCATACCATGGCGAATCTTCAGTAAAATGCAGCTTGGTCAATGGCCAGCATAAATAAATAATCAAAACACTTAATAGTGTCACAAAGATGGTTCTAATGAATTCTAAAAATTGCGGTGGCATATCATCAGTATCAATCAAAACGTAACACAAATAGCCAATAAAAATTAGTGACAGTAAGTAAATAAAACGTGTATAAAATGCTTTTCTTGTCGCATTAGATAAATGCCAAACCACGAAATGGGTTGCTGGCTTTCCGAATAAAAAATATAAGCCTGCCAACATCAAGCTATAAGCAAACGCAGCACTACTCAACAACTCAATATTTGGGTTTGGTGAAACTCCCCAGAAGATAAGCTGTAGCGCAACGTTCAAAAAACCTAATATAATGACCGGTAGAATAAAGCCCTTCATCGTTATCATTAGCGCTGAAACGGCATTTCTTTTTGTCTTATTTTCAGTCAACCATAAACGACTCTGCCGAAATACGAAATAGGCGATGACTAAACCTAATACAAACGCAACAACTAAGGTAAGCATATTACCTTGCTCTATTTTTTTGACACCTGTCGCTTGGAATAAGGTTTCTGGGTGTAAGTTCTCAGCGGCTGGATAGTGCGACTCAATAAAGACTTCCCAAACAGGCGTACTGCGATCAAATATGGCATATGACGTTAACTCAAGTATCGTTTCTCGCATGCCTTCCAATAGTTCTTGTGAACGAAAGACAAACAAACGACAATCAGAAAATTGTTGTGTGTAGAGTGCCTTTTTCTTCTCTAAAAATAAGTTATCTTCACTCGGCCCCTGTGGTGACGCATAACCGGACTTTAGTCTTTCATCAATCACTTTCAACTGCTTGCGTGACTGATCAACACAAGTTTCGGCTTTATCTTGCAGCGTCTCTAACGCTTTTACTTTTACCCGTAAATTAGCAAGTGACAAATTTCCTTTAGCAAAGTCTGCATGAATCAACTCAAGTTGTTCATTTGCGTGACTTGTATCAAAGGTTTTTGGCATTATCTCAACGGCAAATCCTGATGCTATCCACCCCAACAGAAAGAATAAAATCAACGTTCGCACAAGATTAAGCATGCTTTACATCCATTTCTTACGCTTGAAAAACCAAAGCAACCCAGCAGTAAGGACAACAAGTACAATACAGACTGATGTGAAACCTAAATCGCTTTTTTCGCCAGGGATCCCCCCCACATTGATGCCCAGCAAGCCAGTGACAAACGTTAATGGCAAAAAGATCGCAGCAACAATCGATAAAATATACATGCGTTGGTCCAGTTGTTCAGAAAGCCGGCTGGTCAATTCTTCTTGGGTAATCGTCGCACGCTCTCTTGCAGAATCGAGATCCTCAATATAGCGGATAATCCGATCGGTCGATTCACGCAGATAAAGTAAATCACTATTACTGATCAATTTGTTTTTTTCCATCGACAAACGATACAAGGCTTCCCTTTGTGGTGAAAGATAACGCCGAATGAGAATAGCTTGGCGTCTGATATCTGCTATTTTGGGACGCAACAAATGACTTTTGACAGTTAATACTTCTTGCTCAAGTTCGTCGACTTGGCCATCAACCTCATTAATCACATCCCCCATGCGATTAGTCAGGCGCTCTGATAGCATGACAATAAATTCTGACGACGTACGTGGCCCCCTACTAGTTTCAATCGCCTCACGGATATCATTGACAGACAATAAGACACGCCGTCGTGTGGTAATAATGCGATTTTTTTCAATCCATGTACGTACTGATACCATATCCTCAGGATCGTTGCCTGGATTGAGATTGACACCGCGCATACAAACCAACAAACCATCGGCATGGAAAGCGGCTCGCGGACGCGATTCATCGGCAAGCAAGGCTTGCACCACGACTTCATCAAGGCCGCTTTCGCGCTTTAGCCATTGCTTAGTGTGAGTGGCAGTGAAATTGAGATGCACCCAGAGAAGGCCTTGCGAAGGCGCCCAATTCTTAATCTCTTTCCAGCCAATTTTTCGGCCACCACCTTTACCATCAAGAATATAAGCCGTGATTAAACTTTCCGTATTGGCCATTACTCATCCTTTTTGTTCGTTTACAGCACAACCAAAGCCTAGCGCCAGTACAACCATGGGATTTTCACTGTAACTGCCTAAAGATGCAATAATTATTCCTTGCTGGTAATAGCATTAACCTTACCGGGGAGATATGAGTACGAAATTAGGGGTGCGGGGTAATTGCGAGGATGGTAATTTGTTTTTTACCCGGGCCGTAATACCAAAATATTCTATAAGCTGCCGGTGTATTGTTCTCAGCGTAAGCTTCAAATACTTCTTCGTTATTGGGGCCATTTAACGAATTAAATTTGTGAGTATTCAGGCTAGGATGCCGTGGGTTTGTTTCTAGATAGCCTAATGCTTTGCGCACAGCCTTAAATCGTTTTTTAAGGTGTTTATTTGTTTCAATTTCATCCAGATCAGCATTCGCTTGTTCTGTGAATAACAACTCAAAAAGCATTAGGCATTATCATCTTCGTCAACAAATTTAGCAAAACTTCCTCGTGCCGACACCCGTCCGGCAGCAGCATCTTGCAAGCCGCGCTGCACTTTTTTCATCGCAGCTTTATTCTCAAATAACCATTTTTCTTTGAGCGGTATTTCAACCTGAGGCTCTAGCACAATGCGATGATCTTCCGTTGTTTTTACGTGAAAACTGCTAACACCTTGAGTAAGCTCACCCAGGGTGATTCTGCCCTTGGCATCTGGTCTTACGATTTTAGGAATCATATCGATTGTCCTCGAACGTTTACTTGTATCATATGCGTAAATTATAGCCAAAAGTGGGAGATGATTCAAGTGGGAAATAATAAAAATGGGAAAACCCACACAAAGATAATAACTCGTTGTTTTATATAATTTAAATATTGATAAAACTGGCCATCACTTCGTAAAACATCATGCAAGCCGATAATGTCACAATATAGCCCGCATATTTTAGCACCTTATTCGTATCCGCTTTATGTATCCAACACGAACCTAAAAAAGCACCCAACACCGTCGGCGGAACGGCCACCAACAGTAAAGTCACATTCATTTTGTTAAGATTAGTCGCCCCGATACTTGCGGCAATACCTGTTAAGGCTCCAATCACCATGCTTGTTGCCGATGCTTTTTTCGCATCGACACCCAAGGCTTGCATCATGATGGGCAAGCGGATACTACCGAGTAACAAACCAGTTGTACCGGACATAGCCCCGAGAACTACGCCCAAGATTGATTCAATCGCGACATTCGCTTGCCCTTGCGTTTTTTCTTCATTCGCACGCAGACGTCTTGCACGCATAATCATTTCAATACCGCAAATAGCGATAACGAGAGCAATAATTAATTTCACCCACAGTGGATTTAATAACGTTGCTAATTTGAAACTGAGGATGCCACCAATCATGGAGGGTATACCTATCGTTAGCAGCAAACGCAACACTACCATTCGCAGACGCAAACAGTTGATGCCACCGACGATACTGCCGATCGTAGAAATCGCGAGATTAGTGGCTACTCCAATTATCGGGCTGGGCGCCAAATACACTAATAGCACTAGACGTAATTGGCCTAGCATGAGCCCTGCTCGCGCCCCATAGAAAGCCAAACCAAAGGAAACAAGTGCGAGAATGGCATAACCTAACCAAATATTCATCCTGACGTCCTTATTGTCTATTGCTGTGCTAGTACCAATTAACTCGTTGCACGTATTATACAAGGGAACAACAATATGACCATTATTCATTTAAATCACATTAGCTAGCAAGTTTCTAAAAAGGTTTGATTTTAACACATATCTGCCACTTCAAAACTATCCCGACGTTTCATCGCACCATAATAATCGCTAAGCAAGTGATGCTTTTCAATCTCTGTTAGCAGATCAAGTTTTTCGATTCGAAATAAGGCCGCCGTTGCACCTGCATCGGCCATCGTATATTTGTTAGCAAATAAAAATTCAGCTTGGCTTTGCTCTAAAATAGATTGCAGTTTGGCAAGCGCTAGGAAGATAGCTTGTTCAGCCACACTTAACTCTTCATCTGAAAAATCTCCATTGGCAATTTTCAGGATGAATTCACCACGTGCTTTATTGGGATGCTGCTTAGCTAATGACATTAGCCGTTCCTTTTTCTCAGGTTCTATACTGCCCTTAGGGATAAAAAGGTAACAATAACTTAATGTCCGTAAATGTGGATCATGTAAACCTTCCAAATAACGACAAAATTTAACAACCTCAGGCCGAGATTCTTCTGCTAACTGTTGCGTCGGCGCCACATAGTTGTCGTCAAGATAAAGCATAATATCAGTGCTATTGGCGATAGTTTTATGCTGAACATTATCAACTAGACAAGGCACTAAACCAGTAGGGTTAATGTTACGATAATCACTCGTGATTTGTTCTTGTTTACGTAAATTGACATGCTGACTCTGCCACTCTATATTCATTTCAGCCAGATATAAACGCACGATTTGTGATGCATATGATGTATTGCAGTGATATAGAGTTAGCATTATAGTTGCTTCTCCTTAGTGATTTATATCTATTAAAAATAATCCAGCATTGGACAAATATTTTTGGACTAGGGCTAGCTTTATCTGCAAATAACCTCCCCATATACTTTGTAAAATGCAAGACTGAGTGCTTCGCTCTCTCCTGGGCGGGCGGTGCCACAATATCTTGGTGAAAATTTGTATCATGTATAAACTGATTTCTTTGTAACTTTGAGACGTTCATATGCCTCTCGCATATATTCGCTTAGTTTAACTTTAAAATTACTATAAAAAAACATACTCCTAAAATAGATGCCATCAATTGATTTCTTGAGTAAAGATGTGAATAATTTAAACAAGAAAAATTCCAATCTAGAAAAAGGAAGCTAAGAGATCAGGTGAATATTTCCAGCACCTGGCCCTAACTTTTTATCTCCGTCTAAATTCTTCCACCATCCGTGGTGTAACATCATTAGGATAACACAATGGTGCATGACCTCCTTTTCTATACCAAGCACTACGTTTACCACAACGCCTACCAGCTTTGTCATACTGATATGGACAAGCACAACTCCCATGATAGTTTGCTATTGAACGCTTAATTATCTTCTGCTTAACTTCATTGTCAGCAAGGGTTGTTGTGCTAGCAAATGCGAAAAAAGGAACAAACACAACCAACGCTAGATAATTCGTCCACTTAATGAAAAAAAATGAAATGAATAATCGACGATTAATTTGCATTTTCGGATTTAACTTTCACGGTAGTGCTGTCATCAGAGCCGCCCGTCACCTCGTCCTCGCTAAAGGTGCAATTCGGACTATCGCTCGACATAAATGCACGATCATGATGAGCTCCAGCACCAGGATTATAATATTGGTGAGTAATCGTGATCCCACAAATTTTTTGTTTTGTGTAGTAATCTACAATGGTAAAATTGCCACTATCATGTCCCATTTGATCAGATGTGTGTGGGGTGTCAGGCATTACATCACTAAACGTGCAAGATTGTTCTGGGAAGACATCACTCGGATTAATGCCAATATCAGTGGGACAATCAAGTGTTACTGATTTTGCTGCAGATGCTATATCGGTGTAGACAGAGTCTGACGGAATCAAGACTGGAGTATTCAGCTCATTTTTGATTTTTATTTTAAACGAAAAAGAATGGGTACTAGCATACACTAGAATTGGCATCAAGACGAAGCACACTAACAATAGATATCGCATGAAACTCTCCCACCCACCGACTCTAGTCTGGTTAGACACAGCCAATGAAAAAAAGTTCCCTTTTATGTGTTCGCAAAACATCTTTTATTTTTTAAATTTTCATAAGGTTACATACAGCGCCGTAGCTAATTAAGCGCATCTACGTCTGAGCTGATTTTACTTGCGCAGAAAGAGTCTATGGGGAAAGGCGCTGGCAAATCCCCACAACTTTTTGTTGTCATTGTCGAAAAACCAACAAGTTTATTCTCGTCTCACACCAGAGGAATGTGGCTAGATCAGGATCAGGTACATTAAGGATAATAGTTAAGTCAGTTCAACGGTTGTTAAAGAGATGATGCGGTATCGCTAGTTGGCTTATTATTGTCAATCATTGCCACACAGGTAGCCCGGATCTGACAAATCGGCGCGAAATTTGAAAAAAATCTTTAATAAAACAAGCAGATAAGTATTGCGCGCAACAGCGTCTCATGATCTAATAAAGTTTTACCACAAACTTGAGTCATCAAGACAGATCACAAGGAGAGACACTGTGCGCACCCACACATTATTACATAAACTGCTCACGCAAGCACTGCCCCATATTCATCGCTGTCGCCTCAAAGCGCTAGCCAACGCCGTTGAAGCATTACTGTTCGGTAAGTCATTATCGCTGACCTTGCTCGGGCGCGCTATGCGCGGGCGAGCTAAAGAACGCCATTGCATCCGCAAAATGGATAGATTACTCGGTAATCAACATCTGCATGGTGAAATAGACGATTACTATCATGCCATCAATCAATTAATCGCCGCTAAACTCAAACAACCTATCATCAGCGTCGATTGGTCTTGTGCCAACAAACGCAAAGACTATCATATCTTACGGGCGTCTCTAACGCTCAAAGGACGCGGCCTGACACTCTATCAACAGCTATACCCCAAAAAGCAATATAACTCACACAAAGCCCACGTTAACTTCCTCAACCAGCTTAAGCAGTGCTTACCCGCACAATGCCGCCCCATTATTGTCACCGATGCCGGCTTCCTGTGCCCTTGGTTTAAACACCTCGACAAACTTGGCTTTGATTGGGTGGGGCGCATTCGCCACAATATACAGTATTACAAGCACGCAGACTCACTGTGGTCGAGCGCATTAGCACTGTATCGTCGGGCCTCGAGTAAAGCATGTGCGCTGGTGAACATTCGCTTAAGCAAGACCCATCAACTGCCTTGTTCGCTGGTCGTTTATAAGTCCATTAAACGTGGACGTCATGCGCTAAATCGCAGTGGTAAAAAAACCAATAATACTCAGTCTAAGCGTGCTTCAAAACGTCGCAAAGACCCGTGGTTGTTGGTGACTTCGCTGGATGTGAAACAACGAGGTGCGGCCGCAATTGTCGCTATCTATAAAAAGCGTATGCAGATTGAAGAAGACTTTCGGGATACCAAAAGCCATCAGTACGGCTTTGGCTTGCGCTACTCACGTTCTCGTTGTCCCAAGCGCTTGGCTGTTTTGTTACTCATCGCTGCGTTGGCTAGCTTACTGTGCTGGATTATTGCCATGGCTGCCAAACAGGAAAACCGCCAGCGCGACTTTCAAGCCAATTCCGTACGTCACTATACCGTGCTGTCGGCTATTTATCTTGCTTGCCAGCTCGTCAGGCGACATCAATACTTTCACTATAAGAAACTCAAAAGCGCTTTAATAAAACTACAGCTGTTTGCTCAGGAGTGCCAGATATGTTCATAAATTCGCGCCGATCTCTCAGA
>JAJFKG010000010.1 GCA_021773335.1 Gammaproteobacteria bacterium
TACACTATTGTTTATGATTCAGAAGACATGGAAATAAAAAATCAGATTCATAAATTAAGATGTGCAATATGGGAACATATGGATTTTTGTATGTATGATCTCGAAATTAGTGACTTTAATGAAATCATAGATATGACTAGTGACTTGATAAACAAATTTGTTTTAGAGTATGAACCCATGACTGAATCATTTGATGAGGGATTTGAAAATTGATTGATAAAGATAATTTGACTTCCAATGATTTTGCAGATTATTGGAGAAATTCTATAGGTGTTAATGTAATCCCTGCAAACACTAGTACAAAGAAACCCAAAGTATCATGGAAGCAATGGCAAACTGATTCTATTCCAGAAGACTTGCACAAAGAATGGAAAAGCAAAAATCTCTTCAATGATGGAATGGCAATCATATGCGGTCAAGTATTTCACAATGATTCAAAGAAAGATTGGTGGCTTAATGGTATAGATTGTGATAATCTGCTGGGATTGAATGAATTTTGTGTAAATGATATTGAAAGGGTAGCAAAAGATACGCTTGTAGAACAGCATTCAAACAAAGAAAAATGTCACATTTACTTTTACACTAAAGAACCAATTCAGAGTCAAGCACCACTTTCAGGAAAGAATATTCCACAAATTGAGATAAAATCAGGTGGCAAATTCTTGCTATACTGTGCAGGTGGTGTGCATAAAGATGGTTCGATGATAGATATTCTTGACTGTAAAGAGCCAGCATTAGTTGGAAAAGAACAGTTAGAGGAGAAAATTGATGATATTTTTACAAACTATGGACTGACATATCTAAAAAAAGTATCAACCTTAAAGCCACTTTATGAAAGAGATATCAAAATCAAACTTCGTAAAGGCGATAATCGAGGTCAGCATATTCTAAGTTATGTTGATTCTAAAAAGATAAGAAATCCAGAACTTGATGAAGATGATTTATTTTATCTTGCAAGAAAATATGAAAAAGAAAACTGTGTTGATATCTATGATGATAAAAAAATAAAAGATCTAGTCAATCAAGCAATGGGCTATGGTGAACAACATCCTCTACAAGAAAATAAAACAATAAAATTCAATGATGATGATCAAGTCAAAAAATTTATCAGAAATTTCATTGGAAAATATGACATAGTTACTCCCTTTAATACAAATGACATTTATTTTCGCGATGGTGTAATTCACAAACTTGGAATTGATGGAATCCTAAAGCAGGAAATCAAAGGAATGATAATTAAAAATCGTGACTTTAATGATTTGAAATTCAACATCGGTATAGAGTCACAAGTATCTGCTAATGAACTAAATCCATTTGATAATGATTTAATTGGATTATCAAATGTTGTTTTAAATCCTAATACGTTTGAACCGATTACAAATATTGTATATGTAAACTCTGTATTAGATAGAGAGTACAGACCTGAATTAAGAGGTATAGAAGATAAAATACTTGTAGCAATAAAAGAGATACTTGGAGATCTTTATGATAAATTTCTTGCAATATGTGTCATCTTACTAACCGGCAAAAACAATATTAAAAAAATGCCAATATTTGATGGTGCTCCAGATTCAGGAAAGACTACTCTGTTAGAAATGCTGGAAATGTTTCTTGGTAAATTTACTTCAATACATATTAGAAAACTGCAAGAAGATACTCGTACCCTAGCAAAGTGTACTGAGCGTCTTAATGTAACTGATGAAGCTGAAAATTGCATACTGGATGAAGACCTCTTTAAAGGAATCATAGACGGCAGTGTTCAGCAACAATCTTGGAAGTATGAGAAGGAACTGACCACTTATGATCCTAGCAAAGTGTTACACGTTGGTGCATCAAATGGCATTCCAGATATTAGGGGTGAGGCAGGTGTTGCAAAGAGAATAGAAAGAATACCTTGTCCGAATCACTTTGAAAAAAATGATGAATGGAAGAAAGCGCTTCTAACTAAAGATAATTTTGATAGATTTCTTCTTACAGTAATTGATTATGCAAAGACGGATGTGAAAAATCCCTTATTGGACATGAGTACATCTGATAAGACTGATTTATTTGAGATGATGGGTGACCCTGTTGGACACTTTAAAGAAAACAACATGTATGAAAATAATGGGGAATACTGTTTAGTCAAGGATGCGTATGATGCATTTAACAAATTTCGCAAAGAAAATAATATCTACAAAGAATGTACAATGCAGAAATTTGCAAAGATTCTCGGTATTGGAAGTAAATCAAAAAGAGTAGATAGAATATCTGTTAAAGTTTATGAGGGTTGGAATTTGGTTGGAAAATCTCACACACATGAAACTTTATAATTTGTAACTACAATTTTATTTCTTTTACAAATAAGCTGGCTTTATTTTGTAAAATGCTAGTTTTGTAACTGCATTTCAATATTTGTGGTTACATTTGTGCGTGTGTAACTACATTTACATTCTTTTTGGCGTTTACATCTTACTTTGTACACTCTATATGGATAACAATATAAAAAATGCGGTTACAACATTATATCTAAAATATGTTAATAACCTTCTGTGACTAATTATTGAATAATAATGAAATCACAACTAAACCAAATACTAACTAGGTATCTTGACGCAAATAAATCTACAGATTATTTGGCATTAGAAGACATTTCACGATTCAAGCATTTTTTTTGTGCATACTTGCAAGAACAGAGGTACATTACCAAGGATAATTTGGATGAAAGTTTTAGAAGATGGTGTAGACAACTAAGTAGTGGTAGAGCATTCCCTGAAATTCGCAAGTATGCAGTGTATGGACTTTGGTATCGCTGTGAATTAAAACAATATCATATTGCACAATTACTTGGAGTAAGTACTAGAACAATCAGAAGGGATATGCGAGAAATAGAAAAACAAATGAGGACATGGTACTAAGCGGACATTTTTCCAGTTATTTTGTTCCTATCTAATGTCCGCTTTTCAAAAAATTTTTGAGATGTTATTGTACAACATCACATTGTACAAAATCACATCATCTAATTTTAAATGCTAAAATATAATTATGCATAATCTAATACCAATGAACCCGTCAATCTATCACTGTCTGTTCTGCGGAAACGTGTATCACACATCATCACGTCTTAATCGAAACAAGTGTAGTAATTGCGGTCGTGGACTATCTAATGCACTAAAACTTAATTGGTTGAACTAGATTGAATTAGAAATATTCACATTAATACATTACAATATACCAAGATCCAATGGCAATTACCGCATACACGATAATACCTAAAATCCTATATTTTTGAGCAATTTTGATTATTACTGGATTTTAAAATTAACACTAGACTTTTAAAAATATTACAAATAATCTAACATTCATTTCAAATCCCAAATACATGTGTCATGATTAAATGAGTGTGTATTGTTTCCAATTTTTTTAATTGGTGCA